>JAHZGX010000020.1:37854-347447 GCA_019420585.1 Prevotellaceae bacterium
ATTGCAGCAATCCGGAGCCAAACTTTTTGGGAAGCGACAGGATTGCAGCAATCCGCGCATTCCCCGGACTGGACGAACCGGGATTTCCTAAATCCGCGCATTCCCCAAACACGGTTTTCCCCTCTCCATCCCCAATGAAAACCACGCGCGGCCCCGGATTGCAGGAATCCGGAGCCGCACCATGCACCTTGCCCCCATCTCTCCACCGCAGCGTCCATGCCGGCGGCCGTGGGGATGTTCTGCCCAAGCCTCAGGCATTGCCGGCCGAGGGAGGCAGGGGCACCTCGGAGGCCGAGCGCTGGCGGGGGAAGAGCAGGTTGCCGCGCACCACCTGGTGAGGATTCAGCAGGGGAAGGATGAGCCGGGGCAGGCCGGCCTCCTCACTCTTGACGGAGAGCATGCCGCGGGCGGCTCCCAGGGTGAGGTCGGCCAGGTGGCAGGCCAGCTCGGCGGGAACCACCCACTGGTCGCCCTGCAACTGATAGAGCGCGCTCCAGCTCTCGCGCGAGAACTCTATCACCACCTGGGTTCCGAAGAGCAACTGAGTGAGGTCATTCTTCTTGTACTCCACGTTCAGGTTGCACAGCACCACGCGCTGGGCCGTGTCGGCATTGAACTGAATCTGGTTCCCCACCTGCATGTCACCCTCAGGCCAGCCGTTGGAGAGGTTGACGAACTGCAGCAGGCGCACGTCCTTGAGGCGGAACTGCAACTGTACTTCTTTCTTGTTTTCCATATTATGTGTCATGTTAGATGTTTCCCGTCTGTGTCCATCCACGCACATGCACGCCCATGGGAAAGGCGGCACCCGGGAGATGGGCATGCGCACCGCACGTCAGTGGGCACGCACGATGATGGCGTTCAGGTAATAGAACCTGTGCACGTTGGTGTTGCGCGTGCCGGGCATCACACTGAGCGTGATGCGCCCGTCCTCAGAAGGGCGGACACCCTTGATGCGCACCACCTCGGAGGTGTTGTTGGCAGCATCGAGCGACTCGGCCTGGCTCTTGCGCCCCTGCACCACGAAGGTTGTCTGGCGGAAGTCCTTGCAGTCCTGGCGCGATGCGAAGATGGTGAAGTCGTACTTCAAGTCCGGGTTCAGGTGCCCCAGCGTATACTCGGCCATGGGACGCGGCTGCGCACCCTCGAACTTGCCCGAGGCATAGCCCCACACGGCCGACTCGCTCACGCCCTGGGGCATGAGCATGCGGGTCACCGTGTAGGACGCGCCGCTGCGGTTGCTCCCCGCCATGGGCTGGGTGGCAGTGAGGGTGATGCCCGTGGGATGCATGTACTCATCGGTTATCCCGGTATACGTGCGCGTGCCGGTGGAGATGTTGTTCCATGACCTGTCGCCGCACGTCTCGTCGCCGAAGTTCAGCTTCACCTTCCCCACGGGCCTGATGTCATTCACCAGGGCATAGCCCACGTCCGCCATGTCCGACACGGCATGCGGGGCGGCGCACGCCTTATGGGCGGCAATCTGGCAGGTAAGCGCCGCCACGGGGTCCACGCCCAAGGGGCTGTACCTCAGTCCCACGGGAGAATGCCCGGTGAGGCACTCGAGCCACGTGCACGCAGCCGTATAGCGTCCGAACTTGAGGTCAAGGTGATAGCCGTCCCTGTCCATGTTGTCCCCCAGCCACGAAGCCCGCGCATTCTGTATGGCCGTGCCGCTGGGCACAAGGAAAGTGAGTTCGGGGTGTGCCGCCATCGCCCTCTGCACCGAGGAGTTGATGCTGTCATACATGGCCTGCTGGTTGCTGCCGTAGTTGGCAAAGCCGCCATGGGTGGAGTCATGGGAGTAAGCCCACGTCATGTGGAACCCGAAGCGGACATCCGGGTTCGGGCAAAGGGTCGCGGCATACTGCAGGAGTTCCGTCATGCAGGGCTCATAGGTGCCATACAGCCCCGACTCGGGACTGGCCTGCTGCACGGTGATGAAGTCCCACGGCTCATCCTCGAGAATCGTCTTCAAGGCAAAGCGAATCCTGTTGGTACGCACCCCGCCCGTCACCTTGCGGTACTCAAAGGTGTTGTTCTCCTCCGTCACGTCCTTCCAGTGGGAGGCAAAGCCCTGCCCTCCGCGGTATCCGTTGCCGATGATCATCTCCACCCCCACCTCATGGCCCAGTTCATAGAGATACTGCTCCAGGGCATCCTGGGAGAAACTGTTGCCGATGGCCAGCACGCGTATGGTGTCGGACTGCGCCCTCAGGCACACGGCGCAGAGGATTGCGCAAAGGAATAATGCTGTTCGTCTCATGCTTTCTGACAAAATAGAGCACCGGGCGGAACAGGGTCTCTCCCTGCGCCCCGCCCGGTGCCTTGCTCAGGACTCGCGTCCGATATGTTACTTCTTGCCCGTCTTGCGCATCGTCAGGTAGGCTGTGGGAGCAGCCACGAAGATGGATGACAGGGTGCCGAAGATGACACCGAGTATCATGGCAAAGGCAAAGCTGCGTATGCTTGCACCGCCGAGGCAGAAGATGACTGCCAGCACGATGAACGTGGACACGGAGGTGTTGATGGTACGGTTGAGGGTGCTGTTGAGCGAGGTGTTGAACAACTCCTTGCGGTCATGGTTGGGATAGAGCCCAAGGTACTCGCGTATGCGGTCGAACACCACCACCTTGTCGTTGATTGAATAACCGATGGCAGTCAGCACGGCACCAATGAACGTCTGGTCAATCTCCAGCGAGAAGGGCATCCAGCCCCAGCAGATGGAGTACATGCCCAGGATGAGCAGGGTGTCGCAGGTCAGCGCCACGATGGAACCAACCGAGAAGGCCACGTTGCGGAAACGCACCAGGATGTACACGAAGATGGCCGCCAGAGCCAGTATCACACTGATGATGGCTCCGTAAGTGATGTCTTCTGCCACCGAGGGACCCACCTTCTGGCTGCTGATGATAGAGCCTCCCGCGCGCTCGTCGCGGTTGATGAAGTTCTCCAGAGTAAGGTCACCGGCCAGCAGGCCGCCGTCCTTCAGCACAGTGAAGAGTTTGCTTTCTATCTCGCTGTCCACTTCCACGCCGTCCTCACGGATGCGGTAGTTGGTGGAGATACGTATGGTCTTGCCGTCCGTGCCCAATGCAATGGCACTGGTATTGCTCTCGGGGAATGCCTCAGCCAGCAAGCCACGCACCGTCTCGGGCTCCACCTGCTGCTCAAAGAGCACCACGAAGTTGCGGCCTCCCGTGAAGTCGATGCTCTTGCTGAAGCCTCGTGTGAGCATGAAGCCCAGGCTCAGCACAGCCAGCACGCCAAAGATGGTGAAACTCTTCCTGTATGCGTTCATGATCTTGAAGGCAGGATTCTGGAAAGAAATCTTATTGCCGATGGGAGTCTGGAACGTCAGGTTCCTCCACTTGTCGCGGTTCATCATCTCGGTATAGAGCACACGTGTCAGGAACACAGCAGTGAAGAAACTCACGCAGATGCCGATGAACAGCGTGGTGGCAAAGCCTCGGATGGGTCCCGTGCCGAAGTTGTAGAGGATGACAGCCGTGATAAGGCTGGTAAGGTTAGAGTCAAAGATGGCGCTGAAGGCATTCTGGTAACCGGCCTCAAGAGCCTCACGCACACCCTTGCCAGCACGCATCTCCTCCTTGGTACGCTCGTAGATAAGCACGTTGGCATCCACTGCCATACCCAGCGTAAGCACCATACCGGCAATACCGCTCATGGTAAGCGCAGCCTGGAAACTGGTCAGGATACCCACCGTGAAGAACAGGTTGAGCACCAAAGCCATGTTGGCCACCATGCCGGGAATCACTCCGTACATGGTCACCATGTAGAGCATCAGGATGACAAAGGCAATGACGCAACTCCAGATACCCTGCTGGATGGACTCGGCACCCAGTGAGGGGCCAACGATTTCCTCGCTCACAATCTTGGCAGGAGCGGGCATCTTGCCACTCTTGAGCACATTGGCCAAGTCACGGGTCTCCTCTGCGGTGAACGAGCCGGAGATTTCCGAGCTGCCACCCGTTATCTCGCTCTGCACGGTGGGAGCACTGTACACGTTGTCATCAAGCACGATGGCCACGCTGCGGTGCAGGTTAGCCTTGGTGAGGGCAGCCCAGCGGCGTGCACCGTCCACATTCATCTTCATGCTCACGCAGGGACGTCCGTGCTGGTCGTATGTATCGCTTGCATCGGTCACCACATCACCCTCCAGGGGCGCGCGTCCGTTACGCTCGGTCACCTTGATGGCATAGAGTTCATATATATTAGCACTTGCACCTTCGCCAATGCCCTTCACGCCCCACTTCAGACGCAGGTCAGAAGGCAGTATCTCCTTGGCCTCGGGGCTCTCGATGAGTTCGCTGATGACATCCATGTCACGCTTCGATGCATAGCCCACCACGCAGCCATACGCTCCCTGAGCCAGTTGCAGACGGCTCAAGAGGGGGTGCTGCTTGTGAGCCTTCTCAATCTCAGCGGCTGAGAGAGAAGCACCGGTCTTCTCCTCCTTGTCTCCGCCCACAATGGCGGCCAGGTCGCCCTTGGCAGTCTTGGCAGTGTCAGCCTGTACGGTATCGGACTGCACGGTGTCGGACTGTGCAGTTTCCGTCTCACCACCCTGTGCTGCAGCCAGTTTGCTGTCCAGTGCCATCAGGAAAGGAGTAACCTCAGTGGTGTTGTAGGTCTCCCAAAACTCCAGGTTGGCACTGCCCTGCAGGAGTTTGCGCACGCGCTCTGGCTCCTTCACGCCGGGCATTTCCACCATGATGCGGCCTTCCTGGCCTTCCAGTGCCTGTATGTTGGGCTGTACCACACCAAAGCGGTCGATACGGGTGCGAAGCACGTTGTAAGAGTTGTCGATGGCGCTTTTCACCTCGGTGCGAAGCACACGCTCCACCTCACGGTCGGTGCTCTTGGTGGTCACCTTGTCGCGCAACTGCTGCGTGGCAAAGATTTCGGCCAACGGCTTCTCCGGCACGAGTGCCTTATAGTCCTTGACAAACAAGGTGATGAAATCACTCTGGCTGTTGGCAGCCTCTGCGGTCGCCTGCTCGACGGCCTTGCGGAAGTTCTCGTCGGTATCCTCCTTGTGGTCGGCCAGAGCCTTCACCACATCGGGCACACTCACCTCCAGGATGACATTCATGCCGCCTTTCAAATCCAGTCCCAGACCTATGCCCATCTCACGACATTCCTTTAGCGTCCACACGTTGCAGTACACCTTGTTGTTGAGCACAGAGTCCAGATAGCGGTTGGCAGCCTCTTCACCTTCGGTCTGTGCAATCTTCTCTGCCTTGCCCTCATAGTGACTGGTGGCCACCGAGAAACTCAGGTAGAAGATGCAGACAAGGGTAAGCAGGAGTGCGAAAACCTTTACAAATCCTTTGTTTTGCATTTTTAGTTATATTTGTTGTTTTTTATCTCGCTGTTTGCAGTGTATAACACACGATACCCCGCAAAGGTACGTATTTTTTCGTGACTTCCTGCACCCTCTTACGAATTTCTGTTGAAATGCCCCCTTTATTCACCTTTCTGACGGAGGTACGTCACTATGGGATAATGGTCGGAGAGATAAATGTCCCTGTTGACAAAGGTGCGGGTGCTCTGGAAGTGTGACGAAAAGAAGATGTGGTCTATACGCACGAAGAACTCATCCTGATTGAAGGAAAATCCCATGCCGCGTCCACTCTGCCGGAAGGCCGACGTGAGACAATCGGAAAGCCGCCCGTAAGTGTAAGAGATGGGAGTGTCATTGAAGTCGCCACACACAAGTATGGGATATCGGGCATACCTGTTCACCACGGCACAGAGGGTATCAGCCTGAGGACCACGCAGGCGCGCCGCCTGTGCCAACTTACCGGCCAGTGCCCTTCCCTCGTGCTTCACCATGTTGCGGTTGGGATTGTGTATGATTTGCCGGTACTCATCCTTTTCCTCGCTGGACAGGCGGTTGCTCTCCAGATGATTGCTGATCACCAACAGGCTGTCGGATCCACACAGTACCCAACAGGCAAAACTGCCATTGCCCCTCGTGGTGTACAGGAAGGAGATGTCAGCCTCGCGCATGGGCAGACGGCTCAGCACATAGTTCCCCTTGTCGCCCATGCAAGTCAGGCCGAGCCGCTGCATGTCGGCCTTAGCCTCATCGGTGGAGAACCAAGTGGAACTTATCTCCTGCAGGCACACGATGTCGGGCTTCATCCTGCCAAGGTAACTCCACATGGAATCACGCCCATCGGCACCCGTCACGGCACCCGCGTTGTATGAAATCACGCACAGGGCGCTGTCAGGCACCTGGCCGCGTCCGTTCATCGGACAATAATCCAGCGCAAAACCGCCCACTGTCAGAAGCCCGGCAACCGGGAGCCACACCATACGCGCACGGAAAAGCAGCCACACGAATGCCATCACAAGATCGGCCGAAAGGAACACCGGAAAAGCCAGCCCTGCCAGGGAGAGGCGCGGAAACCGGTCAGGCGGCAGGTAGGTGCTCAGCACACAGGCCCACAGAAGTAGTATGGTGAGCAGATTGGCTCCCACAAGCACGCCCGAGAACACGCGTCCCGGAGAATTGTGCGACATTCCTGGCATCGGCAGATATGGCTATATTATATAATGTATGGCAGAGTCACTTGCGGCGGTTGCTGATGTCGAAGAGGCGTTTCTTCTCTTCTTCGCTCAAGGCACCATAACCGCTCTTGCGTATCTTGTCCAGTATGCGGTCCATCTCTTCCTCCTCCTTGCGGGCAGCCTCACGGTAGTCCATGTCCTGTCCGAACTTTCCCCCACGCGTGACTTTCATCCGGGATTGCCCCACATGCTTCCTCAGCGATGCGAACCACTGGCCCATGCCGCCTTGCGAACCGCGGTCATAATGGTCATTTGAGTCATACCAGCCACCGCTCCTAGGGTTCCGGCCACCGCCACGTTTCCAGTAGATGAGCAGGAGCAGACCGAAAAGCATGCCGCCCAGGTGAGCGAAATGAGCCACTCCATCATGAGCCGAACTCAACCCCAGCAGCAATTCTATCACGGCGTAGCCCGCCACAAAGTACTTGGCCTTGATGGGAACCGGCAGCGGGAATATGAATATCCTGTTCTCAGGAAAACTCATGCCGAAAGCCAGCAGAATACCGTACACGGCACCGGAGGCACCCACCGTGGTCCACAGATTGAGGTAATCGCTCACCGGAAGCACGCTTCCCGCCACGCGTATCTGGTCATAGGCAGCCATGCCCGAATAGGCATACTCAACAAACTGCGCTGCCTCCTGCGTCACGGCTGCACCCAGTCCGCACGTCAGATAATAGAGAAGATAGCGGACAGAGCCCATATTGTTCTCCACCGCACAGCCAAACATCCACACGGCAAACATGTTGAAGAAGATGTGCGCCAGGGAAGCGTGCATGAACATATAGGTGAACACTTGATAAAGGTGGAAGCGTGAGGCAAGCACGAAATGCAGTCCCAGCACATCGTCCAAATCTATCCCATAGAGAGTGGCAACGTATCGCCCCAGAAAAAAAAGGACATTGATGATGAGCAGGTTCTTGGTTACGGGAGGCATGTAATTCATAATCAAACTAAAATATACTGTGTTCTTGGGTGCAAAGATATGACTTTTATGCCGTAATATACCCGCAAAACACCTCATTCAAGCAAATTGTATGGGTCAACGCATCACTTTTCCCTCAAAAACCTTGGCTGTAACGCCAACAATGACTATATTTGCCACCAATAAATAATTCGTTATACAATAAACACTAATCAACACCACTATGAACAAGACAGAACTGATAGCCAAGGTGGCAGAGACTGCCGGGCTAAGCAAGGCAGATGCCAAGAAGGCCGTGGAGGCAACTTTAGGCACCATAGCCACCGCAATCAAGAGTGAGGACAAAGTGGCTCTAATCGGTTTCGGCACATTCTCCGTTGCCACACGTGCCGCACATCAGGGAGTCAATCCTGCCACAGGTGCATCCATCACCATCCCCGAGAAGAAGGTGGTGAAGTTCAAAGCCGGAGCAGACATGGCTCTGTAAGCCCGAGCAGGGAACACCAATCTGAACAAAAACGCAAGAGAGGGGCTGTACCTAATTTCATTATGGTACAGCCCCTCGCGTTGTTGCTCTTATACTTTATGTGATGCTTGGGATTGCTTCAGGCTGTCTGGCACCACTCTTCGTGCAACACGTATTCCTTGTCCCGGCCAAGTAATACGTATTGCCCCAAAGAAGCAAGGAAATCCGCATTTCAGATACGGCAAATCTTCCTTGCAAGAGTCTTTTGCCTTTATTCTTGAAAAGGTTTCACAAAAATGCGCCAACTGGAGAAAAATAAAAATCCAACCAGGAAAAATATTTTTGCCAATTGGAAAGTAAAATTGGGTAAATTTCAGAGAAAAGCACGAATATTTCGAGAATTCTTGCAGGCTAAGAATGTCTTTGCCGAACAATACGCGCTGTCCTTTTTCTGGCGGCTGATAGCCGGCCTGTCCTGGCGGCAATTCAGCCACGGCCAATGCGGGTGAATCCCATACGCCATGCCGTCACAATGCCGAGCGTGGTGAACAGTTCACCCAAGGGCAGCGCTATCCACAATCCGTTGCTTCCCATCAACATGGGCAACAGAAGAAAGCAGGGAATGGTGAAGATGAAGCCGCGCAGCAAGGTGAACAGAGTGGCCAAACGTGTCTGCTCGGTGCTCTGCATGTAACCAACGAGCACAATGTTGACCGTGATGAACAGGAAAGCCAGTGCAAAGAACGGTAGCCCATGGCAGCAAAGAGTATAGGCACGGGAATTGACAGGCAGAAAGATGGCCGACACGACACGGCTCTCCAGAGCCAGGAACAGCATGCCCAGCGTACCCGTAACAATGGCCGTGGCAACGGCAATGTGCATGGCGGAACTCATGCGTCGACCGTTGCCCTGCCCGTAAGCAAAACTCACGATAGGCTGTACGCTCTGCACAATGGAGTTACCCATCATAAAGGCAATTGGCAAACAATAACAGGCCACGGAATAAGCAGCCACACCATCCTCACCCAAGCGGCCCACAAAGGTATAGTTGCCCACCACCAGCACAGAAGCAATGGCCAACTCACCCAGCAATGCCGAAAAACCGATGCGGCACTGATAGCCCAGATTGCGCAAGGTAAGTCGCCGGCTGGTGGGCGACCACTTGATGCGACACAAGCGTACACTGCGTGACAGGCGCATCACATAAAAAAGTTCGGGCAATGCACAAAGTCCGAAAGACAGCGAGGTGGCAATTGCCGCGCCCTCAAGCCCCATGTGCAAGGGAAAAACAAACAGCCAGTCAAGCAGAATGTTGAGCGCGGCAGCCATACAGTTGATGGCCATGGCAAACCGCGGAGCCCCATCGAGCCGCACCATGAACATGGCTGTGGTGCAGAACATATTGAAGGGCATGAAAAGGGCTATCCAGCGCAGGTAAGAGCAGGCAGAAGGCAACAGGCGGTCCGTACAGCCGAAGAGGCGGCACACCCACTCCTGATCTGACAGCACTACGGCCGACAGCACCACACCAACCGTCACGGCGGCCATTATTCCCTGAGTAAGATTGAGTTCCGCGGCATGACGGTTTCCATGGGAGAGGTGGATGCTTGCCGTAACGCTGCAACCAATGCCTAGCATCAGTCCCACTCCACTGCTTATCAGAAAGAAGGGAGCCACGATGTTGACCGCTGCCAATGCATCGGAACCCACACCATGCCCCACGAAGGCTCCGTCGGTGATATTGAGCACCACTATGGAGAGCATTCCAAGCAACGTGGGAAGGAACATCTGGCGGAAGAGCCGCCTTACTGGTTCGCTGGCGAAGTCGAGTGCATCGCGATTGGGAGATTTCTTTTCCATACTTGTCAATCGTATTTTTGCACAGAGTAAAGGCGGCGCACTCCCATGGAGGCGCCGCCTTGCGTCACCCTGCAGTTGAATGAAATTACTTTATCAGAACTTTGCGCCCATTGCGAATGTATATCCCACGCGCAGGATTATACACCTGCCTGCCCTGCAGGTCATAGATGGCACCGGTCGGAATTTCCTCCTGAAACACAGAGGAAACAGGCGTATCGTCCTTTAGGTGTCCGTAGACGGCAAACTCATATATACGTGTAGTGTAACCGTCCTGCTCACCCTGCGTCATCTGCAGGCGCACAGCCGAGCAAGTGATTGGGGGTATGGTACGCTGGCATTTGTTGAGCGTGTTACCCGTCACCACATCGGCATCCACCCATGTTCCGTTCTCATCCTGGTACTGGAGGCGGAAAGCCTTAGCCACGTAATCACCGTTCTCTGCAGCCGCTCCCAGCACCATCCAACGGTTGATGACCACCGGCTGAGCAAAGGTATACTGGAGCCAGGGAGTTTGATTCTGCCCAGAAGTGACACACCACTTGGTGGTTGCGTCTTGATCATTGGCCTTAGTGGCAGCCTCTGCGCTCCCATTCTGCTGCGAAGCCGATACTCCACGCGGTACCAGCCGGCCATCCTGCACGTCACCACGTGCATTGCCCAGTTCGCGATAGTCTATTTCCGTGGTCAAGGGAGTGGCATCCTTCAGGTCGTCCATGGGCGATGACGAGGTGGAGGCTGCCAGCAACAGCAGGCGCACGTTGCTGCTCAGTATCCGGAACGAGGTGACCCCCTCGGGCAAAGGCACACTGTAGCGGTAAGCCATCATGTAGCACATCGTCTCATTGCTCTTGCTGCTCACAGAATGGGCATGTGAGATGGCCAACGCCACATTGTCGGCCGTATAACGTGCCTCAAGGTTGGTACAGGTGAGCGGCTGTCCCACGAACCCTGCGTAATAAGGCACTTGGATGACGGTAGTATCTTCGCCCACCACCACCTGTGCCGTGCTGCCAGCCTCAGCGGCACTGGCCATGAGCAGGCACAACCTGTTTTGCCCGGCCTTGCGCTCCAAGGTAATGTCCTGCCCGCTGCAGCGCAGGGCATTGCGCATGCCGTCCTGGCGGTCACCCATCACGAAGCGCACTCCCCCGCTGAGCAACGTGTCGGGAATCATCTCGGCAGGATAAGCATAAGGGAAGAGTGTTGTGGCGTTGCCCCGCGACTTGTCGTAACTCATCACATCAAGGTTGTAAGGCAGGGAGACTGGCGTTCCCCACAGAGCCGTGGTATCGGGCTCCACGGCAGGTCTTCTGAGCCTTACTGCAAAGGTCTTAGGCTGATAATGCCCTATGCTGAGAATGAGCGTACTGTCACTGAACGCAGCGGAAGACACCTCCTCCTCAAGTGCGTTTACCTCACGGGCAGATTCAATTGGGGCGGGGAAAGTGACACGAACGTCCTGCTGGTCGTGTCCCGTCCATTCATAAAGGCGGACAATGAGTTCATCAGTGTCCTCTGCCTTCTTCAGCGCCTTGATGCTCACGCTGTCTGTGTTGAGTTCAGCCAGCGAAAGAGTGCGCCCCATACTCCCATGATGGGCAGGCACGGTGAAAGCCAAAAGGGGCTGATTGAGACGTGCAGCCTCCATCTGAGTCTCCTGACTCCAGCCTCCATCATGCGGCAAGATGGAGTAAGTATACTGATTCGGCCCCATATCCATGTTGGCCTGATGCTTGTAGCCTCCACACGAAGGGGTGTGGAGCAGGGTCAGGCGCAGGGTGCGCGCATCGGGCTTGTCCCATCCGTACTTGCAGTCATTGAGTATCGACACCCCATACTGCCCGTTGATATTAGAATGGTCGGCCCACTGATGTCCCTGCACCTCATAACAGTCGGAAGTGCGTATGCCACGTGCCAGCGTACCCAGAGAGATATCATAAGTATCCTGGCTATTGCTGAAGGTAAAGGGGAACTGCACCTTGAGCATCCGCTCCTGAGTCTGCCAATCTACCTCGTTCACACAATCCACGCGGTTGGAAAGCGCACTCATGCGTATGTACTGCACGAAAGTGCTGCCTGCACAGGTACGCTCCACTCGGAAGGATTTGCGCAATGGGCCGTCCTCCACAAGGGTTACCTGAGCGTTGCTACCCAGAATGTCAGAGGGTGTACGGCACACGTCGGTATAACTTATCTCCCATGCGGGCCATGTGTCTTCATGGTCATATATCATCTGCTGGCGCACCGGATTCAAGAGCGCACGGCTGTTGAGGAGGTCATACACCTGCCCCACCTCACCCTGACTGTTCACTGTCACACGGTAACGCCCATTGCTCATCTGACGCTTTTCTCCGTCAACGGTGAGTGACGAAGTCAGTTGCGAAGATTCATCGGTACGTATGTCATACACGGCACAGCCTAGGGAGGGCACGGTGGCAGCGAAGAGGAAGCGGAGGTGGTGCGTAGCGGCATCGTAGGAGAGTACCTGCGAGAGCACCTCCTTACCATCAGGACCCAACACACGCACACCAGCAGGCTCTGCAGGACAATCCATCTCTGCCTCCACCACATCGGTGCGATCATGCGAGAGAGGATTGTAGACCACCATGGGTGTTCCCTCTGCCCGGGTATCCAGCAACGTGCTGAATGCGCCCACTGAAGCACGCAGTTCCTGGGCGAAAGACTTATTGGACAGATAATACTCATTGTAAGAATAGTCGTTGGCCGAGAGTATGGAAGTGCCTGTAATGCCATCGTGGTGCTGCTGCCAGAGCATTCTCACCCACGCGTCACGCAACTGATCTGCCGGATAAGCCCTGGCACCCAGCCACTGAGCCAGCGAAGAGGCCTTCTCGGCAGCATCGGCCAGGAGTTCTGTTTTCCTGTTCCACCGCTTCAGCACCCCCCAACTGGTGTAACTGCCCACGCCATGGCTGCGCATGGGCAGTTCGCCGTCCCATACATGATACTTGCCGTTGCGGTGGCTGTCAAGGTAGTCAAAACACTCATCAGGCGTGGCGAGCACCACACGCAGGTCTCCATCGGTCTTCGATGCACTGAAATTCAGCCAGTAAGGCGTATTCTCACCAGTGCTTCCCGACTTGTCCTGCAGCCCTCCCCCACGGTCGCTGCGCGGCCCCACATAGCGGAACACGGCAGGCACGCCATAGGACGACTGATTGGACTTTGCCAAAGAGAGCATCGCCTGGTCTGTGGTCATGTCCTTGTTGTAATCCTCATGATTGTCATAGGCTCCGGGCTTGTAGATGCCATAAATCTGGCTTCCATCGACTCCCTGCCATACTCCGAAGGGAGGCAGTTTGTCATAAGCAGCCGCTCCCCAGGCCAGTTTGTTGGTGTGGAAACCCTTGATGCCGGCATGGCGCGCCAGCGAAGGCAAGGCGTAAGAAAAGCCAAAGCAGTCGGGCAGCATGATGTCATAACCACCCCGCACGCCAAATTCCTCTTGGTAGAAACGATTGGCATAAAGCATGCTGTGCAGGATGCTCTCGGCCGAGGACACCATCACATCATTGGCATCGACCGACATTCCGCTCACGTGCCAGCGTCCGCTGGCCACGTAGGACTTCAGTTGCTCAAACTCCTTGGGATAATACTCCTTCATCCACATGTACTTGATGGCTCCCTCGTAATTGAGCATGAAGGCCGGGTACTTGTCCATCAAGGCCATGTTCTCCGTCATGGTCTTATAGACGTAGTCGTTGATAGTGGTCTTCACGTCCCAGTTCCACTGTGTGTCAAGATGGGTGTTGGAGATGAAGAAGAGCGTGGGCTCCATGGTCTGCGCCCTGCCTTGCATGGCTGCAAGAACCATTGCTGCCGTCAGCAGAAGCCGACGGGAGCATTTCCTGATAAGGTCTTTGATTATCATATATCTCATTGGGTTAATCCTGTATGGTATAGTGCAAGGGACTGGCTGCTGAAAACATCATGGTGCACATAGGCATGCCCCTCACGCAAGAGAGCGGGAGCCCCCTTGAGACTTCCGCCCCGATGTATGATTGTATGGTGCTTTCCCCCCTCAACCGAAAAGATAAGAGTTACTTGACCAGCACCTTGCGACCGTTCACGATGTAGAGTCCCCTGACAGGCGACTGCACGCATCGTCCCTGCAGGTCATAAGTGGCCTGCGATGTCGACTGAACTGCTGAAGGCGTGGACACTATGCCGTCAGGGATGGGAAATCCACACTTCTGACGGTAGTCACCGCGCTGAAACTGCCACTCCAATATGGGATAACCGTTGCCTGCAGCGGAATCGGAGTACCAGGGCGTGCCCCACTTGGCAGCCGCCTGGCGCAATTCGTCATCCGTACGGCCGTCCTCAACCGACTCACCGTTCACCTTCATAGTGGCTGCCACAAGTACGTTCTCCTGGCTGTCCTCCTCGGCAAGCACACCCAGGGGATGAGCCAAGGTGCCCTGCACGCTGCTGTTCCAAGCCAGGACATTGCTGTAGAGCGCGGCAGGCGTGGTGCTGCTTTGACCGCCACCCACGATACCTCCGGCCGTATAGGCAGCAACCGTGCCGGCTGCGTAACTGCGCTCGATGGTAAGGGCAGAGCGTACACGGCCTGCCAGTCCGCCTCCATAGTTGCCTATGGCTTCCGTGCCCTGCACCTGCACATTGCTGTAGCAGTTACGTATGAACACGGGCGAGTAATTGAGCGTGCCGCCCATGGCCCCTATGTAGCCCTTACCAGACACGGTACCTTCAAAGTAACAATTTTCCACGATGACAGGCAACAGGTTGCCTTGAGCATCCTTGTAAGTACTATGTCCCATATAGCCGCACAGGATGGCCGAAGTGGATGTGGCACTCTCCACACGGGCATTCAGGAAGCCCACGTTGCGGCATTCACCGCAAAGCACGCCGAAGAAACTAGGATTGTGCTTGGAGCCGTCAGGGGTGAGGTTGCTGATTATGTGTCCCTGCCCGTCGAAGTTAATCCAGTACCGATAATTGTTGTCGGGGGTGTTGAGTTGCTTCCACTCATATCCCGCCATGTCAATGTCGGTTCCCAACACAAAGTATATCGTTTGCTCCTTGACAAGCACATCGTGCATGTGGTCGAGTTGCGCGGGGCGAAGTATCACGTAGGGGTTTTCCCGGGTGCCGTCACCCTGCTGGTAGGCATACTCCATATCATGTGCCACCTGCCCCATGCGTGTCATCAGGTCTTCCACCTCACGGTCGGTATAAGTCCCGTTGGCCAGGACATTCCTTGCCTCTTCCAGAACAGCCTTTGCCTGCTCGGTGGCATAGCCCTGTGCCATGGCCACGTCCAACTGTGCCTGCATGGAATCCACTCGTGTGGCAAGTGAGTCATACAATGCCATACTGGTGCGTATGCTGTCAAGCGTCAGATAGCAGTCAAGCAGGCTCTGGTATGCCTTAACAGAGTCGCCTTCCTCCACTTCAGACCCTTCTCCTCCGCCCTGTCCGGCACGGTACTGCTCTAGACGCTCGCGGTAACCCTTGTAATAGCGATGGGTACCGGACAGCATCTCATCCACCATGCCGTCGACCTGAGGACGCAGAGCAGCCTGTGCCTTGCGGTCCATGTCCCGGTAGATGACCTTGATGTTGGACATACAGAAGCGCTCTCCTGAGACGAGGGGATTGCGGCTGCGCATGCCGATAGTCAGTTTGCCGTCGGTAACGAAGCCATAGACGCTCTGTGCGTAATTGCCGCGCTGAATCTGATTGGAGAGCAAACGCTCCGTCGTGGCGGGGGTCTTGCCGTCATCAGTGGGGTTATACAAGGGTGTGGCTATGCCGTTGACATAACAATCCACAGAACCTGCTGTGGCAAACCCATTGTACTTCAACTCATAGATGCCATTGGGTAGTTTCTCTACAGACTGCGATGCATCAAAGCCAGCACCCTCAGTAGCCAGCCCGAAAGGCATGAAAACCGTGCCCCTGCCTGACGTAAGCCCCGGCTCCTCTATGCCGTTCATGTCCCATCCCTGCCAGGCACTCTTGGAAAGGTCGGTATTCTTGAACTTGTAGGTGATGTCGGCTCCGTTTCCCTTATAGAACACTGGCGCGTCCTGCTCGGTGTCGCTCGGCGTTCCGTCACCCACCACGGGCCAGTCTGACTTGTCCCATGTAATCTTGTCCAGCATCAGCACGCGACCCTTGTCCGGCGTGGCGGAACTATAGGCATGGTAGAGCAGCCAATCCTGTCCGGCGTCATCCGTGATTATCTCACTATTGTGTCCCGGGCCTTTCCAACTGGCATTGCCCTGGATAATGGTGGTGTAATTGTTGTCCACCATGCTTCCGCCCTGCTTGTTCACATAGGGTCCCATCAGGCTGGTGGAGCGCCCCACCACCGTGCGATAAGTGCTGTTTACTCCCTCGCAGCAACTTCCCACACTGGCAAAAAGGTAATAATAAGAACCACGCTTGTATATCATCACGCCCTCGAAGGCACCTCCGGCCAGTTTCTTCTTCACCTTGGGGTTCTTCAGCGAAAGGCCGTCCTCAGAGAGTTCACTGATATAAAGGTCATGGAAACTGCCCCACACGATGTATTTCTTGTCGAACTCCTCCACGTAGCAGGGGTCAATGCTATTGTGCACACCTATCTCCGTGCTGCGGAACATTTTGCCGCGGTCGGTAAACTTAGTGGGTGTGGTGCCCGTGGCCACGCCTATACCCGTGCGGGTTCCGTTGCCCCAATAGGCACAAGCATAGTAAACCAAATACTTGTCATCGATGGTGCGGCTCACGTCCAATGCCCACAGGCTGTAATAGTCGGTCTTCATCTGGCCATCGTCATGGACGTATGTGGTGTCATTCCACGTAGGACGGCTCAGCGCGTTGCCCACGTTGGTCCAGTTCACCAAATCAGTGCTACGGCGACAGGTGCCGCCTGTTCCGTAGGTATAAAACGTGCCATCAGGGGCACGCACCACTGTAGGGTCGGGCGTATCCTGGTTGAACACGGGATTCTTATACTTGCCCTGTGCCTGGACACAGAGCACTGCCATGGAACACAATGCAGTGGAGAATAATCTACGGCTAAACATCTTAATATTATAGAAAAAGGTTGCAACATGTTTACTGCAAAGTTATAAAAAAGTCTGTGAAAGAGCATGCCATGGCTGCAAAAAGTTCATTTCGAAGCAAATAAGCGGCACACATGGCCGAGGGATACCGCCTCAATCCTAACAAGGATGCCGATTGGCTCCCTTACAAGGGGGACTACACCACATAGAAAGGAAGCATGCAGGGAGAGTATGCATGGCACGAAAGAACGGCGGTACAGCAACAAAAAGAAAGCATGGCACGCGACTCAGGACGCTGCCATGCTTCTCTTGGGTTGGGCTATCCGGTTTCGAACCAGAACTAAGACGACCAAAATGTCTTGTGCTACCATTACACCATAGCCCAATCCAACAGGTGGATTGCGGGTGCAAAGATAGAAGTTTCCTCCTTATCCCGCAAATATTGTGCTGCTTTTTTACTTTGCTATCAGCAGGAAATACTTCTTCTTGCCCTGCTGAACCAGCAGGTACTTGCCGTCCAGGAGGTCTGCCTGGGTGACGGAACGGTCATGCGAAGTAAGTTTCTCCTTGTTGATACTCACGCCCCCACCCTGTGTAAGTTTGCGCATTTCGCCCTTGCTGGCAAAGCACTGCGTGTGCTCCACGGTGAGGTCAACAGCCTTCACACCCTCGCCGTCAAGCAGCGAACGATCAAAGAAAAACTGCGGAACGCCCGCGAACACGTCCAGCAGGGTTTGCTCATCCAACTTCTCCAGACTTTCCTTGGTGGATTTCCCAAAGAGTATGCTACTTGCCTCCACGGCCTGTTCGTAGTCCTCACGACTGTGCACCATGACGGTAACCTCCTCGGCAAGCCTCTTCTGAAGTTGCCGCTGCCCGGGATCCTGACGATGCAGGGCAATGAGTTCCTCAATGGTGGGGCAATCCAGCGAGGTGAATATCTTAATGTAGCGCTCTGCGTCCTCGTCGGCCACGTTGAGCCAAAACTGATAAAAGGCATAGGGCGACGTGCGGTTGCGGTCGAGCCAAATGTTTCCCTTCTCCGTCTTGCCGAACTTCTTCCCGTCAGCCTTGGTGATGAGGGGGCAGGTGAGGGCGAACGCCTCATTCTCGGAACCTAACTTGCGGCGGATGAGTTCCGTGCCGGTGGTGATGTTGCCCCACTGGTCACTGCCGCCCATCTGCAGTTTGCAGTTCTTGGTCTGGTAGAGATGCAGGAAGTCATAGCCCTGCAGCAACTGGTAAGTAAACTCGGTGAACGACATGCCGTCCTGGAATTCCCCGTTCAGCCTGCGCTTTACGCTGTCTTTGGCCATCATGTAGTTCACTGTGATGCACTTGCCTATCTCGCGTGCAAAATCTAGGAAGGTATAGTCCTTCATCCAGTCATAATTGTTCACCAACTCGGCGCGGTTGGGTGCATCACTCTCAAAGTCAAGGAAACGAGCCAGTTGGCTCTTGATGCATGCCACGTTGTGACGCAGCGTCTCCTCGTTGAGCAGGTTTCGCTCTTGGCTCTTGCCGCTGGGGTCACCAATCATGCCCGTGGCACCGCCCACCAGTGCCAGAGGCTTGTGGCCACAGCGCTGGAAGTGACGGAGCATCATGACTCCACACAGGTGGCCGATGTGGAGACTATCGGCAGTGGGGTCAATACCCACATAAGCCGTCACTGTCTCACGACCGAGCAACTCTTCGGTACCAGGCATCATCTGGTGAATCATACCTCGCCAAGTAAGTTCTTCTATGAAATTCATCTGTTGAATGTACGTATGCTTAATGTTATGAATGTCTGTTCTGCGGGCAGAGATCACTTCACTTCCCAGATGTCGTTGGTCTCCAAGAGTTCCTCAAAGGTGTGGTAAGGCTTCTTGCCCTTCACCTCCTCCACCTGTTCGGCCACGCTGTCATCGTAAGTGGGAGCCTCCACATCCCTGATGACTCCGAGCGCGATGGGAAATCCGTCACCGTTACCCATAAGGGCGAGTTTAAGCTGAAGCGTGTTGTCCTCGCAATGGGCATCGTGCACCAGGATGTCCTGCTCCGTGATACCGCCCTCCCCAATGCGCACCACCTTAAGCCCGAAACCTTCCTGCACGAGTCCGAACTCGCGATTCTCGCCAAAGATAAGGGGCTCTCCGTGCTTGACATAGATGGCGTTGCGGGCACGTCCCTCGCGGGTGTACACGACATCGTGCGTGCCATTGTTGAATATGACACAATTCTGCAGAATCTCACAAACGCTGGCACCCTTGTGCTCATAGGCAGCCTTGAGGATGTCCACGGTGCCTGCCGCATCTGTGGCCACGGCACGGGCAAAGAAGTGGCCGCGCGCACCGAAGCAGAGTTCAGCGGGGCGGAAGGGATCCTCAACCGTGCCGTAAGGACTGCTCTTGCTCACGAAACCACGGGGACTCGTAGGACTGTACTGACCCTTGGTAAGTCCGTAGATACGGTTGTTGAGCAGTATCATGTTAAGGTTGATGTTGCGTCGGTTGGCATGGATGAAGTGGTTTCCGCCAATGGCAAGACCGTCACCGTCGCCGCTCACCTGCCACACAGTGAGGTTGGGATTGGCCACCTTGCAGCCGGTGGCTATGGCAGCCGCACGACCGTGTATGGTATTCATGCCGTAGGTGGCCATGTAGTGCGGTAGTCGGCTCGAGCATCCGATGCCCGAGATTACGGCCGTGTTCCATGGCTCGATGCCTATCTCGGCCATGGCCTTATGCAGTGAGGCCAGGAAGAAATGGTCTCCACATCCGGGACACCACCTGGGCTGTCCCTTCTTATAATCGTTTGCTGTAAACATTGTTTGTCTTGGACTTGATGGTTCTATACCTTATATATTATAAGCGGGATATGCCGGTCCGCGCTCAGTCCTCCATCATGGCGGTGAAGGCTTCCGTAAGTTCGTTGACCACGAATGGCTGACCCTTCACCTGATTGTACTGCAGGGGACAGAAGCCGTCCACCTTCATGCGGAGCCAGCCTGCCAGTTGTCCCATGTTCTGCTCTGCCACCACCACACGCGAGTACCGGCGCATCACCTCGGCCGTGTTCTTGGGCAGAGGATTGAGGTACTTGAAATGAGCCAGAGCCACTTTACGGCCTGTAGCACGCATCTCGTCCATGGCTGCATGCAAGTGACCATAGGTGCCGCCGAAACCCACAATGAGCAGGTCAGCATCCTGCGAGTCACCCAGCACCTCTAGGTCTGGCACGGGTATGGCATCCACCTTGGCCTGACGCTTGCGTGTCATCAGGTCGTGGTTCTCGGGATTGGTGCTTATGGCACCTGTCTTGTCGTCTTTCTCCAGTCCGCCCAAGATATGCTCGAAACCTTCCCGTCCGGGCACAGCCCAATAGCGCGTACCGTTTTCCGCACGCATGTATGGAGTCCACTCGCCCTTCATCTTTTCGGGGACATAGGGGGGGACGATACCAGGCAAGTCCGCCATCTTGGGCAGGCGGAATGCCCCGGAACCATTGGCCACATAGGCATCGGTCATCAGTATGACGGGAGTCATATGCTCCAAAGCCATCTTGCATGCCTGGAAAGCCGCGTTGAAACAGTCAATGGGACTGGTGGCGGCTATGACAGGCATGGGGCTCTCTCCGTTCCTGCCGAAGAGAGCCTGCAGCAGGTCGGTCTGCTCCGACTTGGTAGGAAGTCCTGTGGCAGGGCCTCCACGCTGCACGTCAAGCACCACCAAAGGGAGTTCCATGATGACTGCCAGGTTCATGGCCTCGCTCTTGAGGCACATGCCCGGGCCAGAAGTGCTGGTCACCGCCAGTGCCCCTGCAAAGGAGGCTCCCAGCGAGGAGGCGCATCCGGCAATCTCGTCTTCGCACTGCACCGTGACCACGCCCAGCGATTTGTGCTTCGAGAGTTCGTGGAGCACATCGGTGGCCGGCGTGATGGGATAGGAACCCAGGTAGAGTTTCAGCCCAGCCTTCTCGGCAGCAGCAATGAAGCCGTAGGCCGTAGCCTTGTTGCCCGTAATGTCCATGTAGCGTCCGGGCACCTTGTTGCGGGTCTCTATGCGATACACGTTGGCCACGCCGCTGTGCGTGTTGTGCCCGTAATCATATCCGGCCTGAATGACCTTGATGTTAGCCTCCGCCACACCGGGCTTCTTGGCAAACTTCTCGCGCAGGAAGTTGAAGGCGATGTCCAGGTCGCGGTCAAAGAGCCAGCACACCAACCCGAGGGCAAACATGTTGCGGCATTTGAGGATGCTCTTTACATCCATGCCACTCTCCTTCAGGCACTCCTTGACCATGGTGGTAAGCGGGCAGGCGATGACTCTATCAGGGTCTATGCCCATCTCACCCAGGTAGTCCCCGCTCTGGAAAGCGGCCTTCTGCAGATCCTTGGAACCGAAACTATCGGTGTCAATGATGATGGCGGCCCCGGGCTTGGCATATCGATACTGGGTCTTGAGCGCAGCCGCGTTCATGGCCACCAGCACGTCACACTGGTCGCCTGGCGTATACACCTGTCCTGCACCCACATGTACCTGGAATCCAGACACGCCTGTAAGCGAGCCTTGCGGGGCTCGTATGTCGGCGGGATAGTCGGGGAATGTGCTGATGCTGTTGCCCACGGTGGCCGATACAGTGGAGAAAATGTTGCCTGCCAACTGCATGCCATCACCTGAGTCACCTGAGAATCTCACCACAACGGATTCTCTCTCTCTGATTTCTATAGCTTCTGCCATAACCATTATATAATAATGAGAGAATCGACCTTGTGCGGCAGGGGGACGTGTCTGAGCGGAAAGCCTGCAGGTCACGGACCGGAAAGTCTGATTATACAGAGCGCACGGGATTTCCTCTCTCTTGAATTTTCGCGGACATCAAACATGAATCCTCTGTACTCCCGCCGGGAATCGAACCCGGATCGACGGTTTAGGAAACCGTTGTTCTATCCATTGAACTACAGGAGCATCCGTGTTTCAAGGTGCAAAGTTACTGTTTTATTATCATAAAAAAGCACTTTGGGCAACTTATTTTGCACTACAGTCCCGACAGGGACAGAAGCGGAAGAAAAAAGACACCGCCCGGACGATTTCCCTGCACGAAAGGCCACCCGTAAAGAAAAAAACTGTAACTTTAGGCAGAAAATGCGTCTCAGGGGAGCCAGGGAGGCACTTCGGACGAGATAACAACTAAGACTACGTGATTATGGAAAAGATTTCGAGAAGAGATTTCATCAAGCGCGGCGGCATGGGTGCAGCGGCTCTTGTAGTGGTGCCCAACACCGTGCTGGGCAAGAAATTCGGCCACGTGGCACCAAGCGACAGGCTCAATATCGCCGGCATAGGCGTGGGAGGCGTGGGACGACGCAATCTCAACTTCATGAAGACAGAGAACATCGTGGCACTGTGCGACGTAGACTGGCACTATGCGGCCAAGACCTTCGGCGACTTCCCCAAAGCCAAACGGTTCAAGGACTGGCGCGTGATGCTGGACCAAATGAAGGACAGCATCGATGCCGTGCTTATTGCCACTCCTGACCACACCCATGCCACCATTGCTGCACACGCCATGACACTGGGCAAGCACGTGTACTGCCAGAAGCCGCTCACCCACACCGTGTACGAGTCAAGGCTCCTAGCCGCGCTGGCCAAAAAATACCGCGTAGCCACACAGATGGGCAACCAGGGCAACTCATTTGACTGGTGCCGCCGGGTTGCAGAGTGGATATGGGACGGAGCCATCGGTGAGGTGACCGAGGTGCACTGCTGGACTGACCGTCCCATCTGGCCGCAGGGACTCATGAAACCCACTGACACCCCTCCCGTACCCCAAGACCTGGACTGGGCATCATTCATCGGCCCGGCAGAGATGCGCCCCTATCACCCCTCATACACGCCCTGGAACTGGCGCGGGTGGTATGACTTCGGCACAGGCGCGCTAGGCGACATGGCTTGCCACATCATGGATCCCGTAGTGTGGGCACTGGGCATCAAGCATCCCACAAGCGTCATCGCCAGCTCCACCATGAGCAACCTGTACTCACCTCCACACGCCGAGATGATTACCTACACCTTCCCCGCACGCCCCAAGAAAGGCAAGGTGAAGATGCCGGAAGTAAAAGTACACTGGTACGATGGGGGGCTCATGCCGCCACGCCCCGAGGAACTGGCCGACGGAGAGATGATGGGTGACGAGAACGGAGGCGTGATATTCGTAGGTACAAAAGGCAAGATTATGATGGGATGCTACGGATTCAACCCCACCCTGCTGCCCAAGTCACGCATGAAGGACTACAAAGAGCCGACACCCACACTGCCGCGCGTCAAGGGCGGACACTCCGATGTTATCAGCATATGGGAAAGCGACACCCATGAACAGGACTGGATACGGGCATGCAAGGAGCCTGCCGACAGCCGCGTGGAGGCATCGTCCAACTTCCAGTTCAGCGGACCCTTCACCGAGATGGTAGACATGGGTGTGCTGGCTGTGCGCCTGGCCGGACTGTACGGACTGCACCGCGAACTCCAGTGGGACGGCGAAAACATGTGCTTTACCAACATCTCAGCCAATGACAAGATAAAGATAGTCAACTATGACGACTTCAAGGTCATCGACGGAGACCCGAAGTTCGACCGGAGATTCCTGGAGATGAACGCAAAGGAAGCCGCAGAGGAATGGATACGGCACACATATCACAACGGATACACGCTCCCCGACATGCCACGATAAGGAAACCATTGAGAGCAAAGAAAATCACATGACAAGAAAACTCTTCATCGTGACCCTGCTGGCACTCCTGTGCACGGCATGGGCACAGCCCGCTTTGGCCAGGAAGACCCAGGCGGAAAAAGCCGGATGGAAACTGGCCATACAGTCATACACCCTGCACAAGTTCACCCTGATGGAGGCTCTGGACAAGACACAGCAGATGGGTTTGAAATACATTGAGGTATACCCCGGACACCGCCTGGGCGGTAAGTGGGGAGACAAGGTGTTCGGCTACGAACTCTCTGCAGACGATAGATGCGAACTACGCGCCGAGGCTGCCCGCAGGGGAGTGCGCATCGTGGGCACAGGTGTATTTGTGAGCGAAAACACACACGAATGGCTGCAGATGTTCAAACTCGCCAGTGAGATGAAGATGGAATACATCACCTGCGAGCCGCCCCTGTGGATGTGGAACTGGGTAGAGTGCCTTGCCGAACGATACGGAATCAAGGTGTCTGTGCACAACCATCCGCAACCCTCCACCTACTGGAACCCGCAGAACCTGCTCCAGGCCATCAAAGACCGAAGCCCGAGACTGGGTTCATGTGCTGACGTAGGGCACTGGAACCGCGAGGGACTGCAGTCAACGGCCTGCCTCAACAAGTTGAGCGGACGAATCATCTCGCTCCACTTCAAGGACATTGAAGCCAGGCGCGAAGGTGCAGCCGGACAGTCCGATGTCATCTGGGGCAAGGGATGCCTGGGAGTGGCCGACATGCTGAAGGAACTCAAGGCACAGCACTTCAAGGGCTACTTTGCCATCGAGTATGAGACCAACTGGGAGAATTCCGTGCCCGACATCATGCAATGCATTGACTACTTCAATCAGGTGGCCGAAAACATTCTGCACTGATGCCCCGTAGACACACTTATTTCACACAGGCAGCCACAGGAAAACGTCTGCCGGAGACGTTCCTATGGCTGCCTTATTATTGTTCCCCGAAAAAGGCACTGCGGTGCGATGGCCAACGCAGAACGCTTCATGTGCCGATGAAGCGCTCTGCGTTTTTAACACTTGTTAGGTACCCTGACGGAAACTACGGAATGCATGGGGAAAAGAAGAGAGAAGAATGCGCGTCTAAAGAATGCAGAAGTTGACAATCGGCCGGGACGGCAGGTCAATCGGGCACGGAATCATAGCCGCTTCCGCCCCAGGGATGGCAACGAAGCAGGCGGCGCAGGGCAAGCCATGAGCCACGGAAAGCCCCATGGCGGCGCAGAGCCTCCAATGCATACTGGCTGCAGGTGGGCGTGAAACGACAGGAGGATGGCGTGCACGGAGATATGCAACGCCGATAAAACAGGACAGGAAGCGTGAGCACCCATGCCAGCATCCTGCTCAACTTACATGGCCTGGCCGATGCTTTCATGGATACGATGGAGTAACTGCTGCATCTTCTGCATGACTATGCGGGTGGGCAACACCTCAGCAGTGTTCCACAGAAAGGCTATATCCAGTCCACCCGCAAGGCCGCAGAGCAACTGCTTGTTCAATCGATAAGCCTCACGCAACTGTCTCTTCACGCGGTTACGCCTCACTGCACGCTTGAAATGACGCTTGCTCACGCTCACCATGATACGCACACCCGGCTCCTGACTGTCAGCAAAGACTGCTCGGACAGGGAACACGCTAATGGAACGCCGCTCGTTGCCAAAGAGCCTCTGCAAGGCTTTCCGGCTGCACAGACGCTCACTCTTGGGCAGCGTATGCGGATGCCACTCAACCATTTATCTTGGTAATATAGGCTCTGAGTGCGGCTGTAATGCTGGGATATTCGGGGGAAGGAGCCTCAAGGTCGAGCCTCAGCCCAGCATCACGAACAGCCTGCGCCGTGGACGGACCGAAGCAACCAATGGCCATCTCGCCCTGTTCAAAGTTGGGGAAGTTCTTTTGCAGCGCACGCACACCACTGGGGCTAAAAAAGATGAGCATGTCATAGTCAAACACCTCATCGGGCGTGAAGTCATTGCTCACCGTGCGGTACATCACGCCGCATGCGTGACAGATGTTCTTGGCAGCCAACTGCTCCGATATGTCATCATTGTGGACATCACTCATGGGAATAAAATACTTCTCCGACTTATGCTTGTAGATGACTGACATCAGTCCGTCAGCCTTGCCTGTGGTGCCAAAGAATACCTTACGCTTGCGGTACTGTACGTAATTTTGGATATAGAGAGCCACGGTCTCGGTGATGCAGAAATACTTCATGTCTTCGGGAATATTGACGCGAAGATCGACACAGAGTTTGAAGAAGTGGTCTACTGCATGACGTGAGGTAAACACTACCGCAGAATAATCCAGAATGTTAATCTTCTGCTGTCTGAACTCCCGGGGAGTCACACCTTCTACCTTGATGAAGGGGCGGAACACGATTTCAACGTTCAGGCTGTTGGCAATGTCAAAGTACGGAGACTTTTCCGATGCCGGTTTGGGCTGCGATACGAGTATCTTCTTAATAGTCATTTCGTCCTGTTCTTTTACTTATAGCAAGTCCGTAATGTGTGTCAATAATTCAAGTTCAACCCACAGGGGTGCGACTTCAAAGGTGCAAAAGTACGTAATTAAATGCAATGCACCATATATTTTAACGGAAAAGAGACGAACCGCTTTGTATAGTAAGAGCAGTTTGCCAAAGGCAATAACGCTAAGTACACTCCAGACAAGTACTTGCACCGAAGGAGACATGTACACCATGAGCAAGAGCACAGGGAACAAAAGCACACACTCAAGAGCCAGGACATGGAACAAGGTGTCATGCCACTCGCGGCAGGCCAGTTTGTCAAAGAAAATCCAATTTACAAAGGCATAGAAATTGGCCTTGAGGAAAAAGAAAAACAGCCACGCAGCCACATAGAACCCCTGTAAAGCAAGCCTGTCGGCGGTATCAGTGAGCAAAGCAAGCCTGTCCTGTTCGATTGTCGAAACGCCTACACTGCCCATCACACTAAGCATCAGACACACGTAAGGCATGGACAGAAGTCCTTGGGCTGTGCTCAATCCTCGATGATGCTCCTGCCTGATGCGTGCGGGCAAGAAGAAATCATGCATCTGCGAGCGCATCTCATTGCCATAACGCAAGAGCATGTACACCAGCATGACGAAGCACACCAGCATGGCACAGGCGGCGGAACTGTCAGTGCTTACCCGATAAGGAAGAGGACGGCAAGGTAGTCCTATGTGCAATGCGAGCCGCTCGGGATGCCAATAAGGGCCGTTTTGGAAATATCCGTCGGCAGGCTCCTGAAAATGGTTCCACACCGTGCAAAGGCTGTCGGCGTGCTCATCATCCGCCTCACAAACAGAGAAAAGTGACCGGGGAGTGAGGTCAGGAATTGCAAGAGAATCAGCCAAAAGGACATCACGAGCCACATTCAGAGAGTCAGCAGGCTGCACGAATCTAGCCACCGGCTCAGCCGGAAGAATATGGCGGTTCGTGGCAAGAGTGTCGGCAGGCAATACAGGTAGGGCTAGTGCTTCGGGCTGCGCCGTGTCATCCGCAGCCCGAAGCAACGTGTCCGGCTCCTGCGTCACGAGCACAGCATCCAGGCTGTCGGGAACCTGCACCTGAAGTATCATACAAGCCTGCCAAGTACTCATAAAGCAGCAAAACGACGTATGGAAGTATCCCACATGGGAGTGTCCCGCACCAAGTCAAGCGCCTCCTCGGGAGTACTTGCCACGCCCCAGATGGTGGTATGTTGTCGGCGCATGAAATGCATGTCGGCGGCCTGCTGCAGGAATTGCAACAAGGAATCATAATAACCATCGGTGTTGAGCAGGACTATGGGCTTGAGGTAAAGCCCCAATTGCTTCCACGTGATGAGTTCACTCAGTTCGGCCAGCGTACCGCAGCCTCCGGGAAGAAAGATGGCTGCATCACTCTCCTCGGCCATCTTCTGCTGGCGCAAGTGCATGTCGGAAGTCTCCGCCACACAGGTCATGCCCGTATGGCACCACCCCTCGGACACCATGAAAGAGGGTATGATGCCCAATGCCTGCCCGCCATGCTGCAGGCATCCGTCGGCCGAGGCACGCATGAGTCCCTGGTTGCCGGCACCGTTGACCAGTCTGATGCCGCGTCCGGCCATGAGTCTGCCCAGTTCGTAAGCCGCGTCAACATATTTGCGGTCAACCTGCGAACTGCTGGCGCAATACACGCAAATGCTCTTGATGTCCACTTTCCCTATTCCTTGAATATATAAAGGGGCTTCCAGGCAAGGCAGCAACGTGCCTTCAGCCGACATACGGCCGCCCGATGCGCCCCTGTGACTCAGAGGTCGAATGCCTCCTTGATTTGCTTCACATAGTCGAGTTTCTCCCAGGTGAAGAGTTCCACGGTAATCTCCTTGGTGTCATGGTAGAGCGACTCGAAACGCTTGGTCACCACTCGGGGTTCGCGTCCCATATGCCCGTAGGCGGCCGTCTCCTCATAGATGGGGTTGCGCAACTTCAGACGTTGCTCTATGGCATAGGGGGTGAGAGGAAACATCCGGCGTATGTACTCGGCTATCTGACTGTCCGGAATGTCCACATGACTGCGCCCGTAAGTATTGACATACACGCTCACCGGCTCGGCCACCCCGATGGCGTAACTCAGTTGCACCAGCATCTCATCGGCCACGCCGGCTGCCACCATGTTCTTGGCTATATGGCGCGCAGCATAAGCCGCCGATCGGTCCACCTTGGAAGAATCCTTACCGCTAAAGGCCCCACCGCCGTGGGCACCCTTGCCCCCGTAGGTGTCTACAATGATCTTGCGGCCCGTGAGACCCGTGTCACCATGTGGGCCTCCCACTACAAACTTGCCGGTGGGGTTGACATAATATTTGATGTCACCGGCAAAAAGTGCCAGCACCTCGGGCTTCTGTATGCCCTGCAACATGCGCGGCACCAGAATCTCGCGCACGTCCTTGGCAATCTGCCCCTGCATGGCCTCATCGGTGTCAAACTCGTCATGCTGTGTGGAGAGCACGATGGTGTCAATGCGCTGCGGCTTGCCCTCGTCAGAGTATTCCACCGTCACCTGGCTCTTGGCATCGGGACGCAGGTAAGTCATTACCTTACCCTCTCGGCGTATCTCGGCCAGCACCACCAGCAGACGGTGCGCCAGGTCAAGGCTCAGGGGCATGTAGTTGTCGGTCTCGTTGGTTGCATAGCCGAACATCATGCCCTGGTCACCCGCTCCCTGTTCCTCGGGAGCCTGACGGCTTACGCCACGGTGAATGTCAGGACTCTGCTCATGTATGGCACTCAGCACGCCACAACTGTTGCCGTCAAACATGTACTCAGCCTTGGTATAGCCGATGCGGTTGATGACCTCGCGCGCCACACGCTGCAAGTCAATGTAGGCCTGGCTCGTGACCTCGCCCGAGAGGAACACCTGCCCGGTGGTCACCATGGTCTCGCAGGCCACATGTGACTGGGGATCGAAAGCCAGCAACTTGTCCAGCACGGCATCGCTAATCTGATCAGCCACCTTGTCGGGATGTCCTTCCGACACGGATTCAGAGGTAAATAGATAACCCATAGTCAATTGAATCATTAAAGTTGAACAATCAACAAGATGGGGAAAAGACGTAGGCATAAATGCATGGCAAGACATCGGCCTTGCCCTTTTTAGCATTTTTTTCTGTGGTTGCAATCAGCCCAAATCTATCCACATTTCTCGTTTCGGGGACAAAGGTACGAAGTTCCTGCGGATTGAGACTGCGCGCCACACACATTTTTTCGACCGCGCCAAAATTCCACCTCCGTCAAGGCACCATTCCGCATTGACACATGCGGCACAGCGCACAGAATATGGCTATGCCTTGCCCAATTGTGAGAAATACTTTGTAAATTTGCAGGAATGCTAAAAAGAACTAACATGAAACGTAAAACTCTGATAACCGCGTTCCTGCTGCTAACGGCAGCAAGCGCACAGGCACAGACCGTGTGGCACGATCCGATGAAGGAGGCACAATGCCTGCTCAACGGACGAGGCTGGAACAATGAAACCGGCAACAGCAATTACTGCCGCCTGCCGGACAGGATGAAGCAGGAAGTTCCACCTTCCGTTTGGAACTTGTCAAGGCAAACCCCAGGTGTGTCACTGCGCTTCCAAACCAACGCCAAGCAAGTGTGGGTGCGCTACATCAACTATTTCCAAGGCAAGAATTACCCCAACGTGGTCACCCAGTGCCACTCGGGCGTGGATCTCTACGCCACAGATCCTGACGGAAACACCACCTGGATACCCAACATGATGCGGTACAATCTGTCGGTCAATAGTTCAGACACGGTTCAGTACTACTTCAACACCGCTGAACTACCCAGCCACTATGGCCGGAAAATCACTTACGAACTCTATCTCCCCGCGTACAACGGAATCAAGTGGCTCGCCGTGGGCACGGACGCATCGGACTCCTTCCACTTTACAGAGGGTTCCCAAGAGCGTCCGATAGTGGTCTATGGCACATCCATAGCGCATGGAGCATCGGCCTGTCGCCCTGGCCTCATCTGGAGCACGCGCCTGAAACGCCGCTATGAATGCCCCGTGATAAACCTTGGATTCTCGGGAAACGGAAAGATGGAGAACGCTCTGTTTGACGCCTTGGCGGAGATTGACGCACGTGCCTACCTGATAGACTGCGTACCCAACTGCGCCGACCTAACCTCACAGCAGTATGAGGAACGCCTGCGCTACGGCATTGGGAAACTGCGCTCTGCCAGTCAGGCACCCATAGTATTCATGGAGGGCCAGTTCATCGAGCACCCTTCGGCACTGGTGCATAACTACAACTTCCACCAGCAGAGGGCAAAGGACACCATACAGCACCGTGTTGTGGACGAACTCTCAAAGCAGGGAGTAAGGGACTTGTACTACATCACACGAGAGGAACTGGGCTTGACCGCCGATGACTTCATCGAGGGTGTACATCCCAATGACGTGGGCATGATGAAATACGAGGCTGCCTATGCCCAAGTGCTCGACCGGGTGCTGGTGGGCGTTGACACCATGCGCCACTACCGTCCCTGCACGCAGCAAAGGGACGGCTACGACTGGACAGAGAGGCACAACCGCATCTTGCAACGCAACCGAGAAACAGATCCCGAGGTGCTCATGATAGGCAACTCCATCACTCATTTCTGGGGCGGAGAGCCGGCCGGCACGGTGGTCAACGGCGGGAAATCGTGGGACAAACTCTTCAAGGGGCACACCGTGACCAACATGGGCATGGGATGGGATCGCGTGGAGAACACTTTCTGGCGCTTGTCACACGGCGAACTGGAGAATTGCAAGCCACGTGAGATATGCCTGATGATAGGCACCAACAACGGTGAACCGGCCTGGCAGGTGGTGGATGGCATCATGGATATTGTGGGGCTCATACGCCGCCACCAGCCACAGGCACGCCTCCACGTGATAGGTATCTACCCCAAGGGAGGCCGGGAGGAAGCTGTGCGCCAACTAAATGACCTGCTCCAAAAAGCTGTAAAGCCCGACGGCATGACCTTCTACCACGACTTCTCGGAGGCTCTCACGCTTTCCGACGGTTCGGGACAGGTGGATCCATCGTGCTTCCTGCCCGACAAACTCCACCCCAATGCCAAGGGCTATGAGCGGCTGAGCAAGCACTTCCGTCGCATCTTGTTCCAGTAAACAGCACATGTAGAGGGGCTACCCTGTTCTGTGAAGCGAAAATGCCAGAACTGGGCAGCCCTCCGTTTCATGGATAATGTGTAACTTTGTAAGGAAATCATCTGCACTCTTTATCCTGATGAAAACATACGCAACCCTGCTTCTGGCTACATTGCCCCTATGGGCAGATGCAGTTCCTTTGCAATCCCAAGACCACTTGGGAGAGGTAAACCTCTTCATAGGCACAGCCAACGACTACGGACAGATGTCGCCCGGAGCCGCCGTTCCCTACGGCATGATACAGGTGAGCCCCGACAGCAAGCCGCGTCAGCACCCGGGCTATGACCACGAGGTGGACGACATCAGCGGTTTCAGCATCAACCGCCTCTCGGGTGTAGGAGGTGGCGGATGCGGTGGCAACGTGTCACTCCTGCCCTGTGCACCTGGCAGTGTGGCACGTATCGTGAGGAGCACCGAGCAGGCACGGCCGGGCTTCTATGCAGTCAGCATGGCCGACGGGACTGCCTTCCGCGCCACTGCTACCAGTCACCTAGCCGTGGAGGAATTCACTTTCCCGCAGGGGAAGGAAGCCAGGCTGGAACTTCACACGGCCTCCTCCTTCGAACACGTCCATGAGGCAAACTTCCGACAAACGGCTCCATCAGAAGGCGAAGGATACGTGATGAGCCGCAACACCTGTGGCCGTGGACATTATCACCTTTATTACAGGATCCTGACAGACAGCCCATTCCGCATTGACTCCGTAAACGACGGGCGGGCGCGGCTCATCTTCCCCGAAGCCAAAGGCGGGAAAGTGGAAGTACGCATACTAGTGGGCACGGGACTGGAGGACGAACTGGCAGCCGTGCCGTCTGCACCCATCTGGCAGAAGGACTTCAACCGGATAGCCCATGAAGCCGCATCGCAGTGGCAGGATTTGCTGGGACGCATTGAGGTGGAGGGTGGATCCACAGACCAGCGTACGCTCTTCTACACCTCGCTCTACCGCACCTTCCACAGTCCCTTCCAGGTGACCGACAGCCTGATGCGCCGATACCTAGGCACAGACGGCAAGACACATCAAGCCATGCAGGGTAACTACTACAGTTCCTGGTCGCTGTGGGACACCTACCGCACCAAGTTTCCCCTCATCACCCTGCTTGACCCTGTTCGCTCGGCCGACATCATGCAATCCCTGGCTCAACTATATGTGACAGGGAAAAAAGACTGGAGCACAGACCATGAGTGCGTACCCACCGTGCGCACCGAGCATGCCATTGCCACTCTGCTGGACGCTTACCGTCAAGGCATCAGCATTCCCAACCTCACCGAGGCATGGCCTGGAATGGTAAGCGAAGCAGAACGTTTGCCCCTCAAATCGCCCGACCAATGTCTGGAGGCTGCTGCTGACTACTGGGCACTGGGGCAATTGGCACAGGAAACAGGCCGCAAAGACGAAGCGGAACGGTGGACTCGCCGAGGCGAACAGGTGTTTGACTCTGTGTGGGTCAAGGAGTTCCTGCACATCGACAGCACCTATACCCGTATGCGTGGCAACGGACTCTATCAGGGTACCAGATGGCAATACCGATGGGGAGCACCCATGTATCTCAGCCGCATGGAGCGGCTGGTGGGCAGGCAGGAGCTGCTGGCGCAGTTGGAGCAATTCTTCCGCGACGAACTGTACAACCAGGGAAACGAGCCCGACATACATGTTCCCTTCCTCTTCGGACGCCTTGGAGCACCCCAGCTCACAGCGCCTGTCGTGCGCAGTCTGGCCACTGGAGTGGTCACCCATCGCTATGGCGGCAACGATGCCTATCCGCAGCCCTTCGTGGGGAAGGCTTTTGACAACCAGCCCCGAGGCTACTGCCCCGAGATGGACGAGGACGATGGAGCCATGAGCGCATGGTATGTGTTTGCCAGCATAGGCCTCTATCCCGTGGTGGTGGGTGAGGCTACCTACGAACTCTTTCCGCCTCTCTTCAGCCGCATCACCCTCTATCCCGGTGGCAGGCAGAAACCTGCGGTGGTCATCAGAGTGGAGGGAAAGGCCGATGGCAGGCGCATCACATGGAACGGGCGCAGGCTCAAGGAACCACGCATAGCCCACAGCACCCTGGTGTGCGGCGGTACGCTGGTGTTTCACTATTGACAAGTAGAGTTATCCGATTACTAATCCATAAATATGTTCAAATGAAAAGACTACTGATTATGGCAACAGCAATTCTGGCAGCAGTGGCTTGCACAAACGCTCCCAAGGCCGATGAGAAGGCTTGTGAGAATGATGCTAACAAGACAACTTTCAACGCCCAGCACTTTCCCAAGCAGGGGGTGGATGTGAACGCCTTCTCGGGAGGCGTGCAGCACATAGGTGTGCCTACTGCCAACGTGCAGGGGACAGTGGAGTTCTACAAGACACTTGGCTTCGAGGAAGTCATGCGCCGCACCGTCACAGGCGACCGCGATTTCGCCTTCATGAAGCAGGGCAACCTGCTCATCGAGGTTATTCCCACGGAGGAACCCGCCATGCGGGATGGTGCTGTGGATCACTTGTGCCTGGACGTGAAGCAGATTGACGCACTCTACGAGCAGTTGAAGCAGGCTGGCTACACGATGCTGAGCGATAGCGTCAACCAGATAGACTTCTGGGACAATGGTGCGAAGTACTTCTTCATCCAGGGTCCCAACGACGAGAAGATAGAGTTCTGCGAGATTCTGTAAGAGAGGCTCAAGTTTTTCCCTGGCAAAAGAATGCTTTCGAAAGCAATGGGGAAGGAACAAAGACCAGTTCCTTCCCCATTGTCATAAATTACAGGAATGTGCTCCTATACCTTTTTGCGTCTCCCCAAATATGGTGTAAGAACGATGCAGGCCACTATAGATAGCGAGGCAAAACAAAAGATTCCAATCACCAAATTAGGCATAGAGATGGGCAGCAATTTTAAGTGCATGAAGTTATCTGCAATAAACAGTCCCATTAGCAGAACGCACAAGACCCCAAACACAAGAAGCCCCACTTTCATGTCATTCGCTATTGAACCTTTATTCTTTATCGTGTTACCAATCAATGTTCCTACCAAGCATCCTGATAGAGCCATGGAACCAGTAAGCACTTTACTCAAGTCAAACAAGATTCCAAGCATGATGGCAAATAGCGAACATGCCAGCAAAACAAATAAAAACTTTCTCATAAGCCATTACAGAATTGTACTGCAGCAGCAGTGTATGCTATACTAATCGCGACTGATGCACCCATAGAGACCATACTTGCAGGGATACTCCAGGCAAGCCCTGCTGCCATTAGTCCCATGTTGCACCCCCAAGATGCAGCCGAGGCTCTTGTCACAAGGTCATTTCCATACACTTTGTCAATACTGAACATAGATGTTTGGTAGTTGAATGTTCCTCCCATAACAGGTTCGCCAAGTTCATTGAATGCTGTGTATCTGTAGGAGTTTTTGCTTACCTTAGAAGGATCTATTCGAATATCCAACGAGTAGGCCACGTCGTCTGCGCTATTAAGCATATTTATCCAGGCTTTATTGTATGTGGAATCTACATATATGTTAGAAACCAAAGAGGAGGATGTCGAAGAGCACCTGTATGCTTCAGAATAGGTTCCGCCATCAGTTCTTGTAAAGCCAGTGGGGGTGATTGGATGGATGGTGATTTCCTTCTTTGTGGATGATGCCAGTTCCTCAGTGCTGTCGTTGCTACATGACGTGATGCCAGTAATCGTCACGAAAACGGCAAGGCTACAAAGCATCCATGAAAGGAGATTCGTTTTACGTCTTTGTTCTTTGTTAGTTTTGAACATTTGTTGGTACTGATGCCCTTCAGATTTGTTTAGGCGTATGGCGTGCCTTTTTAAAACATCTACTCTTATCGCTTTTGATATCCGCGCCTTTTCTCTGTGTGGTCAGTTTTTATGTCTCATGAAACAAAAATAAAGGTTTATTTCCAAAGGCAAAGTTATGCGTTTTTTTTAGTAATGCGCAAGAAAAGGATAATTATTTGTTGTTTGTACAATGAAATAGTTTGTGTTATGGAAGAATGTTGTAAAGAATGAATAAGTGATATGTGATACGATGAAAGAAAGATTGTGATTGTATTTTCTTAAAATTATAATGATCATGCTATTGTAATAGCATTCAGATTAGAAATGCTTTCCAAATTGTAATAAGCAAAATGTTTTTCATGGTAGAATATGTTTCTGTCCATATCCAATAAGAGGAGAAAGCCATCGTTAACCATGGCTTTCTCCTCTTGGGCGTGCAACAGGGGCTGTTTACTTCAGATACTCAGCCCAGTCGGTGAGGCGCATATCGCCCTTGCGGATGAAGGTGTCGTGCATGCCGAATGCAGCTGAGAGCACGTGGTGAGTGTGTCCACCGAACTTCTCGGCGTGCTTCAGGTAGTCGCGCAGCAGGGGCTGGTAGTCGGGATGAGCCACCTGGATGAGTGCCTCAGCCTTCTGCATGTCGCTCTTGTGGCGCAGGTCGGCCACTCCGTACTCCGTTATCACGGCGTCGATGAAGTGGTTGGTGTGGTCGATGTGGCTGGCAAAGGGAACGATGCTGGATATTGCACCGCCCTTGGTGGTAGAGCCGCAGGTGAAGATACTCAGGTAAGCATTGTTGGTGAAGTCGGCCGAACCGCCTATGCCATTCATCATCTTAGTGCCACATATCTTGGTGCTGTTCACGTGACCATAGAGGTCACACTCGATGGCAGTGTTGAGCGAGCACACACCTATGCGGGCGATGACCTCGGGCGAGTTGCTTATCTCTGAGGGACGGAGCACCAACTTGTCCTTGAAAAAGTCCATGTCGTCATAGATGCCCCGCAAACACTCGTTGGTGACAGTCAGTGAGCAGGCACTGGCACTCAGCACACGTCCGTCACGCATCAGTTGCACGGGAGCATCCTGAAGCACTTCGGTGTAGATGTTGAAGTTGGGCACCTCACTGCATTGCCCCAATGCACCCAGCACGGCATTGGCTCCGCTGCCCACACCACTCTGCAGGTTGAGGAACGACTGCGGAATGAGCCCCTGACGCATATTGGCCAACAGGAAGTCGGCCACGTTCTGACCAATCTGTGTAGTGATGGGATCCGAATCCTTGAAGGCACGTGCCTCATCGGGCACATCGCACTCCACCACGCCCACGATGCGGTCTGCGTCCACTTCCACGTAAGGCTTTCCTATGCGGTCACTGGCCTTGGTAATCATGATGGGCTTGCGGTAAGGATGATCCTCTATCTCATACACGTCATGTATGCCCTTGCTCTTGGGGCAGTGGAAAGCATTGAGTTCAATGATGATGCCCTCTGTAGCCAAGCGGCACACGGTGGGGCTGATACCTCCGGCAGCCGTCAGATAGATGTGAGCCTTGCTGCCCACTTTCTCCACAGTGCATGCCTCAATGATAGCCCAATTGACCTGTCCCAGATAGCCCTGCCTTATCTGTGTAGCCATGTTACTCAGATTAAGATCCGAGTAATGGAGTTCATTTCGGTTGACATTCTTTCGGAAATCGGGATTGGTGGTGTATGGAGCACGGAAGTCAATGGCTTTCGCGTTGGAGAGCATACCGTCGCAACTCTGTCCTGTACTTGCTCCTGTAAACACACTTACCTTGAACGGGCGTCCCTCAGCGTGCTCCGCCTCAGCCCGCTTGGCTATCTCGGCAGGTACACATTTAGGTACTCCGGCAGGCGTGAACCCACTCAGGCCGAGGGTCTGGCCGTTCTGAATCAGTGCGGCTGCTTCTTCAGCAGTCATCTTTCTAAATTCCATGATGGTCTTATGCTTTATATTTATTCTTGTTCTCCTATATCTGCCAAACGGTGTTCCGTCCTACAAAGTTACTCCTTTTCTGTCAAAAGTTTGGACTTACAGGGATACTTTTCTTCATGCATACATCCTTTTATGTCCTGTTGGTCGGTTGCACTATCCGTTTTTCCTCCTACATGAACTGTACACATACTCCGAAAAGCCTCCCGTACTGCTCCTGCATAGCCTGCGCCAGGCACTCCACACTCATGCCACGCACCTGTGCCACCTCCTGATAAAGCAGTCTCACGGGACGTTCATCGGTATCAGTCTCCAGCAAGAGACGTTCCGGGAGGCACTCCCTCAGGCTCTGTATGTTGTAACGGAAGCCAAAGGACACATGGAAACCGGCTGTGAGAAGCGAACGCAGTTGCTGTGGCTTGCCCCGAAACCCGTGCATAATCCAAGGCACACCGGGCTTCATGGTCTTGCGGAGCGCGAGGAGTGCATCAAGACACTTCACACAATGCAGGATGACAGGCAGATGCCATTCTTCGGCCAGACGCAACTGCCGGACAAGCACCTCCGTCTGCGTGGCCATGGAAGCCGTTGAGTGAACGTCAAGGCCGCACTCCCCTATGGCCATCAATGCACCGGGAGTTTCGGGCCAGGCATACGGCAGATGAGCCTGCCACGGGTGGATGCCCCAAGTATGCAAGCCGTCCCGTATCACCCGTTCGCCCTCACGCGAAGGATGATGAGTGTGGAAGTCTATGTATTCCATGCCGACAATGCAGCCGCGTGCCCATCAGCAATGAATGCCGACAGGCGGCACATGGCTTACCCCGGGTATGTGAGATTGACCTCGGTGGCCTGAAGCAGCGTTTCCTCCAGGTAGCGGCGTGCCTCCCAGCGTGCCATGGGCAAGTCGTGGAGCAGGTAGTTGCCACAGTCACACGGCGCAACGCCCGGCACCTCACCCTCATAGTCGGCCACGAAACGGAATGTCTCTATCATGAGGGGCAATATGTCCCTGCTCGTCAAATCGCCCCTCATGAGCAGATAGTTGCCCGTAAGGCAGCCCATGGGTCCCCAATACACGATGCGGTCACGCCACTGCGGATGGTTGCGCAGATAGGTGGCAGCCAGGTGTTCTATGGTATGTATGGCTCCCTGACCCAGTGCCGGCTCGCGGTTGGGCAGTTTCATGCGGATGTCGAAGGTGGTCACGGTCTCCCCGCCCACCTGATCCTGGCGTGACACAAAGATGCCACGCTCAAGGCGGCAGTGGTCAATGGTAAAACTCGGTATCTTGTCCATATCGTTAGGTATTGTTCTTGTACGTTCACAGTCGGGCGGCAAGTGCGTCCAGCAGGGAACGCGTCACATCGAAAGAGCGGTGAGCCATCGTGTCCCAGAAATTGAGATACTGGTCAAAGTGCCCCTCTGCCCCCGGCGTATCGCTGATGATGCGGAAACTTAGGAAGGGCACGCCGTAGAGGTGGCACACCTGTGCCAGGGCACCGCTCTCCATGTCCACGGCCAGTGCCTGCGGGAAACGTGCCTTGATACCATCCAGTTGCCGGCGGTCGGTAACGAACTGATCGCCACTGCAGATGAGCCCCGGCACAATACGAATGTCGGTCTCCAGCGATGAGGCAATGGCCAGCAGGCGTGCATCGGCCTCGAACACCGAGGGCAAACCTTGCACCTGTCCGGGTTGGTTCTCGGGGCCGCAGTCCACATCGTGATAGGCCACAGTGGCACCGGCCACCACATCCATCACCCGGAGCGATGCGTCGATTCCCCCTGCCACACCCGTGTTCACCAACACGGCAGGCGCGTAACGGCGTATAAGTTCCACCGCCCCCACGGCTGCGTTCACCTTGCCAATGCCGCTCTGCATCAGCACCAGGTTCCGCTCCGCATACGTTCCCGTGGTGAAGGCAAGATGTCCGTCCCTCACCACTTGCTTGTCCTGCAGCATCGCTGCCAGTTGCTCATGCTCCTTCTGCATGGCATTGATTATGCCTATGGTCATTGTTTTTCGCTCTTATGTTGGTTGCCGCTGCAAAGTTAGGAAATAGAATCCTAAGCGCCCCCATAATGCCGGGGGAAAAGCGCAAGGCGGCCGAGAGGAAAAGCAAAACGAGGAGATAGTGCGTAAATTAAGATTTACGGCGCAGCCTCTTTGTTTTATGTTTTACGGTATTCGCTTTTTCTATCGCGCATTTGGCCGCATATTTTTTTCTAGTTGGAAAAAAATATTTCTCCAACTGGGAAATTATTTTTTCCCAGTTGGAGCGTTTTCATGATGTCTTTTCAAAAAATCAAAGCAAGACATATTGCAAGGAAGAGTTGCCGTATCTGAGACGCGGATTTCCTTACTTCTTTGGGACAACAAGTATTACCAGACCTGGACAGGTATGTTGCCGGAGCAGGTAATACGTGTTGCACGAAGGGCGATGCCGGACAGCCCGAAGCAATCCCAAGCATCACATAAAGCATAAAAACAACGGCAAGGGGGAGGTTGTGCCTATTTCATTATGACACAGCCCCCCTCTTGCGTGAAAGTCATGCACTCAGAGGCTGTCGCCGAAATCGGCCTTGAACTTCGCCACGAGATCCTCCTGCCAGTGTCCGATTTCCTTGAGCCGGCCAAAGAAGAAGCGCAGCACGGCCGGCTCCTCCACCCACTGCAGGCCACCAATGAGCGTGCGGTTGTCCCATAGCCATTTCACGCGGTCGGCCACATACTTGATCTGCGACAGGGTAAACACGCGGCGAGGCACAGCCAGGCGCGCCAGTTCCAGTTCGGCGTAACGCTCCGTGCCATCGGGCTCACGCTGCTCACTCAGCGTGCCACGCTCCATGGGACGTATGCCTCCTGCAATGTAGAGGGCGGCACATACGGCACCTGCGGGATACTGATTGTGGGGCATGTCGGGCACGAATGCCGAACAGTTAAGGTGTGCACCCAGTCCGCCTGCCGGTTTTATCACGGGTACCCCGTAATCATCAAGTTCTTTGACAAGGTAGGCGATGAACTCCGGCCCGTGAGCCAAGTATTCCATGTCGAGCGACTCATACAGTCCCACGGCCATAGATTCAATGGTGCGCACATCGATACCTCCGTATGTGAGGAATCCCTCATAAAGGGGGATGTACTCCATCATGCTCTTGATGATGTCGGTGTTGTGGGATATGATGGCTCCTCCACGAGCAAAGCCAAGCTTGCGCGCCGAGAAGTAGATAATGTCCATCTTATCTGCCAGCAGGTGGTAGATTTCCTTAGGCTCCATGTACTTGCACTGTGCCTCGCGGGTCTTCATGAAATAGATGTTGTCCTGAAGCAGGGATGCATCAAGCACACTGGGCACCTGATAGCGGTGGCAAATGTCGGCCACGGCACACATGTTCTCCAAGGACACAGGCTGCCCACCTATAAGGTTCGTACCTGCCTCCACGCGTACAAAACCTATGTTCTCGGGGCCGATTTCCCGGATGGTGTCCTCCAGAAGTTTCAGGTCAAAGTCTCCCTTGAACGGGTCATCGCTCACGGGCTTCAACCCTTTCTTGTCCACCAGTTCCAGCACCTCACCTCCCAAACGGGTGATATGAGCCTTGGTGGTGGTGAAGTGGAAATTCATGAGCGCCTTCTTACCCGGAGTGATGTAACGACAGGCCAGAATGTTCTCGGCCGCACGTCCCTGGTGGGCGGGCAGTACATTGTCCACCCCAAACACTTCCTTCACTGCCGCCTTGAGCCTATTGAAACTCTCCGAGCCGGCATAAGAGTCGTCAGCAATGTGCATGGCGGCCGTCTGGCGATCCGACATGGCGTTCACGCCCGAGTCTGTGAGCATGTCCATGTATATGTCACGGTTCTGCAGCAGGAAGGTATTGTTGCCGGCCTCCTGTATCTTGCGTAACCGCTCCTCGGGAGGAAGCAGGTTCAACTTCTGCACCACACGCACCTTGTGCATTTCCAAGGGCACTTGATTCTCGCTCTGATAAAACTTTACTGCCATAATGATTGGTTTTGTTGGTTCTTGTCCTTTGTATTGTTGCCACATGCCAACCAGGCATTATGGCTTTCACAAAGTTATGGCTTCTGCATGGGATAAGTCCGAACATATTTACGGAACTATATACCATTATTACCTCTAACGCTCTAATCTACCATTTTTCACTACCATTATCTTGGCTTTCCAAGGCATTTCCCATAACTTTGCTTCTGCAAGCCACTCCCATGGAGGCATGGAGGCACAACCGCTAAAACCCACAACATGCACAAAGTGATTCACAGCATAGACGAAGTCAATGCTTTTTTCCGCCAGCCCACCACGCATCCCATGGTGGCCGTGGGCGACCTCTCTCAGGCCGACCTCTCACTGTTCCAGCCCATGGACTTCGGCATGTACTGTGTGGTATTGATGGACGAGAACTTCGGCGAACTGGTGAAGGGGGGCAAGACTATGCGCTACCAAGCAGGCACAGCCTTCTCGATTCGCCCGGGACAGGTGGTCTCAATGAATCTGGATTACAGCACCAAGCCCCGAGGGCGCATGCTGGCTTTCAGCACGGAACTACTGGAAAAGTGCGGTCTGGGGCGCGACTTCTACATGTTTAACTTCTTCAATTCCGATGTGTTTGAGGCATTGGAACTCTCCGACACCGAGCGGGGCGTGCTGCTCAATTGCTTTGCCAACATACAGACAGAACTCCACACGCCGGCCGACTACCTGTCGACCCACATGCTTAGGTTGGGCATCGGACACCTGCTGAGTTACTGCAAGAGGTTTTTCGAAAGGCAGTTCCGCGAGCAGAAGACAGGAAATGAGGGACTGGGGAGCAGACTGGACGACATGGTGGACAATTATCTGTCAAGCGGCATGCCTGCCCAACACGGACAGCCCACTGTGGCATGGTGTGCCGGGCAGTTCCATCTCTCAGCCAATTATTTCGGTGAACTGGTGAAGCGCGAATTGCACGTAACGGCTCAGGAGTACATACAGAACAAGACAGTGGCAGCCGCGCAGACACTGCTCAGGGATACGCAGATGAGCGTGGGGGAGATTGCCGAGGAACTGGGATTTGCCTATGCCAACCACTTCACCCGCATGTTCCGCAAACGGGTGGGCATGTCACCACTGGCCTACAGGCACCTGCAGCATGAAGCAGGCACCGTGCCTGCTGCCATGCAACAGAATCAGTGACTGTCCCGATAGGCCGAGGGAGTCTGGCCTGTAAGTCTGCAGAAAAACACACAAAAGGCAGCCTGCGAGGAAAAACCCAGCCGCTGGGCCACCTCCTGCACGGTGAGGTGGGAGGAAGAAAGGAGTGCCGATGCCTTCTCGGCCAGGCAGGCATCCAGAATCTGCTTGGGAGTCCTGTCCACCACGCGGGCCGTAACCATTGCCAGATAACGCTGGCTGACAGCCAGTTGAGCGGAATAACTGGATATGTTATGGTCTGTGGCATAATGGGCGGCCACAAGCGACATGAAACGGTTATAGATGTCGGCGGGACGCATGGCACGTGAGCCGGCCTCCACAGCATACACCACACGGTGGTGCATGTAAGTATGAGCAGCCGAGACAGCCTGAGGCAAAGGGTCACCCATCGCCATGCGGGCGGCAATGGCCGATGACAGCGCACTGCTCACACCATGCTTCTGCCACCCTTCCATGTTGGCCGACGAGAAGAAACGTCCCTCTGCCCCATGGAGCAGATAGGCCGTGAGACGGTCTTGCGACAAGCGGCCGCCACGCAGCAGCACGGCTCCGGCTCCCGTGGAAGCCAGCAGACGCGCGGCACGCTCCATGTCGCCATCGGTACGGATGCGCATGCCCAGCACAGCCTCAGCCTCGACCACGCGCAACAGCAGTAGGGCGGCACAGGGAAAAAGGGTACTCTCCCACAAGCGCACGACATCGTCTGACACCAGTTGCCTGCCCGATGAAGTTATCAGTCCGGGAGCCATCACAAGCCGGGAATGCCCCTCCAGTTCACGCCGCACGGCCATGAGCGTGTCGGCATGGCGCAGCAGCCCCACCTTCACGGCACGCGGATGCAATTCGCGCATCACGGCACGCACCTGACCTGCAACCACATCGGCGGGCAAGTCATGCACGCTGCCTATGCCTTGACTATCCTGCACAGTAACTGATGTGACCGCGGTGAGAGCGTACCCACCCAGGGCCGTGATGGTGCGCGCATCAGCCTGCACGCCAGCACACGCCATGCTGTCAGAGCCATTGATGCTCAATACAGGTATCTCCTTGTACATATTGCAAAGTTAACACATTTCTCTCTCATCTCCTTTCTGTTACGGATTTTTCGCCCTACCTTTGTGCAGGACGCGGCACGGCACTTGCCTTTCAGGCCAGGAAATGCCTGCCTCACAAAACTGACAAGCAACTTCAAAACTAAAAGACGGAATCATGAGACAAACTCTGCTACTGCTTCTCCTCTTCCTGGCACAGGCTATGCAGGCCAGGCACAACATCATCTTCGAGACAGACATGGGCAATGACGTGGACGATGCATGGGCACTAGACATGCTGCACAAGTATGCCGACCAAGGACAGGTACGACTGCTGGCCGTAATGCTCAACAAGGAAGGGGTGAACCCCTGCCGCTATGTGGAACTCATGAACACGTGGTACGGCAGGCCAGGCATCCCCGTGGGAAGGGCACTGAGGGAAGAGAAAAGCATGGAGGTAATGCCCAACTTCACCTCCATTGTGGCAGACAAGAAAGGCACCGACGGCACTCCGCTCTATCCTCACAAGATCAGCCGGATCTCCGACTGTCCCGATGCCGTGACCCTCTACCGCCGCTTGCTTGCCAAGCAGAAAGACCACTCGGTCACCATCGTCAGCGTGGGATTCAGCGGCAACCTGGCCGCACTGCTGCACACCGGCGGCGACCGTTACTCTCCGCTCTCGGGCAGGGAACTGGTGGCACGCAAGGTGGCAGGGCTGGTAATCATGGCGGGACATATGGCCAACCCCGATTATGCAGAATACAATGTGGTCAACGACATTCCTTCCTGCCGCGAGGTGTTTGCTTCCTGGCCTACCGAGATTGTAGTCACACCCTTTGAATTGGGAAAGGCTGCCAAGTTGCCCGGCGATTGCCTTCGCAATGACTTCGGCTGGACGGAGCACCATCCTGCACTCGATGGCGTATTTGCCGCACGCGGCAAGTATGAAGACTACCCCACCTGGGACATGACCGCCGTGGTGTATGCCGTGGAGGAATGTGCCGGATACTTCACCCTTTCGTCCCCCGGAACAATAACCGTGACCGAAAAAGGCTACACGCACTACGTAGCAGACAGCCAAGGCAAGCACCGTTATCTGACCTCCGAAGGCAACCAGTGCACGCTGCTCGTGCAACGCATGCGAGAACTGGTGGCACGGAAGCCCAAGAACAAGAAATGACAAACGAACATGAACAAGAAACAACTACTGGCCACGGTCACCCTGGCGGGACTCATGGCCGAGGCACACGCCCAAAAGCCCACCCTGTCTCCACTGCCGCAACAGGCCACATGGAGCCAAGAGGCCTTCGGACATGACGCGCGCATATATATAGAAAGAGAGGCAACGGCTGATGCCGATGCCGTGGCTCTCCTAAAAGAGAGACTGGGAGAATCGCTCTGCCTGTCGCCTTCGGAAGCAGTGCGCATGGTGATAGGCGAGGCTGGAGACAAGACCGTGAAGGCTTACCGCAAGCAGATACCCGACCACGCCGAGGGTTATTACCTGAGCGTGGAGCCCGGCAAGGTGGTCATTGCCGGCAGGGACGAGGCCGGTACCTATTACGGCGTGCAGACCTTCCTGAAGATATGGCAACAGCAGCACGTCATGCAGTGCACCATCAAGGACTGGCCCAGCGTGGCTTGCCGAGGGGTCATAGAGGGATTCTACGGCAATCCGTGGAGCCACCAGGACCGCCTCAGGCAGTTCCGCTTTTACGGCCAAAACAAGTTGAACATCTACGTATACGGCCCTAAGGACGACCCTTACCACCGTGCACACTGGCGTGACCCCTATCCCGAGGAAGAGGCTGCAAGGCTCAAGGAACTCGTGAAGGAAGCCCACCACAACAAGGTGCAGTTTGTATGGGCAGTGCACCCCGGAGGCGACATACAGTGGAACAAGCAGGACTCCATGGCTGTGTGCCGGAAACTGGAGTGGATGTATGACCTGGGCGTACGCTCCTTCGCCGTATTCTTCGATGATATATGGGGCGAGGGGAGCAAGGCCGACAAGCAGGCAGGACTGCTCAACTACGTGACCGACAACTTCGTCAGGAAGCATCGCGACGTGATGCCGCTCATCATGTGCCCCACACAGTACAACAAGGCATGGAGCGGCGGCGACTATCTGAATACGCTGGGCAGCCGCATGTACCCCGAAGTGAGAGTCATGTGGACTGGCAACAGCGTGGTGGACATGATAGAGCGGGACGACATGGAGTGGATTAACGCACAGTTGGGACGCAAGGCATTCATTTGGCTCAACTACCCTGTAAACGACTACTGCCAAAGCCGCATACTCATGGGAAAGACGTATGGCAACGGACAGGACATCAATGAACTGGTGAGCGGATTCTGCTCCAACCCCATGGAATATGCCGAGGCATCGAAGGTGAGCCTCTACAGCATAGCCGACTATACGTGGAACATGCCACAGTATGATGCCCTGCGCAGTTGGCAGCAAGCCATCGGCGAACTGATGCCAACGGCTCCAGAGGCGTTCCGATGGTTCTGTGAAAACAACGTGGACCTGGGCAAGACTGGACACGGGCTGCGCCGCGAGGGGGAAAGTCCCCTGTTCCCCACCGGGGAGAAAGCCACCTGGCAGGACTATGAAGACTTTTTCCGTAGGCTGGACAGCGAGGCTGCCCTGCTACTGGCAGACAGCGTGAACAGTTCCGAAATGCTGGCAGAAATAAAGCCGTGGGCTGAAAGCATGCGGCTGCAAGGACTGCGCGGACTGGCCGTCACGCAGATGGCTCAGGCACAGGAAGCCGATGACAGCATACTCTTCATAGGACTTTACCGCACCCAGCAGGCTATTGAACAGGCTCAGAAAGCCATTATCAGCCGCAACTGGGAAGGCAGTGTGGTGAAGGCGAAGCCCGTGGTGGGCGGCACAGTCATCGCGCCATGGATTGACCGCACGCTGGCCGAAAGCGTCAAGGCATACAAGAAACGGCACACTTATGGCCGGGAGGCTTTCCCCGCCCAGGCCATCGAGGACGGGCAATACACCATCATGGCCAACGGGCAGTATCTGACCGATGCACAGGCAGCAACCGACCGCACAGGTGACCATCCCGTGCTGCAGACCGCACGAGACAGCATCAACCCGCAGCGGCAACAATGGAACGTGGAACTGGACATCACCACGGGACGATACAAGATAACCAACGCACAGGACGGACGATATGTCAACGAGACAGGTTCCTTCTGGGCTAGCAAGACCCAGAACCCCTATGACCCCGAATGGCATACCTTTATCCTGACACGGAACAACGACGGCACTTACACCATACAGTGCGGCGGACGGGCCGGAAAAGGATTCTGGCAAATCAACGGCGACCGCATACGCAATGCCCAAGAGGGCACCCCGTTCCGCCTGCAACCCGTGCGCTGATTCCACGGCAACAGGCAGAGAGGATGGGAAAACCTTGCCCAAAAGCAGGGAAAAGAGTAATTTTGCACCCAAAGAAACAAGAAAACAAGTATGAGAAAACTCATTCTGTGCGCATTTGCGCTCGCATGCGGCACAATGGCCCATGCACAGACAGGCATTACCGAGGACGTACTGAAGACCCTCGAAGGCAGTTACACCAGCACTCCCACCGACAAGGCACTGAGGAATGCAATGGGTGGCACCAGCATACAGAAACTGACCCTCAACCAGGAGAACCGCCAAGCCAAGGACACGCATTTCAGCACCGAGGTGAAGAACAGCGGCATCAGCGACCAGCAGAGCAGTGGCAGGTGCTGGCTCTTCACGGGCACCAACGTGCTGCGCAACCGCGCCATGCGCACCCTGGGAGTCTCTGATTTCTTCTTCAGCCAGGTCTACCTTTTCTTCTTTGACCAATTGGAGAAGAGCAACCTCTTCCTTCAAGGAGTCATAGACACACGCAAGGAAGACATGGACAGCCAGATGGTACGCTGGCTCTTCCAGAACCCACTCTCCGACGGAGGCACTTACACCGGAGTGGCCGACCTGGTGACCAAGTACGGGCTGGTGCCTCAGGACGTGATGCCGGAGACCTACGTGAGCAACCTCACCTCGGAGTTCAACGGATACCTCAAGCGTAAACTGCGCGAGTCTGGCATCCAACTGCGTGAGAAGAGCCAACAGGGAGCCGGCGAGAAGGAGTTGCAAGCACTGAAACTAGAGCAACTCAAGACCGTGTACCACATGCTTGTCATGGCCTACGGACAGCCACCCAAGTCATTCACCTGGGCACCCAAGAAGGGCGGCAAGTGCATCAGCGAGCCGCAGACCTACACTCCGCAGGAGTTTTACCGCAAGGTATGCGCAGGCACCGAAGACCTGTATGCCGACTACGTGATGCTCATGAACGACCCCAGCCGACCCTATCACCAAGTGTACGAGATAGACTATGACCGTCACCTCTACGACGGGCACAACTGGCTCTACCTCAATCTACCCATGGACGAACTCAAACCCATGGCCATTGCCTCGCTCAAGGACTCTTGTCAGATGTATTTCTCCTGTGACGTAGGTAAGTTCCTGGACAGACAGACAGGCTTCCTGGATCTGAACAACTATGACTACAGCAGCCTCTTCGGAACCACATTCGGCATGAACAAGAAGCAGCGCATACAGAGTTTCGACAGCGGAAGCACCCACGCCATGACGCTCATGGCCGTGGATCAGGACGCACAAGGAAAACCCGTAAAATGGAAAGTGGAGAACAGCTGGGGCAGCACCTCAGGGGCTGCAGGCTACCTCATCATGACCGACCAGTGGTTTGACGAATACATGTTCCGCGTGGTGGTGAACCGCAAGTACTGCACGCCCGAGGCACTGGAACTGCTCAAGAAGAAGCCCGTGAAACTTCCCGCGTGGGATCCCATGTTCATGGGCGAGGAATGACAACACGTTCCGGGCACACACACGGCGGCATGCCCGGAACATACAACCGTTACACATCATGGAGACAACAAGACAGAATAAAATAGCAAGACTGATACAGAAGGAACTGAGTGACATGTTCCAGAAGCAAACCATGAACATGCGTGGGGTGCTGGTGAGCGTGAGCGTATGCCGCATAAGCCCCGACATGAGCGTGTGCAAGGCTTACCTGAGTGTGTTCCCGAGCGAAAAGGCGACCGAGATTGTGCAGAACATCAACACCAACCAGCGGCAGGTGCGCTATGAACTGGGCACACGCCTGGGCAAGCAACTGCGCATCATACCCGAACTCAAGTTCTTCGTGGATGACTCGCTCGACTATGTCCAGCACATCGATGACTTGCTGAAGCAGTAAGCCACTCCGCTGCCAAATACATGAATTACCGCCTGTTCATCGCCCGGCGCTACCTCTTCAGCCGCAAGAGCCACCATGCCATCAACATCATCAGCGGCATATCGGTGGCCGGAGTAGCCATTGCCACGATGGCCATGGTGTGCACGCTGAGCGTGTTCAACGGATTCCGCGACCTGGTGGCAGGACTATTCACAGCCTTTGACCCACAATTGCGCGTCACGTTGACCGAGGGAACCACCATAAGGCAGGATGATGAAGCCCTGCGCAAACTCAGCCGCAGCCCCTTGGTGAAGGTGTACACGCCCGTCATGGAAGGGCAGGCACTGGTGGTGCAGAACAAGCGTCAGCACGTGGTCACCATCATGGGTGTGGCTGACAACTTCACCGAACAGGCACGCATTACCGACATCCTGTACGGCGAAGGCACCTTCTGCCTCCACGCCGATGTGCTCGAGTACGGCATTCCGGGCATCAGGCTGGCCAGCCGCATGGGGCTGGCTGCCGACTTTCCAGACCCCTTGCAGGTATATGCCCCCAAGCGGGGAGAACGCGTGAACATGGCCAACCCGCTCTCCTCATTCAACCACGATGAACTGCAAAGCGCGGGAGTGGTGTTCAACGTACAGCAATCACGCTATGACGAAAACTACATCATCACCAGCCTGGACTTTGCACAGCGGCTCCTCGACCAACGCGGACGCATCAGTTCGGTGGAAATCCGCCTGCATGACGGAGTGTCGCCCGGCACGGCCAAGAAGGAACTGCGGGCACTGCTGGGCAACCGCTTCCAGGTGCAGGACCGCTTTGAGCAGCAGGCCGACGTGTTCCGCATCATGCGCATAGAGAAACTAATCTCCTACGTGTTTCTCACTTTCATACTCCTCATTGCCTGCTTCAACATCATCGGATCCCTGTCGATGCTGATGATAGACAAGAAACAGGACGTACGCACACTGCGCAGCCTGGGAGCCACCAACGGGCAAATCTGTGACATATTCCTGCTTGAGGGACGCATGATAAGCCTGGCGGGAGCCCTTGCGGGACTGGTGTTCGGCCTTATTCTGTGCTGGCTCCAACAACGTTTCGGCCTCATCAGCATGGGTGACAGCGCAGGCAGTTTCATCGTGGAAGCCTATCCCGTAAGCGTGCACATGACCGACCTCCTGGTGGTGCTGCTCACCGTGGTGGTGGTGGGATGGGCTGCCGTATGGTGGCCCGTGCGCTACCTGTCCCGGCGCCTCCTCTGATTCCCATGGCCGACATCTATCCCTTTGCCCGCCCACTCTATGTAATGGCCAAGCCTGCAGGCTCGCGATGCAACGTGCGCTGCCGCTACTGCTATTACACGGAGAAGCAGCACCTCTTCCCCGCGGGCTCCTGCAACATGTCCCGCCCCATGCTGGAAGCCTTTGTGCAACGCTACATTGAAGTGCAGCAGACACCCGACATACAGTTTACTTGGCACGGAGGAGAACCGCTCCTGCGCCCCCTTGACTTCTACCGCGATGCCGTCAGGCTGCAGCGGTATTACGGACGCGGACGGCGGATAAGCAACTGCCTGCAGACCAACGGGCTGCTGCTCACGCCCGATTGGTGCCGCTTCCTGGCCCAAGAGCACTGGCTGGTGGGCATCAGCATAGATGGCACACAGGAGATGCACGATGCCTACCGCCGCGACCAGGCAGGACGAGGCACCTGGGAACGTGTAATGCAGGCCATCAGCATGCTCAATGAATATGGGGTGGAATGGAACGCCATGGCCACCGTCAACCAGGCCAACGTGCATGAACCCCTGGCCTTCTACCGCTTCATGCGCGACACCCTGCACTGCCGTTTCCTGCAGTTCACCCCCGTGGTGGAGCGTGAGACCCGGCATGCCGATGGCCGCCACCTGGCACAGATGGCCGAAGAGGACTGTCCGCTGGCTCCCTACAGCGTGCGGCCACAGGAGTGGGGCACGTTTCTTTGCGCGCTGTTTGACGAGTGGGTGCGTCATGACGTGGGCGAGACTTTCGTGCAACTCTTCGATGCCACCCTGGCCGGATGGATGGGAGTGGAACCCGGAGTGTGCGCCTATGCCGAGGAGTGCGGCCACGCCATGGTGATGGAACACAACGGCGACCTGTATCCCTGTGACCACTTTGTGTTCCCGGAGTACCGACTGGGCAACATCATGCGCGAGGGGCTTCCGCACATGGCCTACGGCTCCATGCAGAATGCCTTCAGCCGACTCAAGCGTGAAGGGCTCCCCACACAATGCCGGCAATGCCCGTGGCTCAAGGCCTGCCACGGGGAATGTCCACGCCTGCGCTTCACACGCACTGCCGACGGTGAGCCGGGACTGAATTATCTGTGCGCAGGCTATCAGCAGTATTTCCAGCACGCCGCCCCCTACATGGACTACATGCGCAGCGAACTCCTGGCTGGCAGAACTGCCGATGGAGTCATGCGCCACTTCTTCCGTTCCTAAAGCCTGTCTGTCCTCTCTCGTCCCCTTGGCCTCCCGGACAGGCCGTGCCAACGGGCTTCTTGTATGCCGTGCAAATTTATCAAGTCATTCAAGGGTTGCAAACAAGTCATTTAAAGGTAGCAACCAAGTCACTTGCAAATGAAAAACAAGTCACTTGCGAGAGGGCAAAGCCGCTTCGGAACAAGAGGGGGCGACTCTTTAGGGCAAGTCTAAGAGGTGACCCCGGCAAAAAGTTCTTCCTTTTCAGAATCGCCGACTCATACGCTTATCCCCCTAGACTTATCGGGTGAGCCCAATTAGGGGCATTTTTGAGAGAGCTTTTCAAAATCATGACAAAAGACTCTTGCAAGGAAGAGGTTCCCGTATTTGAGACACGGGGTCCCTTGCTTCTTTGGGACAACACGTATTGCTTGACCGGGACATGTATATTGGCAAGATTATTGGACGGAAATCCCATTTGATATGTTGACCATCGCACAGCACTCCCCCAAAACAGGCAGCCCACCGCAGAATATTCCACGGTGGGCTGTGTCCATGTATCACAGTGCCGTCAGGAGACGGTCACATACGGATGCGCCTTACCACTCGTCATCCCAAAGGCTGCGGTTCTCCGTGCCCTTTCCGTCAGAGCCTGGGGTCTGGTCAATGCCCTTAATCAACTGTTCCCGGTCACTCAGTTCATTGTTGATACCCGGTGACTGGGCCACCATCTCCTCAACTTCCATCTCCATCACGCGCATCTGCGGGGGAGCATAATATCTTTTTGTCATTTCTGATTTCTCCTTATATATATTCACGACTGATTACTTTACTATCACCTTGCGTCCGTTCCGGATGTACAATCCGCGCATAGCACGTTCCACGCGCCTGCCCTGCAGGTCATACACCATGCCGGTCCGGGCTTCCTGTGCACCTTCCACACGGCCAATGCCGGTCTCCAGGTCGGTGAGCGAGAATCCCTTCACACCTGCAGCAGCCTTCTCAATGGCCAGGTAAGCATGGCCTCCCTTGTTAGTAAAGGCTGCGCCGTCTTCTGCGCCCCAGTAGAAACCGATGTTCTCTCCGTTGTTGTCCTGCGAAAGTTTGTAAAAACGATAGTCCTTATCCTCCTCAGGAGCAGCAGTCGTCTCATCAGCAAGCGTGCCACGCAGGAGGTTCTCCTTGGGAGCAGCGGGTTTGGATGCCACGTAAACCTGGGCATACTTACCCTCCTCGGCCTTCAGGAGCACGCCGGTATTGGCCGGGATAATCTCTCCCTCGGCATAGCAATAGTTGATGGACAGTTTACCCTCCGGTGTCATTGTAATCACTCCTGCCTCCATGCCGGCAGGTACAAAGGTGGACGCGCTGCTGTAATAAGTGGCATAGCCCTCGGCAGTCACTTCTATCTCTCCCATGCAAAGTTTCTGGGTGTCAGAACTGTTCTTGATGCCAGGCTTGCTGAAGTATGTTTCCTTCTTTCCGGTAATCACCACCCATTTGCCCTTGTCGGCCTCTACGGTAAAGGTACCTTGCAGGTTCTTACGCACCTGTACTGGGATAGTATTCGTCACGGTAGGCTCTTCAGCAACGGTGGACAGCGCCATGGCGGTCACGGCTGTTTCGTCGCCCACCGCATTGCCAGCACCGCTGGCGGGATAACCCACATAATAACCGGCCACGGCAATTTCCGTTGCTCCGTCAATCCCGCTGTAGTTAATCACATCCACGGGGCTATAAGGGTGTTCCCATGTACCGTCTCCGCTCACCAAAAGCAGGGTGTATGAAGCCTCAGCCTCCCGGTATGTCTCGGTGGCAGCAGCAGTGGCCGTGATGGTGGTGAGACCCGGTGCCACATAGGTCACGGTGCCGTCCTCGGCCACGGTGGCCACGGTGGGATCGCTGCTCGTGTAGGTCACCTGGCCATCAGAAGTGCAGGTCAGGGTATTGGCAGGAATCTCCTTCACGCCGAAGGCCACCTCCACATTGTCCTGTGCAAAAGACATCTCGGGCCGGGTGGCATCTTCTATCTCGGTGATGTAATCCGGTGCCTCGGGTGCGAGTTCATAGTAAGGGTCACCTGTCTTGGGGATATATTTAATAAGCAGACCGGCTATGTCATACTTAACACCTCCCTTGAGCGTCACGCTCGAGATGGCACCCATGGCATCGTACACGGTCAGTTCATTGCCGTTGGCATCCTTTACCTTCACAGCCGAAGTGCATGAAGCATCGCTCTCCGTGCCTACGTTCTTCACCACAATCTGTTTGCCCACCAGTTCATCGGTGATGGCACCAATGGCAACCTCCTGTCCCTCATAGGGAGTGGGGGCATCCGTCACCACAAGCGTCCCGGCAACGGCAGCACCGGCAACCTCCGGGAGACCTTGGTAAAATGCATAGGTTCCTGTTACCTCCATGGTCACCTTCTTGCCATACACCACCTCAGCGGGAACCGTTCCGTACAGAATAATCGTGCCTGTAGCATCGCTCAGATATGTGGAAGTGCCTTTCTTGCCATACACCAGAGCATCGGTCAACTGGAGTTTGGACTTCTCGGTGGGCTGGGCAGCCGCAAAAGCGGCGATGTTCTCATATACGGTCATCGGTGCAACCTTGGTATAGGTGGCCGATGCAACGGGACTGTTGGCCTTGCCGTCCACGGCTGCCATGGCCTTCACCGTGGTTGTAGCGGTGACGGTGATGTCCTTGCTGTCCCCGGTGAAGGAAGCGCTCTCGATGGTGGGGGCATTTCCATCTGTAGTGTAATAGACAGTTGCACCAGCCTCATTATTGGTGATGGTGACCACCTGGCTCTCTCCCTCGAACTCGCAAGCTGGGGTCAACGTGGGAGCCGCGGCTTTTTCTTGCACGTCACCGCCGCCGGGATTAACGTAATACTCCACCTTGGAAACCTGAACCAGTCCATTACTTGTGCCAGCAGCACAGTCAAACACAAGTTGGAGCACATTGCCGGCAGCAGGATTTGCTATATTGAAAGCAAGTTCTCCCGCTTTAATTTCATCGGCAGGAACAATCTCTATCGCCTCATCCGACACATCCCCTGCATAAACACGCAAATCAATTGAATTTACCTTTGCTGCTGTTACCTTATCTATAGTCACCACAACCTTGGATACAGGATCATCAAAGGAACTTTCATTTGTGATAGAAGCCGTAGAAGCATTGTCTTTACGCCCACATTTCACGTAATTCCAACCATTATTGTTATTGTTGAAATTTGCAATAGTCCACGTACAGCCATCAATTGTGGCATTCCATGTCTGAGTATAAGAACTTATTTTACCACTATTGGTTTCGGCTGAAAATGTCAGCGTCCTATACAGCGTTTCCTCCGCAAACGCATTACCCCCCCCTATGACAAATGTCGCGAGGAACAGGAAAAAGGCTCTAAGAGCCGATTCTAAAGTAGTTTTTCTCATGTTTGTTATGGTTTTATTGAGTTAGTAATAATTCTGTCCTAGCACGATGGCACCCTGCCACAGCATTTCCTGCTGATTAGCAATAAACTCAAAGGCAAATATACGTAAATTAGCGGAAAGACAGAGGTGTTTGACAAAAACTTTTCTGTCACCGGTGAAAAATGTTACCTCGCTGTTACAACTCCCTGGAAAAAAGCGCGCTCAGGGATACAACAGATAAGGTTTGCGCTGGCGCAGGTACTGTCGAAGGCCGGTCTGCCAGGTGCGCCTGATTTGTCGCTCGGAGGCTCCCGCCACAATCATCTGCCGCACACAGGGCGTTCCCATCAGCAAATCGAAGAACCGGGCACGGTGCCCAAAGAAAGTTCCCTCATCGGGCATACGCCGATAGGCATCCAGGACATACTCCAGATGAATCCTGTCCCATCGCTCAAGTTCGGCAAGGGGAAGCGAAGAGAGATCCACGCCATGGCACTCCTGCCCCAGCAGAGGCGGCTGCTTGGCTCCAGGCATGCTGCGGGGAATGAAAGTGAACGAGCATCCGGTCAACCGGGGATGCCCGTACATCTGGAAAGGATGCTCCGTGCCGCGCCCCAGGGAAAGTGTGGTGCCCTCAAAAGGACAGATGCTGGCATAAAGATAGATGCTGCGCATGTCGGGCAAGTTGGGGCTTGGGGGAACAGGCAAAGTGTAGAGCGTATGGTGGGTGTAGCCGGCACAGGGAATTACGGTAAGGCTGCACGGATGCTCCACCCAGCCTTCACCCTGTGCCATAGAGGCCAGTTCGCCCAGCGTAAGTCCGTGCACCACGGGGATGGGCAGCGCACCCACACCGCTGTGCAGGCTGTCCTCCAGCAAGGGGCCATCCACATAATGGCCGGTGGGATTGGGACGGTCGAACACCACCACCTGCCTGCCCGTCTGCCCGCAGCGGTTCATGAGCCGCAACATAGATATATAATAGGTATAGAAGCGCAGCCCGACATCCTGGATGTCCACCACCAGGAGATCAAAGGCATGCATGAGGGAGTCGGGAGGTCCCTGTGCGCCACCATCGTAGAGCGAGTGTATGGGAATGCCCGTAGGAGCATCCATCGAACTGCCCACACGCTCCCCTGCATCGGCCGTGCCCCGGAACCCATGCTCGGGACCGAACAGGGCGGTCACCTGCACATCGGCATCCAGCAGGCGGTCAAGCGTATGCCGCCCATGGCTGTCCACACCCGTCTGGTTGCTGAAAAGGGCAACGCGGTGCCCGCGGAGCAAAGGCATGTAGAGCGACTCGCGCTCACAACCCAAAAGCAGCGTGGAGTCGGCATGCAGGAGTCGTGCCCACACAGGCATGCCGACAGCCCACACCAAGAACAGGAGCAGAATGCACTGCAGGAAGAAAGAGGGACGTGCTGACTGTGAAATATGTTTCTGTCGGGAGGTCATCGGGGAAAGTTATGCATGAGAAAAGAGGAAGGTCAGAAAGCCTTGCGGTAACGGTCCTCATCCTTGTCCTCCAGCATGGAAAGGTAACTGGTGTAGCGGCTCTGCGCAATACGGCTCTCCTCCACGGCACGAAGCACCGCGCAACCGGGCTCATGCGTGTGGGTGCAGTCGGCAAAACGGCACTCTTGCCCCACCTGGAATATTTCACGGAAGTAATGAGCCACCTCAGTGCGCTCCATGTCGAAGGTGCCGAATCCCTTGATGCCCGGCGTGTCGATGAGCGAACCGCCCTGTGGCAGGAAAAACATCTGGGAGAAGGTGGTGGTGTGCATGCCCGTGTGGTGAGCCGTGCTTATCTCCGCCGTACGCGCACCGGCATCGGGCAGGAGTGCATTGAGCAGCGTGCTCTTGCCCACACCGCTGTTGCCGCTGAGCAGCGTGGTGCAGCCGGCCAGCCGGGAGCGCGCCTCATCGAGCCCGTCACCCAATTTGGCACTGATGCGCAGGCAAGTGTAACCCAGCGATGAATACAGGTGGCATAGAGCCTCCATGTAACTGAGGTCTTCGGGGGAGCACAAATCTATCTTATTGAAAAGCAGAAGCACCGGCACACGGTAAGCCTCGGCACTGGCCAGGAATCGGTCAATGAAGGTGGTGCTTACCTCGGGATGCGACACGGTAACAAGCAAAGCCGCCTGGTCAATGTTGGCCGCAATGATGTGGCTTTGCTTGGAAAGGTTGGAGGCACGGCGTATGATGTAGTTGCGGCGGTCGACAATCTCCTCAATGAGAGCCGTCGTGCCATCGGCTCCCGGAGTGATGCACACACGGTCACCCACGGCCACGGGGTTGGTGCTGCGTATGCCCTTGAGGCGGAAATTGCCCTTTACCTTGCACTCGAAAGTCTGGCCGCAGTCCGTCAGAACCACGTACCAGCTTCCGGTGTTCCTTATTACGAGACCCTGCAGAGCCATCTGTCTCAGACGGTCATTATCTCCTTGGTCTTGGCGGCAAGCAACTCGTCAATCTTGCGTATGTACTTGTCGTGCACCTTCTGGAGCTGTGCCTCGCCATCCTTCTCGGCATCCTCGGCCAGTCCGTCCTTGATGGCCTTCTTGAGACGGTCAATCGTGTCACGCCGCGCATTGCGCACGCTTATCTTGGCCTGCTCTTCTTCCTTGCCGCACTGCTTGGCCAGCATCTTGCGCCTTTCCTCGGTCAAGGGCGGGATATTGAGACGTATAATCTCTCCGTTGTTGTCTGGCGTGATGCCCAAATCACTGTCCAAAATGGCTTTCTCTATGATTCGGAACATGCTCTTGTCCCATGGCTTGATGGCAATGGTGCGCGCATCGGGAGTGTTGATTGCCGCCACATTGTTGAGCGGAACCATGCTGCCGTAACTGTCCACGCGTATTCCATCCAGAATCTTGATGTTTGCCTTGCCTGCACGAATGTGCGCCAATGATTCCTCCAGATACATCACAGCCTCTTCCATACGTTCCTCAGCCTGCGCCAAAGTCTCTTTTACGTCTATCATAAATAGGTCAGGTTTAATGTTGTTTCCTTATACGAACTATAATTTATTAGCAAAAGTAGGCCATTCCTTGCAAAAAAACAAGGCAACGAAGCACAAATGCAGCTTTTTCTACATATCTTTGTACGTAGATAGTTCCGTTGTGCTATGGAAACCGACCAAAGGATACACCAACTGCTGAGCAGGCTGAAGCCCATTACGCTGGAGCAAATGTCTGACATCCGACTGATGAACAGGACGGACACCAAGTTCGTGACCAGCAAGGAGAAACTGGCCAAACTGTTGGAGATGGCAGAGGGGAAGTATTATGCCCAGACCATAGGCGACAGCAAGGTGGCCAATTACATGACCACCTATTGGGACACCACCGACCACCGATTCTATCTGGAACACCACAATGGGCACTCTCCCAGGCAGAAGGTACGCGTAAGAACCTACATGGACAGCGGCATCACTTTCCTGGAGGTGAAGACCAAGAACAACCACGGACGCACCAAGAAAAAGCGGGTAGAAGTACCGTGCCAGCAAATCAAGGCGGAGAACGGGAACGATGAGTTCCTCATGGGACTCGTACACAAGGGGCTTGCCGACATGCACCCCACCGTGCGCAATCAGTTCCACCGCATCACACTGGTCAACTATGGCAAAACGGAGAGGCTGACCATTGACCTGGACGTGCAGTTCCACAACCTGGAGACCGGCATGGATGTGGGCACCGGGCGGTTGGTCATCATCGAACTCAAGCGTGACGGCAACGTATACAGCCCTGTGCTGGACATCCTGCGCCAACTGCGCATCAAGCCTTCGGGATTCAGCAAATACTGCATTGGCAGCGTCATGACCAACAGCACGCTCAAGCGCAACATGTTCAAAATCAGAATGACCACTTTGAGCCGGCTTGCAGACACACACCTCTGCCTGGCACATGACACACAACCCAAACCCGGACACGCGACACCAACGACTAATCAATAATTAACATACAAAACAGAAATGGACTTTTTTGCCGACATCAACTACCGCATGGGTGAACTGATGGGAATCACATTCTTCGACCCCAAGCAATTTGTTTCCCTCGTCATCCGCTTTATCATCAACTTTGCTGTGGTGGCCATCATAGCACGCTATTTCTACTTCCCCAAGAGTAACCGGCGTGACTACATGTTCGTATTCATCATCATGTCCATCAGCATCTTCATGCTGGTGACCCTCATGGAGGGTGACATCATGAACACAGGCGCGGCACTGGGTCTGTTCGCCATATTCGGCATCATACGTTACCGCACCGAGGCTGTGCCCATCAGGGAAATGACTTACCTCTTCATGCTGGTGGCAGTGAGCGTAGTCAATGCCATGGGACGTGCCGAATACCATCCCAAGAGTGACTACTGGTCGGGGATAGGACTGGTGACAATAATTTTCGCCAACCTTATCTTCATCATGCTTGCGTGGCTCTTTGAGAGCAGCAAGTTGGTCAACAGCAACTGCAGCAAATACATCAAGTACGATAACGTATCTCTAATATCGCCCGACAAGCGCGAGGAATTGAAGGCTGACTTGGAGAAGCGCACGGGTCTGAAGATACTGAAAGTGGAGGTGGGCATGATTGACTTCCTGAAGGACTGCTGCCTCATACGTATCTACTACGATGACCCGAAAGACCGCGGCAACAGCATTGAACAAGTGACACGCATGCCGCGATAAAAAGAAAGAGACCTGCAAGCACATCATTTATACATTATAATATATTATGAAAAAGACCCTGCTGTTATTACCGCTTATGGCGCTCCTGCCCATTGCCTCCCAAGCAGAAGGAACTGACGAGGGAGCCTTGTGGGCAGAGATAGGAGTGCAGAAATCCATCAACAAGCAATGGAAGGTGGGCATGGACACTGAGTTCCGCGCACAGGACAAGGCACGCTGGAGCATTGGTGCCAACGCCTCTTACAAGCCCATCAAGTACTTCAAACTAGGGGTGGCCTATAACTTTCTCTACCGCCGGTACCCCGAGACCGACAAGCCACACTATGACAAGGACGATGGAGAGTATGACGGATACAACCATGATGAACGATACTGGTCGCCACGCCATCGCGTGAGCCTTGATGCCACCGGCACCAGGAAGTTCGGGCGCTGGTTGCGCATCTCCCTGCGTGAACGGTATCAGTTCACTCGCCGAACCGAAACAAATTATACCAGGACCAAATATCGCTGCGAAACCATAGGTGACGGATATGGCAACTTCCGGGAAGAATGGGAGGATCCGGAAACAACCGAGCGTACCAAGCCCGCCGAAAGCGACCACGTGCTGCGCAGCCGCCTGAAACTGGAGATGGACAAGAAGGGCTGCCAGTGGAGTCCGTTCCTCTCCGTGGAGACACACAATAACCTGGGCAGCGGACAGAAAATGAATCTGGAGAAGGTGCGCACGGGGCTCGGGTGCGAGTACAAGATAAACAAGCAACACAGCGTCTCGCTTGCCTACTTGTTTACAGCCAACGTACATGACGACGAGGATGCACACGAGCGTTTGCACGAACGCACACATGCAGCCAACATCGGCTATCAGTTTGAGTTCTGAGCCGCACTGTCAACTGCACCAAACACGCATACAAAAGACAAACAAGAACATATCCCAAACATAAAGAAGAAAGAACTATGAAAAAGGCATTCATAATGGTTGCAGCCGCACTGCTCTGTGCAACAAACATCGCAGCCGATGAGTACAACTATCTGACCGTGACCTGCACCAACGCCGAGCAAAGCATCTCGCTGCCCACAGTGCAGAAAATAACTTTCAGCGACGGCAATGCCGTGGTAACTGCATCAGACGGGAATATTTACACCTACCCGCTCACTGAACTGCAGAAAATGTCCTTCACCGCCACTGCTACCGCCATCAAAGCACTGCCCACACAGGAGAAAGGACTCACCTGCAAGGACGGCACACTCAAGGTGACCGGTACCGGCATACTGCACATCTACAATGAAGCCGGCGCACTGGTGCAGATGGCACACGTGCAGGACGGTGCAAACATCAACCTGAACTCGCTGCCCAAGGGCATCTATGTGGTCAACATGGGGCAGAAGACCATCAAGGTGAGGAGATAAACCTGTGCCTGCACAGGAACCACGAAAACAGGGAAGACTTATGAAAAAAACATTCCTATCCCTGCTGTGCCTGGCTATGTCCATGACCACCGGTGCACAGCAATACATGCGCATTTGGCAAGGTGGCAATGACACACGTGTAGCCCTGCAGGACATCACCTACTCGGCCGATGGAACCACCCTGCAGGTTGCAGGGCAGCAATACAATACGGCCAGCGTGGACAGCATCACCATGGTGCACGTGATTACCGTCACCTACCAGGGAGGACAGGCCACGGTGGACGCAGGAAAGGCTCCCGGGGTGACCTACACCGTGGAAGGAGCCAACGTGAACATCGTGAGCACCAACAAGACACAGGAACTGGAAACCGTGCTGCAAGGCACCAGCACCAACGGATCACTGACTTACACAGGACCGCTCAAGTGCAAGTTCTACCTCAACGGACTTAATCTCACATCAACCCAGGGGGCTGCCATAGACATACAGTGCGGCAAACGCGTGGACCTGATACTGGTTGACGGCACACAGAACACCGTAACCGATGCCGCAGGAGGCTTGCAGAAAGCCGCGCTCTACTGCAAGGGACACTTGGAGGTGGAAGGCAGCGGAAACCTGACCGTGAGCGGGAACACACGCCACGCCATTGCTTCGAAAGAATACCTGCAACTCAAGAAGTCCACGGGAACCATCACCATAGCCAAGGCGGCTGGCGATGCCATACACGTGGGACAGTACCTGCTCATGAGCGGAGGCACCATCAACATCGACGAGAACACTGCCGGAGACGGTATACAGGTGGAGACCATGCTGCTTGATGACAAACTGACCCCCGACCCCAGCAAGGAAGAAAACGGCAAGATATTTATTAAGGGAGGCACCATCAACGCCGTCATTGCCCACGAGGACTACAAAGGCATAAAGAACGACGAGGGTGACGTGACTATATCTGGCGGCAACATACGCATCCTGGCAAACGGGAATGGCTCAAGAGGCATACAGACCGATGGAAACATGACCGTCAGTGCCGCCGATGGCGAAACCACCATCTACATCGAGGCCAACGGTGCAAGGTGCACCGACATCAACGATTCGGTGGACCCACACCGCTGCATGGGCATCAAGGTGGAAAAGAACCTCACCATGATGGGAGGCACCACCACGGTGAAGAACACCGGCAGCAAGGCACGAGGCATCAAGGTCAACGGAACCTACACCTACAAAGGAGGCACGGTGGATGCCCAGGTGGTGGCCACCACAACTGCCAACTGACTCGACAGACACACTCCCACACACGAAAGGCTGCATTGACGGACATCCCCAATGCAGCCTTTTCCATACCCATGCATTTACGCCGCCCGACCCTTTCCCTCACCACGCTTAGGGAATCGCCCCACAGAGTTTCGGCATTTCCCCAAGGCAGTATCACGGGAAATGAATAACTTTGCTACAGAAACAAGAAAGGAACAGCATTATGAAGAAATTCTGGACTCTGTGGATGACCCTCTGTGCCATGGTGACTGCCACTGCACTCTCCTCCTGTGACGATGACATGTCACGCGCCGTAACGCTCTCAGGCGAATGGCAGGGAGACTTTGGGATGTTTTACGAATATGAGTACCGTGGGCGCGTATACACATTCGACTCCTATGACACGCGCATTGTGTTCTATCCCGACCACGACTATGCCACCTATGGCTACGGCAAGGAAGTGGACTATTATGATTACGGCCCTTATGCCTACCAGTATTACCGGTTCCGCTGGTACATTGACCAGGGTAACCTGTATCTGGAATACCCTTACGACCCATCGCTCAATACGGTCATACACGACTATCACATGAGCAGCAACACCTTTTACGGCTACTTTGGCAACTCCAACAATCGCTTCTACCTGCGCAAGATAACCGATTTCTATGACTGGGGAGGCTACAGCGGAAACTACTATTACGACCCGCGAAACGACTGGGATTCCTATTATCCCCGCTATGTGAAGCCCGAAGCAGAGACCGCCGACACGCTCACCCGCAACATGCCTCTACCCTCCGGCGACGAGGTCAAGAGCGAGGGAACCATAGTGCGACGCGGCAACCGCTTTTCGGTAACACGCTGAGCACTGCGGCCTGCGAGCATAAAAAGAGAGTGGCAGCACCCATTACAGATGCTGCCACTCTTCTTTTTGCGTTTGCCCTGCTGCCTTTCAATCTCCCTCATCCCCTTAGACGGGAACGGACAAAGGGAAATGCGACCTGGGGAAATGCTCAGAGTTTGTTCTGTTTGAGTTTCTCCACAAACTCATCAATGCGCTGCAACTGAGCCGGAATGTCAATCTGCTGCGGGCAGTGCGGCACACAGACACGGCACTGGATGCAGTGGTTGGCCTGGCGCAGGCGTGGAACACTGCGGTCATAGCCAACAAGGAAGGCCTGGCGTGCCTGCTGATAGTTGCGCGCCTGCTGGCTCTCGGGTACTTGCCCCTTGTTGACGCATTTGTTGTAATGCAAAAGGATGGCCGGGATGTCCAGTCCATAAGGACAGGGCATGCAATACTTGCAGTCGTTGCAGTCAATGGTGGGATAACTCTTGATGAGAGCAGCCGTCTCACCCTCAAGCCACTCCTGCTCCTCCTGTGTGAGCGACTCCAAGGGGGCATAGGAGCGTATGTTGTCCTGCAAATGCTCCATATAGGTCATGCCACTAAGTACTGTGAGCACGTTCTCCTTGGAACCAATGTAGCGGAAAGCCCAACTGGCCACGCTATTTTCGGGCTTGCGCTGCTTGAGGTGCGCCACCACATGGTCAGGCACCTTGCTCAGGCGGCCTCCCAAAAGTGGCTCCATGATGACCGCCGGTATGCTGCGCTTCTCCAGTTCGCCGTACAGGTACTCGCCGCTGCGCCCCTTGTCCTCGTCATTATGCCAGTCACAATAGTTGGCCTGTATCTGCACAAAGTCCCAGTGATACAGGTCATGGTGCTCCAGAAGCCAGTCATATACGGCCACGTCACCGTGGAATGAGAATCCTAAGTTGCGTATGCGACCCGCCTCACGCTGCTCCATAAGCCAGTCGAGCAGGCCGTTGTCAAGGTAACGCTCATGCAATGTCCTCATGCCGCCACCGCCCACCGAATGCAGCAGGAGATAGTCCACATAGTCGGTCTTGAGGTACTGAAGGCTGTTCTCAAACATCTTCTTGCCCTCCTCGAAGGGATATTGGCTCGGACTGAAATTACTGAGTTTGGTGGCTATGAAATACTTGTCACGGGAATAGCCGCTGGCCTGGAGCGCAATGCCCAAAGACTCCTCGCTCTTGCCCCGGCAATATGCAGGCGACGTATCAAAATAATTCACGCCATGGTCAAGCGCATATCGGCACAGGCGATTAATCTCCTCCTGGTCCAATTCGTCAGCCTGTACGTTCTCCTGCGTGCGTCCGCTGCCGCCCTTCACGGTGGGCAGGCGCATCCACCCATAGCCCAGAATGCTCACCTTGTCGCCGGTCTTGGGATTCGTGCGATAGGTCATCTTGCCGGTGGGCACTGGGTCGGTGTGGTGCCCTGCGGCATCCAGGTTCCCTTCAGATCCGCCTGTCTTCACACCACATCCGGCCACCACACCCGTGGCGGCAACAATACCCGTGGCTTTCAGAAACTCTCTTCGGTCTATATTCTTGCTCATATCAATCTTGTCTGTAAGTGATTCTCATAATCAGATATCCCTGTGTACTTCATGTCCCTCCACGTGTATGGCACTCAGCGGACGGCTGGGGCAGAGGTTCTCGCAGGCTCCACAGCCTATGCACTTCTCCTCATCCACCACAGGGATAAGCAGAGCCTTTTCACGCGGTATCTCATTGTTGTCAGCATCCAACCATCTTCTCCCGTCACGGTGAACGCCCTGCACCAAAGGCACCATCTGTATGGCCTGTGCCGGACACTTGCGTGCACACAGGCCGCAAGTCTTCCCGTCACGCACAGGAATACAGAGATCACGAGTCCACACGGCGTGACCCACCTGTATGGCAGTGCGTGCCTCCACGGCTATAGGCTGTATGGCACCGGTGGGGCACACCTGACTACAACGGTTGCACTCGGGGCGGCAGTAGCCACGCTCATAACTGACCTCGGGCTGCATCAGGCGGTCGAGGCTGTTGCTGGGGCGGAGCACATCATTGGGGCAAGCGTCAATGCACAACTGGCAGGCAATGCACTGGCTGCGCAGATGCCTCACCGAGAGTGAACCCGGAGGTGCAATCAGCGTGCTCCGCTTCGGCTTGCGCTTCTCCTCTATCACGGCCAGACCGCCGTCTGTGGTCTTGTCCTCGGCATGAAGCAGGCCGGTGGCAGCCAGCAGGGCTGTGGATGTCAGCACGGCCCTGCGCCCCTGGTTGGCCTCACGGGGAGCATCGGATGAATTTGCCGATGACGTGCGGTGCCCCAAATGGATGGCATCATGGTGGCATGCATCCATACAGTCGCCACACATCACGCAGCGACTCATGTCCACGGTGTGGTTCTTGGTGTCGATGCAGGCACTCTTGCAGTTACGTGCACACAGGCCACAACTGTTGCAGCGGTCGGTATCTATTACAGGCCCATGCAATGCGTGGCGCGAGAGCAAGCCAAGCACGGTGCCCACGGGACACACCGTGTTGCACCACGTACGCCCGCCCCGCCAGGCCATCACGCTGATGACCAGCAGTGCCACAACGGCAATCACCAAGGCAGGCACACTCTTGAGCCACACGTCCACGCTGTAAAACGCGTAATTGTCATAATGCTCGGCCAAGGCTGCCAAAGCATTGTTGCCCAACTTGTAAAGAGGCGAGATGATGGTTCCCGCTATTCTGCCATAAGTAGCATAAGGCAGGAGCAAGCCTGCCAACCAGCCCAGATTCAGCACAAGTACAGCGCAGGCAATCACCAGGAAAGTGAGCCTCAACGTGTTCCGGGCCGAGCTGTAATGGTACTTGTTCTTCTTCCTGCGCAACCGGGCAACGGCATCCTGCATGACACCCAGCGGGCAAATGACGGAACAGTAAATGCGCCCCAACAGCAAGGTCAGGGCAATGACGAAGAGCACCGCGCCCACATTGAGGGCCAACACGGCGGGCAGGAACTGCACACGGGCCATCCAGCCCAGGTAAGTCTGTGCCACTCCGGTGAAGTCTACCAGCAGCCAAGTAACCAGCAGCCAAAACACCACGGCGAGCACTGTACGGATTTTACGCAACATAGCGAATAAGGATGAATAGGTGTTGTATTACGAATATTACCAGCATGCGCGCATCATCATTTCCAATGACTCCAAGGAGTGAATGGCACGCAGAGCCACTGCAAAAATAATTGTTTTCCATGATAATTCAAAAGGGAGAGAGCTTTTTCTAAGTGCCCAACGCTCCTAATATGGAAACTCATGGCCGTTTCACGGCCTACGCCTGCACTACTACAGTTTGACAGTCAACTGGAAGGCAAGGTCATTACGCCAAGGGCTGTAGATAGTCTGCAGTCCCGTTCCCTGAATGGAGGAGCCGAGCACACGGCGCATGCCATAGCGTGCCTCCAGTCTCCAGTGCCCGTCACGGCTTTGCCAGCGGCCAAGAAACGTGCCGTGGAATGTCTGACCATAAAAGAATACGTGCCCCATGCCGCCAGCAAGCGTAGGCAGATACTCGCTTATGCCGCTGCCACTCTGTCCCGGATGGCTGTAGCCCACCACAGCCGACAGCACCCACGAAGCCGATGGGGCGTAACGTACGGCCTGCAAGAAGGAGCCTCCCGTGCCGTTGAGGGTGCGGAGTACCGTGGCCGTGCTTTGCAAACGCCAACAGGATGAGGGCTGGCAAGTCCACTGCAGGCGTATGCGGTGACGCGTGCTGTGTACGTCATCAACCGTATGACGCACCACATAACGCGCAGACAGGATGTGACATTCCCCCATGGGATGAAGCATCTGGAACTGAAATTCCTGACCAGTGCGGCTCACGCGACAGCCATAGGGAGGCCAGGGATGATGGAAGAAGTCAACATAAGTGAGCAGTTGCCAAGTATCCCAAGGCTCGGCACGAAGGTGGAGAAGCATCCCGTTCTCATTCTGCACACGGCTGCCACGCGCCAAAGCCGCGGCCTGGAAAGAATGGTAAGAACTGGCATAATAACACTGTACCGCACTCAACGTATACCGGGAAGTGGGACGCCAGGTGAAGCGATGCAGGGTGGCCCATCCCCCGGAACCTCCCTCAGAACCATCAGCAGTTCGGCTGGCAGGAATTCCCTGCTCGCTGCTATAAGCAGTCTCACCCGCCAACGCAATCCTGTAAGCCGACCACCCGTAATGGACACCCACACTGCCGAAACGGCGACCACGGGGATAATATCTGCGGTAAGACTGGTCGCCCGGACGAAGCAGGCGGTTAAAATACTGGCAATAACCAGTTGTACCCAAATGCCATCCCCTATGCGTCCAGGTGAGATTTCCGCCAAACAATGAGGAGTTTACGTTGTTCTTGCGAGCCCGCTCGCTGCTGGTACGATGAAGTCCGGTGGTAAGCAAGGTGCGTACAGAACCATCGGACTGCAAGGTGGCATCCAGTTGACGGGCCGAGGCAAACAGAGTGACATTGACCTCCTTGCCCAATGACAAGGTGGCGGCAGCACCACGCAGGAAACGTATCTCATCGGTACCTGTACTGGCACGGATGCCCGACTGCACCCGAGAGACCGGCGTGCTACGGGCATACCACGAGGAACCACCCACAACCAAGCCCTCGCCGAATCCCATGCGGAAATCGCCCACAACGGCTTTCCGAAGCATGCCCAAATCCTTCAGTTCGGCATACGCACCCCAAGAGTCCACCCAACGCTCACCGGCATCCTTCTCCACACGGCCACCCACACGCAGGTGCCGGCCAGTTTGCAAGCGGTAAGTGGTGCGATGGTAAAGCGGATCTCCGGCATAGCCATCAGATACCATATAACCACGCCGGTAATACAACGGAACATCCAAGCGGGTCATAAGGGTCTGACGCACAGGTGCGAAAGGCCGATGCTTGCGCAAAGAAGCAGAAGGAGCATTGCCAAAGGTGACAAAAAGAGAAAGGAAGCGGCGGGTGCGACTGTCAAGCAGAGGCACCAAGCGAAGTTCGCCGGGAGTCTGCAGCGCCCCATGCAGATACACGTAGGCATGTATCTCCTCCACCTGCTCCTCATCAAGGAAAGGCAAATGCAAGAGTTCCTCGCGGGTGGCAGTATTGATGTTTACGGGCTGGTCATGCAGCAGGCGCAACTCCTGCAACTGTGCATCCCACTGCTGCAGTATGTTATCGGCAACCGCTTCACCGGCAGCCTCTCCCTCACCGCCTTCCGCCAACAGCCCCTCGGTATACTCCTGTACAAAATCATCCCACGTGTAAGACTGAGCCACGGAAGGGAAAGCCATACCGGCAAGAACCAGCAGCAGCCCCCACCGGAGCAAAGTCATACACATGGGACAATGCGGTTTCACTCCACGGCTATGGTAAGGCGACCTGCCTTGAAGAGTTGGTCATGATCAATAAACCATCCCTTGAGCACACGATTGCCACAGCGTATCTGTGTGATGGTTTCTCCGTTGCCTTGACGCACGATGTCAGCAGTGCGGCCGTCACCCGTGGTCAGCGTGACACGGGAGAAGAGGGGCACACTGACCAGATAGCGTGCATCGGCAGGCGAATAAGTGTAGAGACCAATGGCATTGAGTACATACCAGGCAGACATCTCCCCAGCATCATCCATGCCGGAATAAGCCAAATGCTCGGCACCCATGTCATAATACTTGCCCATCAGAATATTCAGGATATGCTGCGCTTTAGGTTGCCGACCGATGAAATAATAGGTATAGGGAATACTGTGGCCGGGCTGGTTACCCTGACAATAGTTGCCGAGAAAGCCGGTGAAGTTCCATGCCTCATACTGCCTCCAAGGCTCGCTGAACAAAGAGTCCAGTTTCTGCTCCACTGCCTGATGGCTTGGATAGAGTGCCACCATGCCTTCAGGATCATGGGGAGCAAAGAAGAGACTCTGCCATGCATTGGCCTCGCGGTACTGATAAGCATAATAAGGCATGTAAGGGTCAAATTCCTTGATCCACTGACCATCGGCGGTCTTTCCACGCCAGAAGCCCGTTGAAGGATCAAAGAGATTCTTGTAATTGGCCGAACGCTTCATGAGAAGGCGGTAATTGGATTTATCGTTGAGCAACTTGGCTATCTGCGCCGTGGCATAATCATCATAGGCATACTCCACGGTCTTTGTCACGGAGGCTTTGTATTCGTCCTCGGTAGGCACATTGGTGGTATCCTTCTCTGCTATCCATCCCTGCTTGATGTACTCGTCCAAATAAGGGCGTCCCCCACGACCCGGCACGGTGGCATTCTGAAGCAGGAGACGGTAAGCGCGCTCCAAGTCAAAGTCTTTCGCCCCCCTAAGCCATGTGCCTATCACAAAAGTGGAAGCATGATCTCCATGGAAGAATGTGGGCATATAACCCCCACGTTTCTCGCCGTTGTCGGTGATGGACTTGATGATGTCCGTGGCCACATCGGGGGTGATGACGGCAAGGAGTTGGAGTTTGTTACGATAAGTGTCCCAGAAGGAAGGCTCCGTATAATAGCGGAAATCGCCCTTTACCACCTCGCCACGGGCATCGCGGTACTCTCCATTGACATCACTTCGCAGCACAGGCCAAAGGAAAACACGGTAAAGCGTGCTGTAAAGGAGCCCCTTCTGACGTTCTGTTCCACCACTCACCTGAATGTGAGAAAGGATGTTTTGCCAAGTGCAGTCTGCTGTCTCACGCACGGAAGCAAAGTCACGCCCTGCCATCTCTGCCTCCAGATTCTGCTTGGCATTCTCGATGCTGACGAAAGAAAAACCGATGCGCAGTTCCAAAGGAGCCGCTCCACAATGGTTCTTAAAGTCAACCACAGCCACACGATGCTTGTTGTCCCGCATCATGCCAATGCTGTCCACAGGCAGGGAAGAAGTGGCGTAGAAATATATGCGGCCATGTCCGTCCTGATAGCCTTCAAAGGCATTGTCGGCAGTCAGGCTCTTACGTATATCCCAATGACGGGGATTTCCATTGTTTCTGGTAATGTCGACCAGCAAGCGCTTCTCATCCTGCGGACGGAAAGTGTATCGGTGGAAAGCACAACGCAGGGTGGTGGTCAGTTCGGCCTGCACGTGATAGCGCTCAAGCCACACACTGTAATATCCCGGACGAGCATCTTCTCTCTGGTGGGAGAAGTGTGAGGCAAAGTTGCGGGGATAGAAGATTCCAGTTACAGGAAGGATGGGGAAGTGCAACTGATCCCAGTGTCCTTTGGCCGTGTGAGCAAAAGCATAGATTTCATGGTCTTCATATTGATAGCCGGAACCGCTGTGGTACATGGTGACAGGAGTGGCCTGCACCATGGCGTTGGGCAAGGTGGCACCGGGATAGGTCTCCCCTCCCCAGGCTCGTTTGGCCTCTGTATGGGTATAGCCAAGGTCTTCGGGCTCCCACAGGGTAGCCGTTCCAAGGAAAGGGTTCACGTAATGAGTAACACTGGATGTGCATGCGGGATTGGAATTCTGTGCATGCAGGCTTGCGTACAGGACGGCAAGCAAAGGCAGAAGAAATAATCTGCGATACATTGACATTAGGTTTTTATGTTTTATGGATTATGTTATTCTGACACTCCGCTGTGGTCTCGACACGTGCCTTCAAGGAGACAAACTGTTCAGCGGGCATTATTTCAGCCAATGGTTTAATGACGAAATCGCGCTGCATCATCAGGGGGTGAGGCAGGGTCAACTGAGGAGAAGAGAGAGACATATCATCATAGAGCAACAGGTCAATATCAATAATGCGGTCTTCATAATTGCCTGCCACGCTCTTGGCCGTGCGGCCCATCTGCCGTTCAATCTGCTGAGTACGTGCAAGACACTCCATTGGGTCAAGTGAGGTAAACACCATGCAGGCAGCATTGAGAAAAGTATTAGGGCTGCAGAACCCCCACGGCTCGGTACTGTGGAAAGAACTGACACGACAAACCTGCCCCACACACCGGCCTATCATATCCAGTGCATCAAGCAGGTTCTCGTGTTTGTTTCCCAAGTTGGTTCCCAGTGCCAGGTAAAGCACATGAGAATGCAACGGTGCCCCTTCGCCCATGCTCAATCCTGAAGAATGAGCATGGCATCACCATACGCACCGAAGCGGTAACGATGCTCAGGGTCGTTCTCATTGAACTTCAAGGCTTCCTTGTAGGCTGTCATCACCAAGTCATAGCCTCCGTAGGCACATGTGAGCATGAGCAAAGTGCTATAGGGAAGGTAGAAATTGGCCACCATGGCATCGGCCAACGTGAATTGATAGGGCGGGAAAATGAACTTATTGGTCCATCCGTCATATTCCTTGAGCCTGCCATCTGCACTGACCGCCGTCTCCAGGACACGCTGGACTGTGGTTCCTACGGCCACCACGCGGTGTCCCTCTTTCTTAGCCTTGTTGATGACATCACAGGCGGGAGCAGTCACATGCATCTCCTCGCTGTCCATCTTGTGCTTGGTGAGATCCTCCACATCAATGTCGCGGAAACAGCCCAGACCACAGTGCAGGGTGACATAAGCAAATTCAAGTCCCTTGATTTCCATCATCTTCATCAACTGAGGCGAGAAGTGAAGCCCCGAGGCAGGTGCTGTCACGGCTCCCTCATTCTTGGCAAAGATGCATTGGAAGTCTTCAAGGTCATCTTCACAAGTGGGTCGGGTAATCATGTTCTTGGGCAAGGGAGCCTCGCCAAGCGCAAAGAGGGCACGCTTGAACTCGTCATGGGGACCGTCATAAAGGAAGCGCAGTGTACGGCCGCGACTAGTTGTGTTGTCAATCACTTCGGCCACCATGGCCTCGTTCTCCCCGAAATAAAGTTTATTGCCAATGCGTATCTTTCGGGCAGGATCCACCAAGACATCCCACAGACGCATGTCTGCATTGAGTTCCCTAAGCAGGAAGACCTCTATCTTGGCACCTGTCTTCTCCTTGTTGCCATATAGCCTAGCAGGAAACACCTTAGTGTCATTGAATACGAAGACATCCTTCTCATCCACATAGTTCAGTATGTCTCTGAATGACTCTCTGTGCTCTATGATTCCGCTCTTGGCGTGTATCACCATCAACCGGCACTCATCACGGAAACGTGCGGGCTCCTGAGCAATGCGCTCCTCTGGCAACTTGAATTTGAATTGGGATAGTTTCATGTTCTTTTTCCACTCTTGTTTCCTGCACGCGCTACCGGCATGAATGCGCCTCCCACTGAGGCAAAGCCGACACACGAGACATGCAGCAAATTATATGTAACTTCTCTGTATTATCTCCTGCAGTGTTAGTCCTGCTCTTGTATTATCTCCTGGCTTTCCAACCATTCCGGAAATCGCTCTATGTCCATGCACTCCTCCACCCTAACCTCACCCACACGGGTACGACGCAGGGAGAGCAAATGCGCACCGCTGCCAAGAGCCTCACCGATGTCCCGAGCCAGCGCGCGGATATAAGTCCCCTTGCTACAGGTCACACGGATAGACATCTGCATGGTGTCTGGATTAAAATCAAGCAACTCCAGGCTGTCTATCACCAGCGTCTTCGGTTGCAGATTCACCTCCTGCCCCTTGCGTGCCAGGTCATATGCCCTATGGCCATTGACCTTACAGGCAGAGAACGATGGGGGCACCTGTTCAATCTGCCCAATGAAATGCTGCAGTACCTCAAGTATGCCCTCGCGGGTGATATGGCCGGTGGGGTAATGTGCATCCACGGGCTTCTCCAAATCAAAGGAAGGGGTGGTGGCACCCAGTTGGAGAGTTGCCTCATACTCCTTGACATGGGCTTGCAACTGGTTGATAAGTCGGGTTGCCTTGCCCACACAGATGGTCATGACTCCTGTGGCCAAAGGGTCTAGCGTGCCAGCATGCCCCACCTTTAGTTTCTTGACACCTGCCTTGCGGCATATCAGCCAGCGCACCTTCGCTACCAGATTGAAACTGGTCCAGCCCAGCGGCTTGTCGAAATGCAGTATCTCTCCCTTTGCTATATTCATTGCACAACACCTTTTTCCCTGTTCCATTACCCAAACACCAGCACAAGCAGGCCGGCCAAGGCACAATAGATACCGAAATAAACGAGTTTGCCTTTCTTCACAATGCTAATCATCCACTTACAGGCTGCACATCCCGACAGGAAAGCCGCCAAGAATCCTACCACCAAGGGCAGCGTGTCAATGTTGCCGAAAACCTCATCACCCTTCAAAGTCTTCAGTATGTTAAGCAAAGCCTCGCCCAATATGGGAGGAATGGCCATCAGAAAAGAGAACTGTGCCATGCTCTCCTTCTTGTTGCCTAAAAGCAACCCCGTGGCAATCGTTGTGCCAGAACGGGAAAGGCCGGGCAGCACAGCCAAAGCCTGAGAAACACCTATCACGAAGGCATGAAGCGGGCTTATCTGATCACGTTGACGGGGCTTGGCAAAGTAAGAGAACGTAAGCAGGACTGACGTGACAAGCAACATCAATCCCACAATTGTCAATCCGGATTCGAAGATACGCTTCACATCGTCCTTAAAAAATACGCCCACGATGCCCACCGGTATCATGGAAATGAATATGTTGATGGCATACCGAGTCTCGGCATTGAGGCGGTTGCAAAGGGGACAGCCCGTGGCTGCCGTCACTGATTGCCCTGCCACACATGCCCTGCCGGTCAACTGCAGCCAAAGTCCGCGTATTATCCATGCTATCTCCCGCCATAGGATGACAAGAGTACTGAGTACAGTGGCCACGTGAACCACTATGGTGAATGCCAGATTCTCCTCTCCGTCAATGCCAAACAATGCCGATCCAATGGCCAAATGCCCACTGCTGCTCACAGGCAAATATTCCGTAAGTCCCTGCAAGAGTCCAAGAAGGAGTGCCTGCAAACTATTCATTTCTAGGCTCCTTTATCTGTACCTGCTTGTCAGCGGGCTTGTGCATAATGGCAAAGATGATAAAGACAAAGCCGAAAAGGCACACCAGCGGTGCCACCTTGATGCGCCTTGCACTGAAGATATCGGGATTGAACACTCCCTCACTGCTGCCCGAACCGGACATCAGTACGAACCCGACCAATACAATGAGCATGCCAATGGCCAGAAGCAGATAGTTTTTCTTGTCAAATGCAAAATTGTTCATTTCCTATATTATATATAATATGTACACATGGCTGTCAGTACAGAGAAGACTCGCGTGCCTTCAGATAATGGGTCACAGAGACAAATGTGCACGCCACCGTCATCAGTAGTCCCACAAGCAGAATGCATCCGCCGGCAATGAGCATATTCTCCAGGGGGACAAAGTCAGCCACCTCCGAATCATGAGTCACTGCCCAACGCATGGCACCCCAAAGCACTCCATTGGCCACCAAGGCTGCCAGCACACCCGTCAGCACGGCTCTCCACAAGAAGGGACGGCGTATGAAACTCCACCGCGCACCCACCAGCCGCATGGTGCGGATGGTGAAGCGCTGGCTGTAGACACTCAGTCGCACTGTGTTATGTATGAGGCTCAGGGAAATGACGACCAGCAAAGCAGCAATAACCAAAAGCACTGCCGTAATGCGCCGTATGTTGTCATTGACCCCTTTCACCAGGTCATCCTGATAGATGACATCCGTCACCAATTCTGTTGATTCCAGTTCCTTGCTTATCCAAAGCAGACTGTCACTGTTAGAATATTCCGGCTTCATCCTCATCTCAAATGAGATGGAGAAAGGATTGGAGTCCAGGAACTGTGCCGCCCCTATGCACATGCTCTGCACATGCTCACGCAAGGCTTCCTCACGGCTGATGTATTGCACGGCCGACACATAAGGCTTATTCTCAAGCGTATCACATATCTTATGGGCACGGACATCGTCTGCCTTGTCAGCCAAGACCACCGTCACCATGAGGTTTTCCCTGACAGAGTCGGCAAGCATGCGTGCAGCCAACCCTAGCAACACCATTAGGCCCAGCAATACCAGCACCATACCTGTGCTGATAATACTGGTCAGTGTCTGTATCTTCCAGAATGGCCTGCCCTTATTCTCTCCCATTACCTGTTCCTCCTGTCTTTATTCCACAACCTCACCTTTCAATGTGGCGCTGCTACTCTCTTGTATGCATACCTTTACGGTCTGCCCTATGCGATGTTCTCCACGAGGAATTATCACCACCTTGTTCTGTCCTGTGCGACCAAAGAGTTCTTCTCGGCTGCGCTTGCTTACGCCCTCAATGAGCACATCGAACTCCCGCCCCACACAATTTCGGTTGCTCTCTGCAGACAGTTCATTCTGCAGGGCAATGAGTTCATTTAGCCTGCGCACCTTCACCTCCTCGGGAATGTCATCAGGCAGATGCTTGCTCGCGTATGTCCCCGGCCGCTCGCTATACTTAAACATGAATGCGCTGTCGTAACGGCACTCGCGCATCAGACTCAGACTTGCCTTGTGATCTTCCTCTGTCTCACTGCAGTAACCGGCAAAGATGTCGGTCGTGATGGAGCAGCCTGGTATTATACGGCGTATGGCATCCACCCTCTCCATGTACCACTGGCGGGTGTACTTGCGGTTCATCAGTTTCAGTATGCGGTCACTGCCGCTCTGCACAGGCAGATGTATATGGTGGCAAATGTTCGGTTCTGCAGCAATCACATGCAAGGTATCGTCACTCATGTCTTTGGGATGGCTGGTGGTGAAGCGCACGCGCATCTCCGGCACGGCCCTCGCCACCGTTCGCAGCAACACGGGGAAACCTGTCTCATGCCCTTCTGAATCCACAACCCGGTAACTATTGACGTTCTGTCCCAGCAGAGTGACCTCCCTGAACCCGCGGTCACGCAGGTCGCGGCACTCGCGCAGGATGCTCTCCACGTCACGGCTCCGCTCGCGTCCACGGGTATAAGGCACAATGCAATAATGGCAGAAATTGTTGCATCCACGCATGATGCTCACGAATCCTCCGATATGCGTACCGCAGATACGCTGCGGCACCACCTCGCTGTAAGTCTCCGTGAGGGAAAGTTCCACATTGATGGCTTTCTGCCCGCACTCCACCTGAGCCACCAGGTCAGGGAGCGACATATAGGCATCGGGGCCCACCACCAGGTCTGCGTGATACTGCTCTATAAGTTTTTCCTTCATGCGCTCAGCCATGCAGCCCAGCACGCCCACAATAATTTTGCGGCCTTTTTTTTGCTGACTGTGAAGAAACTCCAAACGGCTCAAAATCTTCTGCTCCGCATTGTCACGCACGGAACAAGTATTCAGAAATACGGCATCAGCCTGCTCTATATCCTGGCATACCTCATATCCCGCCATTCCCATCACGGATGCCACGACCTCACTGTCAGCCACATTCATCTGGCAGCCATAGGTTTCTATCAGAAGTTTCTTCATTTGCACAATATGCCCAATTTCGCTGCAAAGGTAGCCAAATTTCTTTAGTTTAGACCCGAAGTACATTGCTAAAATGGCAAGAGCGGGCTCCCCTTATGTTAAATTATGTGAATACTCACAGATATTATTGTGTCCGAACTTTGCCAAAATATGATAGTTTATTAACTTTGTAGAGTTAGATTTCATTAGATTTTTTCATAGTTAAGGTTTAGTTATGTAAATGCGGAGATACTGGGAAGTACCTCCGCATTTCCTTTATTCTCCTTTCACATACTTCATGCAGCCAATTCTGAACACGGCTCACGGGATAAATCTAGGGGGCAAAAACGCTTCGGAACAGGGGGGCGACTTATATATCCGATGAGCCCTGAACACCTGCAAAACGAATATGCCGTATGAATTATCTGCAAGAAAGCAATCCATACACAGCCCGACACCCCGTCATTTATCCCCAATCGGCCCCTAGAGTTCTGATGCTTTTCTACGCTCTCTTTTTCTGTCTGCCATCAACTTCTCGAAGATGTAGCGAATTCCTTTTTCTTTACATTTCCCTATTTTCGCCCAACCACCCGATTTTATGTTTCTCACCAGGAAAAAAATTTTTCCTCACCTGATTTATTTTTTTTCCTGGGCAGGCGTATTTTCGCACCACGTCTCCAAAATCTTGACAATATCAAGATGCCAGAGTACGACGTTGCGGCAATCCGATTTGGACCAAGCCTCAATTCTGAGGTCTACATTCCCGAAGGCATAGCGGGCTACGGCGAGAGGAGGTGGGCTGTAAAGCGGGGAAAGAGAGTGCGGGAAACACAGAACAGAGTTCCACAGGACAAGCAAGGGAGATAGTTCTCGGTCTAATGGCCGATTGGGGGTTATCAGTAAATTGCCATTGCAAATGGTACCAACTTTACATGTACTGCAAACAAGAAAATGGCGGCAGGCTCCACCATGAAGCCTGCCGCCGTAACTACCCATGTCGTCAATGGCGCGTAAAGCACACCAACTATCACTTGACCATCATCTTGCGAAATACTCCTCCATGCCCACGAAGGATATTCACCCCCTTGCGGGGAACATTGAGGCGCATGCCGTCAAGAGAGTAAAAACAGTCATCCGCAGCATCGTCAGCAGCCGTCACGCCCTCCACAGGCTGTGCATAATCCCGACGTGCCTGTCGCAGAGCCAGAGTGGCGGCTTCCAAGGCCTCCACATCCTCGGCAGACACGGTGCCGTCATCAATGAGTGCCTGTGTACGGTCAGCTAGTTCATACAGCGCATCCACAGCCGCCGATATGGTCTCACTGGCCGCATAATCACAGGCATCCGTCGGAGTGCTCTCATACATTTGTATCTCGGAAAGCGAATAACGCGGTGCACCGTTGCTAAGCACCATGCCCTGAGTACGCATCACCAGGAAACGCACATGACTATACAGATGCCGCATCTGCACGTTGGCCGTATATGTCCTGTTCTGTATTCCCGTAAAGTTAAATAACTCTGTCACATAATCCCAGTGCTCTCCATCCTGACTGGCAGTCACCAGCACGTCGTCCCAACGGTCGGCTTGTCCGGCAGTGCCATCCATGCTTTTGTTATACTGGAGACTGAAGGCCGACACAGGGTTCTTCAGTGCCACCTGAATGTAATGCGGGTTGTTGGGAGGCAGCGTGCCGCTGTAGAGACTCCGCACGTAGGTGTCCGTTTTCCTATCTATAATGCTGCTCAACGATGACGAAGCCTGCAGGCCATCAGTAGAAAGTTGCGTGGCAGAGGTAATAAGCCTGGTACGTGAGTTTTGCCACAGGAATGTGCTGTCAGCCGCACTACGTGCATCTGCGATTGCCGCACGGGCATTATCGCTCACAGACGTGACCCAACTGACATCAGCAAAAAGGGGGTTGTGGTCTGACATGATGAATCCGTCGGGCGTATTGCGGTTACCCAGTTCGGCATATGTACACGACACAGAACCGGAAGCAAAGATGAAATCAATCTCATTGTCGGGTGTACTGCTGAATCCATCCACTCCTTTCTGCGCAGTCTTGCGAGCAATTTTCCACAAGTCCTTGGTTGCCAGTTTATAGTTGAGCATATAGGGATACACCACAGAACTCCTGTTCATGTTGTAGTCTGCACTCGCAAACTGTGGCAGCCTGCTTCCATATTCATCCGCCAGTTGCTTCATCTTTTCCTTCACCACCTTTGCCTGTGCCACTCGCACCTCATCAGTCCCGTGATCAAGATGCGTGTTGGTGTAGATGAAGCGTGCTCCTGTGGTCTTGTCAGTGAACAGAGCCCAAGTGGCCACACGGTAACAAAGTGCTCCGGGAGTCTTCGAGGGTGTATCTGGTGTGTCCGTAAGCCAGAAGTTCCCACTCTTCTCCAGCAGGAAACGTGCGGTCTTGTACAGAATGGGAGTGTACTCCCCCGACTCGGCACCATCATTCCTGGCACATCCCACCATGGCATAACCCGGTATGCCTGCCAGAATGCTCGTCAGTTCATCCTTCACTCCTTCCTGTATACCCCACACGTCTGGTGATATGCTATCCACATATTGGTGTATGGCCTTGGCACGGTTTTCCCAGGTGTTCTGCCCGTTTCCTTCGGTAACCTTAATGTTCCCGTAAGGTATATTGAATGTCATGATGCGCATCTTCTGAATACCTGCGCGCACCGGACAAACAGTCACCAGCAGACAGACCAGCAAAGCCGATGTCCTTCCGATTAACCTTTTCATAAACGTATCTTCTTTTTACACATTATATATAAAGCATGTCCAAATAGGCACACGCCATCATATCCAGCAGAATTGAGAGCACCGGGACTTTGTGTCCCGAGGCTCCCAATTCTGCCTATCTCTCTCGGTCTGTTTACTTGACCATTACCTTACGGCTTGCCGATGTGCCTCGCAGAATGTACATGCCCTTGGGCAGTCCGTTCAGTGCCTGTCCGACCGACATTGCGGAGCGCACCAGACGTCCCTGCACATCATACACAGCCACCGTCTGTCCCAAGGTTCCTTCCACGCGGTTCAAGGCTGTTCCATCGTTGCTGTAAGTCCCATCCTCGTTCTTCACCACAATGCCATGGCTGGCATCCAGCACAGGATGCAGGTCGGAACCAATCTTCTGGTACCATACAGGTGCATCGGAACTCTCTCCGTTGAGCATCCATGCAATCTTTCCACTGGCAAAGTCCTCAGCAGTCTGCTTCGTAGCCTGAGAACCGTCACCGCTGGTGCTGAAGCAGTTCTGCAGCATCACATTGCTGCTGTAGCGGCAGAAGAGTTTGTCCTGAGAATCGTAACCCTCAATTTCAGCCGTTGACCAGCAGTTGGTAATCTGTGCTCCTGCACTGCCCAGCCAGCCACATATCTGCGCTGCATTCTTGCCGTTCCCGGACTTGATGCTTCCTGCGCTGTAACAGTTGGTGATGTTGGCCAGACTTCCATTATTGGCATTGCCCATGATGCCTGCGGGTGCCTGGTAGACAGCCTCCACACTGCCCTCATTACCCAGACAGTCCAGTTTCACCATACCGGCATTGTTACTTCGACCAATCAGTCCCACGCGGTCATATCCCTTTATAAAACAATTGGAATCCAGAACCAAGTTCTTGATTTCTGCAGGAGCAGTGATCGTTCCAAAAAGACCTACACCCACAGAGTTGGACTTATCAATGACCAGATTGCTGATATGATGTCCCCGTCCGTCAAATACACCATTGTAAGTCACCTTGTCGGCCTCGGTGGCACTGGCATTATCGGTGTCTACATTGTAACCGATAGGCAGGAAACTGTTCTCATCCTTCATGTCAATGTCAGCCGTCAGCATGGCATTGATGCTGCTGAGTCCGCTATTGACCATGGCAGAGAACACTTTCAATTCAAACGGAGTGCTCAACTGGAAATAGTCATCCACCATCTGTGGGAACACAGAGAGGCTGTAAAGGCTGTTGGCCAGTTTGAGTGCTTCTTCGGCACTGACTGTACCTTCGCTGTAATGCCCCCACATCTTGTCGGACATGTTGTTCATGTCTTCCAGTTCCGACGAATTGTCTCCAAAAAGTCCTTGGTCATGGAATGATCCTGCCATGCCGGAGATGGCCTCTGCAGCCTTTGCCATGGCTATATATGCCACACGACACTCATATACCTGCTGGAAGAGATCTGACATGTGGTCTATCAACTGCATCATCTCTTCGCCCTCGGTGGCCTTCTCCGCCTTGGTAATAGTGGCCTGCAAGTCGTCCTTAATGGACTGGGCATAGTTGGGATACTGTGTGAAATCCACGCTCTCACTCCATACAAACTCATCAATGGTACGTGCACGTGCCAGATAATCATTGAGCACAATGGCAAGTTGAGCAGTTCCCTCGGCGGGTGTGCCCAGGTAAGTCAGGTGGAAGTTGCCGAATCCCATCCAGTCACGTTCCATGCCTGTACCCTGGTTCCTCACACCTACCACGAGTGAGTCACCCTCCTCAATCTGCACTGCCACGTAATTCTTATAACGTCCGGCATTGAATGCATAGGCACATCCGATGGGTCCCTGGGGAACCAACAATTCATCTCCGTCCTCCGTCACCAAGGTGTAGTCAGGCGCAGTACCGGTGATGTTGCAATTCTCGCCGTCCACGGCCAAAGTCTTGTCAATGGCATCCTCTGCCTCTACCATGGCATAATTGACATTCTTGCCCAGCACAATCTGTCCGGCATAGAATGTGTTGTACAAATCGGCTCCAGGCCTGAAAGCAGCATTGGACTGCAACATGTACACACCGGGCTTGAGCCCCTTCAGGGTCTGCGTCATTGTGAAATTGCAGTTCCACGTCTCGGCTGCCGACATCACGCCCTCCACGGAAAGTATGCGCGGATAACTGTCACTGGTGCTCTGTATGTCCCAACCCTCGCGTCCTGCATCCAGATTGGCATTTACCATGAGGTCGGTGATTTCTGTACCGGGTTGGTAATCTGCGGCAATGGCAGCGGAAAGCAGGGTCTTCACGAACTCTGTCTCGGCCACAATAGCCTCATCATTGAGCAGATGCGTATCCATGATGTGGAGGTAAGTCCCGTTGATGAAGTTGTCTCCAGGCTCCTCCACCTTTGTCAGATACCCCTCAAGGCGCTCGGCTTCCTCACACTCGAAGGTGTTAGACTTGATATAGTCAAGCGCATACTTGGCCTGAGCATCGTATGCTTGATACAGAGCCTCGGAGGTCTGTATAGCCTGACGCGTCGGAGTTGCCGCTGCGTATGCCCGGACAAATTCATTCATAGTGGCAATCTCGCTCATACCTTCCAGTGCAGTGATATAAGCATCAAGCAGAGCGGCATCAGCCACCTTCTCCTGACATTGTTGGGTCTCCGATGAAATGATATAGCCACGGAAGACATCATAGGTATCCTCATCGTGAACATCAGCGAAGGAGTTCTCTCCATCGGCATACACAATTCCCTTAGGCTGCCATGTCGGATGTTCGTCCTCATTGATGGTCTGGTACCACTGCGGCGTGAGGAACGACTTGCCGTTCAGTTTCCAAGTCAGTTCGCCAGTTGATACTTCATTGGCATCAAACTGCGTGAACTGCCCACCCGTTACACTGTAGCAGTTCTTCACCTGTGCCGTACCGCGGTAAGCCTCCTTGGCGCCATCCTGCCCAGTCACTTCTGCAGTGGTCCAGCAATTCTCTATGCGGCTGCTGCTTGAGCCACCTAACCAGCCTGCCAGTGCCGCACTCTCACCGCGACCCAAACTTACAATCTGTCCGGTGGTGTAACAGCGCTGCATTACTATGATACCCTTGGAGTCATGGTTGCCTCCCAGCAGGCCGCCGGCATTCACACCGCCAACGGTCACATTACCCTCGTTACCCACGTTCTGCAGGGTGGTGGTGCCCGTCTGTCCCCAGTTGGACACGCCGATGACACCTGCCCAGCTGCCTGTTGTCTTGAAGGAGCAAGTACTGTCAAAGATGATGTTACAGATTGTCATGCCCGAATTGGAAGCCGATATGAAGCCTGCGTCATCGTTATCCACATCAATGTTGAGGTTGTAAACGCGATGGTTTCTTCCGTCAAAGGTACCGCTGTACCCTACCTTCAGACCAATCTGCTCAAAGGGGCGGGTGGCATCAGAGAAGTCAACATCGCTTGTCAGAGAACCGTTGATGGTATTGTCCACCGTGTTGACCATGCGGCTGAACCACAGGATGTCTCCCGGTGTGGAAAGTTCGTAGAATCCGTTGACAGGCTTCTTGTACTCCTTGTCCAGCGTTCCGCAATGCGCACAAATACCTTCCTCATACTTGTGGGGAGGCACCACCGATGTATTTTCGTTGGAGTAAGTGAGTTCGCCACCCGCACTGGTACCATCACAATTAAGAGAACCTACGGCATACACCACCTTGTGGTCGTCCCAGGGCAAAGGCACGGCATCGGCTTCAAGGGTCTGATACCACACAGGAGACTGGCTGCTGCTGCCGTTCACCAAGTAACATAGTTCACCCGTGGCAAGCATATCGGCATTGATGGTGCCGATGTAATTGGCCTTCAAGCCATTTGTGTACTCGTTGGCACAATAGCAACCCGTGATAACCGTAGTGGAACCTCCGCGGCAGAAATTATAATTGGAGTGTTCTGATATCTCGGCGGTGGTCCAGCAGTTAGTCACCTTGGAACTCACGTTGCCCTGCCAGGCCGATATGCAAGCCACATCGCCGGCCGAGGTGATGCGTCCCGTGCTGAAACAGGCAGTGATGTTGGTCACGTTATACGCATTGGCATTGCCTATGATGCCTGCTGCGGCATTGTTACCAGATCCCGTGCAGGTTACATCGCACATGGTGCCCACTCGTTCGATGTTCGACGTATATTGACCTGTGGTATGACCAATGAGTCCACCGGAGTACATGCCGCCCCTTACCGAGCAAGTGGCATCGATGAACACGTCATGCAGATTGGCGGTGGTGGCAGTGCCAAAGAGTCCGGCCACACCTTCTGTGTCCACAATCATGTGGCTTATCGTGTGGCGGCCGCCATCCATGTTGCCCACAAAGGGATGCTCATCGTCACCAATAGGTGTCCAGTTCTCGCCGTCCAAGTCAATGTCTGCCGTCAGACGGAAGTCCATGCTTGTGGCGGCTCCGCTGCTGAATTGCTGTGACACCCAGCGCAGGGCCATGGGTGTGCCGATGAGGTAATATCCGTCCTCGGCCTGCTCCGGGCGACCGCACACAGAACACAGGCCGGTCAGCGGGTCTATAGTGTGAGGCTTCTGCACGAAGCCATCGTCCGTATTAGAATAGCCGAAACCATCGCCTATCGAACCATCGCAGTTCTTGGTGCCCACAACATACACTATGTCGGTGCCTGTGAGCGTAGGCATATCATCGGTGCCAAGCGTCTGATGCCAAGCGGGATGTTCGGTATCCTTGCCATTGACAATGTAACACAGTTCTCCGCTCTTCACTTGGTCGGCAGTTATCAGTGTGGCCTGCTTGCCATACGTAGCGGCACAATTCTTAATAGCCACACCTGCACCCGACTGTCCCGAACGGGCTATGCAAGTGTTCTCATTCACGCCTGTGAATACCTCGGCCGTGCTCCAACAGCCCTCCACAGAGAACTGATTGGTGCCAGTCCAGCCGGAAATGAAGGCGCATGAAGTACCGGAGGGGATGGATCCAGTAAACCAGCAATTGCTTATCTGTCCAAGACATCCATGAGGGCTGTTGCCAATGATGCCGCCCACGCCGGCATCGCCAGAACCGCCCGATGCGGGAGGCACGGCGGCCACACTGCCCTGGTTGCCCAGTCCACGCAGGGTGATGAAGGTGGCACCCTGCGAGTGGCCAATGAGCCCCACGTGATACTTGCCCAATATGGAGCATGTTTTATCCAGCGTGAGGTTCTCCACCACGCAGGGACCGGAGATGGTACTCAGCAGTCCTACACCCGAGGACTCGGTGCGCTCCAGTTTGAGATTACTGATGACATGATGCTGTCCGTCCATGTGTCCACGGTAAGGGAACTTGACGCTGCCTATCATGGGCCACTCTTCCAAGCCTGCCAGGTCGATGTCTGCCGTCAGGCGCACGTTCATCAGCATGTGCCCACTGTTGACCATCTCTGCCACCCAAGTCAGTTGCTCCGCTGTGGAAATATTGTACACTCCGTCCTGGGGAACCACAAACTCCTCATTCAGAGCACCGCACTCGCTGCACTTATATCCATCAAACGTGTGCTCGGGCATCTGTGCCTCACCCTTCACGTTGGTGAAGCCGGTGGCTCCCTCGCCACTGCATGAGGTAGCGGTGGCGTATACCTTGTCTGCACTCAAAGGCGAGGGCACGGCATCGGTGCCCAGTTTCTGACCCATTCCCAAACGGAAGGCAATCTCGCCCGACTGCACCTGACCGGCGTCAATCAAGGTGGCACCTTCGTCCACGGTGCCCAGGAACCCGTTCAGGGCATAGCAGTTCTCCACCACACCCGACTTTGCGGAGTTGCGCGCAATGGCTGCACTGCCGGCAGTCACATTGATTTCCAAGTCGCCAATGGCCAGACAGTTCTGCACGGTGGCTTGGTCAATCCATCCCACAATACCGGCACAATTCTCGGCCTGCTTTCCGGTAATCTTTCCGGCGAACACACAGTTGGTCACCGAACTGCTCTGAGCCGCCTGCCCCACTATTCCGGCACAAGTGGCATCACCTGTCATCTGACTGACAATCTCCACGGTAGAGATGCAGTGGTCCACGATGCCGCCATAGGTATAAGCAGCCACGCCGGCCGCATGCTTGAAGGCCGAGGTAACGGTGCCCGTCACATGAAGGTTAATGACCGCTCCTCCAAGATACTGCACCAAGGCTGTGCCGGCTTCACTGCCCGTGAAGTTCACGGTCACGGTGTGTCCCTGTCCATCCAGGATTCCACAAAATTTGTTGCTGCTTGTGCCCAGCATGGTGGTTTGACCGGTATAGTCAATGTCAGAGGTCAGCACAGCACTGGCAGTCCTGTCACCCGCATTGACCAGAGCGGCAAAATCGGACAAGTCCTGAGCGGTGCTGATCTGATAGACACCACCCACCTGGGTCAGCGCCCAGACTGTGGTTCCATACACGCCAAGGAGCATGCACAGGAACCATCGAGTAAAGTTTCTACTCATTTGAGATTCGGTTTGGTTAGTATAAAGTTATTATCACTCTTTCCGCAAACTGGAGTCGGAACATATATCAAAGACTAAAACCACAGACCCCCAACTCCACCGTCATAATATCCTCCCATCCGGCTGTCTGTGTGCACCATACGTCCCTGTACAAGGTCAAAATTACAACTTTTTCACCAATCTGATGGCTTTGAAATACTTTTTTCCTTATATATTATCCTTATTCAGCATTATTCATGAGGAATATGTGTCATTTCCATGAAGCCACGCCGCAGGGAGCCACGCACGGAGAAAAAGGCCGGCCCAAACATCCCTCCTAACATATGTTAAAAACGCAGAGCACTGCATGTGTCAATGAAGAACTTTTCATCGGCCAACGGAGAGCACAACGTTAGCCATCGCACCACAGTGCCTTTTTCAGGGTACCGCCAAGCGGAATCATAGGGAATGCCTGGAAAATCAAGACGAGCACTTGCGGGTGTGGCTCTCTTAACGTAACTTTGTCCAAGAGAAAAGAACGGGAGGAATAAGCATGAAGCGCAAGACCGTAATTCTGACCCCCTTACCTGACGAACTGAGGCACAGCCTAATGCCCGCACTGCTGAGCCTAGATGCCGTGCAGGACATATACCAGGCGGCCGACCATACCGAACTGGTCACGCTCATCAAAAGATTTCCCAACGCACTGGTGCTGATGGATTTGGAAGGCAGGGACAATGCCAAAACCAACACGGTGAAGGCTCTGCTGGAATCACTCACTTTGCCCGAGCCAAAGAAACTCACACGCACAGAACGGGAGATACTGCGACTCATTGCTTTGGGACACAGTGTGAAGGAGATTGCAGCCATGAGGTACAACAGCGAGTACACCATAAGCACACACAAGAAAAACATTTTCAGCAAACTGGGAGTCAACAATACCCATGAAGCCACCAAGTATGCCCTGCGCACCGGACTCATCGATCTGGTGGAATATTACATATGAACCGCAGACACAACCAAGGTTCCACACCATGCATTTGCCATATATATAATGTATAGGGGCATCCGGACATCACATAACATACGCCTTGCAGCAATCAGACAAGAAACAGGGCCGGGAAAAACAACCCGTGAATTTTTGAGAAACTCTTTGCAGCAACTGATTTATGCACTATATTTGCACCCCGAACAAAGAAGACATGTGATAATAAATGGAAGCTAAGGAGTCATTACAGAAACTTGCCTCGGCCCTGCTCGAGGCGCAGCTGCCCCTGGCACGCCAAACGCTTATAGAGTTCCTGACCGGCAAAGACTCAAACGAGACAAGAGAGTTGAAACTCGATGAAATGGAGTCCTTTGGCATAGGAGAGGCTCATGACGAGGACTATTGGGCCACCATAATTGACGCGGCATATGAGAAGGGATACTTGAAGGTGAAGTCGACACGAAACGATGCACTCACGCTCACCGCCGAAGGGAAGAAGTTCCATAAGAAGCCTGTGTCATTCGTCATTGCCGATGAGGACGATGAAGCCCCCATACCTGTACAGGAAGGAAGCATGGATGACATCATTGACCTGACAGCCACAGGACGCACCACCATCAGGAAAAACCCGGCCTCGGGACACACACAGCAGTTTATCAAACTCATAAGAGCCATAGACAGGAAAATAGACCTGGACGAGTATGCCGAGACGGAGAACATACCTTTCAACGATGTGCTGGACAGCCTGGATGAAATGGTCAAGCAGGGAAGGAAAGTGGAAATCACCTACTTCACCGATGAAGTAATAGGCGAAGAAGGAATCAACGAACTCTTTGACTGCTTTGACACCTATGGTTCTGATAACCTCGAAAAGGTGGAGAAAGAATATGGCGACGTATACAGCGAAGAGGAAATACGCCTGGCAAGGGTTGTATACATGGTCAAGCACATGAAGTGAGCGACCAACTGCACACACATATCCAACAAGAAACAAATTAGCATAATGGAAATTCTGAAATTCAACCCTATTTACAAACCCACCCTTTGGGGCTCGGAGACATGGGCCGTATCAGCGGTCAAAGGATCGGAGTCCGTGGTGCTGGGCGGAGAGGACAAGGGACTCACCCTGCCCGAGGTGGTACAGCGTCATGGTGCAGACTTCCTGGGCAAGGCCAACAGCGAGAAGTTCGGCAAGGACTTCCCCCTGCTCATCAAGTTCATTGACGCAAGGCAAGACCTCTCCATACAGGTGCACCCCAACGATGAACTGAGTGCCAAGAGGCACGGAAAGATGGGCAAGAACGAGATGTGGTACGTGGTGGATGCCGACCGGGGCAGCCAACTCATAGCCGGATTCCGCCAGCCCATGGATGTCAAGGACTATGCAGCCAAGGTGGCAGACGGAAGCATTGAGAATGACTTGTGCAAGGTGAAGGTGACCGAGGGCGACTGCTTCTACATCCCGGCTGGACGCGTGCACGGAATAGGCGCAGGCATGGTGATTGCCGAGATACAGCAGACAAGTGACGTGACCTACCGCATATACGACTACATGCGCCGCGACCGCGAGGGCAACCTGCGTGAACTGCACACGGAACTTGCACTGGATGCCATCGACTTCCAAGACATCACACAAGACCCCAAAGTGCACTACACAGAGAAGCGGGACACGCTGACAAGCCTTGTGGAGTGTCCTTACTTCAAGACCTCGGAACTGAAACTCTCGCAGACCTACGTACGTAACTATGCTGGCGAAGACACTTTCCACGTATACATGTGTCTGAACGGGCAGTGCTGCTTCCTCAGTCCCGAAGGGCAGGGCATATTCCTGCACAGCGGAGAATCGCTGGTGGTACCCGCATGCATGCAGAAAGTGACACTGATACCCGACGGACAATGTAAGTTGCTGGAAAGCGGAGTGCTGTGAAGAACAAATGAAATACCGCCAACGTTGGCGGTATACAACAAAAAAATGAGGTGCCCTTGTGCAACACGGAATTACCATATACCTTGTTGCACAAGGGCATCTTGCTTCTCTTCATACCACCAACGATGGCCTGCTGGACAAAAGAAAAAACGGTCGCTTGTTTTACTGGCAAAACATTTTTCTTCGTGAATTCATTTATGGAAAATCTGACATTGGAAGACAAGACAAAAAAAACATTTGACAACACAAATAACGGCTATGAGAATTCCTTCGCACGCTTACATCGCGTATATTATTTTTCTAACTAGAAAAAAATATTTTTCCAACTAAGAAAATATTTTTTCCCAACTGGACAGTTTTTTGTTTCCAACTGCCCAATTCCCTTCAAACGGGCTATACAACCAAAAATAATTACAGAATTTAATAGTCAAGCAATCCGTTGTCAGTGCAAGGAAGTTACTCCCACTAATTTCCTACCGAACCAAAAAAAAGCCGGAGGAGACTTCATGGTGTCCCCCCCGGCGTAACATGAAACTCATTTAGACTTGCCATTCTTGACAAACTCGCGGCGCGCCTTGTCAAGCATCTTCTGGAATGCCTCATCGGCGCACAGACGGGCAAAGGTGACACTGCCCATCACACGTCCTGCATCCACATCGCTCTGGTAATGGAATCCCACGATGACACGGCTCTGACCCAACTCATAAGCCACCTTCATGATTTGCTCGGTGTGAACCGGGTCAATGGCAGTAAGGGTAAGACCCACAAGCCATGAGGCATGGGTGTGCCCCGAAGGGTAACTGGTGAAGTCCTTTGGATTCTCATGTCGGGGCACGCTGGTGGGTTCCTTAAACTGCTGATAAGGGCGCACACGGTGGAAATGCTTCTTTGCACTGGCACCGGCCTGCTGCTCGGTGAGGTGCAGACGGGAGAGCAGACGGAAGAGTTCGGGATAAGTGTCGGGAGTCATGGTGCGCTCCATCACGGCACCGAAACGCTCCATAAAGTATCTGGCACAGATATCGGCATCAGCTATGGCCTGCTTGCCACGCTCAGTGTCACGCACTGACTTGCCCCACTGATACTGCGTCCAGTCATAATAATAACGGGAATCAGTAAGTGTGGGAGGGGCAGGAATGACATTCTCCATATGGGGAGCCTCTGCTGTGGTATAAAATGGAGTAAATTTCTCATCCGTAACACTCCTCTGGGACATGGCAGCCACAGAGCACAGCACAGCAACTGCCATCAACATTGATTTCTTCATGAATATACTATTTATTAGAATTGTCAGACTGCATTGGGAAACTCCACCGGAAGTGGGCTGCCCGTTGTATTGTAAATCCACACTCCTCAGAGCATGCGGCCAAGCATTGGAAACACACACATGGCAGTCACACGCGTGATATTAGGTATGTGACTGCCATGTGTGTACCAGCACTTATTTCAGTTCAAAAGTCTTCCTAAGGCGCAGGTTGTCAGACGCATTGCCCACCAATGCCTCGAACTTTCCGGCCTCGGCCTTCCATGATGAGGTGGCCTCATCATAATAACTGAGGGCATCGCGACCAATGGTAATGGTGACATCACGGCTCTCACCCGGCTGCAGGCTGACCTTCTGGAAACCCTTGAGTTCTTTGTAGGGACGGTCAACCGATGACTTCACATCATGGATGTAAAGCTGCACCGTCTCTGCTCCCGCACGCTTGCCCGTGTTCTTGACGTTGACCGTGAAACTGACAGTACCGTCACCCGTAGCCTCGGTCTTGTCGGCACGGAGGTTGGTAATGGCGAATGTGGTGTAACTCAGTCCGTGGCCAAAGGCAAAGAGCGGGTGGGTCTTCTCCTTATCCGCCCAGCGATAACCCACATAGATGCCTTCCTTATACTCCTCATCAATAATGTTGCCGGGAGTCTGGGCACCGCCTTCCTTGCGCCATGTGCCCGGATAGGTGTCAAGGGCATGTGCGCCAACCTCCTGAAGCGAAGACACCCAGGTATAGGGCAACTTGCCGCTGGGATTGACATCGCCCACCAGTACGTCGGCCAGTGCATTGCCTGCCTCGGAACCGATGAACCAGCCCTGCACGATGGCGGGAACGGAAGCACGCCAAGGCATGGCCACAGGATTGCCGGATATGTTGACGTAGACAAAACACTTGTTGGCCTTGGCCAAAGCCTCAATAACCTTGTCCTGATTATAAGGTAAATCGTAGGACTTGCGGTCATGACCCTCAGAATCCTGATAGTCACTCTTGTTCAGTCCGCCGAACATGATTACATAGTCTGCCTCCTTGGCCTTGGCCACTGCCTCGGCAATCAACTCATCGGCCGAACGTTTATCATTGAGGTCCTGCCCGGTGGTCACTCCATCGAAATTGCCAGTCACGTCGCCCACATAACCGCGGGCATAATCCACTTCGATGCCTTCGCGCTGCAGGCGTTCTTTCAGACCATTCAGGGGAAGCACCTCCTTCTGCACCTTGAGCGAAGAACTGCCTCCGCCCACAGTCATCATCTTCACGGCATTCTCGCCCACCACGAGCACACGCTTGGCTGAAGCCACATCAATGGGCAGAACATTGCGCTCATTCTGAAGAAGCACGATGCCCTCACGGGCTATACGGCGTGCTGTAGCATAATGACTCTCGGAGCAAAGGAAGCCCTGGGCACGGTTGGGATTCATGGTGGTGCGATAGAAAAGACGAAGCACGCGGCGCACCTTGTCGTCAAGTTCCTTGGTGCCATACTTGCCTTCCTGTATTCCCTTGATGTAAGGTACGGCCAGATAATAGTTGTCATAAGCATTCTTGGTGCCCTCATTAAGGCCGTTGGTCCAAGAACCGAACTCCATGTCAAGTCCGTTCTTCACTGCCTGATCCGTGTCATGAGTACCTCCCCAGTCACTTACCACCACACCGTCAAACTTCCAGTCGCCCTTCAAGATTTTGTTGAGAGTCCACTGATTGTGGCAGTTATGCTCGTCCTTATAGATGTTGTAAGCACCCATGATGGCCCATGACTTGCCTTCCTGTATGGCTGCCTTGAAGGCAGGCAGGTATATCTCATGCAGTGCACGGTCACCTACTTTCACGTTCACCTGGTGGCGATACTCTTCGTCATTGTTCAGGCAGTAATGCTTGACACAAGCCGAAACGCCCTTTGACTGCAGGCCCTGTATGTAGGGAACAACCATGGTGGAAGTCAGGAAGGGGTCTTCACCCATGTACTCAAAGTTACGTCCATTGAGGGGAGTGCGCAGGATGTTGACTCCGGGCCCCAGTATCATGTCCTTGTCCCTGTAAACAGCCTCTTCTCCCAAGGCCTCGCCATAAATGCGTGACATCTGAGGATTCCATGAAGCGGCCAGACAGGTGAGCGCAGGAAAAGCCACGCAGGAGTCATTGGTCTGCCCGGCCTGCCTCCATTCATCCCAAAGTACATCCGGACGCACACCGTGAGGACCATCGTCCGTCCAAAAGTCAGAGAAGCCCAAGCGGGGAACGCCAGCCGATGAGAATTTGCTCTGTGCGTGAATCACTCTGATTTTCTCCTGCAATGTCATGCGGGAGAGGGCATCTTCAATGCGTTGCTCCACAGGCTTGCTGCTGTCAAGATAAACAGGTACATTCTGTTGTGCCTGTGCCATGCCGGAGGTGGCAAACAACAATATGCCACATAAGAATAAGTGTTTCATTATCTGTTATTCTTTGATGTTAATTATTCGGATATGCCGTAAATGAAGTTACTTGACCTTCAAACCCATGGATTTGATGTAGCCCTTCTGAGGAATGCAGTTGGATTTCCGGGAATTGTCGACAAACTGCATGAGCACTCGCTTGGCCTGCTGCTGATCAGGGCGCGCCTTGCGTATGGCGGCGAAACTGCTGCGGTCGGCCTCGGCAAACTTCACGATGATGCTATCCCACTCTGCCGGCTTGGTCACTGCCATCATGCAGGAATTGTTCACCTTCTTGTATGGCCAGAAGGTGTAACCTATATTTGACTCACGCATGGTCTTGCAGAAGGATGCCTGCCACTCGTCTGTGTTGTGCCCTATCTCACCCATATACATGGGCAGGTGTGTCTTGTCGCGGAAACTGATGAAGTTCTGAATGGCCTCTTTGGTGGGTTCACCGCCATAACGGTGACAAGTATACATGATTTTGGAGTCAAATGTCCAGTCACTGAAAGGCTGGAAGTTACCGTTCCACTGTGCGCCCCCAAGCAATATGATGTGATTTTCGTCTACCTGACGAATGGCCTTTGTGGCTCTTATATACAGAGGTTCCAACTTCTTGTTGAGTTCTGCCTGGAGTTCTCCACTGAATGTGGTGGCAATGGGTTCATTCATAAGTTCGTAACCCAGAATGACAGGCTCGTCTCTGTAACGCAATGCTATGGCCTGCCAAATGTCACAGAAGAGTTTCTGGCTGGCCTCGCTTTCAAAGAGCCAAGGATAAGCGTAGCCGTTGTCAATGTTGTCACCGGTCTGTCCACCCGGGCAGTCATGCATGTCAAGTATCAGGTGCAGGCCATAGAGACGGCACCAGTCTATCACCTTATCCACCATGCGGAATCCCTCGCTGGCATCATTCTTGCCCATATAATCCTCATTGGTGAAAAGTTTATAATTGAAAGGAAGGCGGATGGTGTTGGCTCCTGTCTGCTTGATAAAGGCAATATCCTCAGCCGTAATGTAGTTGTCCTTAAACGCCTGCCAGAATTCCCGGGCAAAGTCAGGACCCGCCAACTGGCACACCATGTCATTGATCATCCACTCACAATTGGTCTTCTTGAAGTCAAACATGTAGCCTTCAGGATTAAGCCAGTTGCCTAAGTTGGTGCCTACAATAAATAGTTTCTTTCCATTCTGGTCAATGAGGTTCTCACCCTGAATGATAACAAAATTGCCTGTCTCCTTGGCCGTGACACCACACGACATGCCACACAGCAATATGGACAAGGCTACGAATATCAATTTGTTCTTTTTCATCTTGTTATATATGAGTGTTTGTCTTATTTGTCTTTCGGGTTATTATATGGACGGGCAATGCCTTACAATGGAAATAAGCAGGCATTTGCCCAACAAAGAAAGTTTCTAGGAAAAACATACTTCATATTTCTACTCTCCCCAATTACTTCTGTCAAGGTTCCGGTAGCCAATTGCCTCGGAAAGGTGTTCGGGCAGGATATGCTCACTTCCCGCCAAGTCGGCTATAGTACGGCTTACCCTAAGTATCCGGTCATAGGCACGGGCTGAAAGTTGAAGCCTGTTCATGGCCTCGCGCAAAAGTGTCATCCCTGCTTCATCAGGCTGGGCATACTGTCTCATTAGCCTGCTGTTCATCTGTGCGTTGCAGTGTATACCCGGATTGCCGGCAAACCGATCCTCCTGTATCTTGCGGGCTGCAATGACTCGCTGACGTATGATAGAACTGTTTTCACCCGGTGACGTGCGGCTCATTTCCTCGAAGGACAGAGGTGTGATTTCTATCTGTAAGTCAATACGGTCAAGCAAGGGACCCGAGATACGGTTAAGATACCTGACTATCTGACCGGGCGTGCAGCAGCATGCCTTGGTGGGGTGATTGTAATAACCGCACGGACAGGGGTTCATGGAAGCAACGAACATGAAGGAGCAGGGAAAGGTGACATTGTACTTGGCACGCGATACATTGATAATCCTGTCTTCAAGTGGCTGTCGCAGCACTTCCAAGACCGAACGCTGGAACTCCGGTAACTCATCAAGGAAAAGTATTCCGTTATGGGCAAGTGATATCTCTCCCGGCTGAGGATTGGTGCCTCCCCCCACAAGAGCCACCTGCGATATGGTGTGATGCGGAGCACGGAAAGGACGCTGTGCCATGAGAGAACATCCTGCCGGAAGAGTGCCTGCAACGGAGTGCACTTGCGTGGTCTCCAAACTTTCCTGCAGGCTCAGGGGTGGCAAGATACTGGGCATCCGCTTGGCCAACATGCTCTTCCCGCTTCCGGGAGGTCCTATCATTATTATATTATGTCCGCCTGCTGCAGCCACCTCCATGGCTCTCTTGACATGCTCCTGTCCCTTGACATCGGCAAAGTCATAGTCAAACTCGCACTGACGAGCGTAAAACTCGCCACGCGTATCTATGATGGTGGGTTCCAGGAGTGCAGTGCCGTTGATATGATTGACCACCTGGGTGATATGTCTTGCACCATAAACCTTTATATTGTTGACTACGGCGGCTTCACGTATGTTGCCTTCAGGCACGAAGAGACCCTCGAACCCCATCTCACGAGCCTTGATGGCCACTGGAAGGGCACCACGTATAGGCACAAGCGAACCATCCAGACTCAGTTCACCCACCATCATGTACTTTCCCAACCGGCTGGTATTCACTTTGTCCTCAGTGGCCAATATGCCTATAGCCATGGGCAAGTCATAGCCCGAGCCTTCCTTTCGGATGTCAGCCGGAGAAAGGTTGATGGTTATCTGACGTGTGGGAAAGGTGTATCCGCTGTTCTCAATAGCAGCCAATATTCGCTCATGACTTTCTTTCACTGCATTGTCAGGCAAGCCTACGAGTACGAATCTCACACCTCTTGTTGCGTTCACCTCAATGGTGACCACCGTGGCCTGAAGCCCCTGCATACTGGCTCCGAATACCTTTACAAGCATAAACCTTTGGCTTTAGGTTCTATATCTCTTTGCCAGTCTGTGCCTGATGCCATAACGTGCAGACTGGTATCCACAAGAATGAAATACGGCAACTGACGTATGTTCCACTTTAGCGGAAGGTCACTGGAAAAGGCTTTGTAGTCACAATAAGAAGGAAAGTCCACGCTGTCTCTCTTCTCTAAACTTTCAAGATAAACGGGATCCGTGTCCAAAGAATAACTGATGATGTTCAGTTGCCTACCTTTTCCTTTCATTTCCCTGCGCAGTTTTCTTGACCTGTAAAGTGCACTCTGTGATCCACTCTTCCAGCCTGCCCAAAAGGTCATAAGCAAGTATTTTCCTTGATAATCGCTGCGCTGTATAGTGTCGGACTTAGGTCCGTCCGGCATTTGACTGTTTCGTGTATGCAATCTGAAATCAGGAAGTTTGGCTCCAGGAATCAGTTTTCCAAGTGCATTCACGGCATTGGAAAGCCTGTGCAGGTTTGCATCGTCAGGGCAGGCACGGCACAGACTATCATATATCTCGCGGGCTTCACGACCCGATGGATTGTCTGAAAGAATAAAGTATTGCGCAAATAAATAATGGCTGACTGCCAATGTGGGATGCCGCAAGGCGTAATCACGCACCAAAGTCAATTGCTCTGCTGATGACTTTCCTTCAGTCTCCTTTCTGAATCTTGTATAGATTTCATTATCTTTCGAGCCCGTTACTTCCACCGCGTTAAGGTGTTGCGCGTCACCTTTCAATTTAATATCATCGCCCGGGGAAACAAAAACGGCCAGTTGGGAATAATTAGGGTAAAGTATCTGCATCACCGCCGGCGCAGTCAAATCAGCCGTATAGGTAAATGCTCCATCCTGTATGCGCAGGGTGTCCAAGGTGGATGTCCCACCCTGATAACCGTATATAAAGAACTCACCCTGCTCCAGGTGAGCAAACCTTCCACGAATCTTTACTTGTCCGGGATGGCCGCTGCAACAGAGCAGGGTGAGCAATGATACTATATAAAATAGTGGTTTCAATTTATTTCACTAAGTTCTTAATGGTGCTTGCATACTTGGCAAACTCCAAATCATTGGCAGCACGGGTAGCCAATGTGCCGTCCTGCTGGATTGCACTCTGCAGGCTGCTTGCCAAAGTGTTTGCGTCACCGGTACGTGCTGCAAGCACAGCCTGCAGATAACTTGTGGTGGCATCAGCGTTCTTTATCTTGGCCAAAGTGGTCTTGGCACTTGTGTAGTCCTTGGCCAAAATCTGTGCCAATGCAGCACTGTTGGTGTTCACACCAGCCAAGTCAGAAGCAGCCTGAGTGTAGTTGCCCTTTGCAATGTTGAGGTTACCCATCACCTCCTTGAAGGTATTGGAGCCACTGCCCTTGGCCAGGAGAGTCTCAGCCTTAGCCACATCACCGCTCTTGAGAGCCATCAGAGCCAGGTTGGTGTTCACCTCACTTGCATTCCTATTCACATTCTGAGCCTGCTTCAGATAGTTCTGTGCAGCAGCCATGTCACCTTTGCTGATAGCCTGCTGAGCCATGTTGTTGAGAGCACGGTAGTCGCTGGGATACTGTTTGGCGATTGCCTCATTCCACTTCTGACGGGTAGCATCGTCCTTCACCAGTTTGTTGGCACCGTATACCATTTCCTCCACACTCAACTTGCTGGCATCAGCAGCGAACTGCTCCAGTATCTGTGCATCACTGCGGCCAATGATTTCATAGTTTACAATCAGACGTGCACGGCGCAACTCAGGCAGGATGCTCTGCTTGATGTCGGTATACACTTCGCTCATGTTGCTGATTTGCTGCTCACGCTCTTCGGGATCCTGATACATAGAGAGGACACGCAGGATAACCTCCTTGTCCTGAAGGTTGCTCTTTGATACCAGTTCCTGGAAACCTTCCCAGTCCTCTGCAGTGAACTTAGTATCCACGTCAGCCTCCATCTTGATTTTCTTCAACTCCTTCTTCAAGTAATTGCTGCTCACGTTCTGACGCTTCTCTGCCAGTTTCTCGTTGAAATTGTACTTGCCATCGGGGCTTGCATATGCGCTTACCTCAATGTTGGTCAAGGCACGTGTCTCATTGTTGTCGTTGATTTCCTTCAGAATCTTACCCAGATCCTTCACGCTTACATTGTTCAGTTCGCTTGCGCGCAAAGTGGCCTGATTGATGAGGAACTTAATGTTGGCTTCCTGCTTCTGTGCTATAATGCGCTGGTAAGCATCGGGAGCCGTAGCGGCTGTAATATCGCAACGATTCAACAACTGGCTGGTAGCAATTACGCCATAACCAATCTTCACCTCAGGAATCTTCACTGTCTTCTTGCCCTTCTTTGCATCAAAACGTGCATAGAGATCACTCTTAATCATGGGATCAACATATGCAAAGTTGGACTTCATTGTGTAAGTACCACCCACCTTATAGTTGATGGTAGTACCATTGCCCTCCACTTTCTCGCCTTGGAAAGTAGTGCTCTGTCCCACGGCTTCACCGCCTTCATACTTCAGCACGGGTGTCACGGTCACCTGTGCTTTCTTCTTCATGTACTTGGTGGGAAATGTTCCATTGATAGTAGCAGGTACCTGCCCTCCAACAGCCTCCAGTGGAGTAGGGGTTACCGTAAAGTTGTCAGCGCCCAGTTTACCGAGCTTGCTGCAGGAAGACAGCACCAACACAGAGGCTGATGCCATCAGAAGAACTTGTTTTGTTTGCATGACTTTTTTATAATTCTATTGCTTTTTCTCAAATGCTCAAATGCGGTGTAAAGTTATGACAATTTTACGAAGTGCATATTCCCTATATGCAAAAATCATTCGTTTAACACTATTCTTTCTTGTTTGTGACTGAATTACGTTCCTCATAAAGGATATTTCTTGGATGATGTTCCAGTATTTCCTGTCGCAAATGAGTTTTGTCTATATGCATGTAAACTTCCGTGGTGGATATATCCTCATGTCCCAACATCATCTGTATGGCGCGCAAATTGGCTCCTCCTTCCAATAAGTGTGTGGCAAAACTATGACGAAAAGTATGTGGACTTATATTCTTTGTTATTCCGGCTTTACGAGCATACTCTTTAATATACACAAAGAGACTTATTCTGCTCAGGCGACATCCTCGGGTAACTGAAACAAACACGTAATCCTCCTCTGTGGAACGCACCTTGCGTCCCATCCTTGCCACCAGCCATTCTCTGAGGCTTTCCACGGCCACACCTTCTATAGGTACAAGTCTCTCCTTGCTTCCTTTTCCCTTTACCCGTATATATTCTTCCTCTAAATAAAGATGACTGATTTTCAAGTTACACAGTTCGCTTATACGAAGTCCACAGCCATACAGCACCTCGATGATGGCTTTATCTCTGATTCCTTCGGGTTTACTTAAGTCTATCACGCTTATAATACGGTCTATCTCCTCCACGCTAAGCACCTCAGGCAAGTGTTTGCCTATACGTGGACTCTCAAGCAATTCCGTGGGATCCATTTCTATTTCTTTTTCCAAAGCCAGAAACCTGTAAAATGAACGGACACCACTCAATATTCGAGCCACACTGCGTGGCTTTATTCCTTCTTCACGTAACTCTCCCGCAAACTTATCAAATTCCTCCAGCGTCACACTCTTAAAATCAATGCAGTTGTCTGCATAATAAATGAGTAATTTGTTCAAGTCTCTCCTATAAGCGTCAAGAGTGTTCTTGGAATAAGATCGTTCAAGTTGCAAATACTGTATGTATCTCCTTAGAATGGAATCCTCCACCACACCTTTTACATTGACACTTTTTCTCACCTGTGCCCTCCTGTTCTAATAAAAACTGTCACTTTGTTCATTCACTCGCATATTTTCGTTAACTTTGCCTTTACAAATATATGCTGAAATTATGAGAATTCAAATTATCAACGGTCCTAACCTGAATCTCTTGGGTATTAGGGAACCTGAAATTTACGGTAAGCGTGCATGGGAAGACTATCTGAAAGAACTGCGTAACCGCATGCCCAACGTACGCATAGACTATTACCAGAGTAATCTGGAAGGTGAAATTATTGACAAGATACAGGAGGTGGGCTTTGACCGCGACGGCATTGTGCTCAATGCGGGAGCCTATACTCACACCAGCGTGGCCATCCTGGATGCACTGAAGAGTGTTACCACTCCCACTGTGGAAGTGCATATCAGCAATGTGCATCAGCGAGAGGAATTCCGGCGCAAAAGCATCATCAGCCCAGGATGTTTAGGTGTCATTTGTGGATTCGGACTTGACAGTTACCGCCTGGCTATAGAAGCACTCACCGACGAAGCCAATAAAAAACAAAAGTAATCACTCCTTACCATGGATTTGGACGACTATATACTGCGCCACATAGATGCTGAGGGCGAACTTCTGCACGCTTTGTGGCGCGATACCCAGTTGCGCCTTTCTTATGGACAAATGGCAAGTGGACATCTGCAAGGACGCTTGCTCAAAATGCTGGTACAGATGACTAAACCGCTGAGAGTGCTTGAACTTGGCACTTTCAGCGGTTACAGTGCACTTTGCATGTCAGAAGGACTTCTGCCGGAAGCGGAGTTACATACCATAGAAATCTTTGATGAAATGGAAGACTTCATACGCTCATGGTTTGCTCGCAGTCCTCATGCGTCACAATTGCATCTACACATTGGAAACGCTCTTGACATTATACCCACTCTTCCCACCCCATGGGACTTGGTATTCATTGATGCTGACAAGAGACAATATGTGGAATATTATCATATGATTGTCCCGTTGATGAAACCAGGCGGATTCATTATAGCCGACAACACATTGTGGTACGGACATGTACTTGAGGAACATCCCAGGAAAAGTGACCTACAGACTCTGGGCGTGCAAGCCTTCAATGATATTGTGGCTTCTGACCCGCGTGTGGAAAAAGTTATTCTTCCACTACGTGACGGACTTACACTCATACGTGTAAAAGACTGATTCTTTATTTTCCTACATATATATAATGTGTTACTATGCATTATATATAATTATGATGTTGACATGACACAATCAAGACTCTAATGATGATTGGGGTTCAAGAGTAAAATAAAACTCTTTAGGGCAAATTCAAGAGATGACGCTGCACAGAAGTTCTTCCCTTTCAGAATTGCTAACTTATACGCTTATCACCTTTGATTTATTACTGAACCATTCATAATCAGAAGAAACTTACCGAGGACAGTCGCTCACTACTCGATGTTGTTGTTGAGCCCCAGGATGGTGCCCAGGAAGTAGGGCGTTCATGGTCGCCCATATGCTCGGCCAGGCCTTCCTTGTCCACAATCCGGCGAACCACGGGAGCGACGTGCCACTTGCCGCATGCCTGCGACATCTTCCGGTTCTTGTCCTGCTTCTGCTGATACTGAATCATTGTGCTTGACTGTTGTTGATGGTTGTACTTCATGTCTGCCCTCTCTCTCGTCCCCTTGGCCTCCCGGACAGGCTGTGGCGGCGGCGTGCCAACGGGCTTTTGGACACGGTGCAAAGGTACGGCGGTGGTGGAGGGGCTACCGTGAATTAAATGGAATTAGATGGAATTAAGATTGATTTATTAGCATATATTAACATTTCGTACCCGCTGTACCTGAGATTGGGATCCGCAATGTGCTCCCTTTATGCCAGGGAAAGCAGGGCATGGTCGGGTCACGCTTGCTGACCATGCTGCCCTGCAGGTTGTCTTGTTGCATTTACTAAGTCACTTAAAGATGGTAATCAAGTCATTTAGGGGTAGCAAACAAGTCACTTGCGGGAGAAGACAAGGCCGCTTCGGGCGGGAGGGGGCTGTTGCCCACCTGGAAGTATGCTTGCGTAGGGTGTGACGGGTAAATCACCCGTTTCTTGAAAACTTTATTAGATACTACTTTCAAACCGTGCTTAATATTAAGCACACTTTATTTTTACTATATATATAAGTTTATGGAAACTACCCTACGCACCCTACATACTCTACGCACTCCATGACCATCCGGTTTATACTCCAGCCGGGGTGTCTCGAACTCGCTGTTATGCCGGTTCTGCTCGACCACCTCCTCCCTGGAGAACCAATAGCGGAAGCCGCTTTTGTAAAGAAAATATGCCTGGCTGTAGATGCCCTCGTAGTCGGGAGGACAGTCACGCGGTGACTGTATAGACTCCACCTCGAAGGGCATAATTGACTAATAGAAGAAATTCAATTAACGAGAGAAAAAAACATACATATTCACATATTTCTCCACACCCCCCTAATTTATGTTTCTGCCCAGGAAAAAAAATTTTTCTCACCTAACTTTTATTTTTTCCTGGGCAGGTATTTTTCCGTACTATGTTTCTGAAATTTTGATACCGATAGGATTATCCCGACATGTTTTTGAAAAATTGTTATTTCGCCGAACCCACCTTAGTTTAAGGTATCTAAAGCACTATACTATTATCTTGCGCTTATGATAATTTTCACGGAAAGCCGTAGGAGAACAACCTTTCTTCTTTTTGAATATGCGATTAAAGTTGCTTATGTTGTTGAATCCACACTCATAACAGATATCAGCCACGCTGCTGGTGCTGTCCACCAATTGTCTTGCAGCATGTCCCAAACGGATATCTATGATATAATCTGACACCGTCTTGTCTGTCTTGGTACGGAAATACCGGCTGAATGCTGCCGGTGTCATCTCGGCTATGTCGGCAAGTGTCTTCAGTCTTATTTCCTTCTTGTAGTTCATGTCTATGTATTCCTCTACCTTTCTTACTCTCATGCTCTCCGGTTCTTTCTTCACGTTGGAGAAAGACCTGCTTGCCAACAGATGATAGTTTTCCTGCAGCGACAATTGATAAAGAATCTCCAAGAGTTTGAGCATGCGGTAAAATCCTGGCTGTGACTGAGTGATAGCCGTTATCTTGCCATATAGTTCCATAATGGTGCTCAATTCAAATGCTATGCCTCTCTTGGCATTTTGAAATAGAACACGCAGGCTGCTCAGTTGATTCTTTGCCAAGAACTGCTCACCCAGCAAATCGGGTGGAAACTGTATGGTAATCTCATGTATGGAATGACTCTGGCAGTCATACTGATCCCATGCATGTTCCAGTCCGCTTCCCACAAGCACCAAATCATATTTTCCAAGCACCTCTATGGAATCACCCACAATGCGTCTGGCACCGTCACAATGTTCCACAAAGTTTAGTTCCATGGCTTCATGCTTATGCAGGGGATATGTGAAAGCCTCCTTGTCACGATCTACCATATAAAAGCAGTCTTTCTCTGACAATGGAGTATTTTCTGTTATGACCTTACTCATAGAATATGCTTTTTATTCAATTACATTTTGCTAAGTTAGGTTAAAATGTTGAATTTTACAAACAGTTAAACAAAAATAAAGTGGGAGAAAGCCGTTTTGCTCTCTCCCACTCTGTTTGTCTACGGCATATACTTTTACCGTTGTGAAGCCATGTCAAGCAACATCTGATGTATGTGTGTGTCTCCGTCCAGTTCCGGATGGAAGGCAGTCACCAACTGATGTCCCTGCCTTGCTGCTACAATGTGTCCATCCACCTTGGCCAGCACTTCCACATCCTTTCCGGCTTTGGCTATATAAGGAGCCCTTATGAAAGTCATAGGTACATGCCCTACTCCACGCAACTCCTCCACAGTATGAAAACTTCCCAACTGCCTGCCATAAGCATTTCGTTTGGCAAGAATATCCATGGTGTTCAGATGCAGTCTGTCCAACATGATGAGTCCGGCGCAGGTACCCAGTACGGGAAGACCGGAAAGTATCTCCCGTCGCACTTCATACCATAGTCCCAAGTCGTGCATGATACGTGTCATGGCAGTACTTTCTCCACCTGGTATGATGAGTGCCTGCTTCTCTTGCTGCCAGTCCTGTAGGTTGCGCACCAGGAAAGATTCCTGTCCCATGCGCTCCATCACCTGCCGGTGTTCCTCAAAAGCCCCCTGCAGGGCCATGATGGCTATCTTCATTTACCTCTCTCCGCCATAAGCAGGTTTATTTCCTGCTCATTGATGCCCACCATTGCTTCACCCAAGTCTTCACTGTATTCTGCCAGGAGTTTAGGGTTGTCGTAATTGGTCACAGCCTTTACTATGGCCTGTGCACGCTTTTCCGGATCTCCACTCTTGAATATTCCACTGCCTACGAATACGCCTTCTGCACCCAGTTGCATCATCAGTGCGGCATCAGCAGGAGTTGCCACTCCACCTGCAGCAAAGTTCACTACAGGCAATTTTCCATTGTCATGCACATACTGCACCAAGTCCACGGGAACGCGCAACTGCTTTGCCGCTTCATATATTTCATCGGCATTTAGACTGGTGATGCGCCGTATTTCACTTTGCATCATGCGCATGTGACGCACGGCCTGAACCACATCGCCAGTGCCCGGTTCACCCTTGGTGCGTATCATGGTTGCTCCTTCGGCAATGCGGCGCAACGCCTCCCCTAAGTCCTTGGCACCACATACAAAAGGTACCTGAAACTGACGCTTGTCTATATGATATACGTCATCAGCAGGTGAGAGGACCTCACTCTCATCTATATAGTCTATCTCTATGGCCTGCAGAATTTGTGCCTCTGCAAAGTGACCAATGCGGCATTTAGCCATCACAGGGATGCTTACTGCCTCCTGTATGCCCTTTATCATCTTAGGGTCACTCATGCGGCTCACGCCACCTGCCGCACGTATGTCAGCTGGAATGCGTTCCAGTGCCATCACGGCACAGGCACCAGCTGCCTCGGCTATGCGTGCCTGTTCGGGGGTTGTAACATCCATGATAACTCCGCCCTTGAGCATCTGTGCCAGTTGGCGGTTCAGTGAAGTTCTGTCTTCCATTCTTTTTCCTCCTTCGTTATGTTTGCTTTACCGCATGCAAAATTCCACAGAATACAGGAAAGGAAAAAACCGCACTTCCTTTATCATCAAACTTTATTCCCCTTTTCGCAATGCCAGTCACTTTTCATCATATCTGTTTCTCTATCATTCTGTGTTTTCATACGGAGGTTGTTGTGCACACATCTTTTATTATTATTGTTTCTTTTCTTTTTTAAAAAGAAGAAATATGTAGATGATGATAGGGAGTTAATAATGTTGATAGTTATGTTGCATATAAATATGCTTTAGATGGTGTTGGGGTTATCCACAGCATTTTGTCATCTTATTCACCATTTTTACTTGGTCGTTATTTTCTGTTTTACTTGTCATTCCATCTGTATGGGATGAATGTTGTGAACATATTATCGTGTATATTGTAATTTTATAAAATGGAAAAGGTAACGGTTTTGATAAATGCTCTGTCATGTGTTTATAGGCATTTGAAAACGTATATGCTTTTGTTCATATCTTCTGTGAGGGTTTTCATGATGTGGAAAGTGTTGAAAAGTACATAATAACTTTCATAGTTATCCATAGGTTTTTCCACAGTGATTGTTCATTGATGTTGTAAGACGGGAAAAGTCTCCTTCCTTTCCCAATCCTTAGCACATGTAGGAATCGGAAAAAGTAAGGAGACTTCTTCACAACAGATTTTATTGATTCAACTTATATCATTCTTGTTTCATTTCTTCAATCTGACTTAACATTCTCTTTATCCTATTCTTAGAAATACATATTTTTATGGTGGCAATTATACTGCCAATAACTATTCCCAATACAGTGCTTAGTATCATTTCTCTAAGCCTGTAGCCTGATGCGCAATTGCTCAGTGCATAGAAGAAGAGGCAGAACCATATACCCAGCATGGGAATACTAAACTTATACCAGTTGTTTTGGAATTTCCTGTATGATACAATCTTCTCAGCCATACACAGCATACTTTCTTCCACAGTATCAGTGTTCATGTGTTTCATTATCGTGTAGATGGATGCTATGATAGCAATAAGCATGAAGATTATGGTATATATAGTGAACCACATGGGAATGTTTAATTTGGGGAATATAATCAGACTGGAAAAGATGGTGAAGACTCCTGCAATGATGGAGAATATGATATCCTTTTTCTCACGTGAGAGGTCACTGTTTATTCCACGGCGTATGATTCGATTGTTTACAATCTGCTGGTTGGCTATGATGCTGCGCAGTTGTTTCATCTCGGAGCGTAGTTTTCTCATCTCTTCCATGCTATTCTTGTTTTCATGCATCTGACAGTTATCCTTCATGTCTACGTTTTTCGTCATTTCATTCATAGTTTTGAGTGTTAATCTATATTTTTTTGAGTGCTTCCTTTATTCTTAACAACCTCACTGATACGTTTTTTACTGACATGCCCAGTATGTTGCCAATTTCCTCGTAACTGATGTCTTCCAGCCAAAGCAGTATGATGGCTCTGTCAAACGGTTGCAATGCACAAATACGTTTATGCAGCATGTCTGCCTGTCGTGTGCGGCTGTCTGTGTCGGAGAACAAGTTGATGTTCATGTCAAGTGACACAGTGCAGTGTTTCTTTTTCTTTCTGTCCAGGGAAATGCAAGTATTCAGCGTCACCCGGTAAATCCATGCTTTTTGTATGTCCTTTGTGTCAGTAAGTATTTCTGCACTGCTTTTGTTAATCCCCTTCCATATATTTATGAGTGTTTCCTGGAACAAGTCGGCCACCTCATTCTCGTCCTTCGAGAACATGTAGCAAGTGGTATATATCACATCCTTGTGTGCATGTATCATCTTTTCAAATTCTTTTTCTTTGTTATCCATTGTGAATGTTTTTATCTTATCTGCTATATAAACGCACTAAAGTGTCGTTTTACTACACATGAAGGAAAGAAAATGTAATAAGCGTATGTGGAAAACTTGTTTGCCAATAAGTTTTATAATGAATATATAATGCTGATAATCAGAAAAAAGAAAGTTGTTGAGAAATTGTTGAAAAGTATTAAAAAATTATGGTATATGGCTTATATCGAAGGCCGTCAGACAAAAGGCTGTGCTGTGCGATAGTCAACGCAGTACTATTCCATATATCCATGGAAAGTACTACGTTTTTAATATTTGCTGGATGCGTCTTTCATGCCATAATATTATGTTGTTGTTTTATTTTCTTCGCTGACGAAAGAAGTCTTGCATGAGTGCCTTGCATTCTTCTTCAAGCACTCCCCCCTGAAGCACTGTACGGGGATGCAGTGTGCGGGGAGCATAGAGTAGGAAGCCACGTTTCTCATCACCAGCGCCATATACAACCCTACTTATCTGTGCCCATCCTAAGGCTCCGGCACACATTGGACAGGGTTCAACAGTGACGTACAAAGTACATTCAGGCAAATATTTGCCGCCTAGATAATCGGATGCAGCCGTAATGGCTTGCATCTCGGCGTGGGCAGTAACATCGTGTAGTCGTTCGGTAAGGTTATGTGCCCGGGCTATGATACGTCCTTTGCACACAATCACTGCGCCTATGGGAATTTCACCCTCGGCGGCTGCCGCACGTGCCTCAGTCAGTGCCTGTCGCATATAGGTTTCATCGTCTGTCATGTCATTTCCTTGTGTGTTGCTGAACAAAGTTACGTTTTTTTCCTAATTTTGCAACAATAAAGGAAATAGAAATGGCAGAGCACAATGATATGGGACGTACCGGCGAGAATGAGGCCGTCGACTATCTTATTAATGCTGGTTATCACATACTGGACCGCAACTGGCGCAGTGGACACAAGGAACTCGATATTGTGGCTGAGCAAGACGGTGTACTGGTCATTGTGGAGGTGAAGACGCGTCGAGATGCACGGTTTGGAAAACCTGAGGATGCTGTTTCAGACAGCAAGATAAGGCGCATTGTGCTGGCGGCAGATGCATATGTGAGACTTAACCGCATAGACCTTCCCGTACGCTTTGATATTATTACGGTGCTGGGCAAGAACCGACAAATCAATCATATAATAGATGCTTTCCGTTCACCTGTATGGTACAGATAAGTGATGAAATGAGGCTGTGGTCAGACAAAATTGCCGAAGTGTGGCCGGAAATGGAGATTATGGTGCTTCAAAGCACAGATTCTACCAATAACTGGTTACGTGCCCATAGGGAGGAGACGAGTGGTAGGACAATGCTGGTGATTACTGACTGTCAGACGGCAGGTCGCGGTTCGGGTTCCAATCATTGGGAATCAGAACCGGGCTGTAATCTTACTTTCAGCATGCAGGTGTGTCCCACTGCCTTGCAGGCTAATCATGTATTTGCACTTTCCGAAGCCATGTCGTTGGGTGTCTGCATGGGTTTAAGACAGTTGATGACTGAGCAGGATGGACAGGCCAGTGCTGCTTTCCGCATCAAATGGCCCAATGATGTGTATCATGCCAATGGCAAGGTGTGTGGAATGCTCATTGAGAATGACCTGCAGTCACGCTGGGTGGAGCGCTCAGTAATAGGAGTGGGCATCAATGTAAATCAGAATTGTTTTCTTAGCGATGCACCCAATCCTCTCTCTCTCTCTCAAATAATAGGTAAGAAGGCATCGCGCATGCAGGTGCTTGCCGCTGTACTCTCCCGTTTCAGAAATTGCTTTATAATGCTGGAGCAAGGAGATTTTGCCGGCTTGCATGAACTTTACATGAATTATGTTTACCGCTTGCATGAGTGGCATAGATTTATTGACAAGGACGGCACATTTGAGGGGTGTATCACTAATATATGCCCGGATGGGCATTTGCTTCTTATCGACGGCGGCGGACAGCGGCGCATATATGCCTTTGGTGAGATAAAATACATCATTTGACACATTATATATTTATTAAGAAGAAAGAAATATGGAAAAGTTCAGAAGAATTCTGTTGAAACTCTCGGGCGAGAGTCTGATGGGACAACAGGGACATGGAATTGATGTTCAGAGACTGAACGAGTATGCCCGGCAAATAAAAGAGATTGCCGATATGGGCGTACAGATAGGTATTGTGATAGGTGGCGGAAACATATTCCGTGGTCTGAGCGGTGCCGGCAAAGGCTTTGACCGTGTAAAGGGTGACCAGATGGGTATGTGTGCCACGGTTATCAATTCATTGGCTCTGAGCAGTGCGCTGGATGCCATTGGACAGAAGAACCGCGTGCTCACGGCCATACGCATGGAACCTATAGGCGAGTATTACAGCAAATGGAAGGCCATTGAGTCCATGGAGCAAGGACTGGTGGTTATCATGAGTGGCGGCACGGGTTGTCCTTACTTTACTACTGATACGGGTTCATCACTGCGCGGCATTGAGATTGAAGCCGATGTGATGTTGAAGGGAACACGTGTTGACGGTATCTATACAGCCGACCCGGAGAAGGATCCTGCGGCCAAAAAGTTCCATGATATTACCTATGAGGAAGTCATTGCACGCGGACTGAAGGTAATGGACATTACTGCCACTGCCATGTGTATGCAGAATAATCTGCCCATCTATGTGTTCAACATGGATATTCCAGGCAATCTGAAGAAAGTGCTCAACGGTGAGGAGATAGGTACTCTGGTGCACAACTGATAATTCCCCAATCCTTGTTAGACTGAGCACTATCTGTTGCGGGAAAATACAAACATGTGGGCATGCCATTCTCCGGCATGCCCACATGTTGTTTTCTGCGGTTACTTCATCATGACTTTCAGGTTGGTGATGCTGCTCTTGAACTGTCCGGCCTTGCGTAGGGGGAATACTAGGGTACGCTGGTAATTTATTTGACTGGATGGTTCATACACATCAGGTTCAAAGATTATGGCACCTTCCACCTGATAGTGTGCTTTGTCCTGCGGACGTATGATGTACAATGGCTTGGGACCCAGTTCTTCTTTCTGTTTTCCGTCAACCAACAGACGTGTCAACTTGTTGGTTCCCTCAATGGTAAGCGTATGCTTCTCTCCGGCGGGTATGCGGTAATTGAAGGTGTTGAGGTAACCTTCGCGTTCAAAACCCAGTTTGCCCTGCTTGGGATCGGACAGATAGACCACGGCATTGGCGGAACGAAGCAATTCCGTGCCCTTTTCCTCCTTCTGTCCGTCAATGGTAAATGATATGGAATAGTCATATCCTATTTCCTCTGCATCCAGTTGGTCACCCGGCATCAGGCTAGTCTTTTCAAGTACCAGGCTGCCTGTCTTGCCCAGCCTGCCCAGTTCATTCACTCCGGGAGCCTCGCTCAGGTTGTGCCGCAGTTTGTCATATTCGGCATAATTAAGTGTGACATTCTTGCCTGTCCAGCATTTGACGGCAATGGTCTGCAAAGCCGGGAATACTCGATGGTGTATGTCCTTGGTAGTGATTCCATTGCCTGCTATATCATTCCACACGGCAAACATACCTCCCTCAATGGCTGGGTCGCACTCCTCAAACGTGCGATTTCCTATCACAGCAGGTGTCCAGTGCTCATACAGATACTTGCAGTTGAGATAATCATAATAATATCCTGCGGCCGGCACAATGTAAGTGAGTCCGTCAGGGATGCATATTAGTTGGTAACCCTGCTTTTTCATCTCTACGGGGTCGGCATATCCGTTGTACCAGATATCCATGAGTACGTTCTCATGCTTGACGGGTGTGTCTCCGTTGGCATGCGTAAGTGCACCCCATAGTACTGCCTGCTTGCCATAACTCTCCACGTAGCGGATGTAATGATCAGTAAATTCGCGGAACTTCTCCACCACTTCCTTCTTGGCATTAGAGTACTCATCGGTGCCTATGTGGACTCGTGGACCGCGGAACACAGGCTCCTTCCCGTCCAGATATTCCTTCCATAGGTTATCTACGAAGGTATATATTTCAGGGTTGAAAAGGTCGAGATGGTCCATGCCATACTCCTTACTTCCCAGTTCGGGCTTATATTGTGTGAAGGCCAAAGAGTGGGCAGGAACATCAAACTCCGGGATTATTTCCACGCCATATTGCTCAGCCAGTTCCTGCAGTTCTATGAACTCACGCTTGCTGTAGGAGCCATCCTTGGCGGTCAGGCCGGGATAAGTATCACACTCCATGCGGAAAGCAGCCTGTGTACGGCTCCAATCATCATTGAAATATTTGCGGAAACCATTGTCGTTAAGATGTATGTGGAGTGTGTTCATCTTGTAGTAAGACATGATTCGGGTCAGATTGCGCAAGTAAGTCATGGGTATGAACTTGCGTCCGCAGTCCAGCATGAAGCCTCGCATGCGGTAATCCGGGCTGTCGGTTATCTTTCCTTTTGGCAAGGTGTTTCCCGGAATCTGCTCTGCCATTTGCAGCAGTGTGCGTGTGGCCCAGAATATGCCTTGGCGCGTGGAAGCAGTCAGTTCCACGCTGTGGCCTATGTTCATGCGGTAACCTTCTTGCCCCAGAGACTTGTCATTCTTGATTGCCAGCACAATGTCTCCGGTTTTGACAGAGCCTGTAACCACGCTGAGTAGCGTTCCCGTAAGTTGCTCGTAGTCGTTGGCAAGAGTCTGTGCAACATCACGCAGTTTACTGTTTTTTATCACGATACGTCCTGACAGGGTGGTGCTTCCCTCTGCACCTGTCCATTCTTTCAGTTCCGGAACCACAAAAGGCTTGGGATTGACCTCTGCCAAAAGTATTTCTCCACACAGGATGACTGACAGGACAAGCAACATTACTTTCTTTGCATTGAAAAGATTGTTCATACGTTTGTGCTTTATTGGTTGATAATAATACTGATTAAATGTATTTTTTATGTTACAGGCTATGTACTTACATTAATTTATTCATTGCTCATAATGATTCTCAGCGACTTAATGTTATGGTCCTCACCAACCACCCAGAGAATGTCACCAGGCTCGAAAAGGCGCTGAGGTTCCACCATTGTGAGTTCTCCGCCATCCAATTCGCGCCCTATCACCATGCAGGAGTAGCGGGTACGGAAGTTAGTGTCGACCAACGTATGTCCGCAGAGCATGCTTCCATTATCCAGTGTGAGCCGCAGCAGTGTGAGCGCATTTTGGGGTATGTCCTTGGCATCTGGATTATATACCTCGTCCTGCAACCGATTTTGCAATCGGCCTATGGAGGCATCATCGCCTGCCACTTCAATAACGTCACCGGGATAGATGCGGTTGGTAGCACTGGGAATGTTGATGCGCAGGTGCCCTCGGATGACTGCCACCACATTGATGTGTTCGCTGCTGCCTAGGTTAAGTTCAGCCAGTGTGCGTCCTCCCCATCGTGTATTGAGTGGTACTTCCACCCGTGCAATGTGCAGGTCTTGTCCCATGAGCCTGCGTCCGTAGCCACTGTTTTGCTCACGACTCTTGAGATTCTGTATGAAAGTTCGCTCCAGTCTGATGCTGAGCCACTTGATCGTCCTGCTGGCTATAATAAGCAACATCAGTGCTGCACTGGCCATAATGTGCCATACCCACCAGTAGGGTGACAGAAAGTTGAGAATGTAGTAAATGACGGAGCATCCCATGATAAACCTTATGGTGGTAACCACGAAAAAGAAGGAGGCATGTACCTGACCTGAATGTCGGATGAGCATGGCATTGGCAGAATGGCTGCGCCGCATGACTATGGGACGCACGCATGGTGACACAGCGAGCAGTGTGATGAGTCCGCACAAGATATTTCCCGGCCAGTGGGTAAGCAAATGGCGGAACAGAGGTAGAAGGGTGGCAAAACTGAACAGAATGAATGCCACACACAGGGTAAGGTAGGCACCCGACTGCATCAGTACGGCTCTGAGATATCCTTTCCATGCTATACTTGTTGCTGTATTTCCGGGTCGTGTGCTACGCATGTTTTTTCTATGCTCTGACAAACGGTGAGTCATGCTCTGTGGCAAAAGATTATGTACACAACGATATGTAGGACAGGCCAGCCTGATGATGTACGGGGTGAGGAAAGTGGTGAGGATACTCACTGCCACCACTACAGGATAAAGAAACGTGCTGGTAACATGTAGTGTCTGTCCCAGTGCTGCTATGATGAATGCAAACTCGCCTATCTGCACCAGGGAGAAGCCGCTCTGAATGGATTCTTGCAATGAATTGCCTGTAACAAAGAAACTCAAACTACCGAATATCATCTGCCCCAAGGTGACAGCCAGGGAGATGACTAAGATGGGTAACCAGTAATGAACAAGCACAGAAGGGTCGACCAGCATGCCTACCGATACAAAGAAGACTGCTCCAAAAAGATCTTTCAGGGGGGAAATGGTGTGCTCTATGCGTTCGGCCTCAACGGTCTCAGAAAGTATGCTGCCCATCATGAACGCCCCAAAAGCGGCACTGTATCCCACTCCGACTGCAATGACCACCATCAGGAAACAGAGTCCCACACACACCACCACTAGAGTTTCGGCATTGATGTAACGGCGTGCCTTACGCAGGAATACGGGCAACAGGTACACGCCAACCAGGAACCACAGAATGAGGAAGAAGCCCAACTGAAGTATGCTGGAGATTAACTGGCTGCCATGCACTCCATTGCTCACTGCCATGGTACTGAGCACCACCATAAGCAGGATACCGAGTATGTCTTCAAGGATAAGTACGGAAAGCACAGAAGAAGCGAATTTCTTGCTGCGCAGTCCAAGGTCGTCAAACGCTTTATAGATGATGGTGGTACTACTCATGGCAAGCATGCCACCCAAGAAAAGGCGGTTCATGCTGCTCCAACCAAAGCCGTGACCAACTGCGCTGCCCACACTGATCATGCATGCCATGACAAGCAGAGCCGATGCAATGGGCCTGACCCCCATCTTCACAATCTTCTTGAAAGAGAATTCCAGTCCGAGAGAGAACATCATGAAGATGACTCCTATCTGGCTCCAGTCCTCAATACCGGTGTGGTCGGAAACGGAGGGCGTATATGGCATGTGTGGACCTGCTAGGAATCCGGCCACAATGTAGCCAAGGACAAGCGGCTGGCTCAACCGTTTGAATACTATTGTGACACCCCCTGCCACTATGAGTATATAAGCCAGGTCTCTGACCAGGGCGGGCAATTCTCCCATATAGTTTTTCTTTCTTTATATCATTTAGTTATCTTTCTTATGTGTTCCCTTATCTTGCATTGCAGTTTTCTCTGCATGGGAGGGAGTCCTGTGTGCTTTGTGCTTGTCAGCCAAAAGGAACAGTCCGGCCAGTATGGTGCCACTGATACTATGGTAGGCACAACTGAGAGCGCAGGGTACCAGGCTGAGTGCAGCCAGTGGATTGGCGGCCACCATGGCGGGAGTGGCCATGAAGTTGCCCGACAGCACAGTTGCCATGCCGGCATTCTGCATGCCGACTTCTATGCTGAGGGTGCGTTTCTTGGCTGTTCCGAAACCACACATGCTGCCCACGGTATATCCAAGTAAATAACCCAACCCGTTGTGGAGAAACACCACGCTGAGTGTGAGAAGCACCAGGCTTATGCCGTTGGCCTGCAATTGTGGATGCACGGAGAATATTACCCCACCCACGATTAGAGCCAGACAGATGACACTCAAGCCGGGCATCACCTTCTGGATGTCTTGAAACACACGCTTCTTGCCCAAGAAATAATTAAAGGCACAGCCCATGCACACGGGAATAAGTGTTACCACCAGGATGTTCTGAAACATGCCCCATGCATTGACCTCAATGCTTGCTCCCGCCAGCCAGTAGACCAACAAAGGGGTCACAAAGGGAGCCAGGAGCGTGCTTGCCGTAGTCATGCCTACACTGTAGGCCACATCACCATGGCAAAGAAAACTCATGATGTTGCTGCTCACGCCACCTGGACAGCATCCCACAAGGATAAGTCCTGCAGACATGAAAGGGTTCAAGCCAAAAAGGCGGCTCAGTGACCATGCCAGTAGAGGCATGATGGTGTATTGTGCCATGCTGCCTATGAATATGTCCATGGGACGCTGCATGAGAATGCGGAAATCGTTGGTACTCAGAGTGCAGCCCATTGTGAGCATGATGAGCCCCAGTATGATGCTGGCCACATTCCCGCTCTGTACCCATGCGAAGACCTCCGGTCTGTACATGGCCAGTATGGCCACAAGGATAATGAAGGGCGAAGTATAGGTGGCGAGTAGCACACTCAGCCTTTTCAGTATCTCCATTCTTAGAATGCCGTTAGCGTGTTTCACAGCCCCAGTTTGGCCGATATGTCGAGCATGCGTTGTATGGGCTTCACGGCTTCCTGTGCTGTCTGCGGGTCTACCTCCACCCTTGGCCACTCGTATTTCAGGCAGTTGTAGAGTTTTTCCATGGTTATAAGTTTCATAAAGTTGCACTCATTGCAGGCGCAGGTGCCGTCCTCGGGCGGAGCAGGAATGAAGGTCTTTTCGGGGCAGGCCTTCTGCATTTCATGCAGGATGCCGCTTTCCGTGGCCACAATGAATTCTGTGGCAGGGTCGGCAATGCTGAATTTCAGCAATGCCGCGGTGGAGCCCACCTTGTCAGCAACCTTTACCACAGGTCCCTTGCACTCGGGATGTACCAGGATCTTGGCACCGGGATGCTCCTTCTTGAGTTGCAATATCTTTTCCAAGGAGAACTTTTCATGTACGTGGCATGCACCGTTCCAAAGCAGCATGTTGCGGCCTGTGACGCTGTTGATGTAGTTTCCCAGGTTCTGGTCAGGGCCGAAGATGATTTTCTCATCCTTGGGAAGGCTCTCCACAATCTGTCTTGCATTGCCGCTGGTGACCACAACATCGGTCAGTGCCTTGGTGGCGGCTGTGGTGTTGACGTAACTTATGACCGTGTGGTCGGGGTGCTCCTTGACAAACTTTGCAAAGGTGTCGGCGGGACAACTTTCTGCCAGGCTGCATTTGGCATTGAGGTCAGGCACCAGTACCATCTTGTCGGGGCAAAGTATCTTGTTGGTTTCTCCCATGAAGTGTACGCCGCACATCACAATGATGTCGGCATCGGTCTGGGCCGCCTTTTGTGCCAGAGCCAGGCTGTCACCCACAAAGTCAGCAATGTCTTGTATGTCTCCTTCTGTATAATAATGCGCCATGATTACGGCGTTTTTCTCTTTGCACATGCGGCGTATCTCGCTCTTGAGGTCGGTTCCTGCGGGAACAGGTTCGTCAGCGAAGCCCTTTTCCTGCCAATTTGCTTTGTTCATATCATTATGTTTTATGTATTCTTAATATTAAAGAAAGATGTATGATGATAGGCTGTGCACAATATGGATATGGAAATCCTTCCTGCATGTCCCCTGCATCATCGTGCCGGGTTATCAACAGTCCCATGTCTGATTATCCACATTGTTAACAACATCATTCCTCTCTATGTTCTAAATATTTAGTCATCTGCGAGTGTGGTTTTATAAACAGCACTTTGTTCATGTGCAAAATTAACAACTTTTGCCCGAAAAGGATTTTCATTGCTGCTAAAAATGCTGTTGACAGACGTGTCATAAGCAAGTATCTCCTGTGCAAAAGCCTGTATGGAATGTCTTGCCATGTTGTTTTGTGTATGACTTGTCAACAAAGACAGAAGTTATGAAGGGTGTTGTGCACAGGTTTTGTTAATTTTGCAGAACAAAAAGAAATGTTGCAGAACAATTGAGAAATATGAGAAAGTTGAAGGTGACAGAGATGAACCGGATGAATGTGGACGACTTCCGTACGGCCAGCAAGTTCCCTTTGGTGGTGGTGCTTGACCATGTGCGGAGTTTGTACAACGTGGGCAGTGTGTTCCGCACATCCGATGCTTTTCGTCTGGCGGGTGTATGCCTGTGCGGCATCACCGCCACACCACCTCATGTGGAAATACATAAGACAGCCTTGGGAGCAGAGGAAAGTGTGGAATGGAAGTATTTCGAGAAGACAGAAGACGCGGTGGCTTGGCTCAGGGAACAGGGTTACCTGGTGCTGGCTGTGGAGCAGTGCGAGGGGAGCACAATGCTTCAGGACTTCAGGGCAGAGGCTGGAAGAAAGTATGCAGTGGTAATGGGCAATGAGGTAAAGGGTGTTCAGCAGACGGTGGTGGACATGTGTGACGGGTGTCTTGAAATACCTCAATATGGCACCAAGCACAGTATGAACGTGAGCGTGACCGCCGGCATGGTCATATGGACTATATTTGCCCAGTCTCTACCTGGTGCACCACTCGCTCGATAAGTTTGTCATCGGTCTCCGGTTTATACTCCTTCTTCAGGCTTGCACGAAAGGTCCAGGCAAATACCTGGTAGAATGCGGCCTTGGCCGGACCGAAGAAGGCCTTCACAATCTCATAGGAGGATTGGTTGCACTCACGGTCTACGAGTTTGATTAGAAGTTTACCCTGTGCGTAGGTCAACTTCTTCATCTCGGGTGTGTAAGTCTCTTTGATTTCCTTTTCCACGGCCTTCATGTGGAGTTCCTTGCTTTTCTTGTCGGGAAGAGTTTCCAGTACTTGATACGTTTCGGCTATCATGACATTGACACGCTGTGCTAGGGGAAGCACCCTTTTCACGTTCCGCACTAGTTTGTTATAAGCCTTGCGTTGTTTTTCGCTCTTGAATTTCAGGGGTGGGTAAATCCATATCTCGGGCATCAGATAGCACCACATGGTGTCGCCACGCTCTACCACGGGCTTGGGATAACGGTAAAATTGCAGTTTGAGTTTGTAATTGAAGGTCTCCGGTTCCACAAAGTCATTTGCATCCCCCAAGTCCTCCTGTGCCCACAAACTTGCGACCGACAGAACCAGAACTGCTATGGACGTTATCCTCTTCATATATGTGATGCAAAAATACGAAGAAATACCATAGTTTATGAGCCTAATTGAAAAAAATGCGGGAAGTTATGATTGTTTATGGAAAGTTAGCACAAATTAGGCATTTCACCATATCTTTGCCCCCGATATGAGTACTGTCATTTATCCTTCACCTATATTCGGACCCATACACAGCCGCCGTCTGGGTGTCTCACTGGGCATTAACCTGCTGCCCCAGGGCGGTAAGGTGTGTAGTTTTGACTGCGTTTACTGTGAGTGCGGATTCAACAAGGATCACCATACGCATAACCCTCTCCCTACTGCCGATGAGGTGGAACAGGCACTGAGAACCAAGTTGAGTGAAATGGAACGTGAAGGTGTATGTCCTGATGTGCTCACCTTTGCGGGCAACGGAGAGCCCACAGTCCATCCTGACTTTCCCGAGATTGTAAGGCGGGTAAGGGCAGTGAGGGATGAGTGCTGTCCCACTGCACGGATGAGCATACTGAGCAATGCCACCCGGATAAGTTGCCCTGAGGTAAGGGATGCACTGATGCTCTTTGACAACAACATACTTAAATTGGACACTGTGGACTCTGCATATATATATAAGGTAGACCGTCCCCAGGGACATTACAGCGTGGAGGAGCAGGTGGAGCAATTGACTTTGTTTGGCGGGCATTGCATCATACAGACCATGTTCATGAGCGGAGAACTGGATGGTGAGAGCATCGATAACACAAGCGAGGAATACGTGCAGCCCTATCTTGATGCACTCCAACGCATTCGTCCACGGCAGGTAATGATTTACACAATTGACCGCGAGACCCCTGTCCACGGACTCCGCAAGGCTTCCCCGGCAATTCTTGATGCCATAGGAGAGCGCATACGCGCCTTAGGTATTCCCTGCTCCGTCAGTTACTGAGCGCTTATTGCATGTCGACCTGTCAAATTTGAAAAATCTTCTATAGATTTAAGAAAATCTAATTTCCATTTGTAAAAAATTGCTTAGTTTTGTACTAAGCAATCATAAAAAGAGAGGGTGCTTATGAAAAGATTTCTGCCGGCCATTTTCCTATGGCAGATGATTATGGCCATTTCTCCTTACCGGGCACTTGCCGCCGATAGTATAAAGTGGGAATCTGCCGTTTATTTGGAAAAACAGAATGGAATCTCAACAGAACGAAATCGAAAAGTAAACCGAAGCAGAAAGGATTCCGAACTATTAAGTCCTACTCTTGTTGTTTCCAGGCAAGGTAAGTTCATCGCTATCTGCGAGGAGTCATATTTCATGACGATGGGAGTACTTCACAGTCTGAAATTGGCAATGGATATATGGGAGGAAAGACTAAACATCTCCGTGCCCATTAACTTTTATGTTACCTCGTCTGAGGAGATGGATGACGACATGGCAATCAGCACCACGGTATTATATGGTCTTTTTGAAGGGAAATCTATGCCAAGAAGTTTGCTGGCACAATCATACGATATTTCCTCTGTCGGCAAGGACACTGTCCGCATTAATGCACTTGCCGATTGGGGAGTTTCTTGGGTAAACAATGATGTGTATGTCGGGACGTATTCGCTTACGACCTATTTTCTGAGACACATTGCGCATATACTAGGCTTTGGAAGTTCTGTCGTGGACAGAAACGGCAATACGGGTTTTGCAATTCCACGTGCATTGTCACCATTTGACCGCCTGCTGGACAAGAATGGGCAAGGACTGAAGGAGACATTTGCGTCTTCCGCAATAGAGGATTACTTCAAGGGCAGCGTGAACGTAAAGACACCAGATGCCTATTATGCTTTATTCGCAGATGAAGACTTCCACCTTGACACGAACGGGAAATATTTTTCTCTTGGCCATGACAACCTCATGGAGCATCCACTAGTTGGCGCTTCCCAGTCATTAACCGTCAACGCAGAGACTCTTGATGTAATGGAGGCCATGGGGTGGAGCGTCTCTCCTCACGATGCAGAAATCGTGTGTGACAGCACTGATGCCCAAGGGTACGGTTCCGTGTACAGGGGATACACTTTCAGATTGGTGGATTCCACTTCGGGCAGCGCACAGACTCAATGCACTTGGCAGTATCAGATATATGCGAACGGTGAATATGTGACCTTGAACACGTTTACCGGCACCAACTTCACCATATCGCCGGACGTTCGCACAGAATCATTGGATGAATTCAACTGCCAGCAGGCAAGGGTTCTTTGCACTTACAAGGGGAGAGAGTACACCTACCTTCTCTTTCTCGAACCCCGCCCCCTGATAGAAAGTGTCATTTGCAGCAACAAGCATTCCCTTGGCAACGGATTCTATGGATTTGACATCAGTATAAGGACAAGAGGGGCGAATAGCGGCACGGTGAATGTGTACGACGGTGCCGGATCGTCATTTGGCTATCCCATAACGGGAGAAGTCCTGCATGTGGGGCCTTTGGTAGATGGCATGCAAGCCTACGTGGATATTTCCTTGGAAAATTCCTTTGGCTATACCATAGACTATATTGAGTTGGGAGAGATTGAGGAGCAAAAAGAGGCAAGTGCCAAAGGTAACATGCCAAGCATAGCCGTCAGGTGTAATGGGGAACTGGGAAAGACCGTTTTCCAAGATGGGGACAGCGTGACTATGGATTTGGAATATGGGAACGCGGCATTGCAGATTGACAGCATGAAATGGGAAGTGGAACTCACTGGAATCTATGGGAAGAATAGGTATCCCCTGTCAAAAGGAACCTCTGCATCCTTCGTCGTGTCGCCAGACAGGAAATGCTGCTTTGCAAAATCCGCATACAGACAGTTCGACTGTGGCGATTATTGGGGGATTGGCATCCCTGTTATCACGCCGGACTCTTGCCGCTTCATCTGTACTGCATACATAAGTAAGGGGGAGTGGGACTCCGGTAATGACTGGATAAGTGTCAAGTCCCGGAACTATTCCTTTGACGTGCTCCCTAAATGTCCGGTTCTGGAAGAATTGGAAACATGGACAGAACCAGGTGACGAAGAGTGGCCCTTCACAAGAATAAGAATCAACACGGACAACTATGAGGAGATAGACCTGTATATTCATCCATGGGACTATATCCCTTGGTTTAATTCGGTATTCTTTCCAGAGGATGGACTTGAACATGTCGTAGAAATGAGAGGATGGGACAATGCAATCGTCTGCTACATAAATAACGAATACGGCGTATACGAAAGCGCTCCACTCAAAATATCGAGACCTGCAGGAATGGACAAGCATGAAGGGCAGCCATCATGCCATATCAGACAGAATGGGAAAGAGGTGACAATAACAAGTGAGGTGTCCTGTAAAGTTGCCATCTATGATATGAGTGGACGGGTTGTATTCAGTGCAGAAGGGACAACAGCCACCACTTCTCTTCCTTCTGGCATCTATGTGGCAAAAGTGGAGGACAAACATGGCAAGCGGTTATTAACAAATAAAATATGTATAAAATGAAAGTGAAGTATCTATTAGCCATTTCATTGGCTTTATTTCTTGGATCATGGGTTCACGTCCAAGTGAAATAGACACAGCCTCTCGCCGTTGTTCTCATGCTTTGTGTAATTACTCTTCCCTGCAAGGGTCTTTTGTCTTGATTCTTGAGAAGATTCCACAAAAAAGCGCCAACTGGGAAAAAATAATTTCCCAGTTGGAGAAATATTTTTTTCCAGTTGGAGAAATAATATGCGCGATGCAAGCGTGCGAAACGGAGGCACCAAGAAAGCCCTTTAAGGGGTGACACTTCATCCAGACAGGTTTCTGCAGGCAAGTCATTCCCACCCACAAATGACTTGCCTCATCGTTGAAATGGCAACTCCCAGTCTGTGGAGTTTGGTTTCAAAGGTGAACCGGCAGAAGGACAGGACAATGTGTCCTGTATCCTTGGCCGGGGGCGGATATATGCTTCTCTCTTACCAGATGCTCTTCACTGCGTCTATTTGGACATCACTGACGGTGATGTTATTGCCCCAGAAATTTAGGCCATCGTGATTGTCTCCGAGACGGCGTTCCATGGAGTAACTGTAGAGTCCGTCATCAATGAAGGCCTCTATGCTGGTGCGATCCACATAGATGTCGGCAGTGAGGCTGAGTCTGGTGTAATTCTGAGGGCTGTAGAAGCGTCCGTTCACCGTGTTTCCGTTGGTGTCGTAATCCAGAATCTTCTGACCGTTAAGTGAGATGCCTGCACTGGTGCAGTGACTCAGGTGTATGGTGCAGCGTATGTGCATGCCGTCCAAGTCGGCAAATGAACGACATCTCGTATTGAGGTCTTCGGCTTTCTGTTCGTCTGCCGCGGAGTATACGTTGGTGAGCAGGTTCTCAACTTCCTTGATGGGTTTGCTTACGAGGCGTATGCCATCTTTGGTAGTGCGCAACTGCAATTCTGTGGGCAACAGCATCATGCCGTTGAAAGGCATGCCCGGATGCCCGATGCGGCCCCATCCCAGTTGTATGCGTCTGCCGTCTGAGTCTGGGATGCCGTTGAATGTCTGTGCGGCGTAGATGGAACCTGCCGAGAAGAAATGCTTGCCGCTCTCGGGCGTGAAGGTCTTGCCGTCAAATTGCCCTATCATGTAAGTATTGCTTGCGCCGTACATTACCCATCGTTTGTTGTCCCTGTTTCCGTCTACAGGCAGTTCAAACAGGTCAGGGCATTCCCAGAAACCTACGATGTGGCTTTGGAACTCCCAATCCTTGAGGTTGGCGGAGGTGTATATGGAATGTCCGTCACGCTCATTCAGTACCATTACCCAATGCTTTCCGGGGGCGTACCAGAAGAGACGCGGGTCACGTGTATCGTGGCTCTGCCATTTGTCGTGTGAGTCTATGACCGGGTTTTCCTTGTATTTGTGCAGGGTGTATCCTCCGTCAAGACTGTATGCAATGCACTGGGTCTGACGGTCGCTGCGGTCTGCGGTGTATGCGTATACAAGCGGAGGGTTCTTTTCTGTTCCGAAGCCGGAGGTGTTGTTGTCGTCATATACGGCAGAGCCGGAGAACATGGTTCCGATTCTGTCCGGGAAGAGAACATCGTCGTGTTCAATCCAGTGTAGCAGGTCGGTGCTTGTGGCATGCCCCCATGTCATGTTCTCCCAATCACGTTCATAGGGGTTGTGCTGATAATAAAGATGGTAGATGCCGTTGTGGAATATGAGTCCGTTGGGGTCATTTATCCATCCGCGACGTGTGGTGAAGTGGAACTGCGGGCGGTTCTTTTCCTTATACATATTGGCCTGGCCGAATATCGTATCCGCCGCAACAACCTTCTCCAGTGCATGTCCATTGCCTTCGTAGTTGAGTGTCAGTGTCTTGCCCTTGTATCGGGAGATATCCTTGAATACCCAGTAGTCCGGCTTGCCTTCGGCTATACGGACAACAACGTTCAGGGTGTCTGCTCCCTTGGCGGCAAAGGTCAGCCTTTTGCGGTCCGTCTGGTGAGAGACTGGAATGTTCAGATATTGGTTCTTGACCTTTAACACCAGTTCTTCGCCCTGCATTTGGCAGGCAGCACACATGGCTGCAATAAGTAGTGTGGTGCGTGTTCTCATATTTGCTAAAATACTACCATATTCGTTTAGTGATGTGCAAATATAGTGGAACTTTTCCGTCATACAGGCATCCGGGATGATGAATTTACAAAAAGAGCCTGTTTGTGCACTCACTTGCCCCAATGGCATATATGCCCCGTGAGACGGCTAAGGGATAAAAACGGCTGCCGCCTGACGGGAATTGTAAAACAAGTAAAGAATGGAAGGATAAGAGGTCGTAGACATAACGCCAGGATGATGCGAGGCACGCTGTTCAGGTCCAATGAAGATGCTCTTGCCATGTACAAGAGACTGCTTTTTCTCTCTTGGGCTTCGTTCTTTGTGGAAAAAGAAGAGCCTTTCTGCATGGAGTCTTTCATAATTATACTAACTTTGCAAATAAGTTTACTATCTAAAACAGTGTTATTAAGCATATGAAGAAGCATTTACTCACGAAGGCCGCCTGCCTCTTAGGCATCCTGTTGACAGCGAATGCCGGTGCTTGGGCGCAGACCGCAGGCAGTTCGGCAACAGACAAGAAGATTGTTGTGTACGGAAAGGACAAGAAAGTCCTGTACAGCACGAAGACCAGCGAGGTGGACAGTATTGTGTTTACAGAACCCATTCCAACGGCCGACATGTTGGATGTGGTGTTTCACGAAGATGGAACGGCAGAAGACGTGTCACCCATGAGGAATGAGGTGAAACTGGTTGGCAACAGCAGTTATACGCTTTACAGCAAGGCTTTCGACCGCTATATAGCCACCTTCAACAATGCTTGGGCAGGTGATGCGACAGGCTATTACCGCGTAGACTTTGAGCAGAACCAGGAGTTCCGCAACAAGTTGGCCGACGGCCACACACTGGAAGTCCTGTTCATGCCAAACTATTCCGGCACGTTGCCCAACCAGGAGTGTAAGCCTTTTTCGGCTATGCAGGCTGGCGGCACAGGCTTTTTGATAACTACAACCAGCGGTTCCCGCAAGAATGAGATATGCTTCTTGCCGAACGTCTCCACCAGTGGGAGCAGCAACTGGAGGTGGGCCACGAGCGGTATTGTGCCCGAGCCCAAAAAGTATTATCATGTGGTGGGCGTGTGGAACAAGGAAGAGTCCAAGGCATACATATATGTGGACGGCGAACTCAAGAATACCATTACTGCACCCGGTAACTTCCGTTTCGCCAGTTCTGGATGCAATTGGTTCTGCGTAGGCGGCGACCCTGACGGTTCCACATCTGCTGCTCAAGGGTGGCAGGGCAATATCGTCCTGGCTAGAATCTATGACGCTCCGCTGACTCAGAAGGAGGTGTCTCAACTATGGCAAAACGTGGATGTTGATCCCGAAGAGATGGATGCAGATCTGGTGAAGGACATTGATTTCTTGAGTGGAATGGGTGTGAAAGCCGGAGGCACTTATTTTGTAGGTGGAGAAGGTTTTGCTGAAGGTGACCAGGTGACGCTCACCTCACTGACCGACAGGACAAAGACTTACACGCTCACGCTCACTTTGCAGGAGGGAGGAGCACTGCTGCGCTTGCCTGACACTTTGGAGTCGGGTCAGTACAGGATGACTCTCCTTCGTGGCCAAGAGCGTCAGGAACTGGGTGTCACCTCACTTGTCGTGCTCCAGCAGTATCCCACCGGCATGAAGGTGATTGCCCACCGAGGTTATTGGAATACCGCCGGAGCCGTCAGGAACTCGCGTGCTTCCCTCCGGAATGCCATAAACTTGGGCTGTTACGGTTCGGAGACAGATGTCTGGATTACTTCTGACGGGTATGTCATGGTCAACCACGACCCCACGCTCAATGGGGTGAACATTGAGAACAGCACCTATGAGCAGGTGAAGAACCTCACATTGGGCAATGGGGAGAAGATACCGCAGTTGTCTGAATTCCTGGATATCCTGGAGGGTGAAGGAAGTACCAAACTCATCATCGAGATAAAGACCCATTCAGATGAGGCACGTGGCAAGGCTGCCGTGGCCGCCGTGGTGGACATGGTCAAGAACCGTGGTCTGCAGGACAAGGTGGAGTACATAGCCTTCAGCCTGAACCTTTGCAAGGAAATCGTAAAGTTGGATCCCACCGCACATGTGGCATATCTCAACGGAGACTATGCTCCGGCCGCACTTAAGGAACTGGGCATCATGGGGCTTGATTATACGGCCGACAAGTACCGCAACAATCCTAATTGGATCAACGAGGTACGTGCCAACGGCATGACCACCAATGTGTGGACCATCAATGACAAGCCCACCATGGCTGAGATGACCAACACCGGTGTGGAGTTCATCACTACGGACAATCCTGTGGATGCTCTTGAAGTAGAGCAGATATACAACAAGCAGAAGGCCGGGGAGTAAATTCCGTGGCAAGATAATCGGCGTCGGTACCTGTCACCTACATGGGCAGACGGATACCGCCGCCGTTCTTTTTGTCCCAAGACACTCTTTTTGCGAAAGAGCGGCACTTCACTCCCCCACCTCGCCGAAAATCCTTACCTTTGTGGAAGTAAACAAAATGTAAGATATATAGAATATGAAAGCAGGTATAGTGGGACTGCCCAACGTGGGTAAGTCTACTCTTTTCAACTGCCTGTCCAGTGCTAAGGCGCAGGCGGCCAATTTCCCCTTTTGTACCATAGATGCCCAGTTGGGGCAGGTGTCCGTGCCTGATGAGCGACTGACCAAACTGGCTGAACTGGTTCATCCGGGGCGCATCGTGCCTGCCGTGTGTGACATTGTGGACATTGCCGGGCTGGTCAAGGGAGCCAGCAAAGGTGAGGGACTGGGTAACCAGTTCCTTGCGAACATACGTGAGTGTGACGCCATCATACACGTGCTGCGCTGCTTCGACAATGGTAACATTGTACATGTGGATGGCAGTGTGAACCCTGTGAGGGATAAGGAAATCATTGACACCGAACTTCAATTGAAGGACCTGGAGACAGTGGAGAGCCGTATGAAGAAGGTGGAAAAGGCTGCCCGCGTGGGAGGCGACAAGCAGGCACGCATAGAACTCGATGTCCTGGAGGCTTACCATGAGGCTTTGCTCAAGGGCGAAAGCGCACGCACGGTTACTTTTGACACGGAGGATGAGAAGGCGGCCGCCAAAGGAATGTTCCTGCTGACGGCCAAGCCCGTGCTGTATGTGTGCAACGTGGACGATGCCAGCGCATCGGCGGGCAATGCATACACCGAGGCGGTGGCCAAGGCCATCCAGGGCGAGGATGCCGAGATGCTCATCATAAGCGCACAGACCGAGGCTGACATTGCCGAACTGGAGAGTTACGAAGAAAAACAGATGTTCCTGGAAGACATGGGGCTCAAGGAAAGCGGCTGCAACCGACTTATCAAGGCCATCTATCACTTGCTCACGCTGCAGACCTTCATCACGGCCGGAGAGATGGAAGTGAAGGCATGGACCTTCCGTCGGGGCTGGAAGGCTCCGCAGTGTGCGGGCGTCATCCACACCGACTTTGAGAAGGGCTTCATTCGTGCCGAGGTTATCAAGTATGACGACTATATCCATTACGGCTCTGAGGCGGCTGTGCGTGAGGCCGGCAAGATGGGAGTCGAGGGCAAGGACTATGTGGTACAGGACGGTGACATCATGCACTTCAGATTCAACGTATGACAGAACTTTACATTCACTGGAACCCTTCCACCACGGCTTTTGAACTGGGTTCCTTGGCCGTACGCTGGTATTCGCTATGCTGGTGTGCGGGTCTGCTGAGCGTGTACTTGCTCATGCATCGACTGTTCAGGCAGCAGAAACTGACTGATGAGCAGTTTGATCCCATGTTCCTCTATTGCTTCCTGGGCATCCTGATAGGTGCCCGCCTGGGGCATTGCCTCTTTTACGAGCCGGAGTATTTCCTGCATCACATCTGTGAGATGCTGCTACCCATACGTGAGACTGCCGACCCCAATCTGTGGAGCGGTGCGCTGACTTGGCTGCCCACGGGTAATGAAGGTACCCACTGGGCATTCACCGGCTATGAGGGATTGGCAAGCCATGGCGGCACGCTGGGGCTCATGCTGGCTTTGGTGCTCTACTCCAGAAGTCAGAAAATCAATCTCATGCGGGTACTTGACAATGTTGCCATTGTGACTCCTGTGTGTGCCTGTGCCATACGTTTGGGCAATCTCATGAATTCTGAAATCATAGGCCGTGTCACCGATGTGCCCTGGGCTTTTGTCTTCGAGCGCATTGACATGTATCCTCGGCACCCCGGGCAACTCTATGAGGCCATCTGCTATGCCTGTTTCTTCTTTATAGGGTGGTGGCTTTACAAGCGCCGCCCCGAGCGTGTGGGCACGGGATTCTTCTTCGGCCTGTGTCTTGTGCTCATCTTCTCAAGCCGCATACTGATAGAGTTCACCAAGGAGAATCAAGTGGATTTTGAGAATGGCATGATCTTCAACATGGGTCAGTTGCTCAGCGTCCCCTTTGTACTGTTGGGGGGTTACTGCATGTTGGGCGGTAAGTGGTGCCGCCGGCTGGGCGAGCACAAAAATCTTTCTGTTGTTGTGCTGTTGCTCATCCTCTTCACCTCATGCAAGTCCGGGCAAAACAGCGTGGCACAGACTCAGGGCACCGAGCAGCACAGGGTGGTGGTGGCCTACGTCACCTCATGGACACATGACTTGCCTGACCCTACCGTGATGACGCACATCAACTATGCTTTCGGCAGAGTGACTCCCACACATGACGGTGTATCGGTGGACAATCCAGACCGCCTGCGTGCCATTGTGGAACTGAAACGCAGGAATCCCAATCTGAAAGTCCTGCTTTCTGTGGGAGGATGGGGAGCCGGAGGTTTCAGTGAGATGGCTTCGAACCAAGAAACACGTGAACGCTTCTGTGCCTCATGCGCACAGACTGCCAAGGATTTTGGGCTGGACGGAATCGATATCGACTGGGAGTATCCGGGCAGCAAGGCTGCAGGAATTGCCGCTTCACCGCAGGACAGGGAAAACTTCACCCTACTGATGAAGGGCTTGCGCAAGTCATTGGGAAGCGACCTCCTTGTTACCTTGGCAACGGCGGCCATGGGGAATCATTATGATTTCCCTGCCTTCATGGACGATGTGGACTTCGTGAACATGATGACTTACGACATGGGCGGCGCCCCCAGGCACCATGCTCCCCTGTATAGTTCCGAGAGATTTCAGGGCATGTCCTGTCAGAAGGCCATGCAGGCGCATCAGGATCAGGGCGTGCCTGCAGGGAAACTGGTATTGGGCTTGCCTTTCTATGGGAGAGGCTCCAAGGAAGTGGGCGATTTCGTGAACTTCAGTGGCATAAAGCAGTTGGAGGGCTATACCGAGCAGTGGGACAAGCAGGCTCAGGTGCCTTACCTTACCGACAGGGAGGGTAAGGTGGTGCTGGGCTATGACAATGCCCGCTCGCTCAAGGGCAAGGGAAAGTTTGCACGCAAGCATCACCTGAGAGGTTTGATGTACTGGGACTATAACGGCGATGACAGCCAAGGCACACTGCGCAATGTGGTGTGGGAATCCATGCAGTAGTCTATCAGTTGCCGGAGACCGGCCTTTGGAAAGGAGCATACTGATGACAATCACAAGAAGCCAATACTCAGATATATGAGGCACATCATTTTCATCATGCTTTTACTCCTGGCTGGAGTCACTCTCCAGGCCAAGCAGGAGGAGGCTGCACGTGTGCTGGTGCTTACCGAGCGCGGTGGGCAGCATGAGGGATTCGTAAAGGAAGCCTTGCGCTGGCTTAAGGATTATGGGAAGCAGCACCATGTGGCGATGGACGTGGTAAATGATACCAAGTCCATCAATGACACTTCGCTGGCACGCTACAAAGTGTTCCTGCAACTCAATTACCCACCTTACAACTGGACCGATGAGGCCAAGGTGGCCATGGAAAATGCCATGCGTTACGGCACCGTGGGCTGGGTGGGATTCCATCATGCTTCCCTGCTGGGTGACTTCGATGGTTTTCCCATGTGGCAGTGGGCATCACGTTTCCTGGGTGGCATCACGTTTCAGAATTATGTGGCCGAGACTTGCAGTGCGAAGGTGGTGGTGGAGCAGGACGGGCATCCCGTGTTTCGCGGGGTGAGCAAGGAGTTTACACTGCCTGATGATGAATGGTACACTTACAACCGAAGCCCGCGAGGCAATGTCAAGGTACTGGCTCACGTGGATGAGAATACTTACAGCACCGACACTCAGGTGCGCATGGGAGACCACCCTGTGGTGTGGACTAACGAAAGAGTCAAGGCGCGCAACGTGTATTTTCAGTTCGGACATCATGCCAACCTGTTCCGCAACGAGGATTTCTGCAAGATGTTCTCCAATGCTTTGGAGTGGGCAGCCGGGCCTGCTCAATGGTTTCCCAGGTGCCATGCCCTGGTGCTTCACAACCCGGGCGTGGAGCGTGCCCACAGGGATTTTGACGAGGATGCCATGGCTTATTTCCGTGAATTGTCTATAGGCGATGGTATAGTGTTTGATTATACCACCAACTTTGATGACATCAACTATGAGAATCTCCGCACCTATGACATGCTCATCTCGCTTGATGACAACCCGGGGCACACTTCTGCCCAGCGTGAGGCGTTTCAGAAGTATATGGAGAACGGCGGCGGATGGCTCGGTTTTCACTCGGCGGCCTTTAACCTTCCCTCCACCGGATGGCCTTGGTTTGTGCAGTTCTTGGGCGGGGCTGTGTTCAACCGCAATTCGTGGCCGCCGCTGCCTGCCAAACTGAGGAATGATGCGCCGGAACATCCTTTGATGAAGGGGATGCCGGAAAGTTATATGGCACCGGAGAACGAATGGTATCAGTGGGAACCCAGTCCGCGCCTCAATCCTGACGTGCGTGTGCTGCTCTCGCTGGACGATGACAACTATCCCCTGGGATTGAAGGACGAGTTGCCCAAGGGATTGGATACGCCGGTGGCATGGACCAACACACGTTATAATATGGTATACCTAAACTGGGGACACGGGCACCGTATCTTCACCTGCCCCACTCAGAATTATCTTGTGTATAACAGTATCCGCTGGCTTGCTCGCAAGAGTTATGACAGGAAGTAGTATACCGATAAGGTAACCGTATGTCAATACACAGCAAGGGGCTTCGTGTCATTCACGAAGCCCCTTGCGTATGAAATCAAGTCATTTGCAAGTGAAAATAAGTCACTCACAGATGAAAACAAGTCACTTGCGAGGAGGCAAATCCGCTTAGGGACAGGAAAGTCGCTTGGAAGCATGTCGGCCATAGGGTGTGACGGGTAAAACATCCGTTTTTTGAAAACTTTATTAGATACTACTTTCAAAGTGTGCTTAATATTAACACACTTTATTTTCACCATATATAGCCACCCCCAAGATTTATCCGGTGAGCCGAAATTTCCCCTTTCTGATTCCTCTGCCGGAAGGTGGTGTGCTGCGTCTTTATAATCCCCAATCGGCCGACCGAGAACTATCTCCCTTGCTTGTCCTGTGGAACTCTGTTCTGTGTTTCCCGCACTCTCTTTCCCCGCTTTACAGCCCACCTCCTCTCGCCGTAGCCCGCTATGCCTTCGGGAATGTAGACCTCAGAATTGAGGCTTGGTCCAAATCGGATTGCCGCAACGTCGTACTCTGGCATCTTGATATTGTCAAGATTTTGGAGACGTGGTGCGAAAATACGCCTGCCCAGGAAAAAAATAAATCAGGTGAGGAAAATTTTTTTTCCTGGTGGGAAACATAAAATCGGGTGGTTGGGCGAAAACACGAATATGTAAAGAAAAAGGAATCCTACCCGCTGCGCCTTCGGGGAGTTGGTGGTAAACGGAAAAAGCCAGCGCAGAAAAGCATCAGAACTCTAATGGCCGATTGGGGATAATAGTTGTTAGATGCCTGTTAGGGGTTCTGTATTATCCGTTACTTTCCACCCACCAGCCGCTTGATGTCATTGAGCCTGTTCAGAGCCTCAATGGGGGTCAGGTTGTTGATGTCGGTGTTCAGTATTTCGTCACGTATCTGGCAAAGTACTGGGTCGTCAAGTTGGAAGATGCTCATCTGCATCCCGCTTGCCGGTTCGGTATGGGCGGCTATGCCCTTGCCCAGTCCCTCATGATCCATGGTTTGCTCCAGTTGGTGCAGCACTTCATCGGCGCGTTCCACGATGCCTGCAGGCATTCCCGCTAGCCGTGCCACGTGTATGCCGAAACTGTGTGCACTGCCTCCTGGTTCCAGTTTGCGCAGAAAGATGACCTTGCCGTCCATTTCCCTTACGCTCACATTGAAGTTCTTGATGCGCGCAAAGCGTGCCTCCATCTCGTTGAGTTCATGATAATGCGTAGCGAAGAGTGTGCGTGCATGTCCTCCGCGGTTCTCATGTATGTACTCCACAATGGCCCATGCGATGCTTATACCGTCGTAGGTGCTAGTGCCGCGCCCCAGTTCGTCAAAGAGTACAAGCGAGCGCTGAGATAGGTTGTTCATGATGTTGGCGGCCTCGCTCATCTCCACCATGAAGGTGCTCTCGCCGATGGAGATGTTGTCGCTCGCCCCTACGCGAGTGAAGATTTTGTCGACATATCCAATGTGTGCGCTTTCGGCCGGAACAAAGCATCCCATCTGTGCCATGAGCGTGATGAGCGCTGTCTGCCGCAGCAGTGCGCTCTTTCCCGCCATGTTGGGGCCTGTGATGATGATGATTTGCTGTTTAGCGGTATCAAGGTACACATCGTTGGCTACGTAGCGCTCGCCCAGGGGCAGTTGCCGTTCGATGACGGGGTGGCGTCCCTGGCGTATGTCTAGTACTTCCGAGTCGTCTACCACAGGGCGCACGTAACGGTTTTCCTGGGCGCACAGCGCGAAGGAGAGCAGGCAGTCCAGTTGTGCCAGCAGGTTGGCATCGGTCTGTATGGGGGCTACGTATTGTGCCAGGTCGGCCACTAGATTGGCAAAGAGCCTTGTCTCCAGTGCCAATATGCGCTCCTGGGCACCTGTTATCTTCTCTTCATATTCCTTGAGTTCCTGTGTGATGTAGCGTTCTGCCTGGGTCAGCGTCTGCTTTCTTATCCATTCCTGCGGCACGAGTTCCTTGTAGGTGTTGCGCACTTCCAGATAATAGCCAAAGACGTTGTTGTACCCTATCTTCAGGCTCTGTATTCCTGTTGCCTCGGCTTCGCGCTGCTGTATGTGCAGGAGGTATTCCTTGCCGTTATAGGCAATTTGGCGCAGTTCGTCCAGTTCTTGGTTCACTCCCGGCTGTATCACGTTGCCTCGGTTGACCATGAGAGGTGCGTCGGGGCTTATCTCGCGTATGATGCGGTCTTTTATGGTGTCGCAGAGTTCCAGTTGTGTGCCGATGTGCCTGAGCGTCTCGTCATCGGCGTTGGCGCATGCCTGTTTCATGCTGACGAGTGCCTGCAGGGCCGTGCTCAGTTGAAGCATGTCACGCGGTGACACACGCCCCGTGCTCACGCGCCCGATGATGCGTTCCAGGTCGCCCACGCGTTGCAGTTCGCTCTCCACTTGCTCGCGCAGGTTTGGGTAGCGGAAAAAGCAGTCCACCACATCAAGCCTCTTGTTGATGCGGCGTACGTCTTTCAATGGGAAGAGCATCCAGCGGCGCAGCATGCGTGCTCCCATGGGTGTCACGGTGCGGCCTATGACATTGAGCAGTGAGATGCCGTCCTCATTCATTGAGGCCACCAGTTCCAGGTTGCGCACCGTGAACTTGTCGAGCCTCACGTAACGGTCTTCCTCAATGCGTCGCAGCGTGGTGATGTGACTCACCTGAGTGTGCTGGGTCTGCTCGAGGTACTGCATGACGACTCCTGCTGCCACCACCCCGCTGTGCAGGTGGTCGACACCGAATCCCTTGAGGTTCTTCACCCCGAAGTGCTTGTAGAGCCGTTCTCTGGCGGTGCTCTCGGTGAAGGCCCAGTCGTCCATCTCGAAGGTGATGTGGCGCAGACCGAATGATCCTTCAAACATGCCCCGCTTGCCCCGCTCGTAGAGAATTTCCTTGGGAGCGAAATTCTCCATGAGTTTATCTGTGTGCTCAGGAGTACCCTCGGCAATGAGAAACTCGCCGGTGCTGATGTCAAGCAGTGCTAGGCCGCAGGTGGACTTGCCGAAATGGACGGCTGCCAGGAAATTGTTTTCTCGGCTGTCGAGCACGTTCTCACTCATGGCCACACCTGGGGTAACGAGTTCCGTAATGCCTCGCTTCACCAAGGTCTTGGTCTGTTTAGGGTCTTCAAGTTGGTCGCAGATTGCTACGCGTCTGCCTGCGCGCACCAGTTTGGGCAGGTAGGTATCAAGCGCATGGTGGGGAAATCCCGCCATTTCGGTGGAGGGCATGTGCTCCTTGCCGTTGTTCCTGCGCGTGAGAGTGATGCCTAGAATGGCAGAGGCTTCTACCGCGTCCTGTGCATAAGTCTCATAGAAGTCACCGCAGCGGAACAGTAGAAGCGCATCGGGATGTTTCGCTTTCAAGTCGTAAAACTGCTTCATCATGGGTGTCAGCCCGTCCTTTGCCATTGTGTGTCTCTCCTTTGTTTTCGTTGTGTGTGCAGGTGTATGCCTTTTTGGACAAAGTTACGACAAATTACTCAAATAAGTCAGCCCTCTTCTCTCTTTCCTCACGCTGCCGGGGCAAGCCGGACATATGGCTGTACTCAAAGGAGGCCTGGCTGAAAAGGCAGCGGGGGGCACGGCCTTTCCTGCCATGCCCCCCGCTTGGGATTGTTTCAGAAGTCCCCTTTGGGTGCTTCTGTTAATTCTTCTCACTTAACCATCACTTTCTTTCCGTTGATGATGTAGAGACCCTTGGTGGTCTTCTGTACACGGATGCCGTTAATGGTATAGATGCCATCCTTTGCTTTGGTGTCCTCCTGGGAGATGCCCTCTACGGGAGTTTCTTTCTCCAGTTGGCTGACTATCATCTGCACTTGCTCTTCGTTCAGGGCCCTGCCGTAGATGCGAGCCAGAACCACGTCACCGTTCCAGGAAGCTTGGACGGTATTGTTTGCACCAGGGTCGCCACCAATGCAGAACCAGTGGCAAGAAGCGGTGGGCAGACGGAAGATGCCGGGAGCATTTACTTCGTTGCAGAGTTTGCCGTCCACATAGATGCGTGTCTTGGCATTGGTTTCGTCATATACGCCAATCAGGTGATAGTACTTGCCGGCCTCTGGGACGATGCCGCTCGTACCCCAGCACCAGGTGTTGTTGCCGTTGGTGGAGATGTTGGGCAGGAAGGTCATTTCGTTCTGACGGGCTCCGCTCTTGGTGCTGATCAGGAATCCTGTGCCTCCTTGCTCCATGCTGGAGAAGGGTTTCATCTCCTTGTTAGGAATCTCACCCTCGTAGTTTATCTTCACGATAGCCTCCATTGTGTGTCCTCCGGCCAGTGCCTCCTTCAGTTTCGGATTGTTGGTGTAGTCTATCTTGTATGCGCTGTTACCGTTGCTTCCCAGTTCATTGTCGAAGGTGGCGATGTTACGTTTGTACGTATCATTATATGTGACAGTGGGAATCACTTCGCCCACGGTGACTACTTCGTTCTGCATGGGAGAGATGTCTGTGGCAGTTCCGTCAAGGTTGAATATAATGTCAAGCAGGTCTGCCTTAATCTCAGCCTCTTCGATCTCTTCTGTGTAGAAGAGATCCTTGTCGTTGGTGAAGGCACCGTCCTTGGTCTTGCCCACAGTCTGGTGTGTGGCATCTAGGACAGGATGCTCGTCGGTGCCGATGTTTTGGAACCATACGGGATTCTCGGTGTTGCCATGATTGAGCAGGTAACAGATTTCTCCGTTCTTGAGTTGCTCTTCCGTGGCCTGTATGCCGGCAAGGTCGCCAAGGGCATTCTTATAATAGGTGTTCAAGGCAACGAACTTGGTGGGCGCACGGCCGATGGTGTTGCTGTTTGCAGCATCCACTTGCAGGTCGGCAATTTGCAGGCAGTTGGTAATCTTTCCTGCGGCATCGTGCCAACCTACCAGACCACCGCAACTATGGGTGGCAGAGCCGATAATGGAACCGTCGAAGAGGCAGTTGTCAATGACGGTGTATCCTCTCACGCAACTCACTAGACCTCCATGGGTGCCGTCGCCCACAATTTCAGAGATAATGTTCACATGGCTGGTGACATTGCTGATGCGGCAGTTGTCGTAAGTGTTGACAGCCACGGTGCATCCGAATTTCTTGGTTGTAGTAATGGTGCCGTCAAATACCAAATTGTGTATCTCTGCACCTGACTGCATGTTTGCGATGAAAGAAGCGTTGTCTTGTGTGGAGTTTATGTTCATCGTCACCTTGTGCCCGTTGCCGTCCAGTATGCCGCGGAAATTGGCAATCATCTGGTTCAGAGTGAAGTTGGGTATGTCTACCATCAGTTTTCCGCGCTCTCCCTTGGCGGCTTTGATACCGAAATAAGCCAATTGTGCATTGCTGGTCAGCAAGTATTCTCCGTCTATCAGTTCGGGATAGAAGCCTGTTTCCTTGAGTGCGCTTATTTCCTTGGCCTGTTCTGTGGTGTACGTTCCATGCTCAAAAGCATCAAGCACTTCCTCATACTTCTTGCAGGCAAATTTAAATTGCTCGGGAGTGATAACCTCGGCCTCGTCCAGGTTGTTGGCAATGTCAAGGATAATTAGTGCCTCGTCCACCATTGCCACGTATGCCTTGCGTGCCTCAAGCACTTCGTTGAAAAGATTGCTGAAAGTCTCTGTCAAGGCATATTTCTCTTCGGGAGATTGACAAAGGGCGATGCTGTCAATGGCACTCTGAAGTTTTCCTGTCAACTCCTTGGGGCAGCCGGGGAACTGTGCATAGTCACTTCCGGTACTGGGCACAAAGTTAATGATGACATTGGCACGCGCCTGCATGCACCCCAGAGTCTTGTCAATGTAAGGTTCGGCATCCTTTAACGTCTCGTAGTATTTCACGTGCAGGTTGGATACACCCAGCCAGTCTTGGGTTGCAATTGTGTTTTCGTTGCGTATGCCAATGGTGAGGGTGTTGTCGGTTACCTTGGTCACCAGATAGTTCAAGGCGCGGCCTGCAGACGCAGCATTGGCAATGCTGGTGCACCCACGTATACCATACGCTTCCAGGTCGGTGCCTGCCCCCTTGTTTGAGAATATCTCCAAGTCAAGTGCCACATCGTCGGGGTTGGTCTGGGTAATGTAGCAGTTCTCTCCGTCCACGGCTTCTGTCACGGGCAGACGTGTCTCATAGACGGTGGGCAGGTACAGGCTGATGTCGTTCATGTAGACCTGTGCGGCATAATATTCGTTGTAGCGGTCATTGAAGGGACGGTACGCTCCGTTGATGCTCATGACATACACTCCGTTGTTGCGGTTCTCCTGTGTCTGGTATGTGTTACAGTTCTTTGCCCAGCACTCTGCACCTATGTAACCGGTGGTAGGGCTCTTTCTGGTATTTGTCAGAAGGGCACCCTGCCAGCCGTTCACGCCATCGGAGAAGTCAGGGTTAGTGAACAGGTTGGTGATTTCAACGCCTGACTTCACGCCGGTCTCTATGGCGCGCTGGAGCATTTGGTCAACAGTTTCGCTCTCGACTTTTATTTGCTCTATGGTGAGTTGCTGGTTTTCTAGAATGTAAAGTGCACCTCCATTGGTGTAGGAACCGCCCGGTTCCTCATCGCTCTGCAGGTAGTCCTCCAGAATGTCGCGTGCATCACCTTCAAAGTCTGTGTTCTCCTCCAGGTAAGTGCGTGTGTTTTCCACTTTTTCTTTGTATGCCTGATAGGCCGCCGCACTCTTTTCCAAAATGTCGCGCAGGCTGTTGAGGGTAATGAGTTCTTCTCTCAGGGCATCCACGTTACTTGCAGTTGCCAATTCTTCCATCTTGTCTAACTGTTCGCTGTAAGCCTGCGTGTCACCCTTGTAAGCCATGAAGGACTCGGCGGCAATATAAGCTCGGCCCTCTTCAATCTTCTGCTTGTACATAAGTACGTTGGCGGCTGTAACACCCTCTTTGGCATCTTCCCAAAGGGCTTCTGCCTCTTCACCGGTCAGAGGATTGCTGTATATGCGTGCCACGGCAACGTCGCCACACCATCCTGCTTCCACGCCGCTGCCGCTGGGGTCGCCGCCTATACAGAACCACTTATTGCCATCGCTGGCAAAGCGAAATACGCTCCCAGTACTTATGGTGTTCATCAGTTGCCCATTGCAATAGATGTATGCCTTGGCTTCCTCCTGGTTCCATACACCTAGAAAATGGTAATAGACCTTCTTGTCAGGCACGATGCCGCTCGTACACCAGTTCCAATTGCTGGCTCCGTCAGCCGATGCGTTTGGCAGGAAAGTCATGACGTTTCCGCGGCTGCTATTGGTCATCAGGAATCCCGTACCGCCAGCCTGCATGCTGGAGAATGGCTTAATCTCTTCGTTGGTTAAAGAGGAATAGTCAGCCATGACCACAATCTCTATACTGTGACCATCGGCAAGTTTGTTTTTGAAATCCTCGTTTTGCTCGTAGTTAATGCGGTAGCCGCTGCTGTTCTTGCCGCCCCAGGTGTTGGTAAAGTTGGCCACGGTGAATCCGAACCCTTCGTTGAAGTAAGTGCTCAGGTTGTTGCCCAAGACTTCCACATCGTTCCCCATGGCAGAGACATCCTCGGCTGTTCCGTCATTGTTGAACCTGACATCCAGCAGGTCGGCCACAGGTTTTACCGTCTCTTGTGCCATCATTGGCACGCTTGCAGCCGTTAGTAAGGCTGCAGAGAGCACCAGTTGAGTAAAGTTTTTCCTCATAATAAAATGAATAAAAGATGATAAACAGATAATTGGTTGATTATTTCATGCTTTGTTCATATGCAAAGTTAATAGAATCTAGCAGAAAGCGTGCAATAAAGATGGGAAAACTTTTCCCGAATGGTTGATTTTTATCTCGAACGATTGACGTGTACTTGTATATATGTCATGGAGATTACAGGACAGACAGTGAGGGGCTCAAGAGTCTATTTCCTCTCTTTCCAGTAATTCGGTATGAAGAGGAAGAGTACTGTGAAAATTTCAAGACGGCCTACAAGCATGTAGAAACTCATAAGCCACTTGCCGGCAGGGAGGATTTGGGCAAAACTGCCGGCCGGGCCAACGCTTCCCGTACCGGGGCCCACATTGCTCAGCGTGCAGATGCTGGCTCCTATGCTGGTGTCTACATCTGCTCCGAGAAGCCCGTGACAGGCAGCTCCGAATGCCACGAGCAGCAGATACACGAATACGAATGACAGTGTGCGACGCACTTTTTCCTCGCTTATGGCATGTCCGTTGACTCGCACGCTGAGTATCGCACGCGGGTGCAGTTGCAGGATTAGTTCATTGAATAGGCATTTCACGGCTATCAGCACCCTTAGTACCTTGATTCCTCCTGCCGTGCTTCCTGCGCATGCACCGATGGCCATGATGGTGACTGTAGGCCCCCAAAAGGATGCCCCCCAACTTACATAGTCGAATTTCTGTGCGGCGAATCCTGTGCTGCTCATGATGGATGATACGTGAAAGAGTGCCGAACGGAACGTCTCCTCAAATCCGTGGGGCAGGAGGTTTTGCGGACAGTTCCATGCTGGAGCAAACATAAACAATATCGTGAAGAGCAACACTGATGTTGCAAGAATGCTGAAAAAAGTCTTTGTTTCCTCGTTACGCCACAGCGTGGAGGGACGTCCTATGCTGGCATAATAGAACAGACTGAAGTTCACGCTGCTGATAATCATGAATAAGGAGCACACGTATTCCAGATACTTGCTGTGGTAATAACCAATGCTGGCTGTGTGGGTGCTGAACCCTCCTGTGGCGATGGTGCTCATGGCGTGGCACACAGAGTCAAAGATGTTCATGGGTCCAAGCCAGTAACATAGAGCACAAATGGCTGTAAGGAACAAGTAAATGAACAGCAGGCGGCGTGCTGTGTCGCCTATCTTGGGGCGCAATTTGTCCACATCCAGCCCTGTTACCTCGGCTGAGAACACATTGCTGCTCTTCATCTCATACGACGGAACGAGTGCAAAGGAGAACACCACGATACCCAGGCCACCTATCCAATGCGTCAGGCTGCGCCAGAAGAGCAGGTCATGCGGCATGGCATCCACATCGGCTATGCATGTTGCACCTGTTGTCGTAAACCCGCTCATGGCTTCGAAAAATGCGCTCGACACATCCATGTCCGCTATATATATATAAGGTATAGTTCCTATAATGGAGAACACTACCCATGAGAGTGTGACCACAAGGAAACTGTCGGCGCGTGTCAAACGTTTCTCCCGCTCTTGCTCGCCTCCCATCTTGCAGCCGATTCCTGTAAGTAAGGCTCCTACAGCGGTCAGGAGAAACACCTGCCAGTGCCCTTCCCTGTAGAAAAGGGACACAATGGCACAGAAAGCCAGCAACAGGCTTTCCATCATGATAAGGATTCCGAAAATGCTTTTCTTCATTCGTGCAGATAACTCCGCGGCACCGGGTCGGGCACAGAAGTCCGAATGCTGTTCCCGTGTCTGTCCGTGGAGTATTTATTTCTTGTCCAATGCGTGCTTGGGATAGTCAATGGTATAATGGAGTCCGCGGCTCTCCTTACGCTCCAGGGCTTGGCGTGTGATGAGGTATCCCACGTTAATCATGTTCCTCAACTCGCAGATGTCCCGCGTGGGTTTCACGCGCTTGAACAGGTGTTCTGTCTCCTCATAAAGCAGATCCAGGCGCTCCCATGCGCGGTGCAGGCGCAAATCGCTGCGTACGATGCCCACGTAGGTGCTCATTATCTGGTTTACCTCTTTCACATCCTGTGCTATCAGCACCTTTTCCTCGTTGGACATGGTGCCTTCATCGTTCCATTCGGGGATGCGTTCGTTGAAGTCATAGTGGTCAATGGTTTCCAGCGAGTGGCGCGCTGCGGCATCGGCATACACCACAGCCTCGATGAGTGAGTTGCTTGCCAGGCGGTTTCCGCCATGCAGTCCGGTGCATGAGCATTCGCCCACTGCGTACAGGCGGCGTATGCTACTCTGCCCGTCCAAATCCACCTTGATGCCTCCGCACATGTAATGTGCACTGGGTGCCACGGGGATATATTCCTTGGTGATGTCGATACCGATGGACAGACACTTGGCATAAATGTTGGGAAAGTGACGCCTGGTTTCCTCTGCATTCTTGTGTGTCACGTCCAAGCACACGTGATCCAGTCCGTGTATTTTCATCTCGCGGTCAATGGCGCGTGCCACTATGTCGCGCGGTGCCAGGCTGCCACGTTCGTCATACTTCTGCATGAACTCTTCGCCGTTGGGCAGGCGCAGTATGCCGCCATAGCCGCGCATGGCCTCGGTAATGAGGTAGGCGGGGTGTGTTTCTTTAGGGTTGAAAAGCACGGTGGGATGGAATTGCACGAACTCCATGTCCTTTACTTTGCCTTTGGCACGGTATACCATGGCTATGCCGTCACCAGTGGCTATGTTGGGGTTCGATGTTGCGGCGTATATGGCACCTGTTCCTCCCGTGGCCACCAAGGTGATGCGGCTTAGGTAAGTGTCCACTTTACCCGTGTCGGGATTCAGCACGTAGGCACCGTAGCACTCTATGTCTGTGGTGCGGCGAGTGACCCTGATGCCCAGATGGTGCTGGGTGATGATTTCCACGGCAAAATGATTCTCCAGTATTTCAATATTGGGATGTTGGCGTACAGCCTCCATGAGTCCACGCTGTATCTCTGCTCCCGTGTCATCGGCATGGTGCAGGATGCGGAATTCGGAGTGCCCTCCTTCGCGGTGTAAATCGAACTCCCCGTCCTCTTTCTTGTCGAAGTTCACTCCCCATTTGACCAGATCATGTATGCCTGCCGGTGCATTGTGCACCACCTGTTCCACGGCCTCGGGGTCGCTGATATAGTCGCCGGCTATGATTGTGTCCTGTATGTGCTTTTCGAAGTTGTCCACCAGCAGGTTGGTCACCGAGGCTATTCCGCCCTGTGCCTTGGCGGTGTTGGCTTCCTCAAGCGAAGTCTTGCACACCAATGCCACCTTTCCCTTGCCTGCATCGGCCACTTTCAAGGCGTAACTCATGCCGGCCACGCCGCTTCCGATAATCAGAAAATCAAATTTGCATACCATAATTTCAAATGGGTTGTTACCGTTTGTCAGCGCAAAAATACTGAAATTCTTGCACAGAGTGACCCGTTAGCCTTTTTTTCTTTAACTTTGCGTTACCTAAAAAGGAAAAGAACAGAGAGGATGAGATTATATCAAAGAAAGAATCATGTGACGGTGCTTGCGGCGTTGCTCTTGAGCCTGTCGGCATGCGGTGGCAGACGGCATATTGTCCAGTACACGCCGGTCTTGCCTGCGGTTGGGGCCGGCAACGTAACGGCGGGCAGTTCCAAGGATGTGGCAGTGCAGGATACTGCAGGCAGTGGCTGCGGCGGTACGCTGGAGCACAAGGAATTGACTGTTGTCCAGGCTGATTCGTTGTCTTGGTTGGGCCACGTGCAACTGCGGCTGGATTCGCTCTGTCATTCTTCTCTCAATGAGACTTCACAACTTGGCATTTACATTTATGATCTTACAGATGGGCAGCCTGTATATGCCAAAAACGCACGTCATAGGATGCGTCCTGCTTCATGTGAGAAATTGGTCACTTGCATAACCCTGCTTGACAAGGTAGACGGTTGTCAGCCTCTTTCTACCGAGGTGCGTGCCACAGGGCATCTGGACGACAGTGTGCTTGAGGGGGATATTTACCTGGCAGGTGACATGGATCCTATGCTTTCGCGAGCCGATCTTGACAGCCTGGCCTGTGCCTTGCACCGGGGAGGCGTGGACAGCATTGCCGGCCGGGTGTGTGAATTGATGCCGCCTTACGAAGTGCTTCCCTATGGCTGGGGGTGGTGCTGGGATGATGATTATGGTCCGCTGGCTGCTCACTTGGTGGATGGTGCCGAGGGTATTCATACAGCATGGGTGGAGGCTCTCATGAAGTCTGGCATCAGACTTCAGTGTACATCTGTGGCCGAGGTGAACCTGCAGGAGGGTGAGGTTATTGCCGCCTACAGCTTGGGGCACACCATAGCAGAGATAATGAATCCGTTGTTGAAGAAGAGTGACAACATTTATGCTGAATGCCTGTTTCATCGTCTGGCATCCATGGGGGCGTGTCGGAAAACCGCCCGGCATCAGGCTGCTGCCGTAGTGGACAGCCTCATCACACGCCTGGGACTGATTCCTGAGGACTACTTGATAGCCGATGGCAGTGGACTCTCTTTATATAATTATGTCACGCCCGAATTGCTGGTCACGCTGCTTAATCACGCTTATCGCACCGAGTCCATACGGCAGACACTTTGGCCGTGCCTGCCTATTGCGGGGGTTGATGGCACGCTCACGCGCCGTATGAAAGGCACGATTGCCCAAGGCAACGTGCGTGCCAAGACAGGTACGGTAGAGGGGGTGTCCTCGCTAAGCGGTTATCTGACGGCCGCTAACGGACATCTGTTTTCCTTCAGTATCATCAACCAAGGAGTGGCTAAAACTAAGCATGGTCAAAACTTCCAGGATGCCGTGTGCCTGTTACTGTGCCAATGAGTTGGCAGCAGCGTTTACTCCAGAAAAGACAGAAAACAATGACACAACTGTATTAACAATATTATTGCATCATGAAGAGACTTCTTTTAATCTCATTGCTGGGCATTTCGCTCAACGCATCGGCACAGGGTTATGCCGAGAATTATGATTATGAAGGTAGCGGAAAGAGTTGTGCAGAGTGGTGCACGCAGTTTGCTGACGAGGTAAATACCCTGCAGGCCGAAGTGTCAGCCCTCAAGGCTCGGGTGAAGATGGATGGGTCAAAGTTACTCAAGCAGCAACTCAAGAACAAACAGGCCGACTTGAAGGCTGCCAAGAACAACCTGAAGGTGGCAAAGAAAGCCATGAAGAGCGACAAGGCTGCCGACAAGGCTATGCAGAAGGCCATGAAAGAAGGAGCCAAGTTACAGCATAAGAAGGACAAGGCACAGGCGGCGTACATCAAGGCGCAGAAGAAATCGGCTGCTGCAGAAAAGAAGGTGTCAGAAGCCGAACAGAAACTGGAGAAAGCGCGCCAAAACCTTGACAAGGCATTGGCAGAGGTGGAGAAGGCGCGTGCACAGGCAGTGAACTTACAGAACTCATCGGATATCTCGCAGACCAGCATCCGTAAGGCACGTGAGCAAAAGGCTGCAGTCCGCAAGATGGTGCACAACCATATCATGGTACGATTCAATGGCAAGAGCGGGAGCGCGCACTGATTCTATTTCCAGTATTCTGCATGACATGCCGGGAGCAGTAGCCTTGGCAAGGGTTACTCCAGTATCCACACTTTCGTCTCATGAGCATCTACGGTGCCGGTCCACTTGGATGTTTTGGACGAAAGGTTTTTGTGCTGCCACGCGTCCTTCAGGCAGTATTTCCCGTCAAGTCCCAGTGATTTGAAGTCAATAGTGAGTTTGAGCGGATTGTCGGCTGTGTTGAGTAAGGCCACGGCATGGCGTCCACCCGAAAGTTCACGTACATACACTTGGTGGTCAGACGTGTTTACCTTGCGCTCTGCAGCCTTGCCCAGGGGATCTTGATTGATGGCAATGATTTCCTTGTTCAGTATGATACGCTTGTCTTCATCGGTAAGATTGCGCAGGTCATTGCTCAGAGCCAAAGGGGAGGAAAACATGCACCAGAGGCTCATCTGCGTCTGATATTCCGTGTACGTGCAGCCCACTCCTCCGAGGTCACTTGATGGGCCGCCCTTGCCATTGAGTCCTACTACCAGCATATCCATGTCGGGCCACTGCCCTTGCCGTACATGCGGGCTGAGGGGTGCAGTGATGTTGATGATGTCCAGTATGCCCATTCCTCCCTGTTTGGTCACGTCTTTCCACATGTCACGCACGTCGCCCGATGTGCGCCAGAGTTGTCCGCCCACTTCCTCGCACCATTCCTCGGCCTGGCGTCCGCCCCATTCACATATGCCCAGGGTTATGTCCCTTCCGCTCTTCTGCAGTGCTTGTGCCATGGTGCGGTAACGCCTGCGAGCAGTGGCACTGTCATCGGGTGCGTTGCAATAGTCATATTTCAGATAGTCTATGCCCCATGAGGCAAAGGTACGGGCATCCTGTTCCTCAAAGCCCAGGCTGGCGGTGTATCCGCCACAGGTGAGTTGGGCGGCATCGGAATAGATGCCCAGTTTGAGTCCTTTGCTGTGCACATAGTCGGCCAAGGCTTTCATCCCCGATGGGAATTTCCTTGCATCGGGGATGATGTTGTTTCGTGCATCACGTCCTCCCTGCCAAAGGTCATCAATGAAGATATAGTTGTAGCCGGCCTCGGCCAGTCCGCTCTCTACCATGGCATCAGCCGTCTCGCGGATGAGTTGCTCGCTGATGTTTCCCTTGAACATATTCCAGGTCATCCATCCCATGGGAGGGGTGGGTGCCAGTTCTCTGCGTGCCTTTTGCTGTGCCTGTGCGCCAAAGGTCATGAATGCTGCAAGTGTCAGCAAGAGTGTCTTCTTCATAAGTGTATGCTTTTCTGCGTGGGTGAATTGTTTGGGTTTGCATTTTGCAATTAGCCCTTCACAACTAAATAAAACGGAACAGCCATTAGGGGGCTATTTCTTTTTGATATGCGGCGCCATTGTGTCCGGTTTGCGGTCAGTTCTTGTATTCTGTTATGAACCCCTAATATACCCCAATTGCGGTATTGCGTGTGGCGTGATATCCCCGTATCTTTGCAGTATCAAAAGGAAGAAATGTTTCTGGAACCGATTGGGGTGTCGGCAGGAAGCGAACTATAAACAAACATTTACAGGTATGGCAAAAATTTATGAAAAACTGACTCAACTGGTGGGGCACACGCCTCTGCTGGACTTGCAGCGTCTGGCAGTCAGGAAGAATGCACAGGCACAGGTGGTGGCCAAGGTGGAATACTTCAATCCCGGCGGGAGTGTAAAGGACCGCATAGCCCTTAACATGATAGAGGATGCCGAGCAGAGGGGTATTCTGAAGCCCGGCAGTGTCATCATTGAGCCCACGAGTGGAAACACTGGCGTGGGGCTGGCATGGATAAGCGGAGTGAAGGGGTATGAGGCTATCATTGTGATGCCTGAGACTATGAGCCGCGAGCGACAGAACCTCCTGCGTGCTGCTGGCGCGAAACTGGTGCTCACCTCAGGGGCAAAGGGCATGAAGGGAGCCATTGAGGAAGCCCAGCGGCTGAAGGAAGAAACACCGGGGGCAGTCATCTTGGGACAGTTTGTTAATCCTGCGAATCCAGACATGCACGAGCGTACTACGGGTGAGGAGATTTGGCAGGACACCGATGGGCAGGTGGACATATTTGTGGCCGGAGTGGGTACTGGAGGTACGGTGACAGGCGTTGGACGTGCTCTGAAGAAGCATAACCCCGGTGTGAAGGTGGTGGCCGTGGAGCCCGAGAGCAGCCCTGTACTGAGCGGTGGACAGCCCGGAGCACACAAAATACAGGGCATTGGTGCAGGATTTGTGCCCCAGACTTATGATGCTGGCGTGGTGGATGAGATCATCAGAGTGAGCAACGATGATGCTATCCTCACGGGTCGTGAACTTTCACTTCACGAAGGACTTATTGTGGGAATCAGTTCCGGTGCGGCTGTTTATGCTGCTCTGCAGTTGGCACAGCGTCCCGAGAACAGGGGCAAGCGTATTGTTACACTGCTTCCTGACACGGGTGAGCGTTACTTGAGTACGCAACTCTACGCCTTCGAGGAGTATCCCCTGTAAATTTAGATTTCGCTCTTTGCTGAGCGGCACAGCCCTTAGGATTATCAACATGCCAAATGCGAGTTTCGGCCAGGCTATCATATTAGGCTGGATTCTGCATTTGGCATTCTTTTCCTTTCCTGAATATGTGGTAGGGCAAAAAAGGTTCTTTCTCCATAGTGCATCAAATCCGGGTAGGCAAACGCTCCCGTTATCCTATTATTTCGTATCTTTGGAGGCGGGAAAAGGATTGTATGAATGCGGAAATTACCATACGATAACAAAGACATCTCATCTATATTTGAGTATAGCAAAGGGCTGGTGCATCATTGTCTGAGAGACTTCGTCTCTGATGCAGATGAGCGTAAGGGCAAGGGGGGCTTGGCTCAACTGGTTGAGGAGTTGTATTTCGGATACGATGTAAACTCCAGCCCCGAAGCCGACTTTGCAGATGCCCATGTTGAATTAAAGGCATCACCGTTGAAAAAATCAGCAAGTGATGAATTGCTCATCAAGGAGCGATTGGTATGCTGTTTGATAAACTATCAGAAGGACTGGGACAAGGCATTTGAAGAATCGCATTTTTACAAGAAATGTCTCACCATGCTGATTCTCTTTTACCTCCATTCTTCGGACACATCACAACTTGATTTGCTGTTTCTCTTTACCATACTTTGGCGTATTCCGCACAAAGATTTGCTTATCATAAAGCGGGACTATGATGTCATCATAGGCAAGATACGTGAAGGGAAAGCCCAGACATTGTCAGAGGGAGACACAATGTATCTAGGTGCTTGCCGTAAAGGACAGAAGGGCGAAAGGCTTGTCTGCCAGCATGGAAGTGACATTGGTGCACCACGCCGTGCCTGGTGCTTGAAAACTTCTTATATGCGAACAGTACTGGAGGAGGTCAAGAATCATCACATCAATGGGGCGTATTGCAATTTTCAAATGCAGCTTTCAAGTATGGAACCGCTCTTCTCTTTGGGGGAATTGGAGCAGGACAGTGTGGAACACATCATGGAGAAGCGCTTTGCTCCTTATTGTGGGCTTTCCTATGGTGAATTGTGTGAGAGTCTTCATGTAAATCCTTTTTCTGCGAAATCGAAATATTTCGTTTTGGCCAACCATATTGCTGGTAAGGGCAAGGTTGGTAATGTCAACAGGTCGGAAGAGTTTGTGAAATCCGGGTTGACATTGAAGACCATACGCATTAGGGAAGATGGGACAATAAGAGAGAGCATGTCTTTTGAAAATATTGACTATCAAGAGGTCTATGATTGCAGTGAATGGACAGATTCCCGCTTATATGAATTGTTCACCAGCCGATTCCTGTTTGTTGTTTTCCGTGAGACTGGTCAATGGATGGGTTTGCCGGACAACAGACGCGAGAGGGAATACAGATTAGAAAAAGTAGCCTTTTGGACTATGCCGCAAGATGACTTGGAGGTTGCAAGGGAATATTGGGAGGATATCAGGCAGAATGTGTGTGCCAACCATATATCTTCAAAATACTTTTGGAAGCAGAACGACGGACGCTGTTTTCATGTTCGTCCGAAGGGAAGGGACAGCAGCGACCTGGCTTTCAACCCTCATGGAGGAAAGGCGAGAAAATATTGTTACTGGTTTAATGCCAAATACGTAAAGCAGATAATAGAACATGAAATATAATGCAGATGATATGTCAGGGGGAGAGCCTGAGTGCGGACTCCTGTGTGAGCCAGTGTCAGCATACTCCAGCGAAGTACACAAGAGGTTTGTGCAGCCGGGACTTTTTGACCATGTGCAGCATGAGGCTTGCAGGGGAGACATCAGAGTGGTGGAACTCTTTGCTGGCGTAGGAGGGTTTCGGATAGGGCTGGAGCGGGCTTCAAACCATTTCCGTACCATTTGGAGCAACCAGTGGGAGCCATCTACCAAGCGGCAGGACGCGAGCATTGTTTATTGTCGTTGTTTTGGCGCAGAAGGTCACTCTAATGAGGACATTGCCGCTGTGCCCACAGAGGAAATACCTGATTGCGATTTGCTGTGCGGGGGATTCCCGTGCCAGGACTACTCTGTGGCGACCACCTTGCAACGCTCAGGAGGCATTGAAGGAAAGAAGGGCGTGCTATGGTGGCAGATTTACCGCATTCTGAAAGAGAAAGGTGATCGCCGCCCCAACTATTTGATGCTGGAGAATGTAGACCGTCTGCTTGGTTCGCCGGCCAAGCAGCGTGGCCGAGACTTTGCTGTGATTCTTTCATCGCTTTCGTCTTTGGGTTATGTGGTGGAGTGGCGTGTTGTCAATGCTGCCGAGTATGGGATGCCACAGCGGCGCAAACGAACTTACATAGTGGCTTACCGCGAAGGGACACCCATCGCCTGCCAGTTTGCCAACTTGGCTGATGGAAAGGAATGGATATTGCATCGAGGTATCATGGCTCAGGCTTTTGCGTGTGATCCCAAGGATGATTGGTTATCGACATTCAGCGTGGGAAGTGATTTAGTAGAAGTGTCCGACAACTTCAACAAAGGACGGTCGACTACTCCGTTCAAGAACTCAGGAGTAATGTGCGCGGGCAGGATAAGCACGTTTGACACTCTGCCATCATACCATGGACATTATATCACTTTGGGTGAGATATTGGTGAGTGAGAGCCAGGTTCCCGAGGAGTTTTTTGTTTCTAACGAGGATTTGCCTAAATGGGAGTATCAGAAGGGACACAAGTCACTGAAGCGTATTAATAAGACAACGGGATATGAATACAATTACTCTGAGGGCGCCATGGCTTTCCCTGATTATCTTGACCGGGCTTCAAGAACTATCATAACGGGCGAAGGAGGTATTGCACCGTCGCGGTTCAAGCATATCATCAGAACGCAGAGCGGGCGTTTCCGCCGTCTGCTCCCCGTGGAACTGGAGCGCCTGAACATGTTCCCAGACAATCACACGCAGGGAGCTAGTGACATGCGCCGGGCTTTTTTGATGGGCAATGCCTTGGTGACAGGTATTGTGGAGCGCATAGCCCTTGCGCTAGTGAAATGCATGTAGTGCTGGATATATTTGTTTGGGCTTTCTGTTTCCTTGGAGACATGCTGGTTGTATGGTGTCGAATAGATAAATTTTCTCGCTTGCCTAAGTCCCGTTAGCCGTGATGTGCGTAAGCAGTAGTATGGTGTTTCAAGAAGTGTTCCATACAAATGTTAAAAACGCAATGCTCTTCATCGGCCATCGTGCCGCGGTGCCTTTTGGCGGGCAACTTGTGGGCTGACGCAAAGCGGAGGGGAGGAGGTGCCTGTGGTGGCACGCCCTCCCCTCTGTTTTATTGGCATTCTTGTCTTGATGCGGTGTTTCAGAAGCGGTATCCGTAAGTGATGCCGGCGTTGAAGTTCTTCATTTTACCCAGTTCATATCCTGCTTGCTGGAAGAATTTACGGCGGTAGTTGTCGCGGTACATGTCGGTCAATCCCCAGTCGAAACTAAAGTTCAGCGAGTGGTGATTGGCATACTCGACACCTACGCGGAAGCCCAGTCCGAAGTCATAACGCTGTATGCCGCCCACACTGCTGTTGTCGTTGCGGAAGAATTTATGTGAGAAGTCCTTTACGGCATCGCTGTCAAAGTTGAATCTTTCCTTGCCGTTCACGCCGATGGCAAAGTATGGGCCGAAGTCGGCAAACACACCCAAGTTCTCCAGAATGTTGTAGCGGTAGCCCACATGCAGGGGAATCTCAATGTAATAAGGGCGGTACTTCACGGTGCATGCTTGACCGTTAGTACCATAGAGGAAATCCATCTTGGCACCCTTCATGGTGTATCCCACGCCCAGGTTGACAAATACGCCGTAGCAACTGGGCAGCATGTATTCGCCGCGTATGCCTACGTTGAAGCCCGCCTTGGGGTCTGTCAGTCCGCCTGTGGGCGTGTCTGTATAACGGAAATTGCTGATGTTCATGCCGAAGAGACCCTGCACGGTGAAACCGGACTGCGGCACATACTCAATAGCCTTGGCACTGCCTGCGCACACGAGAGCGGCAAGAGCCATAATCATAAACTTTTTCATACTCGTAACGTTTATAGGTTTAAGCTTCAGCAAAAGTATTTCTTTTTCTTTTGTCAACTTGCATCCTGATGCAGATTTCTTGCATGTCTGGAATCCTCAATCGTTGTTTCGGTCAGAAAAAAATACAATTAGGACAATTCAAGCATCTATTCCCTTATTTCTTTCTGCCTGTTCTCTGCAGTGATTGGCGCAAATGCATGGCAGACATGACGCGCGGGATGCAAAAAATCAGTAACTTTGCGTGAACGAAGAAAATATTGTAAGCAATGGATATGAACATTTCTCAAGACGTGAGGTACACCGGGGTGGATGACTTGGATATTGACCTCTTTGAAAGCCAATATATTGTGCCCGATGGCATGAGTTACAATAGTTGGGTTATCATGGACAGTAAGGTGGCTGTAATGGATACCGCCGATGCGAGCAAGGCCGGGGACTGGAAGCGTAATCTCACCGAGGTTCTGCAGGGGCGTGAGCCTGACTATCTGGTGGTGCACCACATGGAGCCTGACCACGCAGCCATGGTGGCCGACATGCTGGAGGAGTATCCTGCCATGCAGGTCGTGTGCAGCGTGCAGGCTGCCAGGATGCTTCCCCAGTTCTTTGAGGGCATATGCACAGAGGGGCGTGTGAAGACCGTGAAGGAGGGCGATACCCTTTCACTGGGCGAGCACACGCTGCGTTTCGTATGTGCGCCCATGGTACACTGGCCCGAGGTGCTGATGAGTTATGAGGAGAAGACCCACACGCTGTTTTCCGCCGATGGGTTCGGCAAGTTCGGCGCGCTGGTCAATGAGACTGCCGACTGGGCATGCGAGGCACGCCGCTACTACTTCAACATCTGCGGCAAGTATGGCGCGCAAGTGCAGTGCGTGCTCAGGAAGGCTGCCGCACTGGACATCCGGGCCATCTGCCCGCTGCATGGGCCGGTGCTGAGGGGACAGGCACTGCAGGATGCCGTCAGGCTCTATGACATCTGGAGTCGCTATGAGCCGGAGAGTGAGGGCGTGATGATTGCGTATGCCAGCATACACGGAGGCACCAAGGTAGCGGCCGAGCGGCTGGCCGAGATACTGAAGGAGAAGGGGGCTGCGAAGGTGGTGCTCACTGATCTCACCCGCTCTGACATGGCGGAGGCCATCGAGGATGCTTTCCGCTATCCGGCTCTGGTGGTGGCTGCATCGAGTTACGATGCAGGCGTGTTCCCTGTGATGCACGATTTCCTGTACCATCTGCAGATCAAGAATTACCAGAAGCGCCGTTTCGGCATTGTGGAGAACGGCAGCTGGGCACCCACTGCAGGCTGTGTGATGAGGCGGATGATTGAGCAGATGAAGGACTGCCAGATTGTTGACCCTGTGGTGACCATACGTAGCCGCATGAAGCAGGCCGATGTGCCGCAGTTGGAACTCCTGGCCCAGGCTATGCTGGCTTGACGGGAACAAGGGAGCCGGCGCAGCACTGTGCTGCCATGCGGCGGCAGTGCGCCGGCTCTCTTTGTTTGATTAACCTAAAAAATAACCCCTAACTTAATTTTCTTATGAAAAGATTTCTTCTCAGCACCGTGATTCTGATGTTTGTGTTCATTCATGCCCTTGCTCGCACGGATGCCGATGGCGTGCGTGTGTGGGACGAAGGCGGCAGCATGCAGGCTGACATCTGCGTGTATGGTGCCACATCGGGTGGCATAACTGCAGCCCTGACTGCCGGGAAACTGGGCAAGAGCGTCATTTTGATAGAACCTTCGCGTCGTATAGGCGGACTCAGCAGTGGTGGACTGGGGCATACGGACGTGGGAGCAGTGGAAATCATACAGGGACTGGCCATGGACTTCTACCGCCGTGTGGGCAAGTGCTACGGCAAGGACGGTGCCGTGTTCGATTTCGAACCTAAGTATGCGCTGGCTGCCTTTGAGGACATGTTGCGCGAGGAGAGCATGAAGGTGCTCATGGAGCGGCGCGTCAGGAAGGTGAAGAAGCAGGGCTGCCGCTTGACGGAAATAGTGCTGGAGGATGCCTCGCAGGAGCGCCGGCCCACACTGAGAATCAAGGCCCAGGAGTTCATCGACTGCAGTTATGAGGGCGACCTGATGGCCCGGGCGGGAGTAAGCTACACGGTGGGGCGGGAGCCCAACAGCCAGTATGGGGAAACCTATAACGGCGTGCAGATGAGGGACAAGCATCAGTTCCCCGATGGAGTGGACCCCTACCGTGAAAAGGGAAACCCCAAGAGCGGACTCCTATGGGGCATTCTCAAGGGTGAGATGGGACAGCCGGGACAGGGAGACAAGCGTGTGCAGGCATATAATTTCCGCATTACCATGACCAACAATCCCGACAACCGCATACCCATCACTCGTCCGGAGGGGTATGACTCCACCAAATACGAGTTGCTGGTGCGCTGGAAGGAGGTGGAACCATGGCAGTCAAAGGATCTCAGGGACTGCTTCTCCTGGGACTTGATGACCAACCGCTCAAAGACGGACATCAACAACAACAAGGCTTTCTCAACCGACATGATAGGATGCAACTGGCAGTACCCCGAGGCATCGTACAAGCAGAGGGAGCGAATCCGGCAGGAGCATCTGACCTACACCAAGGGGCTCCTGTGGTTTGTGGCCAGCGATTCCAGGGTGCCCGAATACGTGAGAAAGCAGATAAACCAGTGGGGTTACCCCAAGGACGAGTACCCCGAGAGCGACCACTTCACGCCGCAACTCTACGTACGTGAGTCACGCCGCATGATAGGCCGTTACGTGATGACACAGGCCAACTGCCAGCAGGATGCGGTGGCCGATGACCCTGTGGGTTGGGGAGCATACAACATGGACTCGCACAACTGCGGCCGCTACGTGGTGAACGGGATGGTGAAGAACTGCGGCGACGTGCAGATACGTCTGCCCAAGGGAAAGTACAACATCAGTTACCGCAGCCTGACACCCAAGGAAGACGAGGCCGTCAACCTACTGGTGCCCTTCTGCCTCTCTGCTTCGCATATTGCTTTCGGAAGCATACGCATGGAGCCAGTGTTCATGGTGCTGGGGCAGTCCTCGGCCATTGCTGCCTCACTGGCCATTGACAAGCATGAAGGCTGTGTGCAGCAGGTGAGCAGCCAGGAGGTCATGGGCGTGTTCCACCAGGTGAAGTGAGATGCCGGCAATGTTTCTGGCTCTCCCGCGTTCTGCCCCGGACAGACATTTGCCCCTTTTTTGTCTAATTTGATATGATAAACATGAGTAAAAGAGGAGGATTCCTGGTGGCAATGCTGCTTTCTGCAGGTATGCTGCACGTGGCCTGTGCCCAGAAGAAGGGTGGCAAGGGCGCCCTGGAGAAATTCTATGCCGAACTTCGCGGGCAAAGCGGGGCAAGGGTTGATTCTGTGTTCTATACAGGTTGCGACTTTGGTAAAGTACCCGGCGGCTTTGCCTGGCAGCGGGGAAACGGTGAGGGATGGACAAAGGGTTGCCGCATAGCATTGAAGAATGCGGGAGGAGGGCTGGAGAAGGAGGCCAGGAAACTCTTCGAATCCCTGCGGGAGCAGCAATCCGTCTCCTTTCGGGACCATTATGCAGGTACTGTGTTTGACCCTCAGAACGTCTACTTCGGCTATCAGATGGAGGAGGACGGTACGTTCTACTTCATCAGGGCTTGGAGTGAGGGAGAAATGTGCATCCCGTTCCAGTGGATTTCTCTGGACAAGGTGGATGCCACATTGAAACCCGAACCGAGTTTCCTGAATAACTTCAGTGAAGGGCAATTGCGCAGCCTGGCTCTTTCACGGTTGTGGGCAGAGGTGAAGCGCAATTTTGTGTTTATGGATAGGGTGCAGGTCAACTGGGACAGTCTTTATCTGGCCACGCTGCCTGAGGTGCAGGCCGCAGTCAGTCGCGAGGACGTGACGCGTATCTTGCAGCGCATGGTGGCGCAGTTGCATGACGGACATACCTACGTGTGGGGCAACATGAGGGTGGCTTTTGTGCCCATTGATGCCAGGTGGCTGGATGGAAGGTTGTATGTGGACAATGTGCGCAGTCGCCTTCTACGTGAGGCCGGGGTCAAGAGGGGCATGGAACTGACTGCCATCAATGGGCTGGGCATACGGGAATATGCCGAGCGGCATGTGATGCCTTACATTCCTTCCTCCACATCGCAGTGGTCAGAGTACGTGGCCTATGAGGAAGGAGAGATATTCCGCTTTCATCCGGGTGACACCGTGAGGATGACTCTGGAGGTTCGGGGAAAGTCCTTGGAGGTGACCTATGAGGCAGGCTGCGAGGACGAGGTGGAGAGTCGCAAGAGGCTGGCCGGACTGAAGCTGAGCCACCTGGGGCATGGAATGATGCTGCTGCGCATCGGGAGTTTTGCCGATGGCAGCATGAGGGAAGAGTTTGACCGCATGATGCCGGAGATTCTGAAGGCCAAGGGACTAGTCATCGACATACGCGGAAATGGCGGAGGCAATTCCGGCAACAGCGAGTATATTCTGCGCCACTTCTCCGAATCCCCCGTCAGGTCATCCTCCTGGGAGTCGCCTGTATATATCCCTGCTTACCGCTCCTGGGGCAGGGAGCCGAAGTGGCACAAGGTGGAGGGCACACTGATGCAGCCCATCACGAACCATGGTACATACTTGAATCCCGTGGCTCTGCTGGTGGATGCTGGCACGTTCTCCGCTGCCGAGGACTTTACAGCCATGTTCTTGGGGATGAGGCGCGGCGCGATTGTTGGCATGCCCACGGGTGGAAGCACAGGTAACGGGGTGCGCGTGGATTTGCTGCCGGGCGTGTGGGGCGCGAACATTTGCTCCAAGCATGATGTTGCTCCTGATGGGACTGAGTTCGTAGGCATTGGCTTGCAGCCCACCCTGAGGGTAAGTGACACGTATGACAGTTATTTTACCAAGGGAAAGGACAACGCACTGCAGGCCGCAGTCAAATGGCTACAGGAGCAGTTGCAGGACTGATGTGCCTTGCAATATCATTACCCGATTTGCCCACTCTTGTTCCTGCGTCCTTCAGGCTGCCAGTCTCTTGCTCAACAATGCTCTATAATACTTTGGCACAAAACACAGGTGCGGCCATTGCCAGTCTAATCAATGACGGAACATAAAGGTCGGGGACGAAGAAAACCAGCATGAACAGGCAGGCCGTATGAACCGTAAGCAGAATTATACCTTTTCTGCGAGCCTTTTTCTCCGCGATCCTTTTTTTCTCTTGCTTCATGTAAATGTGAAACAACAGAAGGAACGACAGGGCGTATACCAGTTCGCCTGCCAATAGCCAAAGATTCAACATGCCACTATATATTTAATGTTTAACACTTGATAGGGCTCCACCAACAATGCATCCTATGGCCGGCACTTTGCTCCCGGCAGAGGAAGGTGAAGGCGAAGCCAACGGGCGGAACCGTGAGCGGAGAGTCCGGGCTTCGCTCGTGCTTTCCCGAGCCGTGGCGGACGGAGCCGAGGCCAACAGGCGATAGGCCTTTACGGAGCCTTGCTTCATTCGCCCATAGCCTTTGTCCTTTATCGTGACCATCATGGCCTGATTCAAGTCATAGTCCAGACGTTGTCCGGCTCTACTATAACCGGCAACACAGCTTGGTGCTGCCGTTTCCTTCATAAAGCCATCTCGTTCCTGTTGCAAAGTTTCCAAAATTTTCCCTGTTGCGGGAACTTTTGACGGGGAATCTGCTTCCGTTCTGACTTTTATATGGCAAGACCCTCCCCCTGGAGGCTTTCACACAAATGTGATGCCTTTGTCACGCCATCCTAATCTCCGCGCCGTACTTTTGCAGCGCAGAAAGCCAAACATTGTTATGTCAGTTTATCGCTTATCCGCTATGAGAAAATCAGTTCTTGTGCTTTGTCTGACCGTTTCGCTGATGTCTGCGGCACAGGTTCAGGTGTCAGAAAAGCCTTGGATGCCCCGTCTGACGGGTACTATACGCACGAAGTTTGAGTTGCAGACCGAGGAGATGGAGAGCCGTTTTGAGGTGCGCAACGCACGTGTGGCTTTTGTTGGCGATGTGGTGAAGGGCGTGTCGTATAAGGCTGAGATAGACTTTTCGGACGAGGGAGCCATCAAAATGAGGGATGCCTATGGCGAGGTGAAGCCCTTTGACTTCCGGCCGGAACGGCAGTATGTGGGACGGTTGGCATTACGCCTCGGGCAGTTTCGTGTGCCTTTCTCCATCGATGCTCATCGCTCGCCCCATGAGCAGTTTTTTTCCAACCGCTCTTTTCTTGCCAAGCAAGTGGGAGATGTGCGCGATGTGGGGGCGATGGTGGCATACGGTCTGCCGCTGGGCAAACAGAATGGAGGTCACAGGTTGAACGTGCAGGTGGGAGCCTTTAATGGGTCGGGGCTTACCGACCAGAAGAATTACTGGACAAAGACGTTGAACTTCTCGGCCAAGGTGGACTACCATCTGCCTTTGGGACTTACGTTTGAGGGTTCTGTGCAGAAGACGCATCCCACGGGAGGCGTGATTTACTTGTACGATGGTGGAGTCAGTTTCAGGAGGAATGCCTTCATGCTGGAGGCCGAATATATGCGCAAGCACTATACCAACGCAACGTTCAAGGACGTGAATGCGGTGAACTGCATGGCTCTCTATGACATACCGCTGGCTGGGGCACGAAAAGCAAACAGGCTGTTCCATCACATGTCTCTCAGGGCGCGCTTTGATGCCATGGGCGACCATTCGAGCGGTGCCTTCAACGAAGAGGGAGTGCTGGCCGTGGACGACGTGGCACGCAAGAGGATTACTGGCGGAGTGACATTCTGCTTCTTGAAGAAGGTTGCCGCGGAACTGAGGTTAAACTATGAGAAGTATTTCTACGACGAGGGGGCAACGCCGAAAGTGTCGGAGCGCGACAAGGCTGTGGTGGAGTTGATGGTACATTTCTGACCCTGCCGGTGCGGCCACGTCTCTCCCGGCATGTTCACAATGTCGATGTCAAGGCTTCCCATATTCCCTCTCATAGACTGCCTGATAGGGGGTGTGCCGGAACACGTTGCTGCCATATATGGTGTGGCGAGGCAGGCGCACGGCACACAGCGAGCGGCAATGCTCGAATGCAGACCGGCCTACGTGCAGTTCCGTGCCGGACATCTCCACCACCCCCAGCCTCCTACAGCCCGAGAAGGCGCTGTTGCCCAGCCTCTGGAGTGACCTTGGCAGCCGGAGCGTGAGGATGCCACAGTCTGAGAAGGCGTTGTCGCCTATGGAGCGCACGCCTTCCGGGATGACGAGGTTGTCGGGCATGGTTGCTCCGCAGAACGCCATGTCCCCTATTGTACCCACCTCCGCCGGTATCACAGTCCTGCCGCATCCCTTGATGAGCGTGCCCGTGGCTGTCTCTATGATGGCGTTGCAGCCGCCTCGCGAATCGTAAACGGGGTTGCCGGGCGCTACCTCTATTGACGAGCAGAGGCGGCAATGGAGAAACGCGGTTCTCACAATCTGCGTCACGCTGGCGGGGATGCGTATGCTGCAGATGGCGGACGAGGAGAAGGCTTTTTCACCTATGCTCCTCACGCCTTCCGGGATGACGGAGTTGCCGCAGCCGGCCACCAGGCAGTCTTCCTGCGTGCTGATGATGGCGTTGCAGTCCTGCCGCGAGTCATACCATTTGTTCTTGGGTGACACCGTCAGCCTCCCAAGCTTGGCGCAGCCTGCCACCACGCTGTTCCCTATCTCCCTCACGCCTTCGGGTATGGCCATCTCCTCCAGGCTTGCGCAACCCTCAAAGGCTCCCTCCCCTATGCTCTGCAGGGATCGGGGCAGGCTGATGTGCCTCAGTCCCGTGCAGTCGGCGAAGGCGTGGCAGCCCAGTGCCTTCACGCCTTCGGGAATGGCCATGCCGCCGATGCACTGCTGTCCTGTGAAGGCGCACTCCCCTATGGCCGTGACCCCGCCGGGGATTCGCGTGGCCTTGCAGCCCAGCACGAGCGTGCCTTTGTCGGTCTCTATGATGGCGTTGCAGCCTTCCCGCGAGTCATACGTGCCGTTCCCTTCGGCAATGCTGATGCTTTCCATGCCGGAGCACCCCCGGAAACTTGCCGGGTCAAGGATTTCGAGCGTTGCGGGCAGGCTGATGCTTTCCAGGTTCAGGCAATAGGCAAACGCATCATCGCTGACAATCTCTGTCCCCTCGCTGATGACCAGGTGCTTTATCTCGGGGTGCCCTACAAAGGCCTGCCTGCCTATCCTGCGCACGGGATAGTCGCGGCCGCCGATGGTGACTGAGCCGGGGACGATGAAGGTGCTGTCGCCGAGCACCGGCACCCGGCTTCCATACCCGGCATCCGTCACGGTGGCTGCGGGCCGTGGACCGTCATAAGATATTCGGTACCTCAGGGAGTCCACGGTGTGGAAAACCTCCTCCCGTGCCATGGAATGCAGGGCGGCAAGGCACAGGCAGAAGAGCAGTGACAGTCTGTTTCTCATTCTCGTGTTGCTGGTTAGATGGGTGAATATGGGTGTTGCCGGAGGCAAATATATGAAGATTCTCTTGCGTGTCCCGGGATGTGGCGGGGGAATATCTCTTTCCTGTGCCCTGCCTCACTCCATGATGGGGAAATCCACGCTGACGTAGCGGTACTTCCAGCGCCAGGGGGAGTGGTGCCTGTTGAAGGCGGGGAAGCGGATGGAGCGCAGCATCCTGTCCAGTTCACGGAAGCGGTGCGGCGTGAGGATGGACATGACGGGCACGGGGGAGATGACGGTGGCCTCCAGCACTTCTCCCTCGTGGCTGATGTCCAGTTCCAGGCGGGGGCGCATTTTCCCGGTGGCCTTCCAGCGCTTGCGCTCCTTCTTGGTGAGGAAGTCGGTCACGCGCTGCTCCATGCTGTCGCACAGGCGGGTGAATTCCTCCAGGGCTTCCTCCTGATAGAGTTCCTTGGCCTTGGGCTGGTCAAGCGAGGTGTAGTACTTCATCCTCCGGTTCGAGATGCTGCTGTGGAACACCCCGCAGCCATACGTCTCCGTGATGTTTCCTGACCCGTACAGCGGCTCGGGATAGTTCGGCTGGTATGCCAGGCTCTTGCTGAAGTTTCTGGTGAAGATGCGCACAAAGGCAAAGGGAGGCAGGTCACGGAGCGCGTCAATGCATGTGGACTGCAGGACTTCCACCCGCTGGATATAGTCGCTGTCGATGCGGAAGAGGCTGTCGTTGCCGGGGATGAAGAACTTGTCAATCATGTAGACGCACTTGCGGCCCTCCGTCATCTTCGGGACGTAGCGGGCGCGCGCCTCGTCCAGTGAGAGCCACTCCACGGGCTTCTCCGTCTGTGCCTCATACACTGCCCCCAGCCGCACTTTGTGCCCGAAGATGACAGTGTCGGCCAGCGCTTCCCTTTCTGCTGTCAATTGCTTGTAATTCCACCACTTGTCGGAAATCTTCTCGGGGTCGATGCCCAGGGGAGCAGTGCCTATGAACATGCCGTTCACCACATAGCCTAACCTGGCCTGCGAGTTGGCGGCCAGCGTGAAGTCGTCTTTCCACGCCTTCTCCTTTCTTTTTTCCACGGCGATGGTCATCTCCTCGCCAATGCCGATGTGCCACTTGTGCTGCGCCGAGGCCGGGATGGCGAAGATGACGGACAGCAGGAACGCAATGGCTTTGCCCGTTTTCATGATTCTCCTCCTTGCTTTGTTTGTTAGTGATGCTGCAAATGTAACACCTTTTCCGGTATATGTCGCAGGAAGGTGCTTGTATATTTATTATGAGTGCGTGAATCAAGCACTCTTTCCTCCGGAATATTTCCCCGAAAGCAGGTGCGCGGTTGTGATAATACTTGTATCTTTACCTCCGAAACACCAACTGACTGAATAACCGGCATGACAATGGGAAACGAAAAACAAGACTGCACTCGCCACCCCGCGCTTATTGGGACAAACGGAGCCGTGCTCGCCCTGCTCCTGGTGCTCCTCCCTGTGCCTTCACCGGCCAGGGAGAGGACATACGTCATCAAGGACTCGCTGAAATACGAGCTTTATGAGGAGTTCTCCTGTGCGACTGTCATGGACCCGGGCATGGCCGTGCGCCTGCCCGTCTCTGCGGACAGCACCCTGGTGATTCCCCCGTCAGTCTCCCTTGGAGGCCGCACCTATGAGGTCAGTTGCATAGCGGACGGTTCCTTCTGCGACCATCCCGAAGTCAAGCACCTGGTCATCAGCGAGGGGATTGGGTCTATACAGGACGCATTCCGGCGATGCGTCAACCTGGAGAGCGTGCGCCTGCCGGCATCGATGTACGTGCTGGACCCCAGCGCATTCTCCTATTGCCCGAGGCTCAGGGAGATATGCGTGGAGGAAGGCAATGAGGACTATGACTCCCGGGGCGGCTGCAACGCCGTGATGAAGACGGAGGAGAGCATCCTGGTGAAGGGCTGCATGGGCACGAGGATTCCCGGCGAGACCACGGCCATTGGGCAGCGCGCCTTCTCCGGCGTGCAGGGCCTGGACACCCTGGTGATTCCCGAAGGGGTGAAGGTGATTGAGAGTGGAGCCTTCGCCGACTGCTCGGGGCTGAGGCGCATCTGCCTCCCCAATTCCCTGGAGCGCATGGGAGGGCTTGCATTCCATGGCTGCAGCAGTCTGGGCGAGGTGCACATCCCGGAGGGCGTGCGGCACATAGGCGGGGACGAATATGCCGTGTTCAGCGGCTGCCTGGCACTGAAGAGGATAACCGTGTCGCCGGGGAACAGGTGGTTCGACTCCCGGGAGGACTGCAACGCCATCGTCAGCACGCAGGCAGACAGCGTGGTGGCCGGATGCGGAGGATCCAGGATTGTGGAGGGCATCAGGCGCATAGGCTACAAGGCGTTCGCCGGATCTGCCCTGGACAGGATATACATCCCCGCCAGCGTGACCAGCATTGAGGAAAGGGCATTCTGGGACTGCCCCTCCTGCTCGTCGATAGAGGTGGCACCCGGCAATCCCGTCTACGACTCCCGGGGCGGCTGCAACGCCATCATAGAGACGGCCACGGGCACGCTCTTCAAGGGGTGCCGGCAGACGGAGATACCGCAGGAGGTGACCGCAATCGGGCCGTATGCCTTTGCCAGGATGTCCCTGCGCGGCAATCTTGTGCTCCCCGAGGGAATCACCGAGCTGGGTGCCTCGGCCTTTGCCGGAAACAGCCTCGGCAGCGTCAGGCTGCCACGGTCGCTCAGGAAGATTGGGCGGGGCGCATTCTTCGACAACACCTGGCTGGTGACCGTGGACTCCGATGCTCCCGAGATGGAGGTGGAGCGCGGGGCCTTCCAGTTCTGCCACTCCCTGCAGGCCGTGCATCTGCCCCGCCGCACCCTGTATGCCGACAGCCTCGTCTTCCAGTACAGCCCCTACCAGGAAGTCTTTGACAGGGAATGCGCGGAGCGCTGACATGCCGCCCGCGTGGGAGATGCACCTCTCCCCCACCCCCTCCGCCCGCCCCGGGATGTGCCTTCACGGCACGCTCCCCCCCCCCCGAACGGGGGGGCGGGGTACTGATATGCAGGGAATGGTTCCTGTTGTCTATGTCACTGATATGCGTTTAGATATTCTTAAAATTACACATTATATGAGGATAATAAAAGTTTATGTAACATTTTTGTGTTGTTTTGTTTTTTTTATACCTTTGCATTTACTTTTCGAATAAATTAACTAAATAATCAAAAAATGACAACGAGAAACAAAAACAAAGCGACATTCATCACTGTGGGTTCATTGTGTGCATTTATCTGCTTCTGGGTAGTTGTACCGGAGACAATGATTTAACAGGTTGTAGCGACCTTTCTATTGATATGCAGATTCCTATGACAAGAAGTACTGCCCCCGAACAATTTTGGAATACAGAAAATAAAACACCCGTAAAAGAAGATGAATGCGGATTATTTGCACTGACCGAAGTAAAGAAGAAAACTCCGAATCGTGGAATTGATGGCTACGATAGTGTTAGCGAATATTATGAAAGCATGGATGACTATGCACGAGAGAACTATGGGTACAAGGGTGGGGCTATGGACAGCGAGACACTCTATGGCGTAGGTAAGCATTATGGCTTGTTTACTGACAGCCTATTCTTTAGCAGTGAGAACGAACCAGGTTTGTTTTTCTCTAACAAGGAAAACCAGCAGAATGCTAAAATTGTGTGCTTTCAGAAAGAAGGACAAGACCATTATGCAAAATATGACGGGATAGATAAGAAGGGTAGAGTAAAATACTATGACAGTGATGGGTATGGAAGCATTGACCCCAAAGAGGTGGAAGGAGTGATGTATGATAACAAGTAGAACCGCATTTGTTTTGTGCCTCTCCCTCCTTTTTCTGTCTTCGCAGGCAATGAGTCGGACAAACATTGTTGGTGATTCAGTGAAATGTGTGGCATGGGAGGATACCCTCCACACCGTGGACTCCCTGAGGTACCGAATATCCCTTGACGGCTCACAGCCCACCGTGACCGTGATGGATGCCGGGTATGGAAGCCGGGTGCCGGTGCTCGGCGACAGCACCTTCATCGTCCCCGGCTCAGTCACCATCGGCGGCCGCGACTATCCCGTGCGCAGGATAGGCAGGCAGGCCTTTGTAGGGCACCCCGAGATAAAGCACCTGGTCATCAGCGAGGGGACAGAGATTGTCAGCGATGATGCGTTTGCCTATTGCCTGAACTTGGAAAGCATCAGCCTGCCCGCAACGCTCGAAATCCTTGCCCCGGCAAGTTTCCGGGGGTGCTCCGGCGTGGAAAGCATCAGCATTGCCGAAGGAAACGGCACGTATGACTCGCGGGAAGGCTGCAACGCCATCATAGAGACAGACAGAGGCACACTCGTGCTGGGCTGCAAGGCCGCGCGGATTCCCCGCGGGGTCACGGCCATAGGGGAGTGCGCCTTCGCAGGGCAGCAGGACATCGGCGGCATGGCCATTCCCGAAGGCGTGAAGGCACTGGGCTGCCGCGCCTTCGCCGACTGCACGGGACTGAGGCACATCAGCCTGCCCCAATCCCTGCAGAGCATAGGGGAGGGAGCCTTTGAGGGCTGCGCGAGCCTGGAGGAGGTGGCCATACCCGAAGGCGTAAGGGAGATAGGGAACAGCGTGGTGGCAGGCTGCGCCAGGCTTGGGAGGCTGACGGTGTCACCCAAGAACAAATGGTACGACTCACGGAAGGACTGCAACGCCATCATCAGCACGCAGGAAGACTGCCTGGTGGCCGGCTGCGGCAACTCCGTCATCCCGGAAGGCGTGAGGAGCATAGGGGAAAAGGCATTCTCCTCGTCCGCCGTCAGCAGCATACACATCCCCGCCAGCGTGACGCAGATTGCGAGGACAGCGTTCCTCCATTGCCGCCTCTGCTCGTCAATAGAGGTAGCGCCGGGCAACCCCGTGTATGACTCACGCTCCGGGTGCAACGCCATCATAGAGACGGGCACGGGCACGCTCGTCAAGGGATGCGGCAGGACAGTGATACCAGCGGAGGTAAGCACAATAGGGGACATGGCATTCTGCGGAGCGTCCATGCCCGACAACCTCGTCATCCCCGAGGGCGTGTGCTCCATAGGCGACAACGCCTTCTCAGGCTGCGACATCCTCACGCTCCGGCTGCCAAGGTCGCTCCAGAGACTGGGCAACAGCGCCTTCTCGGGCTGTAGGAGGCTGGGAGTGGTGGAGATGTCCGGCACGGAACTGCACGTAGGCTGGTCTGCATTCGAGCATTGCCGCTCGCTGTATGCCGTGCGCCTGCCTCAAGACATCAAACACGAAAGTTACAACGTGTTCCAGCATACCCCCTATCAGGCAGTCTATGAGAGAGAATACGGGAAGCCATAAAGGTTTCTTTCAGAAGATACACATTCCTACTCTTGTCATCTGTCTTGGGTGTGTCCTTGCGGCATCCTTCGGTCACAGAGGATGGGGGGCGCTGGTTTGCAGGGAATGGGCTGTCTTGTCCATGTTGCTGGCAAGTGCTTGGGGATTGTTTCGGGTACTGGGAAACAAAAGAATGACATTGTGTGAAGACGATGTTGCCAAAACGTTCTTTTTGATTGGTATCATAGAGTCTGCCATCGCATTTTTGCAACAGGCTGAAGTGCTGGCATCCTGCAATCCTCTCTTTAGATTTACAGGATCTTTTGCCAACCCGTCCATGCTGACCATTTTGCTTTCGGTATGCATACCTATAGGATTGTATTATGCCGGGCAATCCCGAGGAAAGGATAGGGTAAAATGGGTCGCGTTGACTTCCCTGCAGGTTATCTTCCTTGTGCTCTGTACCTCCAGGATGGGAATCCTGGCAGTGCTCTGTTCCTTTTTTATGTTATTTGTGAAACCCGCTACAAATGAGCACTCGTTGTGGAAAGCCTATCGAAAGGTCGTTTTTCCTGTGTTAATTTTTGTCCCACTCCTCATAGTGCTATATTATGTGAAAAATGATTCTGCAAACGGAAGGATACTGATATGGATCAACTGCATACACATGATTATGGACAAGCCCATCACAGGATGGGGAGCAGATGGATTTGATGCCCACTACATGCCTTATCAGGCAGCGTACTTCATGCAGCACCCCGGCTCAGCCTTCTCAATCTTGGCCGACAACATAAGTCATCCGTTCAACGAATATCTTCTATTTGCCGTCAAATACGGTTTGCCAGGACTGACTCTGTTGTTGCTTGCCCTTGGGGGACTGCTGAAAATTTTGGCAGGAAGTAACATCAATCACAAGAAACTGTTCATCTGTATCTGCACGGTCATAGGCATCTGTGCCATGTTCTCATATCCATATAAGATGCCTGTCATTTGGGTTGTGAGTACTTATATCATATGTCAAGCCATCACGTCATGTAATAACCACCGTATAGCAAGAGCCGCATTCATGTCTTTTCTCATCCTCATTCTGCTATTCAAGTCTATGTACAGAATACGGGACGAATGGAAGTGGACTTCTCTAATGGACAACCCAACCCAGGAGTCTCCGGAGAAAATCTTGCAGGAATATCATCGTCTATATAAAAGACTGCATACAAATTCTTACTTTTTGTACAATTACGGAGCGGTATTGCATCACCAGGGGAAACATTGCCTCAGCAACAGGGTGCTTGATGAATGTGCCAGGATATATAATGACTACAATGTGCAGATGCTCATCGCTGACAACTATCGGGAGTTGGGTAAACATAGAGAAGCCATTGGAAGGTTCTCCTATGCTGGACACATGATTCCCTGTCGTTTCCTGCCCCTTTATTATAAAATGGAAACATACAAGAAAGCCGGGGACATAAAGAATGCATGCCGGATGGCAAAAGAAATTTTGCAGAAACCTGTCAAAATCAAGAATTCCCCTGCCATAGAGGAGATTAGGAGGAAAGCCACACAGTTAACAGAAGCACATGGAAATGAATAGATTTTTTTCGCTCATGCTGACATTTCTGTTCCTGCCAGGAATATTTTCCTGTACAAGTGAATCACAGGAGGAAAGGGAACTGGAACATGCACTGGAGTTTGCCGCTGGAAACAGAAATGAGTTGGAAGCCGTGCTCAGGTATTATGCTGATGATTCATTGAAATTGCAGGCGGCAAAATATCTCATTTGCAACATGCCCGGGCATTATTCTTATGTTGACACTGTCATTTCCCGCCAATATGCACAGGCCGTTGACTCTGTACTCAACGCCATGAAAGGTGAAAGGGACTATAACGTCATACGCGACTCCATTGACAGTGTTGCACAGGCTATGGGAATGGATACTCTGCAGAAGGAGTTCGACAGTCGCCTGGTCACTGCTGGTTTCCTGATTGAAAACATCAATGGGGCTTTTCGCGATTGGGAAAAAGGGTCGTGGGCTAAGCATGTTGATTTCAATGCGTTTTGTGAATGTATCTTGCCATACAAAACTGAGGAACTGCAGCCGCTGGACAACTGGCGTTCAAGGCTCAGACTTTTCATGCAGAAAAACTGGCAGACTTGGATTGTTGCGACCAACTGCGGAATTCTCCGCTGGCTGCTGCAAAAATGTTGAACAGAAACCTGGCAGACTCATTGCGCCCGACTACAGGGCTATCTGTCAAGAACACCTACATGCCGCTGGAATACTGGGCCAGATTGCCATTCGGCCAATGTGATGACTACGTAAATATGGCCACAAGCATATTCCGAAGTCACGGAATACCTGTCTATGAAGAATTTACTCCGCAATGGGCGGGACGAAGCCTGGGACATGCATGGAATACGGTAGTTTCCAGTGATGGCAAGAAAGTTTCTTTTGCCGGAATTACAGAACAGATCGATGGGTTGCACAAGTCTGAGGAAAGGATGGCAAAAGTGTACAGGCGCACATATGCTATAAACAGAGAACTTCAGATGATGAACCAATCAGGCGAGTATGTTCCCCACCTATTCCAGGATATATTCATGAAGGATGTCACAAGGGAGCACATATCATGCCATGATGTTGTGCTGCCGGGGCAAAGGGAATGAACGGGAAATACGTCTATCTGCTCACATTTGACAACCGGGATTGGGTTCCCGTGGCTTATGGCAAGGCACATAATGACAAGGTTCTCTTCCACGACATGGGACTGAACATTGTATATTTGCCTGCTTGCTACAAGGAAGACGGAGAACTGGAACCTATATCCAATCCGTTTATCCTGCATTATGATGGGCATGTTGAGTATATTGTACCAAACCTGCGTGCAAGAAAGAGCATGACACTAAGGAGGAAATACCCGGTAATGGAATACGCATATGAATATATACCCCGATTGCAGGGCGGGGAGTTCCAGGCTTCAGACAGGGCGGACTTCAGCATCTGCCAGACAGTGCATAAGATAAAAGAAGGGTGCTCTGAAGGCGTGGAAGTGGGCATCGCCGACAGCATTCCACCATATCGGTATTGGAGATACATATCCCATCGGTATGCTTCCTTCTGCAGTATTGCCGAAGTGTCTTTCTATAAGGACAAAGATACCACCAAACTGCGTGGTAAGGTCATTGGCACTGAAGGTTCGTGGGCTGATGACAGCCTGCATACACGGGAAAAAGTGTTTGATGGCGACATTCTTACTGCGTTCGATGCGCCACGGGGAGAAGGATGCTGGGTAGGATTGGACTTCGGACAGCCTGTCAAAATAGACCATATTATCTATTATGGACGAGGAGATGGGAACAGCATTGAGGTCGGTGATCTGTATGGCTTATACTATTGGGATAAGACACAGTGGAAATGCGTGGGAAAGAAAAAGGCACGGCATCCTGATATAACTTTTGACAAAGTTCCCATGGAAGGATTGTATTTGCTTCGAGACTTGACAAAAGGCTGTGACGAGCGCATCTTCACATTCAAGAACGGGAAGCAAATATGGTGGTAACACAAGTTTAAGTCAGAGTTGTCCTGAAACTTTGCCAACGGTCTGCTGGCAGAAACCTTGTCTCTCATTCCGGCCTTTCTTGGGGGCAAATGTGTGGCAGACGTTTTGTTAAGATAGAGGGTCTCCTCCTCCCCGGTCGAGTTCCCGGTAAGAACGGCTGTTGAAAAGACAAAAAAAAGTGGCTCGGAAAAAAGAGGGTGGCGGGGCTTGTTTTATCCAGATGAAAGTCGTACCTTGGCACCTGTATTGAACAACAAAAAGAGCAATGCCCCATGGAAAAGACTTGGCGAATGACAACGGTAATTTCGGTTGCGAGGGACGCAACCACTCAGTTGCGGGGGACGCAACCGCTCAGTTGCGGGGGACGCAACCGCTCAGTTGCGAGATACGCAACCACTCAGTTGCGGCATAATAAACCCTGATTGTTTCATCCATAAACCTAAAACATTATGGCAACACAAAACATCAAGTACATGTTGAACGTACAGTTGGCGGACAACTCTGTCACAGTGGAGGACAAGAATGACAAGATTGCCGTTCTGGTACCGGCAGGCACGGCTGACAAGCAGCGTGTCATCTCTGAAATCATGGAAGTGAACCCGGGACTGGAGCGCGAGACGGTGGAGGCCGTGCTCAACCTGGAGAACCGGGTGGTGAAGAAACTCCTGCTCACGGGATTCCGCGTGAACACGGGGCTTTACAGCGCCGTGGCACAGCCCTCGGGCGCGGTGGAGGGCAACAGGTGGAATCCCGAGCGGAACTCCCTCTATGTGTCCTTCACGCAAGGCGGTGACATGCGTGCCGCCATCAGTGAGACTTCGGTGAACATCATCGGCGAGAAAGGCAATGCCATGTACATCTCCGGCGGACAGGATTCCGCCACGGGTGCCATGGGCTTCACGGCCACGGCTGGCCGCAACTTCATCCTCACGGGAGCGCGCCTCAAGGTGGCGGGCGATGCCACGGAGGTGGGTGTCACGCTCACCTCGGCGGCCACGGGCACGGTGACGAAGATAACCACCGACATGCTGGCCGTGAACGAGCCCAGCAAGCTCATCTTCCTCGTTCCCGCAGACCTGGCCGACGGCGAGTACACGCTGAGCGTCACCACACAGTTCAGCGGGAACAGCACCAAGCCGCTGAAGTCACCCCGCACCGTTGAGCAGGTCATCTACATCGGCAAGGCTCCCTCTGCCGGAACGGGCGGCAATCCCGGCGGCAGCACGCCCGGCGGCAACCCCGGCGGTGGAAGCACTGGCGGCGGCACCGGCGATGGCGGCGGCGATGACCTGTCCTGACCCCCGCGCCGGGGTGGCGGGCTGCCGCAGAGACCCTCTTCCCCGCAGCGCATGAACACGGGAATCCCCCACCCTGCCCGGTTGTGGCAAGATGGGGGATTCCCCTTTTTCCCGCTTTCCGCGCCCCCTGCGGGTGTGGCAGTCCGCCTGCAGCGGGCAAAATCCGGCTCCTTTCCTTTGGCATCCAGCCGATTTGCATTACCTTTGTCCGGGGAGAAGAGCAAATAACCATCATTCCCGACAGCAATACAACAAACCCGGCAATCCCGCCCCGGAGGGAAGCAGCCTGCGGACGGCTTCCCGGCCTCTCCCCCGCCAGCCGCCCGGGCATTGCCCCTCACCATTATCCCACATGATGAAAACCGCCCTGCTGGTGATATACAATCACCGCTATGACAAGAACATCCCGCGCATTGAGGAAATGTACCGCGGGCGCTTCACCCACGTCTTCCACATCGTGCCCTTCTATGACGGCGGCCTCCCCAACGTGCTGCCCGTGTATGAGTCGTCCTTCCGCTTCCAGGGCTACCTCAGCCAGGCCTGCACGCACCTGCGCGGGAAGGGCTTCACGCACTTCTTCGTGGTGGCCGACGACATGCTCCTCAACCCGCGCCTCACCGACCCTCACCCCAAGTTCCTCCTGCGCTACCTGCGCAACCTGCGCCGCCGCCGGCTCTCCTATCCCCTGGTGAGCGGCTACAGCGACCTGCTCATCCTGCCTGCCGGCGTGATGGACCGCTTCTGCCTGTACTGCGGCGTGTTCGCGGCCACGGGGCTGTTTGTGGAACTGGCCATACCCACGGCCCTGGTGCTCGCCTCCGAACGCATACTTACCGCTGCCGACACACGGCTGGGCGGCACGCCGATGTGGCCCGACCACAAGACCAAGATTCACCCCGCGGACGCGTTCCATGCCGCCCACCGCGGGAACCTTGCCGGACTCATGGAGGCCTTCCCCCGGAAGGCTCTTTTCCTTCACCCCATAAAGCTTTCGAAATGGAAATAAGCAGGAGGATAGCCATCGTGGGCGGCGGCATATCGGGTCTCTCCGCCGCCCGCCGCCTGCGCGGGCGCTATGACGTGACGCTCTATGAGGCCGACAGCCGCCCGGGCGGGCTGGTGAAGTGCGACACCGTGGAGGGCAGCCTCTTCCACCGCACGGGCGGCCACGTGTTCAACACGAAGCGCGAGGACGTGGCCGCATGGTTCTGGCAGTGCTTCAACCGCGACACGGAGTTTGTTAGGGCACTGCGCCGCTCGGTCATATCGCTCCCCTCGGGGCAGGAGGTGCCCTATCCCATAGAGAACCATGCCTACATGCTGGGCGAGGAGGTGGCGCGCGCCGTGGTGGATGACCTGGCCGACATACTGCGCCGCGGCTACGGCGAGCCCTCGGACTTTGCCGCCTTCCTCCTGCACCGCTTCGGCCCCACGCTCTGCAGGCTCTACTTCCTCCCCTACAACAACAAGGTGTGGCAGACCGACCTGGGGCGCATCCCGCTCTCGTGGCTCGAGGGCAAGCTGCCCATGCCCACGGCAGAGGAGATTCTCCATGCCAACATCATGCGCATTGAGGAACGGGCCTTCGTGCACAGCTCATTCTATTACCCGCGCCGCGGAGGCTCGCAGTTCGTGGCCGACCGCCTGGCGGAAGGCACGAGCGTGCGCTGCGGCCACCGCGTGGAGCACCTGGAGCGCAGGGAAGGCCATTGGCGCGTGGACGGCGAGGACTACGGCCACGTCATCTTCTGCGGCAACCTGCGCGACCTCCCGGCCATGCTCCACGGCACGGATGCGCACCTGCCCTACCTCGCCGGAATAGAGGCCCTGAAGGCTCACGGCACCACCACGGCCTTCTGCGAGACGGAGCGCAACCCGCACAGCTGGATATACCTTCCCGACGAGCGCCACCGCTCACACCGCATCATCTGCACGGGAAACTTCTCGCCGGACAACAACGCGCCGGGGCACTTCACCTCAACCGTGGAGTTCACGGGTCATGTGGACGAGGCAGAAGTGCGCCGCCAGCTCGCGCTCATCCCCTACTCTCCCCGCCTCCTGGCACTCAACCATGCGCCTTACACTTACCCCGTACAGAATGCAGACACGCGTGCCGTGGTGGCTGCCCTGCGCGGGAAACTGGCTGAGGAGCACCTGCACTTGCTGGGTCGCTTCGCTGAGTGGGAATATTACAACATGGACGTGGCCATGGGTGCCGCCATCGACCTTGAAGCCCGCCATTTTACTCCCCATACATAATCTTGCATTCCTGCTGCCGCGGGACGACTGCCCGGCATGATGCGGCCTTGCTTTCCGCTCTTGCCCAGCATCTGTCCTGCGCATGAACACGGGAATCCCCCACCCTGCCCGGTTGTGGCAAGATGGGGGATTCCCCTTTTTCCCGCTTTCCGCGCCCTCTGCGGGCTTTTCCCGGGCAGAGGGGAGGATTGCCCGCGGGAGGGGCTTGGAGCGCGTCAGTCGTCCAGGCGCAGGAAATTGCCCTGCAGGTCAAACTCTGCGTCCAAGTCGTTGTCCAGTTCCACCTTGTACTTGCGGCGTTCGCGCTCAATGGTCGTCACCTTCTGCTGGGGGAAGTTTGCCTTCAGGTAGGTGCGAATCTGCTTGGGGATGTATGCCTCGGGCACGGCTTTGCGGCCACAGTCCACTTCCTTCCAGTTTCCTTCGCTGTCGAACTCCACCTTCGTGCCATCGGTCAGTATGGCCTCAAACTGGTCTTTTTTCAGCAGTTCCTTGTCAATCTTGATGTAGGAAATCTTGGCCTGGGGGAAGTTTGCCTTCAGTGACTTGCGTGCGTTCTGCGGCAGTTTGTTGGTGTCGCGCGTTACCACGTCATCGGCGCAGGCCGAGAGTGTCATTCCCAATACCACGGTCAGGATGCTCAAAAACTTCTTCATACAGTACTCCTTTCTTTTTTAAGTTGATGCTGCAAAGATAATGACGGGAATCTGGAAAGAAATGGGAATTTCAGCCCTTGCGTGAAGCTTTTGCAATATTTAACACGATGGCTGGTTTAGGTTTAGCGTGAAGACGTGCTCCCCGCAGAAGGAATAGGTCACGCTGATGCCGTACAGGTCGGCTATGGACTTCACGATGGCCAGGCCCAGGCCGGTGGACTCGGGGGAGGCCGTGGGGGCGTGGACGAAGCGGCGGAAGATGGCCTCGCCGTCGAGGGGCGCGCTGCCCGTGTTGCGCAGGGTTATGCTGTGCGGGCTCACCGAGATGGCCAGCCTGCCCCCGTGCGGGCTGTGCACGATGGCGTTCTTCACCAGGTTGTCCAGCATGGTGCGAGCCAGGCTCTCGTCCATGCTGAGGGTGCAGGTGCCGCTTTCCGCCCATTCCAGCCGTATGTGCCTGCTGTCGTAGATGTCGAGCAGCATGTTGGCCGACTCGCGCAGCAGCATGTTGGCGTTCACGTCCGTGCGGTCGGGGAACTGCCTGTTGGAGATGCGTGACAGCAGCAGGAGCGACTTGTTGAGCTGAACCACCCGGTTCAGGCTGCCGAAGATTTCGTCAATGCACCGCAGTTGCCTCTCGCTCAGTTCCTCGCTGTCGGCCAGCAGCTCCAGCCTGCCGCGTATCAGGGCCAGCGGTGTCTGCAGTTCGTGGGCGGCATTCTCGATGAACTGCTTCTGCTCCTGGTAGGCCTGCTCGCTTCGCCGGCTCATGGCCAGTGCGGCCTCGTTCAGCCGGCGGAACTCGAGCACCGGCGTGTCATTGTGCAGGGGCGGGGCCGGATGGCCGGGCATCAGTCTGTCCAGCCAGGCCAGCAGGCATGACAGGGGGCGGAATATCCTCTTCAGCACCAGGCGCGTGCTGACGATGATGCACAGCCAGAGGAGGACGAACAGCACGGCCAGGTAGGCAAGTATGGCCTCCACCATGTCGTCCCGCTCCAGGGTGGACTGCTTCAGTTCCAGTTCATAGAAGCGCCCGTCGGCAGCCTGGAAGCAGGAGCGCATGATGCGCACGGGCTCATATTCGTTCTCCATCTCCACGTACTGCACCGAGTCGAACAGGCGATCCCTGTAGTGCAGCGCCTCCTCGTCGGTGAGCGGGCGGAAGGAGTAGGCATGCATCGGGCAGCGGTTGTGCTTCAGCATGCCGGGGTGCTCCAGCGCTTTCCTGACGAGCAGTTCCCGGCTGTTCTCCAGCGCGTCGTCCGTCTCGTCCATGACTTCGTCTATGATGGCAAAGTAGAAGAGTATGCCCCAGATGGCCATCAGTATGAACATGACGGCCGACAGGCCTCGGTGGGTATAGCGTAGCAGTTGCATGTGTGTGGTGTGTGTGTGTCTTGTTCCGTTGCGGGTGCCCTTGCGCGGGAATGAGGTTTTTTTGTGCGGGGGTGGGGGGTGCCCTGTGCGGTTTCAGAATACCAGTTTGTAGCCGAATCCGTACACGGCCTTTATCTCGGCTGCCGCCCCGGCCTCCTTGAGCTTGCGGCGCAGGTTCTTCATCTGCGAGTAGATGAAGTCCAGGCTGTCTGCCTGGTCGATGCGGTCTCCCCACACCGATTCTGCCAGTGCCGTCCTGTTGATGAGCCTGTTGGGGTTGCTTATCAGGTAATAGAGCAGGTCCAGTTCCTTCCTGTTGAGCTTGAGTTCCGTGCCGTCCACCATTACCTTGCGCTCGTTTGGCCAGAACTGCAGGTTGCCCAGTTCCATGCAGGTCTGTCCCTTTGCCTTCTGGCGGCGGAGCACCGACTTTACCCGGGCGTTGAGTTCGGCCAGGTGGAAGGGCTTGGCCAGGTAGTCGTCGGCTCCCAGGTCGAGCCCCTCCACCTTGTCGTCCAGCGAGTCGCGTGCCGAGATGATGATCACGCTTTCTCCCTTGCGCATGGCCTTGAGGCGTGACAGCACGGAGAGCCCGTTGCCGTCGGGCAGCATGATGTCGAGCAGCACGCAGTCATAGTCATAGTCGTTTATCTTTTCCAGGGCTGCCTGGCAGGTGGATACGCATTCCACCACGAAGTGCTCGCGCGTCAGCGAGTCGCTGATCAGCCTTTGCAGGCCGGCTTCGTCCTCTATCAGCAGAATCTTCATGGGCTTTGGTGCGGGATAACTGGGGTTGCGGGTGTGTTTTTTTTCCGAGGGGGGAGGCTGCTCCCCTACCCTCTTATCTGATGATCATGATGCGTGTGACGATGGCATTCTTGCCCTGTGCGTTGTTGGCCACCACGTGGTAGATGCCCGAGGCCACCCTGCGTCCGCGCTTGTTGCATCCGTCCCAGGTGAATGTGCCGCCTGCCGAGGTGCCGCTCCACACCAGCTGTCCGCTGCCGGAGAGAATCTTCACCTCGGAGTCCATGGCCAGGCCGCGCACGGCAATGGGGCCTGTGTAGTCGGCCGTGACGGGGTTGGGGAACACCAGCACGCTGTCGGCATCCATCTTGTCCACGGCCTCGGTGGCATCGGACACGTAGCTGCAGAGCCCCTTGTCGGTGGCAATCATCACCCTTCCCGTGGTGGGATGCACGGCCAGTGACTGGATGGTGTTGCTCAGGATGGGCGAGTCGCTGGTGGTGAAGTGGTGCAGCATCTCCTGCCCGTCGGCACTGATGAGGTAAAGCCCGTCGGAGTGCGTGCCTATCCATTTGCGGTTGGCACCGTCGATGGCCATGCAGCTGATGCTCACCCCGCTGAGCAGGTAGTCGGCCAGCCCGCTCCCGTCGTTCCTGTTGATTTTCACCTGCTCGTAGCGGAAGTCGCTGTCGAAGAACTCTTCGGGGTCAGGGATGAGGAACAGTCCCAGGTTGGTGCCCACCCACACCTGCCCGTCCAGGTCCTCGCACAGGCAGTAGAACTCGTCCGGGTTGTAGTCCGTCCCGTCCTGGTTGGTGATGGAGTGGCGCAGGATGTGCCGGTCATCGGCCCGGTTGTCAAGGGTTCCGTTGTAGTCCAGGCAGAAGACTCCGCCCTTTTCCTGCCACCTGCTGGTCATCATCACCAGTCCGCTGGAGTGCATGAGGTAGTCGTCGCAGAGTGATGCCTTGGCTATTTCGCTGTAATAGAGCCCGCGCCATGTCCCGTCGGGTTTCCTTACGCGTATGATGGTGTCTGTCATGCCGCACAGCATCCACAGGTTGCGGTCCTGGTCGAAGGTGAGCCCGCTGCACGCCACAAAGTTGTAGTAGTTGGGGTCATTGGGCAGGATGCTCCGCAGGGGCGAGTTGTCGGAGTGGAAGATGCGCACGAATTTGCCGTCCCGGTATTCGCATAGCCCCGAGCGGTATGGGCTGGCGAAGTGGTGTGTGGGGTCGTCGGGATCCTGCACCAGGTGCGTGGTGTTGTAGAGCCGGAAGTTGGTGTAGCCCTCCGGTGCGCTTTCCATCTCCTGGAAGTTTGTCCAGGTTCCGTTCTCCAGGTACATGGCGGTGGCGGGATAATAGTCTGCTCCCACGGTGTTGACGCCTCCTGCCACCAGCAGGCGGTCGCCAACCCAGCTGATGCGGTAGGTGAGGTCACGCTTGGGGCTGTTGGGCTGGATGGGGCCGTCGGCCTGCACGAAACTCCCGTTCTGCACCTTGTAGGCATTCAGCCCCTGCTCTCCCTGGCTGACCCAGAAGGTGCCGTTGCTGTATGACGCATCGTTCCAGTTGTTTCCCGCCCTGACAGTCGTCACGTGGTCAACGTCCTGGCAGTAGTTTATCGTGCTGTTGTTTCCCCAGATGAGCATTCCGCCGGACTGGTGCATGAACGTGTAGCGCCCGTTGGACAGGGTGCTCACGGCTCCGTTGCCGGATATGCGGCTGATGGCCATGACCTTCCTGCCCACCAGTTGGTTGCCGAGCACGGCCAGTTGCAGGAAGTCATTCTCGGTAATCCGCTGCCAGCGCGACTTGTCTTGCAGGTGGTCGGTGAGCAGTCCCCGGTACAGTCCGCCGGGTGTGGCGGCATAGAGGTAGCCGCCGTGCACGGCCACGGACTTCACGTCCCAGTCCAGCGTATACGTGTTGCCGAAGATGCCTTGCCTCATGTCCACCTCCACGATGCCGAAACTCATGGCCAGGTAAGCCGTTGCCTCTGCCACGCAGATGGAATTGAGGGTCTTTGAGGTCATGGTCTTGTCACGCAGCGATGAGAGGTTCTGCACCTCGCCCGTGGCATCCATGAGGTCGATGTTGCAGTCGTCATACACGATGATGAGCCGCTTGGCAGTGCCTGAATAGGCGATGTCGCTTATCCGCACTCCGTTGAGTTGGGTCAGGCAGTCGAACGTGCGTACCTCGCTGTCGGTCGTCCCATAGGCCAGCAGGTTGCCGTCGGTGAGTGAATACACGACATCTCCTGCCACAACGTTGCGTGTGGCGTTCCAGTAACTCGGGTACACGTTCCATGTCCCTATCTGCTGTGCTTCGGCCGTGAACGGCAGAAGGACGTTCAGTGCTGCGAACAGGGCAAGCAGTGCCGGCGTAATCTTTCTCATCTCGCTATGTGTGTTGTTTAGTCTTGTCCTGACAGGAACTCTGTCAGCAGTGCAATGGCTCTGCCCCGGTGGCTGATGGCGTTCTTGGCCTGCATGTCCATTTGCGCAAAGGCAAGCCCGTCCGCCTCATCGGGTGCAAAGACCGGGTCGTAGCCGAAGCCACCCTCCCCCACTTGCTCTCTCAGGATTTCTCCCTTCACGATGCCGTGGAACAGATGCTCCTCCCCGTTCAGGCTCAGGGCCACCACGGTGTGGAACTGTGCCTTCCTGCTGGCGGCGTTTGCCAACTTGTCCAGCAGGCAGCGTATGTTGGCTTGTGCGTCATGGCTCTCTCCGTAGCCGTTCATCATGCCGAAGCGTGCCGTGTAGATACCGGGTGCGCCGTCCAGGGCCTCCACCTCCAGGCCTGTGTCATCGGCAAAGCAATCCTGCCCGTAGTGTTCCTTGACGTACCTCATCTTCTGCAGGGCATTGCCTTCCAGGGTGTCGGCTGTCTCGGGAATGTCCTCGTGGCATCCTATTTCTGCCAGGGAGCATATCTCATACGTTCCCTCCAGCATCTGCCTCACCTCATGCAGCTTGTCGGCATTGTTGGTGGCCATCACCAGTCTCTTCATCCTATTTCTTGATTGTGTCAAACCCTTCGCCGAACACACCTTCCACATTGCTCATCGATACAAAGGCGTTGCCGTCAATCTGCTTGATGAGCATGAATATCTGTCGGCTCTCATATTTCTTTGCCAGGATAAGCAGCACTTGGCGCTTCTCCTTCGTGTAGAATCCCTCGCCGTAGAGTATGGTCACTCCCCTGTCCAGGCGCACGTTGATTTCGTGGGCTATTTCCTCCGGCTTGCTGCTCACGATGATGAACTGAACGCTTTGGCGTGCACCGTTGATGACGAAGTCCAGGAAGTTCATGCTGATGAACATGGTGACATAGCCGATGACCATGATTTCCAGGTTTCTGAACAGCAGGAAACTGCCGGCGATGATGACCACATCGATAAAGAGCAGCAAGCGTCCCAGTGAGATATTCCTGTACTTGTTGATGCTGCTGGCAATGATGTCCGTCCCGCCCGTGCTTCCTCCTGCCAGGAACACGATGGCAAGTCCAAGCCCTTCCATGATGCCGCCTATCACGCAGGCCATGAATTTCTGGTCACCGATGATCATTCTCAGCTGTTCCTTGCCATCCGGACCGGTGACGGTGAGATATTCCTGCATGGTGCCTATGAAGAAGGAGATGACGAATGTGGCCACTAAAGTCCTAACCATGTATCTCCAGCCCATGATGCGTCCTGCCAGCAGGATGAGCACACCGTTTATGCAGAGGTAGGTGAGGTTGGGATGTATCCCGGCAACATAATATATTATGGTGGACACGCCGCTCAGTCCGCCGGTGATAATCTGATAGGGGAGCAGGAAACAGGTGTATCCCAGTGTGTAGATGAATATGCCAAGGATTATCTGGGCATAATCACGCAGCAGGCTGCGTGGGTCTTCTCCCAAAATCTTCTTTATTGTCATATTGTTCATTACTGTTGTTTTTTTCTTCTGATGTCATGCCTTGATGACGTTGAATCCGTTGCCGTACACTCCTTCGGCGCGACTTTGTGACACGAATGCGGCGGGGTCAATCTCCTGTATCATGCGCAGGATGTGTACCTGTTCTGACTTGTGCACGATGGTTATCAGCACTTTAATTTCCTGGTGGCTGTAATGTCCCTCGCCGTTCAGCACGGTCACGGAGTGCACAGTCTCATGGATGATGCGGTCACAGATTTCCTTGCTCTTGTTGGTGAAAATGATGAATTGGGTGTCTTGCCGGGTGCTGTTGACCAGCAGGTCTACGGCATAAGTGTACACGGCCAAGGTGACATATCCGAACACCACCATCCGCCAGTCATGGAAAAGTGGCCAGCAGGAGCCTATCACAACCAAGTCCAGATAAAGCAGCACGCGTCCCAGTGACACGTTCCTGTATTTGTTTATCAGGGCGGCTATGACATCCCATCCACCGGTGCTGCCTCCCGACAGGAACACTATGCCTATGCCCAAGCCGTTGAGTATGGCTCCCAGCACGCAGGCCATGGAGTCCTGTCCTTCGCCCAGTATCTGCATCAGTTGCCCTTGTTTATTGGTCATCATGTTTTGTCCCAGACTCAGGAACGTGGAGAGTGCCAGCACGGCATAGGCCGTCTTGGCCACGAATTTCCACCCCAGGGGCTTGAAGGCTATCAGCAGCAGCACACTGTTGATTATCAGCAGTGCCACGCTGATGGGGAACCCTGTCAGGTAATACACGATGGCCAGCAGGCCGGCCAGGCCTCCTGTGGTGATGTGATAGGGTAGCAGGAAGGCGGCCCAGCCCAGTGAGTAGATGGCCATGCCCAGGTTGATGGACAGGAAGTCCTTGGTGAACTCCCATATTCTTGTCTTCTTGTTCATCATCGTTTCACTCCCTTCCGGAGTTATGCTTTGGGCTTTATCACAATGTTCACGATGCGTCCGGGGATGGCTATGGTCTTCACCACCTGCATGTTCTCCAGATACTTCTGTGCTTCGGGTGCTGATGTGGCCATGCCCACCATCTGTTCGGGTGTGGCATCGGCCGGGAAGTCCATGGCAAAGCGTACTTTTCCATTGAACTGCACACCCAGTTTCACACTGCTTTCCACCAGATATTTCTCGTCATACGAAGGCCATTTTGCATCGTACACGCTTGTCTCATGTCCCATTGCTTCCCATAATTCTTCTGCGATGTGTGGGGCAAACGGTGCCAGGAGTGCGGTCAGGGGCTCCAGGATGGCGCGTGCATGGCATTTCTGCTGGCTCAGTTCGTTGCATGCCACCATGAATGCCGAGATGCTGGTGTTGTATGAGAACTCCTCTATGTCGGCACTCACCTTCTTGATAGCCTTGTGCAGACTCTTCAGGTTGTCGGCCGTGGGTTCGCTGTCATCAGCCTGCAGGGTACCTTCCTTGCTCCAGAAGAGCGACCAGAATTTCTTCAGGAAGCGGTGACAACCGTCAATGCCGTTTGTATCCCAAGGCTTTGACTGTTCCACGGGCCCCAGGAACATCTCGTAGAGACGCAGTGTGTCTGCACCGAACTTTTCCACTATCATGTCAGGGTTGACCACATTGAACATGCTTTTCGACATCTTCTCTATGGCCCATCCGCAGATGTACTTGCCGTCCTCAAGCATGAACTCGGCCGTCTGATATTCGGGTCTCCAGGCGCGGAATGCCTCAATGTCGAGCACATCATTCTTTACGATGTTCACATCCACGTGGATAGGTGTGGTGTCATACTGCTCTTTCAGTCCCAGTGATACAAAGGTATTGGTGTCCTTGATGCGGTATACGAAGTTGGAACGTCCCTGTATCATGCCTTGGTTGATGAGTTTCTGGAAGGGCTCTTCCTTGCACGATACACCCAGGTCAAAGAGGAACTTGTTCCAGAACCGGCTGTAGATGAGATGCCCGGTGGCGTGCTCGCTTCCGCCTACATACAGGTCCACGTTTTGCCAGTATCCATCGGCCTCCTTGCCCACAAGGGCTTGGTTGTTATGGGGATCCATGTAACGCAGGTAATAGGCCGATGAGCCTGCGAAGCCCGGCATGGTATAAAGTTCGATGGGGAACACGTTCTCATCGTCAATCAGTTCCTTGTCCACAATCTGACGGTTCTTCTCGTCCCAGGCCCATATCTGTGCATTGCCCAGAGGTGGTTCGCCCGTCTCTGTGGGCAGGAAGTTCTCCACCTGTGGCAGTTCCACGGGCAGGCACTCTTCCGGTATCATTTGCGGCATGCCGTGCTTGTAATACACAGGGAATGGTTCACCCCAGTAGCGTTGCCGGCTGAAGATGGCATCCCTCAGGCGGTAGTTCACCTTCACGCGTCCCATCTGGTGACTTTCCACATATTTCTTGGTGGCTGCTATGGCCTGCTTCACTGTCAGCCCGTTGAGTACCAGGTCGCAGTATGGCTCCTTGCCTTCGGCAGGGCTGTTGCATACGATTCCTTCCTTTGCGTCATAACTCTCCTGGCTTACATCGGCACCTTCTATCAGGGGAATGACGGGCAGTCCGAAGTGGCGTGCAAAGGCATAGTCGCGGCTGTCGTGAGCCGGAACGGCCATGATGGCACCTGTGCCATATCCGGCCAGCACGTATTCACTGATCCAAATGGGATTCTTCTCTCCGGTGAAGGGGTTGATGGCATAGGAGCCGGAGAATACGCCAGTCACGCGGTGGTCAATCTGACGCTCGCGCTCGGTACGTCCTTTCACATAGGTCAGGTATTGCGCCACCTCCTCTTTCTGTTCCTCGGTGGTCACTTGCTGCACCAGTTCGCTTTCGGGAGCCAGGACCATGAAGGTCACGCCAAACATGGTGTCGGCGCGGGTGGTGAAGATAGTAAACTTCTTGTCTGAATCTGCCACTTGAAATTCCACCTCCGTGCCTTCGCTCCTGCCAATCCAGTTGCGCTGTGTCTCCTTGATGGAGTCGCTCCACTGTATGGTGTCCAGTCCGTCCAGCAGCCGTTGTGCATAGGCACTCACCCTCAGGCACCATTGGCGCATCTTCTTCTGCTCCACGGGGTATCCTCCACGTACGCTCACGCCTTCCACAACCTCATCGTTGGCTAGCACGGTGCCCAGTTTCGGACACCAGTTTACCATGGTCTCGCCTAGGAAGGCTATGCGATAGTTCATCAGTGTATCGCTCTTTTGTTTCTCGTCCATGGCGTTCCACTCAGCCGCTGTCAGGTGCAGTTCCTCGGAGCATGCAGCCTCCAGCCCCTCTGTTCCCTGTTTCTCCAGGTGGCTGATGAGCAGGTCTATGGGCTGTGCTTTCTGGCATCCTGTGCAGAAGAAACTGTTGTACATCTTTTGGAATGCCCATTGCGTCCAGTGGTAATAATCGGGTGTGCAAGTGCGCACCTCGCGGTTCCAGTCAAAGGAGAACCCTATCTTGTCCAGTTGTTCGCGGTAATGGTCGATGTTCTGGAAAGTGGTTTTCTCGGGGTGCTGCCCTGTCTGTATGGCATACTGCTCTGCAGGCAGTCCGTAAGAGTCGTATCCCATGGGATTGAGCACGTTGTATCCGTTTTGGCGCTTGTAGCGTGCGTAGATGTCACTGGCGATGTATCCGAGCGGATGCCCCACATGCAGCCCGGCTCCACTGGGGTAGGGAAACATGTTCAGAACGTAATACTTCTTTTTCCCTGTGTCCTTCGTTACTTGGTATGTGTGGTTAGCCACCCACCTTTGGTGCCATTTCTGCTCAATCTCTCGGAAGTTGTATTCTTTTGCCATTATCTTTTATATTGTGTTGTTCCTTTTTAATATTTGGCTACAAAGGTACAATTTCGCTTGCGAAGGGCAAAGAAATAACTCATTCAAATCTCTGTGTCAGTTCGTCTTGGGCTGCTTCCTGCTGGTGGGAGTTCGGTGTGTCAGATATGGGAGTGTCACGTTGTGGTGTGCCTTGGCCTGTTAGACGGAGTGTTGTTGTTCAAAGATGGTTTGCAAAGAATATGTTTGAGAACTCGGACAATTGTATGGTGATGGTGGGGGAGAGGTGATTGCCATGAAGGAGGGCAAAAAGAAAAGCGGCATTGACAACCTATCATAGTTGCGCCAATGCCGCTTTTCAGAATGGAATTGTGGCTAAGTCAGCCTCTGCTTGGGCGGTTGTTGCCTTGGTGTGGTCTTTTCTTAAGCCTGGAGTAGGGTCGGTTCAATGTGCTTCGAGCCAGTTGCTGCCCCAACCGCAGTCGGCTATGAGGGGGACACGCAGAGTGATGGCCTGCTGCATCTCGCTGATGACGATGTCTTGCAGGAGTTCTTTCTCTTCCGGGAATACGCTGAAATTCAGTTCGTCATGTACCTGAAGTATCATCTTGGAGCGCAGATGTTCGGCCTCTATGCGGTGCTGTATGCGTATCATGGCCAGTTTGATGATGTCGGCTGCACTGCCTTGTATGGGGGCGTTGATGGCATTGCGCTCGGCATAGCCGCGCACCACGGCATTGTGGCTGTTGATGTCCGGCAAATAACAGCGACGCTGGCAGAGGGTTTCGGTATAGCCCTTCTCGCGTGCCATGTCAATGCTTCGCGTCATATATCGGCGTACTCCCGGGTATGTGGCAAAGTATCCGTCAATTAGTTGCTTGGCTTCTGTGCGCGAAACACCCATGCGCTCGGCCAGTCCGAATGCGCTTATGCCGTAGATGATGCCGAAGTTGGCTGTCTTGGCCTTGCGGCGTTCGTCAGGAGTTACATCGGCAATGTCCTTGTGGAATATCTTGGCTGCTGTGGCGGCATGAATGTCGTTGCCCTGAGCGAAAGCCTCTATGAGGTTGGTATCCTCACTCAGGTGCGCCATGATGCGCAACTCTATCTGGCTGTAATCGGCACTGAAGAAGAGTTGTCCTTCATCGGGTATGAATGCCTTGCGAACCTCTTTGCCCAGTGCATCTCTCACGGGTATGTTCTGCAGGTTTGGGTTGCTGCTCGACAGTCGCCCTGTGGCTGTCACGGTCTGGTTAAACGATGTGTGGATATGCCCGGTGCGGGGATTGACGAGCAGAGGAAGCGCATCAATGTAGGTGCTGAGCAATTTCTTCAGTCCTCTGTATTCCAGTATCTTGTTGACGATGGGGTGCTTGGCGCGCATGCTCTCCAGCACTTCCTCGCTGGTGATGTATTGTCCTGTTCTGGTCTTCTTGGCCTTGTCTGATAAATGCAGCCGGTCAAAGAGTACCTCGCCCACTTGCTTGGGGCTGGATACATTGAACTCTGTGCCTGCCATCTGGTAGATATCCTGCTCCATCTGCTCCATCTGCCTGGTATACAGAGCCGATGTCTCTTTCAGTCCATGGCTGTCAATGCGCATTCCATTGCGTTCCATGGTAGCCAGCACAGGCATCAGGGGCATCTCTATGTCGCGGAAGAGAGGTATGCAGCCCTCGGCTTCCAGTTGGGGGGCAAAGAGGTTGCGCAGGCGCAGTGTAACATCGGCATCCTCGGCGGCGTAGGGGCAGATGTCCTGTACGGGCACTTCTGCCATGCTTTTCTGCTTCTTGCCTGTGCCTATAAGTTCCTCTATGTGGATGGTCTGATAGTGGAGGTAAGCCTCGGCCAAATAGTCCATGCCGTGACGCATTTCGGGGTGGAGCAGGTAATGGGCTATCATGGTGTCGAACATAGGGCCGGCCATGCGGATGCCGCAGGAGTGCAGCACCTGCAGGTCATACTTCATGTTTTGCCCGATTTTCAGCGTGTGCGGGTTCTCCAGTATTTCCTTGAATTCCTTTGCCACACCGCACGGGTCATTGCCTACAGGCACATACCAGGCCTCGCCTTCGCTGATGGCAAAACTCATGCCCACCAAAGTGGCCTGCATGGGATCTGTGCCGGTGGTTTCGGTGTCCACGCTCAGTTCCTTGGCTTGCATAAGCAGGCGCACAAGGCCGGCACGCTTTTCCGGCGTGTCGACTAGGTGATATATGGCACCGGTGTCCTTCCACGTAAGCATACGTCCTGCCGGCACGGAGGCTTCCATGGGCTCTTCCGGGGTGGGTGATGGGGGAGTGGCAGGTTCTTCTTGAGCGAACATGTCGCCCTGCACGTAGCCTCCGCTACTTTTGGGCTTGTTTTCTTGGCCTGCGGGTGCAGTCAGAATCTTTCTGCGTATGAGCGTGCGGAATTCCAGCCGTTCGTATATCTCCTGCAGTTGATCCGTGTCTGGCTCGCTCAGGCGCAGGCTGTCCATGTCGAGTGAGATGGGCACGTTCGTGCAGATGGTGGCGAGCCAGCGGCTGGTGCGTATCTGCTCGGCGTTCTGTTCTATCTTTTGCTTGAGTGCACCCTTCAGACTGTCAGTGGAAGCCAAAAGCGCCTCCACACTGCCATATTGCTGTATGAGTTTGGCTGCGGTCTTCTCTCCCACGCCAGGGCAACCGGGTATGTTGTCGGCTGTGTCACCCATGAGTGCCAGCATGTCAATCACTTGCAACGGATTCCGAAGACCCCATTTCGCGTTTACCTCAGCAGGTCCCATTATCTGTGCCTCTGTCTTGCCTACGGCGGGCTTGTACATGTATGTGTGCTCGGTCACCAGTTGCCCGTAGTCCTTGTCGGGTGTCATCATGTAGGTGTCTATTCCTTGTTGGTCGGCCTGGCGTGCCAGAGTGCCAATGACATCATCGGCCTCGTAGCCGGGCACCTCAAGTAGAGGTACACCGTAAGCCTCCAGTATCTGTTTGATAAAGGGCACGGCCAGACGAATGGCCTCCGGCGTTTCCTCGCGCTGAGCCTTGTACTGGGGATATTCTTTGTGCCTGAAAGTACCACCCGGAGGGTCGAAGGCCACTCCTAGATGGGTCGGCTCCTCTTTCTGTATTACTTCCTCCAGGGTGTTCACGAAGCCTAGGATGGCCGAGGTGTTCTCTCCGCGGGAGTTCATGCGCGGGTTCTTTATGAATGCATAATAGGCACGGTATATCAGTGCATAAGCATCAAGCAGGTAGAGTCTGTCCATGCGTGTGTGTGATAATATAATATGTGTAAAAGTAAGCAAAAAAGGTGAAAGGGTGGCCGTTTTTGTGTAATTTTGCAATTCAACGAAGCGAAAGATGAAAACAATGGAGTCCATACAGGCACCTGTGCAAGCGGAATTGCAGGAGTTTCGCCGGCAGTTTGCGGCCACGCTGCAGTCAGGCAATACGCTGCTTCAGGCTGCCTTGACACACATCCTGAACCGTAGTGGCAAGATGGTGCGCCCCACCATGGTGATGCTCTCGGCACGTACTGTGGGGGTCGTGGGACAGCGTGTGATGGATGTGGCACTGGCTTTGGAACTCCTGCACACAGCCAGTCTGGTGCATGACGATGTGGTGGACGAGAGTGATGAAAGGCGTGGGCAGAGTTCGCTCAATGCAATGATGACCAACCAGATAGCCGTTCTTGTGGGTGACTACATACTGAGCCGTGCGCTACACCATGCGGCAGCCACGGGTTCGGCAGAGATTGTAGACGCTGTGGCCATGCTGGGACAGACGCTGGCAGACGGGGAGTTGCAGCAACTGGCCAATTTGGATAGTGAGGTCATCAATGAGAATTCCTATTATTTGGTGGTGCGCAAGAAGACCGCAAGCCTGTTTGCCGCCTGTGCCCAGTTGGGCGTGACGGCGGCGGGTGGCAGTGCGGAACAGGCCGAGCGCATGCGTCAGTTGGGCAGTCTGGTGGGCACCTGCTTTCAGTTGCGTGACGACTTGCTTGACTTCCGGGGCTCGGAACGCTTGGGCAAGCCGTCAGGTAATGACATGCGCGAAGGCAAGATAACCCTACCCGTCATTTCGGCCTTGAAGCATTCGCAGAGTGAGGAGATACAACGCTTGGCTCTGCTTGTGCGTCGTCGGGAAGCCACGGACGAGGACATAAGTAAGTTGACCTGTCTGGCTACGCAGAAGGGTGGGGTGGAGTACACTCAGTGGGCCATGAAGGAGTTCAGCATGATGGCTGACGGACTGATAGACGAACAGGCTGATGCTGAGATAGTACAGGCTCTGCATGCTTTTGTGCTCTTCATGAGCGATCGGGATTTCTGACGAACTCATACTGTGGGATGAGACGTGATGGCTACAATTACCTTTTGTCAAGAGTTATTGGTTCACCGGATAAGTTTAGGGGGATACTTCTTTAATTCATCAATATAATTCTACTTCCCGGTTCTTGTTCTGCCTCAATTGATATTGGATCTTTGTGCTTGATTGGCGTTGATGGTTATACTTCATGTCAGCCCTCTCTCTCGTCCCTTGGCTTTCCGGACAGGCCGTAGCAGCGATGTGCCAATGGGCTTTTTGTATGCAGTGCAAATTTATCAAGTCACTTAAGGGTGGTAATCAAGTCATTCAAGGGTAGCAACCAAGTCACTTAGGGATAGTAATCAAGTCATTTGCGAGCGAAAACAAGTCACTTGCGAGGGGACAAAGCCGTTTCGGCGCAGGGCGACTTTTTAGGGCAAATCAAAGAGGTGGTGCTGGCAAAAAGTTCTTCCTTCTTTCAGAATCGCTAACTTATACGCTTATCCCCCCTAGATTTATCCGATGAGCCGAGTTATTTTCTCTGGAGTAACAATCGTGTAGTAAGTTTGTGCCCTTACACTTGCCAATGTCAGCAAGTGTGAGGGCACAAGTGTTTCCGGCCTGTTGGTTATGACAACTGTGGATTATTCCGCTTGCAGTTCCTTGTTTTGGATCTCATGTGTATCGTCCTTCTTGAACATGAGATGCCATGTATACTGCTGAGTGAAAGGAAAATGCCAGGGGAGGGGGAGCCCGTTTGTGAGTTTGCGCCTGCGTATGAAGTATAGGTCAATGAGCGGCTTTCCCACAAAGCCCCACAGCACCAGCCAGATGAGGATGCCGTAATGTAGCCAAGGGACGAAAGCCACGTAGGTGACCGCGGCACCCAGTGCGATGGAGAGGATGTACTTGATTCTCATTGTTGAAAAGTTTTTGATTGTGCAGGCAGCGGTCAGTTAGACTGCAAGAGTTTGAGCAACTTGTCCAACTTCGGTGCCATGATGATTTCTGTGCGGCGGTTATGTGCGCGTCCATCGGCCGTCTCGTTGATGTCCACCGGCTTAAACTCACCGCGTCCGCAAGGTTGTATCTGCAGGGGATTTACGCCGTAGGTTTCGGTGAGGATGCGCACCACACTGGTGGCGCGTATGACGCTTAGGTCCCAGTTGTCCTGGAACACAGCCGTGTGGATGGGTACATTGTCGGTATGTCCTTCTATGTATACGTCGATCTCCGACTGCTTGTTCAGTACCTGGGCCAGTTTTCCTAAAGCCTCTTTACCCTGCGTGTTCACCACCGCCTTGCCCGACTCAAAGAGCAACTTGTCACTCAGCGATACGTACACCTTGCCATCTTTCTCTGTCACGGTGAGGTCTTCGCTGCTGAAGCCAAGCAGTGCGTCCTTCACACTTGCCAGCAAGTCCTTGACCTGCTGTTTCTGTTGCTCTATCATGCCTTGCAGTTGTGCAATGGTCTTCTCCCGCTCTTCCAGTTCCTGTATCTTCTGTGCCAGGGAGGTGTTGAGTTTCTTGTTCTCACTCTGGTTGTTGGCCAGCATGGTCTGATAATTGCGTATGCTTTTCTTGAGCAGGGCTGTGTCAGTCATGAGTGCTCCGCATCGTTGGTCAAGTGCAGCATACTGTGCCCGGCTCTCGTCCAGTAAGGCCGAAAGGCTGTCTCGGGAGTAGTAGGCTCGCCAGCGTGCATTCTCTGACTGCTCAAACTTCTTTCTTCCCACCACGCAACTTGACAGTACGGCTGTTGAGAGTGCAATTGCTATTAGTGTCAGTTTCTTCATGTCTTGTCTATGTTGAGGGCGTATATTTCACTTGTTTCTCTTCTTTTGAGGCTCCTCCAGGCTTCCTTTTTCCAGATTGGTCGATTTTCTATACACGTTTTAGTGCATGTAATCCGCTGACAACCATGTTTGTTGCGCCGAAAAACACCTTCTGAGAATCGCGTAAAACAGATTTTTCGCCTTCCCGTACGGATTTCACGGATTCTCGGAGCCTCGGAAATCAGAAGTATTTCACCTCTTCACCGGTTACCTCACTCAGGAGTAAGTTGGCCAGACGGCTTGTGCCCAGACGGAACCACTGGTTGGTGAGCCACTGCTCACCCAGCACCTCCTTCACGATGGTATAATACACCAGAGCATCGTGCACCGTATTCAGTCCGCCTGCAGGTTTGAAGCCGACTTGTATGCCTGTCTTGTCATAATATTCCTTGATGGCCTGGCACATCACATAGGCAGCCTCGGGTGTTGCGGCAGGTTTCTCTTTGCCCGTGCTGGTCTTGATGTAGTCGGCTCCCGAATACATGGCCAGCAGGCTTGCCTTCTTGATGGCCGATGCAGAAGGGAGCAGTCCCGTTTCCAGGATGACCTTCAGTTTGTGGTCGCCACATACGGCCTTCAGTTCGGATATCTCGTCACATACGGTCTCGAAATCTTCGCTGAGGAACGCACCTACACTCATTACCATGTCTATCTCTGTGGCTCCATCTTTCAGTGCCAGGGCAGTTTCGGCCACTTTCACCTCGATGAGTGCCTGCGAACTGGGGAACGAACCGCTCACGCAGGCTACTTCCACTCCCTCCACCTGCAGGTTTTCGCTCACCACGGCGGCAAAGCGTGGGTATACGCAGATGGTGGCCACGTGGGGGAGTTGGGGGTAATCATTGTCAAACTCGTTGACCCGCTCGGTGAAGCGTAGCACGCTTTCGTTGCTGTCGGTGGTTTTCAGCGTGGTCAGTTCTATACTTCCCATGAGGAACTTCTTCACCTCAGGAGTGTCGTTCTCTGCCACTTTCTCCTCAATGATGCGCTTCACTTCGGCCGCTACCTGGGCATCGTCCAAGGCTGTGGTGTACTGTGAGAGTGCCTGCTCATACTTGCTAGTCTCGCTCATATATTTTCTTTCAACTTGGGGTTATTCAGGTGTCTTGTGCAATCTCTCTGCGTCTTTTTGCGGAAACTGGCTTCCAGTGCTTCCGTGAGGTTAGTGCCGGTCTGGTTGGCCAGGCAGATGAGCACCCATAGCACATCAGCCATCTCCTCGGCGAGATCGGTGTTCTCACCTTTCTTGAATGACTGCTCGCCGTATTTCCTGGCCATCACGCGTGCCAGTTCACCCACCTCCTCGGTCAGTATGGCCATGTTGGTGAGTTCGCTGAAATAACGCACGCCGTAGGTCTTTATCCATTCGTCCACCCGCTTTTGTGCTTCGGCTATTGTCATGCTTATGCTTCTGTAATGCTGTTGCTTTTTGTGTCTTATTCTTTGTTCTTGGTGTCCATGCAGATGGTTACCGGCCCGTCATTGAGTAGTTCCACCTGCATGTCGGCTCCGAATTCTCCTGTTTGTACCCGTCCTGGCAAATCTTGCCGCAGTCTCTCTGTGAAGGCTTCATACAGGGGCTTGGCATGTGCATGTCCGGCAGCGCGAATCCAACTGGGGCGGTTGCCTTTCCGGTAACTGGCCATTAGGGTGAACTGGCTTATCACAAGTACTTCTCCGTTGGTGTCCTGCACGTTGCGGTTCATCACCCCTTCATCGTCATCAAACACCCTCAGGGAGAGAATTTTGCGTGCCAGCCATTCTTTGTCCTCCTCGGTGTCGGCTTCCTCTATGCCCAGAAGCACCAGATAACCATGCCCAATGCGGCTCTTCACGGAACCGTTGATGGTCACGCTGGCGTGGCTCACTCTCTGTATTACTGCTCTCATACCTTATTGTTCTGTTCCACAAAATTACATCATTTATCCCTAAATCCAGCTTCTTTCTGAAAACCTTTTAACTCCTTTTCCGTTTTTCTTCATGGCATGTATACATGCTTCGGGACTTTTGTTTTAGGACATAAGGCGTGTTTTGCTGTGCTGCTTGCACCTTTGTGTGCAGATTCTTTCCTTGATGAAAATGGGGTGGATTCGTCTTTTTAATGTTGTCGTGAATCGATGTGGAGTTGGTCGTTTGCTTTCTCACTAAAAAGGTCTCCTAACAAGTGTTAAAAACGAAGTGCGGTGTAATGTCCTGTCTGGATGGCCTGCTTTTCTTGTTTTCCTTTGCCATTTCGGGTGGATAAGTAGGCGAAAAAAGGGCAAATACGGGGCTGCTCGGCTTTCTTAGAGGTTTTCTTCAGGGGCTGTTTCGGAGTGGAAATGGGCATATACGGCCTGTGCTTTCCGGTTGCCGATGGCTTCTGCCAGGCTTTCTTGGCTGGCTTCCCGAATGCGCTTCACGCTGTGGAAAGTTTTTAGCAATTGTTCCTTGGTCTTTGGCCCAATGCCTTTGATGATATCTATCTCGCTGGCAATCTGCCGTTTGCTGCGCTTGCTTCGATGGAAGGTGATGGCAAAGCGGTGTACCTCGTCCTGTAGGTGGGTGAGCAGGCGGAAGAGTGGTGAGTCAGGCTTACAGCCTATGACGCGTGGCGGAAAACCGAACAGAAGTTCGTGGGTACGGTGCTTTTCATCCTTGGCCAGTCCGCCAATGGCAATGTCCAGATGCAGTTCGTCCTCCACTACTTGCCTCACCACTTCCATCTGCCCACGTCCTCCATCGGTAATGATGAGATCAGGCAGGGGAGTATTTTCCTCCATCATACGGTTGTAGCGGCGACGTACCACCTCTTGCATACTGGCATAATCATCCGGTCCCACAACGGATCGGATATTGTATTTGCGGTAATCCTGTTTGCTGGGCTTGCCCATGCGGAACACCACGCATGCCGCTACGGCATCTTGCCCATTGATGTTGGAGTTGTCGAAACACTCTATCTGCATGGGGGGCTTGGGCATTCCCAGCAGTGATTGAAGTTCTTTGAGCAGGCGCATCTGCTTCTGTTTCGGGTTCAGTTTGTCGCTTTGCTTGATGCGGTCTTTCTTGTACTGGAGCACGTTCAGTTTACTTAGTTCCACCAGTTTCCTCTTGTCTCCTTTCTGAGGAACGGTCACCGTGACGTTTTCCAACGGAAGTTCCACGGGGAACGGTGTGATAATCTCCTTGCTTTCACTGCCGTAACGTTGTCTCATTTCCACAATTCCTGCAACCAGCAACTCCTCGTCTGTCTCATCAAGACGCTTTGCATACTCAAAGGTAAAGGCTTGGTTGATGCATCCGTTGGTGACGTGCAGGTAATTGATGTAGGCTACGCGGTCGTGGTTCTCGATGTTGAATACGTCCACATTGTGTATGGTGCGGCTCACGACTTCGCTTCGGCTGCGGTAATTATCCAGTAGGAGGTACTTGCGCTTCACCTGTTCGGCTTCCTCGAAGCGCATTTCGGCAGCCAGCGTCTGCATCTGAGCCATCAGTTGCCGCTCCAGTTCGGCTGTGTTTCCCCGCAGTATCTGTTCTGCCTCGGCAATGTCCTGCATGTATTCCTTGTGGCTCTGCAGCCCTATGCAGGGTGCCTTGCAGTTCTTGATATGGTATTCGAGGCATGTCTTGTGTTTCTTCTTCTCAATGCTGTCCTGTGTGATGCACTCATGGCAGTGTCGTAAGGGGAAGAGGTTCTTGATGAGTTCGAGCAGAGCATGCATGGTGGGCACGTGGCTGTAAGGGCCATAATAGGTGCCGTAACGCGGGTTGATAACGCGGGTTTGGAAGATTCGTGGGAAATATTCGTTGGTCACCACGATGCTGGGGTAGGTCTTTCCGTCCTTGAGCAGTATGTTATACCGAGGATTCCACTGTTTGATGAGGTTGTTTTCCAGCAGTAGAGCATCCTCCTCGGTGTTGACCACGATGTATCGTATGTCGCGTATCTTGCTCACCAGGATTGCCGTCTTGCGATTTTGGTGCTCCTTTGAGAAGTAGGAGTATACGCGCCTTTTGAGGTTTTTTGCCTTGCCCACATAGATGATAGTGCCCTCTTCATCGATGTATTGATAGCATCCGGGGCGTTCCGGCAAACTGAGTACAATGCCCTTCAGGTATTCCTGCATGTTTTTTTTCTCCCTCATGTCTCTTTTCTCCATAATAGGAAAGAGGCAATTCCACTGTGTAAAATTGCCCCTTGAAGGTGTATTCCTCTTAAATTTTGATGAGTGTGCTCATTTCCACGGATTCGTCAAAGGCGGCTCTGCCATGGAGTCCTTCGCCTGTGAGTTCAATGATGAAATTGATGTAGGTCTTCTTTGGATGGAATTTCTGTACCAAGTTATAGGCGGCCTTCATGCTGCCTCCCGTGGCCAGCAGGTCGTCATGCAGCAACACCACATCTGTCTCCGTGATGGCATCCTTGTGAATCTCTATGGTATCCTTGCCGTACTCTTTCATGTAGGATTCCTTGAGTGTGTCGGCTGGGAGTTTGCCAGGTTTTCGGCACATAACGAATCCTGCGTTCAGCCTGGCCGCAAGTACGGCTCCCATCACGAAGCCTCGGCTCTCAATGCCCACCACTTGGGTAATCCCCTTATCCTTGTAGAGGTCGTACAACTCTTCAATCATGATGTGTATGCACTCGGCACTCTTGAACAGCGTACTTACATCCTTAAACTGGATTCCCGCTATGGGAAAGTCGGGCACGTTGCGTAGGTTTTTTAATAATGTCTCATTGTTCATAATCAGGAACTTATTATTAAAGTGTTCTTGTTTTGTTTCACGTGGAACTCAATGGCTCGCCAATATCATCAGTACACTGATGTCGCTGGGGCTCACACCGGGTATCCGGCTGGCTTGGGCAAGCGTCTCTGGGTTGATACGGGTAAGTTTCTGGCGTGCCTCAATGGACAGAGCAGGTAGGGCAGAGTAGTCAAACTTGTCCTTGATGCGAATGTTTTCCAGGCGCAGCATCTTGTCGGCATTCTGACGCTCCCGCATGATGTAGCCGGCGTATTTGATTTTGATTTCCGTTGCTTCTGCGATCTCTTCCCTGCGGTCTGGAATGCTTTCTAACTTTTCGCGCAGAGCAGGAATCAGCGGAGCCAGGTTGTCGAACGAGAGTATGGGGCGGGTCAGAAGGTCGGAGAGTTTACATCCGCGTTGCAGAGGTTCGCAGCCCAGTATTTCCAAACCGCTGTTGATGTATGCTGATTTCACTGAGTAATCTTGACAGAATGCAATGAGCGCATCCATTTGCTCCTTTTTCTTTAACCAGTGATTCAGTCGGTCTGTGCCGGCTAGGCCACTCCGATGGCTCCGCTCGGTGAGTCGTGCGTCAGCGTCATCCTGTCTTAGCAATATGCGGTACTCGGCTCGACTGGTAAACATTCGGTATGGCTCGTCAACCCCTTTCGTTACTAAATCATCGATGAGCACGCCTATATATGACTCGTCTCTTTTCATGATAAACGGTTCGGAGCCTCCGCATTTCAGTGCTGCGTTCATTCCGGCCACCAAGCCCTGCCCTGCGGCTTCCTCGTAACCCGTGGTACCGTTGATCTGCCCCGCCATGAATAGGCCATCCACCAGTTTTGATTCCAGCGAATGATATAGTTGGGTGGGGTCGAAGTAATCGTATTCTATGGCATAGCCGGGGCGGTAAATCTGCAGGTTTCTGAAGGCGGGTATCATACGCAATGCCTCTACCTGTGCATCGATGGGAAGGCTGCTGCTGAATCCGTTGAGGTAATATTCGTTGGTGTTGCTGCCTTCCGGCTCCAGGAAAAGCATGTGTTCCGACTTGTCGGCAAAGGTTACCAACTTGGTTTCGATGCTTGGACAATAACGCGGACCGATACTCTGAATCTGACCATTGAAGAGGGGAGAGTCGGGCAAGGCTGTTTTTAGGCGCTCGTGAACCTGCGGGTTGGTGTATGTAATCCAGCAAGGCAGTTGATCCAGGGGGCGTGCCTCACCCATGAATGAGAACTTGTGGAAGTCGTTCTCCCCGTCTTGCCGTTGCATCTCGTCGAAATGCACGCTCCTTCCATCTATTCTCACGGGTGTGCCCGTCTTCATGCGTCCTGCTCTGATGCCGTGTCGGGTGATGCTTTGGGTTAGGTGCAGGCTGGGAGGTTCTGCATAGCGCCCGCCAGGCAACTTTGTCCGTCCGATGTGCATGAGGCCGTTGAGGAACGTGCCTGCCGTGATGATGACGCAGCGGGCGTGGATTTCCAGGCCCAGGTAAGTGCTTACCCCAGTGACATGGCCGTTGCTTACGAGCAGTTCTCTTACCTGATCTTGCCAGATGCTCAGGTTGTCCGTGTTTTCCAGGATTTCTCTCCATGCCCAGATGTATTTGCCTCGGTCGCACTGTGCACGCGGGCTCCACATGGCAGGTCCCTTGCTGCGGTTCAGCATGCGGAACTGTATGGCGGTCCTGTCGGCCACTTCGCCGCTGTGACCTCCCAGTGCGTCAACCTCACGTATTATCTGCCCCTTGGCTATTCCGCCCACGGCAGGGTTGCAGCTCATCTGCGCAATCTTGTTCATGTCCATGGTTATGAGGCAGGTTTTTGCTCCCATGCCTGCGCTTGCGCTTGCTGCCTCGCATCCTGCATGGCCGCCTCCCACCACCACTACATCGAATTTCATTTCCATCGTCATCCGCGCTTCTGTCTTTTGCTATGTGCTTGTTCGGGTCGCAAAAATAAGGTTTTCTCCTAACATTTACAGGCAATTCTTGTCCAAATCATAAATTTGGTATAATTTTGTTGCGATATTAATACCTAATTATGGGTATGTTGCGCAAGCAAAACAAAGTAATTCAATAATCTAATTCAGTTAATTTATGTGGTTAATTAAATCATCCATCGGCAGGAAGGTAGTGATGTCTGTGACTGGCATTGCGCTCATCCTGTTCCTGACATTCCATGCGTCGATGAATGTGGTAGCCCTCTTCAGTGCCAGTGGCTACAACATGATTTGCGAGTTCCTTGGTGCCAACTGGTATGCCGTGGCGGCTACCTTGGGTCTGGCAGCCTTGGTGGCTCTCCACTTCATCTACGCCATCTGGCTTACCCTGCAGAACCGCAGTGCACGTGGTAGCAACCGTTATGCCGTGACCCACAAGCCAGAGAAAGTGGAGTGGGCCAGCCAGAACATGCTCGTGTTGGGCATCATCGTCATCCTAGGTATGGGTCTGCACCTCTACAATTTCTGGTACAACATGATGTATGCCGAGTTGGCTGGCGTGGTTGGCGACATTGCTCCCACCAATGGCGTGGCATTCATTGCCAGCACTTTCGCATGCCCCTGCTACACGGTTGTGTATCTAGTGTGGCTTGCAGCTCTGTGGTTCCACCTAAACCATGGCTTTTGGAGTGCCCTGCAGACTCTTGGCTGGAACGGTAAGGTGTGGTTCTGCCGCTGGAGGGTCATCGGTACTATATACAGCACCATCGTTGTGTTGATGTTCGCAGTGGTGGCCGTGGCATTCTCATGCGGCTATCGCCCTGCCGACTATCAGCAGACATGCTGCTCGGGTGAGGCTGTGGAGGTGGTGTGCCCCATGCAGAGTGCTTGCCCTAAGGGCGGATGCAACCCCGAGGCTTGCACGGGTAAGTGCCAGGGGATGTGCGGTGAGTGTCCTAAAGGACAGTGTGAGAAGGCTTGTCCTGCGGAGGGCGATGCTCCCTGCTGTGGCAAGACTGCCGAGTGACACGTAACAGAACTATCCAAGCAAATAAACAGAAAGAGTTATGGCAAAGACAATAGATTCCAAGATTCCCGAAGGTCCTATAGCAGAGAAATGGACTAACTACAAGGCGCACCAGCGCTTGGTGAACCCCAAGAACAAGTTGAAACTGGATGTCATCGTGGTGGGCACCGGCCTGGCAGGAGCCAGCGCAGCCGCCTCATTGGGTGAGATGGGTTTCAATGTGTACAACTTCTGCATTCAGGATTCACCCCGCCGTGCGCACTCCATTGCTGCACAGGGAGGTATCAATGCAGCCAAGAACTACCAGAACGACGGTGACTCGGTGTACCGACTCTTCTACGATACCGTGAAGGGTGGCGACTACCGTGCCCGTGAGGCCAACGTGTACCGTCTGGCAGAAGTGAGTAATGCCATCATCGACCAGTGCGTGGCGCAGGGCGTACCTTTTGCCCGCGAATACGGAGGCATGCTGGCCAACCGTTCCTTCGGTGGCGCACAGGTGAGCCGCACCTTCTACGCCAAGGGTCAGACAGGTCAGCAGTTGCTGCTCGGCGCATACAGTTCGCTCTCACGCCAGGTGCATACCGGCAAGGTGAAGCTCTTCACCCGTTATGAGATGGAAGATGTGGTGCTGGTGGACGGCCGTGCCCGTGGAATCATAGCCAAGAACCTGGTTACTGGCAAGTTGGAGAGGTTCTCGGCCAATGCCGTCGTGATAGCCACCGGAGGTTATGGCAATGCTTACTTCCTCAGTACCAATGCCATGGGCTGCAACTGCACGGCAGCCGTGCAGTGCTACCGCAAGGGTGCCTACATGGCCAATCCCTCATACGTGCAGATTCACCCCACCTGCATTCCCGTGCATGGTGACAAGCAGTCGAAGTTGACACTGATGTCGGAGTCGCTGCGTAACGACGGCCGCATCTGGGTGCCCAAGAAACTGGAGGATGCCAAGGCATTGCAGTCCGGCACGAAGCAGGGCTACGAGATTCCCGAGGAAGACCGTGACTACTACCTGGAGCGCCGCTATCCCGCATTTGGCAACTTGGTGCCCCGTGACGTGGCTTCACGTGCTGCCAAGGAGCGTTGCGACAAGGGCTTTGGCGTGAACAACACCGGCTTGGCCGTGTTCCTGGACTTCAGCGAGTCTATACAACGCCTGGGCATTGACGAGATACGCCAGCGCTACGGCAACCTTTTCGACATGTACGAGGAGATTACCGATGTTAATCCGGGGCAGTTGGCCAAGACGGTCAACGGCGTGCAGTATTATCATCCCATGATGATCTTCCCCGCCATACACTACACCATGGGCGGTATATGGGTGGATTATGAACTGCAGACTTCCATTCCCGGACTCTTCGCAATAGGCGAGTGCAACTTCTCTGACCATGGTGCCAACCGCCTGGGAGCCAGTGCGCTGATGCAGGGACTGGCTGATGGTTACTTCGTGTTGCCTTACACCATTCAGAATTACCTGGCCGACCAGGCCATCTGGCCGCGTCTCTCCACCGACATGCCCGAGTTTGCCGAGGCAGAGAAGAGCGTGCAGGCAGAGATGGATCGCCTGATGAACATCAAGGGCAAGCGCTCTGTGGACTCCATCCACAAGGAACTGGGTCACATCATGTGGGAGCACGTGGGTATGGGACGCACCAAGGAAGGACTGGAGGAAGGCCTCAAATTGCTTGCTGCCATCCGCAAGGAGTTCAACACCAACCTGTTCATCCCCGGCACGCAGGAAGGTCTGAACGTGGAGCTGGACAAGGCCATCCACCTGAGAGACTTCATCATCATGGGCGAGCTCATCGCCTATGACGCCCTGCACCGTGAGGAGTCATGCGGCGGACACTTCCGCGAGGAGCACCAGACCGAGGAGGGCGAGGCCAAGAGAGACGACGAGAACTTCTTCTACGTGGGCTGCTGGGAGTACCAGGGTCAGGACGAGAAGGCACCCGCACTGCTCAAGGAGCCTCTGAATTATGAGATAATCAAGGTACAGACACGTAATTACAAGAACTGATCACATGGCACGCAACATATCATTTACCGTAAAATATTGGAAGCAGAACGGCCCGAAGGACAAGGGGCACTTTGATTCCCATGAGATGAAGGACATCCCCGATGACACCTCCTTCCTGGAGATGCTGGATATCCTCAACGAGGAGCTCATCAACGAAGGCAAGGAGCCTTTCGTGTTCGACCACGATTGCCGCGAGGGTATCTGCGGCATGTGCTCCCTCTATATCAATGGCACGCCTCATGGCAAGACGGAGCGTGGTGCCACCACATGCCAGCTCTACATGCGCCGCTTCAAGGATGGCGACGTCATCACCGTGGAGCCCTGGCGCAGTGCAGGCTTCCCTGTCATCAAGGACTGCATGGTGGACCGTGATGCCTTTGACAAGATCATGCAGGCCGGAGGCTATACTTCCATCCGCACGGGACAGGCCCAGGATGCCAATGCCATCCTCATTTCCAAGGAGGCTGCCGACGAGGCCATGGACTGCGCAACCTGCATCGGTTGCGGTGCCTGCGTGGCTGCCTGCAAGAACGGCTCGGCCATGCTCTTCGTGTCGGCCAAGGTAAGCCAGTTTGCCCTCTTGCCCCAAGGCCGGGTGGAGGCTGCCAAGCGCGCCAAGGCCATGGTGGCCAAGATGGACGAGTTGGGCTTCGGTAACTGCACCAACACCCGTGCCTGCGAGGCCGTGTGCCCCAAGTGTGAGAGCATAAGCAACATTGCCCGCCTTAACCGCGAGTTCATCAAGGCAAAGTTGGCCGACTGAGATACGCCATAGCCCGCTCCCTTTCCTGCTTTCCCGCTCCTGTGCGCGCCTTTGTGCCGCTCCGGAGGCGGGAGGGGGGAAGGATAGGACGGAGGCCCGGGACGCCCCGGCATACAAGAGAGCCGCATGACTTTTCCCAGCAGGGAGGGTTGTGCGGCTCTCTTGTCTTTTGTGCCACTGCTGGTTTAGGGTGAGAAGAATCTTCGCAGGAAGCCTTTATGTGAAGGGAGGCATCCCGCTCCAAGGTCGTGGCACATCACGGTGGCCCAGCGTTTCAAATGGCAACGCTGAGTGGTTGTGTCCCCCGCAACCGTGTTATTATGCCAGGCTGTGCTGTGCTATCATGCGAGGCCGTGCAGTACTATCACGCGAGGCCGTGCAGTACTATCACGTGAGGCCGTGCAGTACTATCACGTGAGGCCGTGCAGTACTATCACGTGACACAGTGCAGGTCTATCTCGCGACGCAGTGCAGGGAATGGCCGTGGGTACATTTTCAAAATCTTTCCCGGGACGTGCTTTTTTGGGGGGCTTAGGGGGAGATGCGAGTGACTTGGCGGCGTGGCGTGCGGGTTGTGCCAAAAGGAGAGTGGGGGCTGACATCCCGTTGACAGGTGTCAGTCCCCACTCTCGTGTCCTTCTCCCGGTGCTTCTTCAGCCCGGTAGGTGTGTTTCGGATGGCTTACTTCACGCGGTAGCGTACCTCCTTCGTGCGGAACTTCTTCACGCTCTGCTTGTCCTTCACGTCCTTCAGACCCACGGCCACGATGATGCTCACGCGGTTCTTGTCGTTCTCGGCATAGGGCTGCACAGTGTCGCCGTAACTGTTGGCAGTGATGGAAGACCTGCTCACGCCTGCATCGGTGAGTGCCTTCACGGCCTTCTCGCAGCGCTTTGCAGCCAACTTCTTGTTGTAGGCAGGTGTGCCGGTGTCCTTGTCGGCGTATGACTTGATGTTTACTTTGCACTCGCGGTGGTCCTTGAGGAACTCGCCGATAGCCTTCAGTTGGGCATCGGCCTTGAAGTCACTCTTGTCAATCTGGTAGAATACCTCCCATGTCATCTTGCCATTCTCAATGCGTGCATTCTCCACCACGTCGTCATACCAGATGGTGTCCACGCGTGTGGCCCACTCTTCCACCATGGGGGCGGGCTCGGCCTTCTTCTTCTTGTATCCGAACTTGAACGCGAGGCCGAGTGATGCTGTCAGTTGCCAGTCGTCGCCGCTGTTGCACTTGCTGTTGAAGCGGTCGCCCAGGCTGTTGGCATCCACTTCCAGGTTTAGACTTACGTTCTTGTGGAGGTTGATGTCAAGTTGTGCACCCACTCTTGCATTGTGGCTGAAGAAGTCGTCCTTGTAGGCGCGTGGCATCTGTGCCTTGTGGGCATAGGCATCCCCGTTGTCCCAGGCATAGTTCAGTCCGATACCGCCAATGAGGTAGAGGTTTACGGGATAATAGTCCTTGCGGCCGAACAGGGTGACCAGGTTGAGCATCAGGTCCAGGTCGGTGGTGGCGTACTTGTAGTCATACTTGAAGTCGCCGGCTGCTCCCTCATAGCCTCCCTTGTTCCAGATTCCGCTCACGTGCAGTCGCGAACCCACCACTGGAGTGAACCATCCGCCGAAACTCACGGCACTGATGGGGGTGATGAGTTTGGAGTTGTCGTAGTTGGTGAACGTGGTCTGCGCACCGCCCTGGATGCCTACGAACATGTGGGGGAAGGGCTTGTAGTCCTTCTCCTTCGTGCCAGACTCCTGTGCCATTGACGGAGCCGAGATACCTGTTGCCAATATGGCAAAGGCAAGCATTTTCTTGATAGATGTCATGATATTTTAGTTAAAGAATTGTTTCTTGAATCTCCTGCCGTGTGGTGTTGCTCGCATGCGTGACTCGCACAGGCAATATATCCACAAAAGTATGTTGTTTTTTCCCCATCGACAAGGAAATTTCTAACTTTCTTTTAATTACGTTAAAGAAAAGCAACAAAATCTCTTGCCTGAGACGGGAAAACGGTAATTTTGGTTAACTTTGTGAGATATAATTTGCACAAGAAACACATGTCTACAGAAAGAATCATTATCAGTCGTGTCAAGACACAGGAGGAACTGAGGGAATTTGTACGGTTCAACTATGAACTTTACAAGGATAACCCTTATGCGGTGCCTGATTTCCTAGAGGACACGCTTGACACTTTCAGCAAGGATAAGAATCCTGCCTTTCGCTTTTGTGAGGCCGAGTGGTTTCTGGCACGCAGGGGCGGGAACATCGTGGGGCGCGTGTGTGCCATCGTCAACCGCAAGGCCAACGAGCGTTGGAACCAGAAGACCGTGCGTTTCGGCTGGATAGACTTCATTGACGACTTTGAAGTGTCGGCTCAGTTGCTCCATGCTGTGGAGGACTGGGGACGGCAGCGCGGCATGGACAAGGTGGTGGGTCCCATGGGATTCACCGACATGGACTTGGAGGGCATGCTCACCGATGGCTATGACCAACTGAGCACCATGAACAGCATCTACAACTATCCTTATTATCCCCAGCATATGATCAGGCATGGATATGCCAAGGAGGTAGGCTGGGTGGAACGTAAGGTGTTCGTGCCGAAGAATGGCCATGAGGCTCATCAGGACAAGTACTTCCGCGTGGCCGAAATGGTGAAGAAACGTTACGGGTTCCGCGTGCGCAAGTTCAAAAGCAAGAGTGAGATACGTGACGGAGGATATATCCCCAAGGTGCTGGGCGTGGTGAACCGCGCCTATGCCAACCTGTATGGATACAGCGAGATGGATGAGGCGCAGATGAATGTCTATGCCGACCAGTATCTGCAGTATCTTGACAAGCGTTACCTCTCGGTGGTGGAGACTGCCGAGGGCGAGGTCATAGGCATGGGCATCTGCATCACCAGTCTGAGCCGCGCCATACAGAAGGCCAAGGCCAGGTTGTTTCCTTTTGGCTGGTACCATATGGCACGGGCATTATGGTTCAACAAGCATCCCCAGGTACTGGACATGCTGCTCGTGGGTGTTCTGCCCGAATACCAGATGAAGGGAGCCAATGCACTTATCTTTGCCGACCTCATACCTGAGGCCATGAAGGACGGATACGAGTGGGCAGAGACTCACCATCAACTTGAAGACAACATCCCCAGCCAGGCTCAGTGGGAAAACCTGGACTGCGTGATACACAAGAAACGCTGTGCCTTCAGCAAGAAAATCTAAGCGCGTCACATGGAAGAGAACGACAACATACAGCAGCCGGCCGTACAATATACCGAGGACAATGTCATACATCTGTCCGACATGGAGCATGTGCGCATCCGCCCCGGCATGTACATCGGCCGTTTGGGGGACGGGTCGCATGCCGAGGACGGCATTTATGTGCTGCTCAAGGAGGTCATCGACAACAGTATCGATGAGTTCAAGATGAATGCGGGCAAGCGTATAGAGGTGAACGTGGAGGACAACCTGCGCTGTTCCATACGCGACTATGGGCGTGGCATCCCTCAGGGAAAGTTGGTGGAGGCCGTGTCGATGCTGAACACAGGAGGCAAGTATGACTCCAAGGCATTCAAGAAAAGCGTGGGACTCAATGGCGTGGGACTGAAGGCCGTGAATGCGCTGAGCCGCCGCTTTGAGGCATTCTCCTACAGGGATGGGCTGGTCAGGCGCACCACTTTTGAGTGTGGCAGACTGGTGACAGACGCCACCGAGCCCGCTGATGACGAGACAGGTACCTACATCTTCTTCGAGCCCGACCCCACGCTCTTCAAGCACTACTCCTTTAGGGGAGAGTTCGTGGAGGACATGCTGCGCAATTACACTTATCTCAATACCGGCCTGACCATCATGTTCAATGGGCGGCGCATCCTGTCGCGCAACGGTCTGAGCGACCTTCTTTCTGACCGCATGACCTCCCCTGCGCTCTATGACATAGTGCATCTCCGGGGCGAGGATATAGAGATAGCCTTCACCCATTGCAACCAGAACGGCGAGGAATATTATTCTTTTGTCAACGGGCAGCACACCACCCTGGGCGGTACACACCAGGCCGCTTTCAAGAAGTACATTGCCGAGGTCATCAAGGAGTATAGTGGCAAGAGTTATGATTACAGCGACATACGCAACGGCATGGTGGCGGCCATCAGCATCAACATACAGGAACCCCTCTTTGAGAGCCAGACCAAGATTAAACTCGGCTCGCTCAGCACAGAGCCGGACGGCGGCATATCCATCGACAAGTTCATAGGCGATTTCGTGAAGAGCCAGGTGGACAATTTCCTGCACAAGAATACCGATGTGGCCGAAGTCATCTTGCAGAAGGTGACAGAGAGCGAGCGCGAGCGCAAGGCCATGGCCGGAGTGGCCAAGAAAGCGCGTGAGATGAGCAAGAAAGCCAACCTGCACAACCGCAAGTTGCGCGATTGCCGCATACATCTCAACGATGCGAAGGGCGACCGTCAGGAGGAATCCTGCATTTTCATTACCGAGGGCGACTCGGCCAGCGGAAGTATCACCAAGAGCCGTGACGTGAACACCCAGGCCGTGTTCAGCCTAAGGGGAAAGCCCCTGAATTGCTACGGCATGACCAAGAAAGTAGTGTACGAGAACGAGGAGTTCAATCTTCTCCAGGCCGCGCTCAACATTGAGGATGGCCTGGATGGCCTCAGATACAACAAGGTGATTGTGGCCACCGATGCCGATGTTGACGGCATGCACATACGCTTGCTCATGATTACCTTTTTCCTGCAATTTTTCCCTGAGCTTATCAAGAAAGGGCATGTGTATATCCTCCAGACACCTCTCTTCCGGGTGCGAACCAAGAAGAACAAACTCAAGAAGGCCAAGTTGGATGCCCTGCTCGAGGAGGTGAAGGCGCACAGGAAGGAGGTTGCAGAGAGCGAGGCACTGGACAAGGTTACGGATGGCGATGAACTGGCAGAGGCAGGTGAACTGGTTAGCGAGGAGATTCCGGAGGATGCCGGAAGCATGAAGAAGCCTGTGCGCAACTTGAGTTTGTCCAAGGACTACATCATACAATACTGTTACTCTGAAGAGGAACGCCTGCAGGCCATTGATGACCTGGGGCCTGACCCGGAAATCACACGCTTCAAGGGACTGGGAGAGATAAGTGCGGAGGAGTTTGTCAACTTCATTGGCCCCGACATACGTCTAGACCAGGTCACGCTCAACAAAAGTGACCAAGTGGCCAAGATGCTGGAATATTACATGGGCAAGAACACCATGGAACGGCAGAACTTCATCATTGAAAACCTGGTGATAGAGGAAGACCGGGCTGATGAGGAGGCTGTGTGAGATGCCGGGAGACAGTTACGGGGTTTCACAGGGAACGGATAAAGGAAGAGAAAAAAGAGCATGACACGAAGATTCCTGTTGGCAGGGTCGTTTGACCCATTTACCATCGGACACGCCGACTTGGTGCGGCGGGCACTCGCGCTGTGCGATGAACTGGTGATAGGAGTGGGCTTCAACGAGCACAAGACGGGCTGGATACCCGTGGACGAACGGGTGCGTGCGCTTAGGCAACTCTATGCCGGTGTACCCGGAGTGAGGGTGGAGAAGTACTCTTGCCTTACAGTGGACTTCGCACGGCAGGCCGACATCGACTGTCTGCTGCGTGGCGTGAGGAACATGGCCGACTGTGACTATGAGATGCAGATGGCCGAGGTTAATAGGCAACTGGCCGGTCTGGAGACCGTTATGCTGCCGTCCAGCCCGCAACTTGCGCATGTGAGCAGCAGCATGGTGCGTGAACTGGCCCACTTCGGCAAGGATGTCACTCCCTATCTGCCGCAAGGATTATATTATATTACAATTAAGGATACATGACAATGAAGAGAACATTTGGCATCATACTGGCCTTCTGCATGGGACTGACTGCTTTAGCGCAGGTACAATATCAGAATCGTCCGCCAGAGAAACGGCGCCCCGCGAGCCAGTTGGAGCGTGATGTGCAGAAGATAGTCATGGCCACGGCCATGATATATAACTACTATGTGGACAGCGTGGACAGCAAGCGCATGGCAGAGGATGCCATCAACGGAATCCTGTCAAAACTTGACCCTCACTCGGCTTACTCCAATGCACAAGAGACCAAGAAGTTCACTGAACCGCTTGAAGGTTCGTTTGAGGGTATTGGAGTGCAGTTCAACATTCTTGACGACACACTTGTGGTCATACAGCCAGTACCCAAGGGGCCCAGTGAGAAGGTAGGTATTCTGGCAGGTGATCGCATTGTGGCTGTCAACGACACGGCCATTGCAGGCGTGAAGATGTCGCGTGAGGAAATCATGCACCGCCTGCGTGGACGCAAGGGAAGCCATGTGGATCTGAGTGTTGTGAGACGTGACATACGGGACACGCTTCACTTTGATGTGACACGCGACAAGATTCCTGTTAATTCGGTGGACGCTGCATACATGGTGACCCCCACCATCGGGCTCATACGCTTCAACAACTTTGCCCAGACCACTCACGATGAAGTGGTGGAGGCAATCAAGAAACTGCGTGCCGAGGGCATGGTGGATCTCATCATTGACTTGCAGCAGAATGGCGGAGGATACCTCCAGGCTGCTGCAGACATTGCCAGTGAGTTCCTTGAGAAGAACGATCTGATTGTCTATACACGCGGAAGGAATGTCCCTAATCAGGAATTCCGCAGTTCGGGCAGCGGTTTGTTCACCCAAGGCAAGGTGGCTGTGTTGGTGGATGAATATAGTGCCTCGGCGGCCGAAATTCTGTCGGGAGCCATACAGGATCAGGACAGAGGCATCGTGGTGGGGCGGCGCACGTTTGGCAAAGGATTGGTGCAGAGGCCTTTTGACATGGGCGATGGCAGCATGGTGCGCCTTACCGTGGCCAAATACTATACGCCCAGCGGCCGCTGCATTCAGAAACCATACGAGAAGGGTGACCGCCTCTCTTACGCACGCGATGTCATCAATCGTTACAACAACGGTGAACTGACCAATGCCGATAGCATACACTTTCCCGACTCTTTGCGCTATCAGACACTTCGCAAGGGGCGCACGGTGTACGGAGGAGGAGGCATCATGCCTGATTATTTTGTACCACTAGACACCACCAAGTACAGTCGTACTTATCGGGAACTCTCGGCCAAGAGCATTATCGTGAATATGAGTCTGAAATACATCGACCATAACCGCAAGTCGCTGCACAAGTCCTATCCTTCGTTTGCCAAGTTCCGTGCCAAGTATGAGGTACCTCAGGAATTGGTGGACAGCGTTATGGCACAGGGTGAGAAGCAGAAGATAATGCCCAAGGATGATGTTGAGCGGGGCAAGACGGAACACAATGTGCGCCGTATCATGAAGGCGCTTGTGGCACGTGACCTGTGGGACATGAGTGAGTATTTCTGCATCCTGTACGAGGATGACGAGGTGGTGGCTAAGGCTGTTGAACTTCTGACGAAATGATAACCTATAATACAGAGCGGGTGCAGATGCCCGCCATCGACCAAGAGCGCACGTCGCGCTGGGTGGGCATGGTGGCACGGAACCACGGCCGGCTGGCCGGGGACATCAACTATGTGTTTGTGAATGAAGACCGTATACTGGAGGTCAACCGCCAGTTCCTCACTCATGACTATTACACGGACATCATCACCTTTGATTACACGGAGCAGGATGTCATCTCGGGTGATCTTTACATCAGCCTTGACACTGTGCGCACCAATGCCGACATGTTGCACCAGCCTTATGAGCGGGAACTTCAGCGCGTCATCATACACGGTGTGCTGCACCTGTGTGGCATCAATGACAAGGGACCCGGGGAGAGGGAAATTATGGAGGCGGCCGAGAACGAGGCTTTGGACATGTGGGACAAGATGCAGGAGGAGGACTGAAGACATGGCAGACTTCGACATCAGACAGGAAGGACGCTCGCGTGAGAAGGAGTTTGAGAATGCCTTGCGCCCTTTGCGTTTCGGCGACTTCAGCGGGCAGCAGAAGGTGGTGGACAACTTGCGCATCTTCGTGGATGCTGCCAAGTACCGTGGTGAGCCGCTTGACCATACGCTCTTGCACGGCCCTCCTGGACTGGGCAAGACCACACTGAGCAACATCATAGCCAATGAACTTGGTGTAGGATTCAAACTTACCAGTGGACCAGTGCTTGACAAGCCGGGAGATTTGGCCGGTATCCTGACCAGCCTGGAACCCAATGACGTGCTCTTCATTGATGAGATACACCGCTTGAGCCCTGTGGTGGAGGAGTACCTGTATAGTGCCATGGAGGACTATCGGATAGACATCATGATAGACAAGGGCCCCAGTGCAAGGAGCATACAGATTGACTTGGCACCCTTCACCCTGGTGGGCGCAACCACACGTAGCGGACTGCTCACCGCACCGCTGAGAGCCAGGTTCGGTATCAACCTTCATCTGGAATACTATGATGCGGACACCCTGCAGACCATCATTGAACGCAGTGCAGGCATTCTGGGGTTACCCATCAATGCTGCAGCCGCAGGTGAGATTGCCGGTCGCAGCCGCGGAACGCCACGTATCGCCAATGCCTTGCTGCGCAGAGTGAGGGATTTTGCCCAGGTGAAGGGCAACGGACGCATTGACCTGCCTATAGCCCGTGTTGCCCTTGAGGCTCTCAATATTGACCGTTATGGACTGGACGAGATAGACAATAAGATACTGCTGACAATCATTGACAAGTTCCGTGGCGGTCCGGTGGGTGTGGGCACGATAGCCACCGCCATAGGTGAGGACAGCGGCACTGTGGAGGAGGTCTATGAGCCGTTCCTCATCAAAGAGGGCTTCATCAAGCGTACTCCGCGCGGCAGAGAGGTCACCGAACTGGCTTACCGTCACCTAGGAAGGCCTGTCGTTGATCGTTACGGAGCGCCCACCCAAGGCACCCTGTTCCAGTAACCTTGTAAACAAAGCACTGTCATGGTTCTCAATTATATCTGGATAGGATTCTTTGCCATTGCATTCCTCATAGCGGTGGTGCAGTTGATCATGGGCAACACGGACGTGTTTCCCGCCATTATGAACAGCACCTTCGACAGTGCGCATACGGCCTTTGACATTTCGCTGGGGCTTACCGGTGTGCTCAGCCTGTGGATGGGTATCATGAAGATAGGCGAACGTGGTGGAATCATTGACCGACTGGCGCGTTGGCTCAGTCCGCTTATGATGCGCCTGTTCCCCGAAATTCCTGCCGGGCATCCTGTCTTCGGCCATATTTTCATGAACTTCGGTGCCAACATGCTGGGGCTTGACAATGCAGCCACACCGCTCGGATTGAAGGCCATGGAAGGCCTTCAGGAACTCAACGAAAGGAAGGACACAGCCACCAACGCCATGATTATGTTCCTGGTGCTTAACACCAGTGGACTGTGCCTAATACCCGTGGGAGTCATGGTCTACAGGGCACAGATGGGTGCCGCACAGCCCACCGACGTGTTCATTCCCATACTCATAGCCACCACCATAACCACTTTGGCCGGTATGGTAATAACGAGTCTCTACCAGCGCATCAATCTCTTCCACCGCGTCATCCTGGGCACGGTGCTGGGGCTGTGCCTCTTGGTGTCGGCCGTCATCTGGGTGGGAACGCAGGTTGACCGCGATACCATGAATCTGTGGAGCACCACCGTGGCCAATGTTATGCTCTTCACCATCATCATGGCTTTCATCCTGGCGGGGATGAGACGCAAGGTAAACGTTTATGAGGCCTTCGTGGAGGGAGCCAAGGACGGGTTCACCACGGCCGTGCGTATCATTCCTTACCTTGTGGCCATGCTTGTGGCCATCGGCGTATTCCGGGCAAGCGGGGCTATGGACTTCATCATTGGGGGCATAGGGCGTGCCGTGGAGGCGTGCGGAGGCAACTCCGATTACGTGGCAGCCCTGCCTACGGCCATCATGAGACCTCTCAGTGGTTCCGGTGCACGCGGTCTGATGGTGGACGCAATGCAGACCTATGGCCCGGATTCCTTCATTGGACGGCTTTCATGCATCTTCCAAGGCTCCACGGACACCACTTTCTACATCCTGGCCGTATATTTCGGCAGTGTGGGCGTGCGCAGGACACGCTACGCGGCAACGGCCGGCCTGCTTACCGATGTGTGCGGCGTGATAGCCGCCTTGGTAGTGGGATACATCTTCTTCGGATAACAAACGATATGGCAAGTATAAAGACTTTGGCCAAGGACACGGCCATTTACGGACTCTCAAGCATTGTGGGACGTTTTCTCAATTATCTGCTCGTCCCTCTCTACACGCATGTCATTTCTGCCGCAAGCGGCGGTTATGGCGTGGTGACCAACCTTTATGCCTACACGGCACTCATCCTGGTCATCCTCACTTTTGGCATGGAGACCACATTCTTTCGTTTTGCCAACAGCAAGGAAGAGAATCCCCACACGGTGTTCAGCACCTCGCTGGCCATGGTGGCGACGCTCTCACTGGTGTTCTTGGCTGCGGTGTTTGTAGGCATAGGACCCATCAGCGGTGCGCTCGGATATGCCGACCATCCCGATTACATCCTCATGATGGCTTCGGTGGTGACCCTTGATGCCTTGCAGGCTATTCCTTTCTGCCTGCTGCGCTTCCAGAACAAGTCCGTGAAGTTCGCTGCTCTCAAGTTGCTCTTCATTGTCATGAACATCGGTCTGAACCTGATTTATTTCCTGGTGCTGGGGCATACGGAGGTGTTCTATGTGTTCTCGCTTAACTTGGTGTGCACCTTCCTCATCACCTTTTTCTTCATTCCCGAACTGATGCATGTGCACTACAGTGTGGACATGAAACTGCTGCGCAGGATGTTCTCCTACTCCTGGCCCATTCTTATACTGGGCATTGCGGGCATCCTGAACCAGGCTGCAGACAAAATGATATTTCCCCTTGTGTACCCCGACAAGGCACAGGGCATCAGTGAACTGGCCGTTTACGGCGCCTGTGTGAAGGTGGCCATGATCATGGCCATGATAACTCAGGCGTTCCGCTATGCTTATGAGCCGTTTGTCTTTGCGCAGAACCGTGAGCGCGGACAGACTCACATGTATGCCATGGGCATGAAGTATTTCCTCATCTTCACCCTCCTGGCTTTCTTGTGTGTCATGGCCTGGTTGCCTGCCCTGCGCTATATGGTGGGTGCCGACTACTGGCAGGGGCTGAGGGTGGTGCCCATTGTGATGGCCGCGGAAATCATGATGGGCGTGTACTTCAACCTCTCGTTCTGGTATAAGCTTATCGACAAAACCATCTATGGTGCCGTGTTCTCCATTGCCGGCTGTGCCGTGCTGCTTGGCGTGAATTTCTGGGGCATACCCCATCTGAGTTACATGGCGTGTGCTTGGGGCGGCTTTGCAGGTTACGGAACGGCCATGGTGCTGAGTTACGTGGTGGGACAGAGGGTCAATCCTATCCCTTATCCCTTGCGCAGCATGGCCGTCTATGTGCTGTTGGCCGGTGTGCTTTTCCTTCTCATGAAATGTGTGCCCAACTGCTGGCCAGTGATGGCACAGTTGGCTGCAGGAACGCTGCTGGTGGGCGTGTATGCCGCTTACACGGTGTGGCGCGACCTGCCTCTCTCGGGGCTTCCTGTCATCGGGAGGTATTTCAGGAGGCATTGATGCTTGATACATTTCCCCTAATCAATAACCCAATAAAACAAACTAAGATGAAACAGGAAAAAAAGAAGCGGGAGCAGGGCGGCATGAACCGCCGTGACTTCCTGGCAACGGCTGCCACGGGCATAGCCGGATTCATGATTCTGCCCAGCTTCACCGTTGACGGTGTGCGCATTGCACCCTCTGACCGCGTGGTTCTGGGCTTCGTGGGAGTCGGCCAGCAGGGCTGTAGTGACTTCCGTTCGTTCAGTTCATGTCCCGGTGTTCAGGTGGCAGCATGCTGTGACGTGGACAGCATCAAGCGGGAGCGCTTCCGCCGTTATGTCACTGCTTGGCAGAAGGAGAAGGGCATGCCGCAGCGTTGTGACATGTATGAGGAATATGAGCGGCTGCTTGAGCGAAAGGACATTGATGCCATAGAGATAGCCACACCTGACCATTGGCATGCCCTGGTGGCCATCCACTCGGTGCAGGCCGGCAAGGACGTGTACCTGCAGAAACCGCAGGCTTACACCATCACAGAAGGGCTGGCCGTGCAGGCTGCCGTGCGTCAGAACCACCGCATACTGCAGATGGGCTCCCAGCAGCGCAGCAGTGCCGAGTTCCAGCAGGCCATAGCACTGGTGCGTTCCGGCGCGCTGGGTGACATCAAGGAGGTCTATTGCCGTGTGGGAGATCCCCCAAAGCCTCTCAACCTGCCCGAGATGCCTGTGCCCGAGAACCTCAACTGGAACCTGTGGATGGGGCCGCTCAACGACCCCAAGATACATTATCATCCCGACCTCTGTCCCCCTGTGTCGCTTGACCCCGAGCAGAACGAGAAACTGTGGGGTGCATGGCGCTGGTACTGCGAGACTGGTAACGGATATCCTGCCGACTGGGGCGCACACATGTATGACATTGCGCAGGCGGCTCTGGGAATGGACGGACTGGGCCCCGTGGAGTATATCCCCAAGGGCTACAAGGGTGCGGAATGGGATACCATGAAGTATGCCAACGGCATCATCATGCAGGAGCGTCCCTACACCGACAATGCCGGCGCACAGGGCATAAAGTTCATTGGCGACAAAGGATGGCTCAAGGTGGCACGAGGCTATATTGAATGTTCCGACAGCAAACTGCTCAAGAAGCAGCAGGAGACCATCGGCAAGGGACAGTATGAGGTAAGTTCTCCCCACATGCAGAACTTCGTGGATGCCATACGTTCGCACACCGACCCCATCGCCCCGGTGGAGTACGGTACCAGCACCAACACTCTCTGTTGCCTGACCAACATCGCCCGCGAACTGGGAAGACCCGTGCACTGGAATCCCGCCACCCTCAACTTCGAGGGCGACAAGGAGGCAGCCGCACACCGTCTGTACTATTACGAATACCGTAGACCCTATACGCTGCCTTACCTCGACAAGCGTTGCTGAGCTGGTGTCGTGCGGGAAGATGATTCCGCATGCAAGCATAACGGGGGCGTGTCCTGCATTGGGCGCGCCCCCGATGTCTTTTCCTGCGTTTAGGGAATCTGTGGTGTCCTTACCTGAGAAGGGCGGGACGTGCGAAGAGCCAAGAGAGGCGGCTCCTGTCCATCAGCCATGCGATGGCCAGACTGCCCAGGCAGCCCGTGACAAGTATGAAGGCTATGTGAAGCAGTCCGCTGGCATCAAAGGCAAATAAGGGTTGGAGAAGTTTGCCTGCCATGGTGAAGATGGGGTGGAAGAGGTAGACGGGGAAGGTGTTCCGTCCCAGATAGCCCAGTACGCGGTAGGGGCGCGAGGGGAGCACGCTGGCCAGAGCCGATATGCCGCACAGGAAACAGCCGCCATAGACCATGGTCGCCACTTCGCCCCAGCGTTCGTGGTCAGCCCATAAGGCCAACAGGAAGAAGGGAATCCATGCCCATGCCGAAGGCCGGAAGAGGCGAAGCAGGTCTCCGTGGAACAGCCTGACGGCCACGCCCAGGATGTAATAGAACGCATCCTGGGGGGGAAGCAGTGGGGTGCCCAGGCTCACCGCCGCCGCCATGCCGGCCAGCAGGAAGAAGGAGGCGAGCGTGCCGATGCGCCGCTCTGCCCGGAATGCAAGCCAGTAAAGCAGGGCGCAGGTAATCATGCGGTGCAGGAACCAGTAGGGGCCTATGCTGGTGACGCACAGCGTGCGCAGCAGGCTCCCCGGGGTGAGTTCGTCCAGCCCGTCGCGCACGGGGAGATAGAGTGAGAGGCAGGCAAAGCATGTAACCATGACGGTGTAAGGCAGCATGATGCGCAGTTCATACAGGGCGAATTGGCGTGCAGGCTTGCGCACGTTGGTCAGGTATCCGGTGATGAGCAGGAAGATGGGCATGAAGAAGGCGAAGATGACCTCGCGCATACGGGGGTAAAGTTGCTCAACGCGTACTATGTGCACCAGTATGACCATGAGGATGAGCACAGCCCTGAGCAGGTCGATGTGGTTATAGTCCTTTCTTTCCATTCTGTTTCTTCTGAGGTTCCCTGTTGCCGTCCTGATTCTCTCTTTCCTGTGCCTGCGCCCGGCGGCGCTCCCTGGCCGGTGCAAAGTCTGCGCCGGGGCACCGTGCCTGTCCCGACGGGCAGCCATGGCAGCCGTTGCATGATCCGTGGCATCCGCTGCCCTGCCTGTTCCGGAGGTGGAATCTAAGCACCCAGAGTGCCGCTGCCAGCACCACGGCCAATAGGATGATGCTCTGTATGTTCATAGAATCAGCGTGATGAGGAATGCCGCAAGCCATGCCACCACACATTGGAAGCCCATGACGAAGAGCATCCATCGGGTGCCCAGTTCACGGCGAATGGTGGCCATGGCGGCCATGCAGGGAGTATAGAGCAGGCAGAAGACAAGCAGTGCATAGGCCGTTACGGGGGTGAGCAGGGTGGTGAGCGCTGTGCCGGAGAGCAGCCCCTCAAGGCTTACCACCACCACTTCCTTGGCCAGCAGCCCGCTCACCAAGGCACTTACCACTCGCCAGTCGCCAAACCCTAGGGGGGCGAAGACGGGTGATACCACCCCGGCCACACGAGCCAGTATGCTGGTCTCCTGGCTGTCGGGTGTCACCATGTTGAGGTGTGGGTCGAAGGTGCGCAGGAACCATATCACCAGTGCCGCCAGGAAGATGACCGTGAAGGCGCGCTGCAGGAAGTCCTTGGCCTTCTCCCAGAGCAGCTGCCACACGTTGGAGGCAATGGGCAGGCGGTAATTGGGCAGTTCCATGACGAAGGGCACTGCCTCGCCCTTGAAGAGCAGGTGGCGGAAGAGGAATGCCGACAGGATGCCCGTGACCACGCCCAGCACATACAGGCTGGCCGTGACGGCTCCCATGTGCTCAGGGAAGAATGCCAGGGCGAAGAACCCGTAGATGGGTATCTTGGCGGTGCAGGACATGAAGGGCGTGAGCAGGATGGTGAGCCTGCGGTCACGCTCGCTGGGCAGCGTGCGGCTGCTCATCACGCTGGGCACCGAACACCCGAACCCTATGAGGAGCGGCACTATGCTGCGGCCCGACAACCCAAGTCGCCGCATCGGACGATCCATCACGAAGGCGATGCGCGCCATATATCCGGTGTCCTCCAGCATACTCAGGAAGAAGAAGAGCACAATGATGAGGGGCAGGAACGAGAGCACGGTGCCCACACCGCCGTACACTCCGTCTATGATGAGGCTGTGCACCACGGGTGCTATGTTCCAGGCCGTGAGCGTGCGGTCGGTGAGGTCGGTGAACCAGTCGATGGCATCCTCGAATGCTCCCTGCAGCCATGCGCCCAGGGAGAAGAACGTGAGCCAGAACACCAGACCCATGATGAGGGCGAAGGAGGGCAGTGCCGTCCAGCGGCCGGTGAGCACGCGGTCCAGTTTGAGGCTGCGCAGGTGCTCCTTGCTTTCCGAGGGGTAGACCACCGTGCGGCTGCAGAGGCGCTGTATGTATGTGTAGCGCATGTCGGCCATTGCGGCGCAGCGGTCCAGTTTCCGTTCCTCCTCCATCTGATATATGATGTGCTCCATGGTCTGCTTCTCGTTGTCGGTCAGCGCCAGTGCCTGCATCACCCTGGGGTCTCCCTCTATCAGCTTGCCCGCCGCAAAGCGTACGGGTATGCCCGCCCTCTGCGCATGGTCCTCGGTGAGGTGCATGATGGCATGCAGGCAGCGGTGCACGGCTCCCCCGTGTGCCGTGGGGCTGCAGAAGTCGTTGCGCAGCGGCCGCTCCCGGTACTTGGCCACATGGATGGCGTGGTGCACCAACTCGTCCACCCCCTCGTTCCTCATGGCACTGATGGGAATCACGGGGATACCCAGTCTCCGCTCCATCTCGTTGATGCGGATGGCCCCTCCGTTCCCTTCCACTTCGTCCATCATGTTCAGGGCGAGCACCATGGGGATGTCCAGTTCCATGAGTTGCATGGTCAGGTATAGGCTCCGTTCTATGCACGAGGCATCCACTATGTTGATGATTCCGTCGGGGTGATGCTTCAGTATGAACTCGCGGCTCACAATCTCCTCGCTGGTGTAGGGACTCAGGCTGTAGATGCCGGGGAGGTCGGTCACGGTGGCCTGCGGATGCCCCTTTATGGTGCCCTCCTTGCGGTCGATGGTCACTCCGGGGAAGTTCCCCACGTGCTGGTTGGCTCCCGTGAGTTGGTTGAAGAGCGTGGTCTTCCCGCAGTTCTGGTTCCCGGCCAGGGCGAATGTGAGCGGCCTCTCAGTCCTTTCGTTGGCGGTGGTGCCCGTGTGCTGCCTGTCCTGCTCGTGGTAACGTCCCTCCTCACCCAGTCCCGGGTGCTCGGCCTGGTGGCACACCCGGTAGTCCTCGTCGGGCAGCACGTGCTGGCTGGCCTCGTGCTCCAGGGCATCCTGCACCCCGTCGAGCGTGACACCTATCTGTGCCGCATCGGCCAGCGTGAGCACCAGCTCATAGTTGTGTATGCGCACCTCCATGGGGTCTCCCATGGGGGCAAACTTCTGTATGCGTATGGCAGCCCCCGGAATCATGCCCATGTCGAGGAAGTGCTGTCGTGTGCCTCCCTGTCCGCCCACGGTGGTGATGACCGCTTGCTGTCCTATGTCTAAATCACGTAATGTCATAGCCTTGACGCATTTCATGTTGACGGTGCAAAGTTACGAAGAAGCGGCATACAATGGGGTTGCAAAGTGGGGCGGGCATGGGAAAATACCCAAAAGTGATGACCTTCCTTGCCGTTGGCCGCCCCCGTTCCGTGTCCGCTGTCGCCCCCGTTCCGTGTTTGCTGCCGTCCTCGTCCTGTCTCCTTGCCCGTCCTTATTCGTAGATGAGTGTCTGCAGGCGCTCGGGGGCGAATATCTCCTGAGCCGTCTGCTGCAGTTGCAGGGGTGTGATGGAGTCGAGTTCCCTAAATGTTTGCTGCACGGTGCGGGTGGTTCCGTAGTGGAGGAAGCGCTTGCCCATTCCTATGGCCGTGCTCTCAAAGTTGTCCTGTGCCACGCCTATCTGCCCCTTGAGTTGCCTCCTGGCGGCTTCGAGCGCCCGTTCGGATAGGGGGGCGTCTGTCAGGCGGTGCAGTTCCTTGCCCACCAGCCCCAGGCATCTCTTCACGTCCCGAGGGTCGCACCCGAAGTAGACGCTCCACAGCCCCGTGTCGGTGTAGCACACGGCACTGCTCTCCACCGTGTATACCAGTCCCCGGCGTTCCCGCAGTGCCACGTTGAGCCTGCTGCTCATGCAGGGTCCGCCGAGCAGGTTGCTCAGCATGAAGAGTTGCGTGTGGCGGGGGTCGGTGGCGGCGTATGACGGTGCACCGATGAGCACGTGAGCCTGATGGGTGTCCTTGCTGCACCTAATCACCGGCTGTGCGGGTAGCGTGAATGTGGGGGCCGAGCGGTGTTCGGGGAGCAGGGGGGCCTCCTTCAGCCCGTAGTCCTGCACCGCCTTCTCTGCCAGGCGCACCACCTGGCGGGGGTCCACCTGACCCAGGACGAAGAGCACCATGCGGTGGGGACGGTACATGCGCCGGTGGAAGGCTTCCATGTCGGCCGTGCGCAGCTGCCGCAGTCTTTCCGTCTGCCCCAATATGCTGCGCCCCAGCGGATGGCGGCCGAACACGAGTGCCTCGAACTCGTCATAGATGAGTTCGGAGGGCTGGTCGTTGTAGCTCTCGATCTCCTCTGCCACCACCTCTGCCTCTCTCGTCATCTCCTCCTGCGGGAATGTGCTGTGCAGCACCATGTCCACCAGCAGGCTGACGGCGCGCCCCAGGTGCTGGCGCAGGAACGTGCTGTAATACAGCGTCTCCTCCTTGCCCGTATAGGCGTTCAGGTCGCCCCCCACCGATTCCATGCGTGCCGATACCTGCCTCGAGGAGAGGCGGGGCGTGCCCTTGAAGCTCATGTGCTCGGTGAAGTGTGCCATGCCGCTCTCGCTGTCCGCCTCGTCGCGTGTCCCGGCATCCACGGCCAGCCCGCAGTATACCACCTGCGTGGGGCATTGGCTGCAGATGATGCGCAGCCCGCAGGGCAGGGTGTGGGTGAAGAAGGCTCTCTGCTCTGCCTCCCGTTCCTTATCTGTCTGTCTCATCGTTTGCTGATTTTCGTGCAAAGCTATTGCCTTTCGGCCATTTGTGCAAGGAATCTCGAAAACTTTGCCTACATTTGTCCCCACATACCAATCACCTATGCTTGAAAGGAATCATCTTACGGCCTCCATCCTGGCCTGGAGCCTGCCCCTGGCCCTGTGCGCGCAGTTGGCCCTGGTGCCCGAACATCCGGCCAACCCGCAGAACGAGCCCCGGCCGGTGCACCCCGTGCCCACCCGCACCCAGCTGGAATGGAATGAGACTGAGTTCTATGCCTTCTTCCATTACGGCATGAACACGTACACCGGGCGTGAGTGGGGGCGGGGAGACGAGGACGAGGACCTCTTTGCCCCCACTGCCGTGCCCTGCCCCGAGCAGTGGCTCAGGGTGGCGCGCCTGGGAGGGATGCGGGGCGGCATAGCCGTGGTGAAGCACCACGACGGCTTCTGCCTGTGGCCCACGCAGACCACTGCCCACAACGTCACGCAGAGCGGCAACCCCCATGCGCGCCTCACCAATGTGCCGCGCGACTTTGCCCGGGCGGCGCGCAGGCTGCACATGAAGTATGGCTTCTACATCAGTCCCTGGGACCGCAACAGCGCCCTCTATGGCTCGCCACGCTACGTCACCGACGTGTTCCTGCGCCAGTGCCTGGAGTGCGCCGCCTACGGGAGCGACCAGTTCGAGATGTGGTTCGACGGGGCCAACGGGGGCGATGGCTATTACGGCGGACGCGGAGGGACGGTGAAGGTGGACCGCACCACATACTATGACCTGCCCAACCTGCGCGATACGGTGCACGCCCTGCTCCCCCGCTGCGTGATGTGGGGCGTGGGGGGAGAGGCCCGGTGGATAGGCAACGAGAGCGGCTACGCGGGCATTGAGAACTGGGCAACGGACAACCGCCTTGACGGGCAGGACCAGCCACACGCCGAGCAGGGTACCGAGGACGGGTGGTGCTGGCTGCCGGGCGAGAGCGACGCGAAGGCCACCGACAGGGGATGGTTCTTCCACGAGGGCGAGCAGGCACTCACCCCCGACCGCCTCTTCAGGATGTACCTGGAGACGGTGGGGCGCAACGCCACCTTCATACTGAACATCCCCCCGGGGAAGGACGGGCTGGTGCCGCGCCACACCGAGGACGCGATCAGGGGCCTGGGCAGGCTGCTGCGCGAGAGGCTGGGCGACCGTGCCGACCTGGCGCGGAGGCACTGCCACGTGGAGGCCGGCAGGGTGAGGCAGCCCGGACGGGGGCGCGACTTCAAGCCCCGCAGGGTGGCCGACGGCCGCACAGACACCTACTGGGCCACCGATGACTCCGTCACCACCGCCTCCGTCACCCTGTCCTGGAAGAAGCCCCAGGCCGTGCACGCCGTGATGCTGCAGGAGCACATCGCCCTGGGGCAGCGCATAAGGGCGTTCAGCATAGAGACCTCTGCCGACGGCATCCACTGGCAGAGGCACGCCCCCGACCTCTGCCGCACCGTGGGATACAAGAGAATAGTTCCCCTGAGCGGCACCACCGAGGGGTGGACGGCCGTGGAGGGCGTATGCCACGTGCGCGTCACCATCCTTGACAGCAAGGCGTGCCCCACCCTCCAGCGGATAGGCATCTTCTGACAGGACGCCATCCCCTGCACGGAATCCTCCCGGTCTTCCTCACGGAATCTCCGGCGGGCTCCCCCGCAAGGGCCGGCCATCACGAACACCGTAAACCAACAGAGCATGACAATAAAGAGAACAACCCTGTGGGCACTGCTGCTGGCCATGCAGATGCCCCTGAGTGCACAGGTAATCACCTTCGAGGGGGACAGCCTCCCCCACGTGGGGGTGTGGGATGCCTGGGAGGAGTCTCCCTTCCGCCGGGGCACCCTGCAGGGCAACTGCCGGGTGCTGGCCAACCCGCTTGCCGACGAGGGCAACCCTTCGGGGCACGTGCTGGGCTGCCAGCGCTCCCTCCACGGAAGCAACCTCTACGGCGCCCGCATAGACCTGCCCCGGGAGATGCAGTTTGAGCTGACCCCCGAGGAGCGGTACCTGCACGTGGGCATCCTCAAGCCCCTGCCAGGCCGATGCCTGCTGATGGTGCTGGGCAAGCACCGGGAGGCGGACTGGCGGCATCAGGATGAGGAGGTGGTGCAGTCCTCGCGGCTGGCCTTGAACGAGGCCGTTCCCGGGCGTTGGACCGACGTGGTGTTTCCCATGAAGGGTGCCGGGGGCATAGAGGCCCGCTCCCTGGTCATCGTGTTCGACTGCGAGTCGCCCCACCGCCTCACCGAGCCCTTTGCGGCCTACCTGGACAACATCCGCCTGGGCGATGCCGTTCCCCGGCTCCCCGGCACGGCCGACACCCTTGGCGGAGATGCCCTCCCCACCGATGCCCGGCAGGCCGATACCGGCACGGCGCAGGACTCCGGCACGGTGCTCGTGACCAACTCCCAGCGGAACGGCGAGGTGCTCCTCTCCAATGGGCAGCCCTTCAACGCAGGGTACCGCCATCCCCGCCGCACCCCGCTTTGCGTGAAGGGCGTGCCCGAGCAGGGCTTCACCTGCACCGGAATCATCGTCCACCACGGCCCCGGCAGGGCGCTCTCCCGCCTCTTCACCCAAGAGGATTTCCAGGACGATGGCTCCCTCGTCATCCCCGCCTCGCTGCTCACGGGCGACATACTCATCGAGGGCATCATGACGGAGCGGAAGTAGGGCGCGCCCGCCCCCGGCCGTTGGAGCCGAAGGAGAAAAAGTCCCGGTTTCACCGCTCATCAGCCCTCCGGGTGAAACAAGATGAAACACTCCGTGAAACAGAATGAGACACTCCGGCACCGGCGCTCTCCCGCCATCGGCACCGCCAAGCCACAGCCAGCGAAGGCTTCCCCCTCCCGGGGCGGAACCTTCGCTCTTTTGATGCCTGCCGCAATGTCTCCGAGGCTCTCCTCCATGAAGCCCCTCTGCTCTCCTCTATGAAGCACACAGGCTCTCCGCCACGAAGCCCGTTGGCTCTCCGCCGCGAAGAACACAGGCTCTTCGCTCCGCTATATATATAATGAGTAACGTGCCTTTTCCCGACTCCCTGTCATGCCAAGGTGCAGGGGTGTAAAGAATTTTCCATTAGCCATGAAAAATAATGCCCTTCCGCTCTTGCCAGTCCGAAACATTATGCTACCTTTGTGACAGAGAGCCAAGGTTCGCTGTGGCGGACTTAGAATGAAAACACTCAACATTCCATGAATGAAGCACTTCTGCAACTCTTTGCAACTTACTGGAACATACCCTGTTAGTGCGTGGCCACAACCCTTCCGGGAGTGCGCTTGCACCCCTTGCTGGGGATACGCCTACACCCCTTGTTAGGGATGCACCGGTACCCCATGTTAGGGATGCACCGGTACCCCATGTTAGGGGTACGTTGGTACCCCTTGTTAGGGGTATTGCAGCATCCCTTGTTAGGGGTATTACAGCACCCGTACGGGCAGGGAAATACCAATCAGCGAGCATAGCGACCAGTTAAAATATTTTATTAACAACTAAAAACCGTTCAAGCATGATTAAGTTTGAGATTATGTCCCGGGTACAGCCCATTGGGACACGTAAGGGGCAGACGGTGTATTACGCCCAGCCCAAGAGCAGTCAGAAGATGACCTACAAGTCATTGGTGGACCACATCGTGAGGGAGACCTCCCTCTCGGCCGGCGACGTGAGCAATGCACTCATCAGCCTCTCCAACGTGGTGTGTGAGGCACTGCAGCAGGGCACCAGCGTGGATCTGGCAGAACTGGGTTCCTTCCGCCTCGTGGTCTCCTCCAAGATGATGGACTCCCCGGAGGAGGTGACCGTGGCCGACTCGCTGAACACCCCGCGGATTCAGTTCACCCCGAAGCGCCAGATGCGCGAGGCAGCCAAGTCCGTGGAACTCAGCATCGACCGCAGCAGGGTGACACCCGTAACCTCCAAGAAGCCCACCACGCCCGGTGAGGACAGTGGAACCACCGGCGGCGGCAACCAGGGCAGCGGCGATTTGGGCGGTGACGACCTTGCATAAGCGGCTCCCTGTGACCGTCATCTGCGGTAGACCATTTCAAGCCCTCCGTGTTCCTCAATGACACGGAGGGCTTTTCTGTGTCGCAGAAAACATGGAAGGGGGGGGCAGAATGGCTGGCAATTGGTAAACCCTTGCTGGCTATAATTGATTAAGGTATTATTGGCCATGAATTGAACATGAGATGGTACTAAAAACAGGAATAACATAGCCCTGTGATATAAAAAAAGTTAATAAAAGGGATTTCTAAGTAGAAAACTCACGTTAATGCCTTCTCTCTCCAGGACTTTTCTTAAATTTGGGCTTGTTCTTGGGTTCCACATTGCCACGATGTGGGAGAGAACGTACCCCCAAAGATATGGGAGGAATCTTTGTTTAACCAATAAAAACAAAAAGACATTTAGAAATATGAGATTCGTTCAAACTTTCTGGACAGCAAACATAAATCCATTAGATAAATCGTTTGGGTGGGTGTCGCCTGAATTTAATATAATGTCATGGGCGTTAAGTTGTTTGTGTATACGAAAACATTATGATAATTTGGAATTGTACACGGACGAGAATGGATACAAACTTTTGATTGAGCAGTTGTCTCTTCCATATACGAAAGTTCATGTGATATATGATAAGAATCTATGCCTTCCCAAAAACTGGGCATATGCGAAAATCAAGACTTATTCTCTACAGGATTGTCCATTTCTTCATATAGACGGGGATGTCTATTTGTCCGCCCCTCTTCCTGGCAACATACTAAATGCACCTTTGGTTGTCCAAAACCGAGAATTAGGTGGTTCGTATTACGCATCAATGCTTGAAAAAATACACGGGCAACAATCTTTGATTCTTCCCGATTGTATTAAAATCATGGACGAAAGAAATAAAATATCCTCCTTTAACATGGGAGTTTTTGGAGGAGGTGACATAGATTTTATCCGCAATTATTGTGAGGAAGCCATGTCTTTTGTGAACGATAACGGAATCAACGATTTAACACAGAGGATATCGGGTCTGGAATGCAATTTGTTTTTTGAACAAATAATATTTGCGGCCAAAGCCGATTGTGAGGAAAAAGAGGTGGCAAGTGTGTTAGGGCGAACGGTGCTTGATTTCGGGTATACAGTGAAGGATTTCTGTAATCTGGATATGTTTAGCAAGAAAGGCTTCTTCCATATACTTGGAGGACACAAAAGAAATGCACATATTTGTAGAATGTTGCAGAACACGCTAATACGTGAATATCCAAAATATTATGGCAAGATAGTTCGTCTCTTCCAAAAGCATTACAGTGAAATTGTAGATAAAAGAGTCGTGGTAAATCCGCTGTGTCCAAGAGAATACATCAATCTTCTCGAAACTTACAAGAAGAAAATAGAAAATGTAGATGATAGGATAATTGGGAAATACGAAGAGGAGACTGCATGGAACTCGGAGTTTATTGTATGCTCGTCAGAGGAACAACAGATGGATTTTATTATAAGTGTTTCTCCTCTGATAGAAATAGTTAGCATTCCGTGTGAATGGAAAGACAATCAGGGGATAAGGGCGGAGTCTGCTTGCGAAGAAAATTTCCCCTTAAGCGCGATTGGCCTTATTCCAACGTGTTTTTTCAAGCACATAGAACAGATTGCACTTCTTGACTTTGATGTCGAGATTGTTAACATAATAAGAAAGGGTGCATCAACTGTTATAAACTTACAAAAAAATCTGTTGGCCTTAAAAGGCGGTAATGGAATTTGCTCTGCCAACTATATAATGGAGGAATTAGTGTTCCTCGTTAAAAATGGAATTGTGACGGCTCAAAAGCAATTAACTTAATAGTAAACCCTTAAAATGAGAAAAGTTATGAGTTACGAATCAAATGAAGCTATTAAAGGAAGTGGGTCGAATCCCTACACACAAGAGGAAATGATTGCATTAGTGAATCACGAAGCATGGCATGGAGGTTGGGTGCGTGACCCAAAGACAAATGGAGTTTGTTATGTAAGAACCGATTTGGGAACAGAACAGGACGGACAATATCGTTTAGGAAGTTATGATAATCCATTTTCCTTTGCTGCATATGAAGAAATGATGGCCTTAGAAATTTGGCCAGGTGGGTGGGTCAGAGAACATGGCGAATTGGTTTATCACCGTGCTTTTGGAGATACTTCTGGGAGTGGAAGTGCATACGGTGGAGGATGCGGAGGCAATTCTGGAAGTGGTGGAAGTGGACTTATGGCAGGAAGTGAAAGATTTCGTCCTGATGGATGCCATATTTCGTTGGAAGTGGAAGTGACATGGGGAGATGGGTCTTTTTTAAATGGACAAACTCCTCCATTGAGTGTAACTGTTATTTTACATGCAGAAGATCATTTTGGCGGTGTTTCTGCAGTCGCCACATGGGACGGGAATTATCATGTTAAGATAGTATCTGCAGATTTCCCAACCATTTTCTATAATATTCCTGAACAATATCGATGTTAAACAGCAAGAAGCCCCTGCTTAGCGTCCTTGCCCTCCTCATCGGGGCAGTGGCCGGGGAGGCGCGTGCTTCCGCCCCCAATCCCGGGGAGCCCGACTCCCTGGCCATCCTCTCCGACCGCCTCTCGCGCTTCTGCCGGCGCGTGCCCCAGGAGCAGGTGTTCGTCCATATGGACAACGTCTGTTACCACCTGGGGGACACCATCTATTACAAAGCCTATGTGCTGCGTGCCGACAGTCTGCTCCCCACCGACCTGAGCGAAGTGCTCCACGTGGAGCTCCTCAACCAGGACGGCTACCTGGTGGAGCGGCAGATGCTGAGGCTGAGAGCCGGGGAGGCCGACGGCTCCTTCACGCTGCCCGACACGCTCTATGCCGGCTTCTACGAACTGCGGGCCTATACGCGCTGGCAGCTCAACTGGGGAGCCTTCACCCATCCCCACAGCCGCCCTGCGCACAAGTGGTTCATGCGTGAGGACATGGCCGAGGACTACTTCCGCGACTACGAGAAGCTCTACAGCCGGGTGTTCCCCATCTATGACAAGTGCCCCGCCTCGGAGCCGGGATATACCCAGGAGATGACCCCGCGCCCGCTGCGCCGCTATTACAGAAAGAAGGAGCGCGAGGGCAAGGCCACGGTGACCTTCTACCCCGAGGGAGGAGCCTGGGTGGCAGGGGCTGGGCAGGACATCGCCTTCGAGGCCAGCGATGACGAGGGCCGCCACCTGCAGGGGCACCTCTCCATCCAAGACGGCGAGGGGCGCACCCTGGCAGAGGCCGACACCGAGCACCGGGGGCGCGGCACGGTGACCCTGAGGGGGCAGGCGGGCGCGGCATACAAGGCCCTCTTCACCTGGGGCGAGGGGCAGACAGCCACGTTTTCCCTGCCCCAATGCATGGCGCAAGGGGTCATCCTCTCCGCCCGGGAGCGGCAGGACACCCTGCTGGTGACCCTGCACCGGGAGGGGCTGGGGCAGGCTCCCCTGGGGCTCACGCTGCTGGTGGGCGGCAGGTTCATCCTCGGGCAGAGGCTGGAGTCCGACACCTTGGCGCTCCCCCTGGCCGGCCTGCCTGCGGGGGTGGCGCAGCTCACTGTGTACGACGGCCATTCCCGGGTGTGGGCCGACCGCCTGCTCTTTCTCCACCAGGAGGCGGTGCCGGAGGGCAACGTGGCTGTGGGCGGGGAGGCGGCAGGGCACACGCTGGCTCCCTACGCCTGCCGGGAACTCAGCCTGCAGGCACCGGGGCCGGGACGGGTGTCGGTGGCCGTGTATGACCGGGGCACCGCCATCACGCCGCAGGACAACGGCACGATGCTCACGGAGATGCTGCTGGCAAGCCAGGTGAGGGGCTTCGTGGAAGACCCGCTCTATTATTTCCGGGAGGCCGACTCCACGCGCCGCCGCCACCTGGACCTCCTGCTCCGCGTGCAGGGGTGGAGGAGGTACCGCTGGGAAGAGATGACGCAGGGCTTCACGCTGAGGGAGCCCTTCGAGATCTCTCCGGTCATTAGGGGCGACATGAGCAAATACCTGGCACTCGAGCAGGAGGACTACTTCTACCACGAACCTTCGGAACTTCTAGCCACGCTGAAGGAGAGCCAAGGGGCGGGAGGAACCTGCGGCCCCAAGCTTGAAGATATATTGTGGCCCACGGGCATCGGCAGCGGAAGGCTGCTGAGGGAAGTCTGGGAAAACGACAAGATACAACTATATTCCTCGGTAAGGGATGACCCGGCAGACTTCCAATTCCTGAGCAAGATGAGGAAGGAGGGCGTGGTTAGGGCAGAGTATGCCTTGGCAACCAAGGGGCAGAACAGCTTTGGGCAAAGGACCGTGCCCACGAAGGACGGGAAGTTCTTCATCCAGGCACCCCATGTGGACTCCCCCTTCTTCCTGTACCTCATCGGGGCCGACCAGGGGGAGGTGAGGCAGATGAAACTGGATGGCGACGACTATCCCAAGTACAGCGTGCGCGTGCGCCCCTTCTTTCCCCGCTTCGTGCACCCATACGGTTATTACCGGGTGCATCCCTCGGGGACTGCCGCAGTGCATTCCCCCAAGGCATCGGACGACTCCCCCGGGGAGCCGGACGTGACAGGGCTGAAGGAGGTGGAGGTGAAGGGCGGCAGGGGACTGCGCAAGCTCAACCTGGACAAGCCCGTGCTGGTGCGGGATGCCTATGAGGCGTTCAACGAGACGGTGGATGCGGGCCTCTCCCCTGCATGGTATGCCGGCAGCCTGTCCTTCACCCTCAACCTGGCCCGTCTCTACATAGGCGAGATGCGGGGGACCGACAGGGCATACGACCTGGAACGCCGGTGGAACGGACGGGATGCCACCTTCAACATCCCCCAGGCGGACCAGCTCAGGTACAACCACCTGAGGAACCTGCACCAAGTTCGTATCTACACCGACTATGCCCCGAGGCTGGAGGGCGACCCCCGCTATGAGGCATCGGACCAGCCATCGGTGACCGTCAGCCTGGAATGCCTGCCGGACAACACGGAGCGCACCACGTACCGAGACCGCCGCTATCTCCACTGGGGCTACAACGTGTGCGAGGACTTCTACCAGCCGCACTACGAGACCCTGCCGCCGGAGGGACACAAGGACCATCGCCGCACGCTCTACTGGAACCCTGCCGTGCAGCTGGACGGGCAGGGGCGCGCCACCATCCGTTTCTACGGGAGCGGCAGGGAGACCTCCCCCGTGGTCACCATCGAGGGCACGGCGGAGGACGGCACCCTGCTGAGCGGCTGCCGATAGCAAAGGGCGGCCCTCACGGAGAGCCGCCCTTCACCACCGCCTCCCCCCGCTGTGCGCCGGGAGGCAGTGCCTGCCGCGGGCGCGCTGGCCTCCGGCAGTGGGGGATGGGGGACAGGGTCAGTCGATGCCCAGGTAGGCAAGGAACCGCTCGGTGTCGTAGTTCATGATGAGCTCATCGGGGAAGCGGGTCTCCTCGAGCAGGGGGTATAGGTACCCGTAGTCGGCGATGGAGAAGGATATGTGGGCGTCACTGCCCAGGATGACGGGCACTCCCTGCTGGCGGCAGAGGCGCAGGATTTGCAGGTTGTTGTCACGCGACTTCACCAGTCCCCGCGCCGGCCGGAAACTGGTGTTGTTTATCTCGAGCAGCGTATGGGTCTCTGCGGCGGCCTCCACCAGTGGACGGTAGTCCAGGTCGGCTGCGCCGTCTCCCGGATGGCTGATGATGTGCGTCCACGGGTTCCTGATGGCGGCCTCCACACCTGCCGTGTTCTCGTCGCGGCTCCCTCCCTGCCAGCAAATGCTGTGTATGCCGGCGATGCGGAGGTCGAGCATCCGGTAGTAGTTCTCGTCGAGATCCAGTGTCCCCCGGGTGTCCAATATGTTCAACTCGGCTCCCAGGAGCAGGCGCACGCCGTACATCTGACGGGGCACCACGTGGAGGTTGCGGAAGTAGATGGGGTCGCAGGTGCCCGGTATGTGGGGACCGTGCTCTGTTATGCCCAGTATCTGCAAGCCTCGGGCGGCTGCCTCGCTTGCCATTTCCTGCAGGGTGCTGAAGGCATGCCCACTCATGATGGTGTGGGTATGAACGTCCAGCCTGATCTTCTTCTTCTCGTTCTCTATGTTCATAGCCTTATGTTTGTGTTGTGATGTTTCCTTGTCGTATGTGCTTCCCCCGGAATGTCCTTCGGGGCGTTGCTTCCTTATTATATATAGTCCCAGCGGAAGGTCATTCGTTCCCCGGTTCGGGGGTGGGTGAGGCTGAGTTGCTGTGCGTGGAGCATCAGCCTGCCCGCTGCCTGCCCGTAGAGCCTGTCGCCCACGATGGGGTTGCCCAGCCCGGAAGGATGGGCGCAGTGAACCCGCAACTGGTGGGTGCGCCCCGTGAGCGGCTGCAGCGTCACCCTTGAATGGTTGCCCTCGCGGGCTTCCACCCTGTAATGGGTGCGTGCGCTCTTGCCCAGCGTGAAGTCCACCAGTTGGCGGGGACGATCGTCCAAGTCGGGGCGCAACGGCAGACTGATGTACCCCTCCTGTCCCACAGGCAAGGGGTGCTCCAGGATGGCCGTATAGACCTTCTCCACCTCGTGTGCCAGGAACTGCCGTTGCAGGGAGCGGTGGGCCTCGGGGGTGAGTGCTACCACCATGAGTCCGCTCGTGTCCATGTCCAGCCGGTGCACCATGAGGGGAGGCGTGGTCGTGGGGAACTCATCCCTGAGGATGTCCTCCACGCTTGGCAGCCCCTCCTTGCCCGGAACGGAGAGCATCCCCTCGGGCTTGCGCACGACCACCAGACTGCTGTCGGCGTACTGGATGCTGAACCGCTGTAGCACGGAGCGGTAACCCGCTGAGAGCGGGTTCTCCTCCAGGCTGAGCCCCTGTGTCATGTGGGAGAGCAGGGGCAGGCAGCGGCTGTGGCAGGCGGGGTAGAAGCATCCGTCGGTGCGCACCTCGTCGGCCGGGGAGGCACCCACCCAGAACTCTCCCATGCACAGCGGCGTCATCCCTTGGGCGTATGCCGCCTGCAGCAGTTTGGGCGCGCAGCAGTCACCCGTTCCCGAGGGCGGCACGGCTGAGCCGAATATCTGGCTCACGCTTCGCCTCTCGCCCCGGGCGTTGAGGAGTATGTAGCGGTCGAAGAGCCAGCCCTGCAGGGCCTCGCTGCGCCTCTTCCTCTCGGTCTGCAGTGCCTTCTCCTCTTCCAGGAGTGCCCTCACGAGGGCTTCGGCCTCCCTTATCTTCTGTTCCCATCGCTTGGCCGCTCTGCGCAGTTCCGCCTTCTGGTATTGGCTTTCCCTCACCATCTCTTCCTGCCTGCCTGCCAGTTCCTCGGGGGAAAGGGTCAGCCTGAGTTGCCGGCGCTGGAGCCTTGCCCGCCGGGCTTCCTCCCTCATGGCCTGCATCTCGCGGTCTCTCTCCCCGAGCATCTCCTCCAGCCGCAGCCTTTGGCGCATGGTGCCGCTCTCCTGCCTCAGGGCGATGAGCCTCCGGTTCATGGCCGAGATGACTCCCTGTTCCTGCTGGAAGTGACAGCCGGGCGACATGAGGTCGAACACGGGCGGGACGAAATATTCCTGCCGGGTCTGTCCTCCTAGCGTGCCCGAGAATGCGGCCAGGAACCCCCTGGCTCCCCGGTGCCTGACCACCAGTACACCCATCATCTTCCCCTGCGAGAGTTCGTCCCTCCACTGACCCTGTCCCTCCAGGTAGGCACGCAGTTGACCCGCCGCGGCCCTGCAAAGCGGATGAGGCTCGTAGCAGAACGGGTAGGTGAAGCGTTCGGGGTCGGGTATCTGCTCCGCGCAGGCGGGCAGTGGGTGCAGGATCATAGGAGCAGGAGCCCCTCGGGGCCCATATTGAAGAGCAGGTCAACGATGCTCAGCCCCGGGCGGAAGCCCTCCTTGTGTCCGAACACCTGCCAGTAGGGGGTCTTGACAGGCGGGAATTCCTGGGCCAGGGCATCGCCCTGATAGGACTCCGTGCGCCGGATATTGGCCTGGATGTCCAGCAGGTGGCAGACCAGGCGCATGAGTTCCTCGTTGAAGTCGGCCAGGTACTCCCACTTGGACTCGTAGAAAGGGGCGAAGTCATCGGCGTAATACTCAAAGAAGGGGGACTGCCCGTAACTGCTCTTCAGGGCATTCCAGTGCTGCCGGCGCCAGTTGCCGTGCTCGCTCAGGCGTATGTCCCGCGTGAGGGTAGGCCCTTCGGGCTTCACCACGGGTATGCTCAGGGAGAGTACACCCTGTGGGCTGTCGATGAGGCATCGGTTGCGCAGGGTCTGCCTGGTATAATGGTCGTGAACCTCCATCTGAGCCTCCTGTGCATGCAGCAGTGCGCTGTAGTGCGCTGCGGGAGCCAGGTAGCAACAGGGCAATGTCAGGGTGTTCATGGTCTTCCCTCCAGTGGACGGAGCAGGCGGTCGGTTCGGAGCCGGCTGTACCAGGGCTTCATCCTGTCCAGTGAATAGAGCAGGGTGGTAGCCTGTCCGACAATGGCTTCCCGGGGCAGGAAGCCTAGGGTACGGCTGTCTTGCAGATTCCTTGCGTTGCCTGAGTATATCCAGTAATAGTTCTTGTGAAATCTGAATTGCCTGTAAGGCTTCCCCTTCCAGGTGAGGCGGTCGGCCTGTACGGCTACCTCTGCCCCTTCATGGCTGCGGATGGTGCGTGCGTAGAGGCTCACGTTCCAGGGCGACATCTTGATGCAGTCGCCTTTCCGGGGTATGACCAGCGGCCAGATGCACCCTTGGGAGTAGTTGCGCACGGGGCTTACTCGGAGGTGCGGCCCCACCCATACCGTGTCGCCCGGCCCTGCCATCAGGCAGCCGATGCCCTCACTGGTCGGGCATCCCGGAGAGTCCGGGGTGCGGAATGCCACCCAGTCTCCTGCCTCAGGGGCGCGTGACTCTGTCTCTAGCGGGTTCTCCTGCCAAGGGAGATGGATGCCGTAAGCCCATTTCCTGACCAGCACCCTGTCGCCGGCACGAAGCACGGGAGCCTGCATGTCGTGGGGTATGAAGTATATCCCGAACACGATGCAGCGCAGCACAATGGCCACGGATATAGCCAACGTGAAGGCAATTAGTATGCAGAGCAGGTGTCTCAAGCGGTTTTCCTTTCCTTAAGAATGATGATTGGGAGGGTTATTTCATGTTCTTTACCAGTCGGAACATGCGCTCCCAGCGGAAGTGCTTCAGGCTGGCAAAGGGGTGGTCCTCATCGGTGCTTAGCCATACCAGCACGGGCTTGCCCACTACGTGGTCTTCGGGTACAAAGCCCCAGTAGCGGCTGTCGGCGGAGTTGTGTCGGTTGTCACCCTGCATCCAGTAGTAGTCCATCTTGAAGGTGTATTCCGTGGTTTCCTTCCCGTTGATGAGTATCTTGCCCTCCGGGGTCACCTGCAGGTCATTCCCCTCATAGGCTCTGATGGGACGCTCATAGATGGGCAGGTTGTCCAAGGTGAGGTGCAGGGTGGCTCCCTTCTGGGGTATCCAGATGGGGCCGTAATTGTCGCAGGTCCAGCCTGTATATGCGTTCTGCGGGTAGAGGTCGTCCGTGTGGGTGTTGCGGGTGATGGTGATGGAGGCCACCACATCCCTGCGCTTCTCCAGCGAGGACTTCATCTCCTTGGTCAGGGGTATGATGCCTGACTGGTAATAGTCCTGTAAGTCTTTCTGGCTGATGCCTACTTCCTCCACCAGGTCCTGGGGCAGGGATTCGCCTGTGAGCGCCATATTGTAGTTGTACTGCACGTCCCGGGCATCGGGGTTCAGTTTCCCGTCCAGGTATATGGCACGGTTCTTTATCTGCAGAGTCTGTCCGGGCAGGCCCACGCACCTCTTCACATAGTTTTCCCTGCGGTCGACAGGCCGTGTGTCAATGTTCCCGAAGTCTCTCTTGTCCAGTTTTATGTACTCCTTGCCCATGTTGTAGATCATTCCGTAATAGGCTCTCTGCTGCAAGGCAGGCATGGAATCCATCTGCGGCATGGCTCCATGTTCCTGTTCCCACAGTTGGCTTCCTATGCCGTAGCAGAGCGAGTAATACTCAGTCTGATAGGGCTGTGCCGTCACAATGGTGTCTCCTGCGGGATAGTTGAACACCACGATGTCGTTCAGTTGGACAGGCTTGGGGTGCACACGCTTGTATTCCCATTGCGGCCACTCTATATAACTCTTGCAGCCTCCCAAGCCCAGCACGTTGGGCAGGGTATGCTGTACGAGTGGCATGTGCAAGGGTGTCTGCGGCACGCGAGGGCCGTAGGCCATCTTGTTCACCACCAGATAGTCGCCCACCAGCAGACTCTTCTCCAGCGAACTGCTGGGTATGTTGTAGTTCTGGAAGAAGTATATGTTGAAGAAGTAAACGGCCACTAATGCAAACACAATGGCATCCACCCAGCTCATGAGGGTGCGTGCTATGGGGTTTTCCAGGTTCTTCCACCATGTCCAGGGAATCCAGCAGGTAATGTAGGCATCCAGTATGAACGGCACTACGATGAGTCCCCACCAGGCATCCACCCAGTATAGGAAGCAAAGGTAAAGCAGGGTTATGATGATGGCCTTGCACCAGTCTGTGGTTGTGGCCTTGCGTCTCTTCAGTCTCATTGCTTGGTTGTGGGTTAGAATTTGAACAGGTCTTTCATGGTGAGCAGTCCGCTGTGCTGCGCCGTGAATTCGGCTGCCAGCACTGCTCCCAGGGCAAATCCGCGGCGGTTATGTGCATCGTGGGTGATGGTGATACTGTCTGCGGGGCTGTCCCAGGTGATGGAGTGGATGCCCGGCACCTCGCCGCGGCGTATGCTGTTGATGGGCATCTTGCCGGCGGGCACTTCCTTCGTGCCTTCCACTGAACCGTCGGGATTGGTCAGCAGCCCTGTCTGCCATCCGGAGATTCGCTCTACCTCGGCGGCGAGTTCCTCGGCCAGGGTGATGGCCGTGCCGCTCGGATGGTCAAGTTTGTGTATGTGATGTATTTCCTCCATGCTTGGAGCATAGTTGGAGAACTGGTTCATGATTCGTGCCAGGTAACTGTTGACTGCCCTGAAGATAGTGACTCCCAGGCTGAAGTTGCTGCTCCAGAAGAGTGTCTGTCCTTCCTGCTCGCACATGCGCCTCACGTCATCGCCATGCTGGGGTATCCATCCCGTGCTGCCGCTCACCACCTTCACGTGATGGGCAAAAGCACGCAGGTAATTGCCATACGCTGCCTGCGGTGCCGTGAACTCAATGGCCACATCGGCTGAGCGGAATGCCTCGCTGTCAAAGTCATTGCAGTTGTCCACATCAATGATACTCACTATCTCATGGCCGCGGCTTACGGCAATCTCTTCTATCATACGGCCCATCTTGCCGTAGCCTATCAATGCTATCCTCATCTCTTTGCTGAATGTTCTCTGTGCAAAAGTAGTGCATTTCGGTAAGATACGGAAGCTGTATCCACAAAAACTACCCTTCGTTATATGGGCATTCCTACGAAGTGGGGCTGCCTGAGCCTTATTCCTGTGGAGAGTGTGCCTGCATGTGTGGATTATCTGTGCATGCTTTTGTTTATACGGGCATTTAACCTTACCTTTGCAAGGGACGTGATGCTGCGCCGGGACATTTTCCCGTGGCAGCGGACAGTCCTTTTTGACAATCGGCAAAAGCAAGATGGAGAAACTGCTGCATTACGTGTGGAAGCACCGCATGTTGCCCCTGAAGGATTTGAGGACAACGGACGGGAGGCATGTGGAGGTGATAGACCCGGGTACACACAACCATGACCGGGGACCCGACTTCTTCAATGCCAAGGTGCAGGTTGACGGAATCCTGTGGGCGGGCAACGTGGAGATTCATCTGCGTTCCTCCGACTGGTTCCGCCACGGGCACCATACCGATGCCGCCTATGACGGGACGGTGCTGCATGTGGTGCAGGTTTCCGACTGTGAAGTGACCACTTCCTTGGGCAGGACTGTCCCACAGGTGTGTTTGTCGGTACCTGATTCCTTGGCCGATGATTACCAGGCACTCCTGTGCACCGACGAGTTTCCCCGTTGTCACCGGGTGCTTCCCATGGTTGATCCGCTCAAGATACATGGCTGGATGGACAGGCTGCTGGCAGAGCGCATGCAGCAGCGTGCCGGCCGGGTGCTGGAGCGGGTACGGGCTTTCGGTGGCGATTGGGAGCGTGCCTGCTTTGTCACGCTCTGCCGTAATTTCGGTTTCGGACTTAATGGTGATGCCTTTGAACGCTGGGCCATGGCCATTCCTCTGCAAGCAGCAGGCAAACACCGCGACCACCTGTTTCAGATAGATGCTCTTTTCCTAGGTATGGCGGGGCTGATAGAGCGCGCCTTTCCTGAGGGAGCCGAGTCTGACCGGGCACGCATGGAGCAGGAGTTCTCCTTTCTTGCGTCCAAGTTCTCGCTGACTCCCGCCCTGCAGTATGCCGACTGGAGATACCTTCGCACTCGTCCGCAGAATTTCCCCCATGTGAGGATACACCAAATAGCCCTTCTCTATCATGGCGGTCAGGTGCAGATGGATACCCTGCTTGCGGTGGAGGGAGCGGAGGAACTTCATGGGAGGATGCATGATGCGGGGCTTTCCTCATCCACTACCCGCCTGATACTTATCAATACGGTGGCACCGTTGCTTTATGCTTACGGCATGAGTACGGGAGAGGAGAAATGGATGGACAAGGCGCAGCGCATGCTGGAGCAGTTGCCTGCCGAGAATAACCGGATTCTGCGCCTGTGGAAGCAATGCGGGCTGAGTGTTTCCTCGGCGGCCGACAGCCAGGCGCTGATACAGCTCAAGAAGGTGTATTGCGACCGCCTCGACTGCCTCCGTTGCCAGTTCGGCTATGCCTACCTGCGCTCCTCCGTGGGCTGCTGCAGTGTTCCTGTACCGCACCGAATCAATGAACATAACATATAAAAAAGCATGAAAGAGGTGAAATATGCCTTTGAACTTCCCTTCAAGGTAAGGGATTACGAATGTGACCTGGAGGGAATCGTGAATAATGCCAACTATCAGCATTACATGGAACACACACGTCATGAGTTCCTCCTGTCTGCTGGCATCAGTTTTGCCGACATGTACGCCGCCGGCATCACCCCGGTGGTGGCACGTATACAGATAGCCTTCAAGACTCCTTTGCGCAGCCGCGATGAGTTTGTCTGCAAGTTGCGTGTGCGCAAGGAGGGTGTGCGCTATGTCTTCCTGCAGGACATCTTCCGCATGTCGGACAACAAATTGGTGGCGCGCGGGCAGGTGGACACGGTGTGTCTAATCAATGGAAGATTGAGCGAATGCCCCGAACTGGGTGACAGACTGCAGATATATTACGAAAAGCAATGAACAGCCGGGAGACTCTCTGCCTGATGGCTCTCACGCGTGTGCCGCGCCTTAGCCTGGCTAACATGCACAGTCTTATGGAGGCTTTCGGGTCTGCCGCAGCCATCTATGAGCATAAAGGAAGCCTGGCCGAGGTGTTGACTGCGGCACGTAAGCCCACCTTAGAGGCCTTGGCTGCCATGGACAGCCACATGGCTAGGGCGGAGCAGGAACTGGAATGGGCTACACGCAACGGCTTGCAGTGTTTGGGCATCAACGATGAGGCTTATCCTCGCCGCATGAGGGAATGCGCTGATGCACCTGTGATGCTTTATTATAAAGGAAAAGCCGACCTGAACGCACGCCATGTGGTGGCGGTGGTGGGCACGCGGCACATTACTGAGTATGGTAAGGACATCTGTTTGCAGTTTATGAGGGACTTGCATGTGCTCTGTCCCGATGCCCTTGTGGTGAGCGGCCTGGCCTACGGCGTGGACATACATGCCCACAGGGCTGCACTTGACGAGGGGAATGAGACAGTGGCTGTGCTGGCTCACGGTCTTGACCAGATATATCCGCGCATGCACCGTGACACAGCTGCGAGGATGCTCTCACAGGGAGGGCTGCTTACGGAGTTCATGAGCGGGACCAATGCAGACAAGCGTAACTTCGTGCAGCGCAACCGCATCGTGGCGGGTATCAGCGATGTGACCGTGGTGGTGGAGAGCGCACGCAAGGGCGGTTCACTCATCACTGCAGAACTGGCCAATGGGTATGACCGTGAGGTGATGGCTTTTCCGGGACGTGTTGCAGATTATTGTTCTGAGGGATGTAACCAGTTGATACGTGCTAATAAGGCCGCTCTCATCACTTCGGCGGCGGACTTGATGGAACTGATGGGTTGGGAAAGTGAGCCGGAGCGAAGCCGGTGCCTTGTCCAAGGCATACAGCCCGAATTGTTCCCAGAACTGACTGCAGAGGAACAGTTAGTGGTGAAAGCCATGCTAGGAAGCGACAAAGTGCACCTCAACCTTCTGGCTCAAGATACTGCCTTGCCCATTGGCAAACTCTCCAGCATCCTTTTTGGACTGGAGATGAAAGGCATTGTGCGTATGCTGAATGGAGGCATGTACCGCCTGGCATGAGGGCGGTACATGCGGGAGATAGTTTACCAGATGTCTTCCGGTTCCACGGGGTTGTCATACACTTCCTTGGATACCCATTCCAAGTAGTCCATGTAAAACTCCTTGCGGTCAGAGTCGAGTACCGACTTGATGCGCAGATAGTACGTCTTTTCGGCATCCACAAACTGGCGTGACACGATATGGCGTATGTTGTAATAGGTTCCTCGTTCTGTGGCCGAAGAATTCTGTATGCCTTCGGCTCCCTTCATGAATCCGTTGTTGCGCATTTGCTTGTCCTTCTCGGCATTGTAGTCGTCATCGTTCGTGTCTGCGAACCATCCGGTCTTGTCCGTGCTTGAGAGTGTTAGGTCAATGGGGATTCGCGTGGGAGCCAACTTGTTCTTGTCGGTGCCCAGATAGAACTGTGCCGTGCCGCGGTCACCGTTGGCCAGCACCTTGTAGCGTAATTCATACACGCCTGAGCGCGGAACGGGAGGCAGTTTCACCGTCACTTCATAGCGCCCCTCAGCCTTCAGTTCATCGGCGTTCAGGTTGCACCAGTCGTAGCCATAGGAGTTGAGGTATACAAACCATGTGTCGTCCGTCAGTTCCATGTTCTCGAAGTACTGGTACTGGCTTGTGGGCGGGATGTGAATGAATTGGTGGCGGAAGTCTGTTGACTGGCATTTGCGTATGTCATTGGTCATGGCTTCGGGGAACATGGTCATGGACTCGAAGCGTATGCGTTGCCGTTGCAGGTTTCCGCGTACTTGGTCGGTGTAGGCCAATGGAGCGTCAATACCGTAGATGATGCCGTTGAGCACGTTGTAGTTGAGCACACTGTCTGACATGTTGTCAATGTGGCAACCCACCTTGTCCTCATCGCAGTAAAGTTCGTGGTATGTGCCTCGGCGGCCGTTGTCAAGTTTGGGGAAGCGGTTGAGGTACACGCCATTGCTCTCCTTGCTCTCGAATATCTTCAGCAGCCTGCGCTTGCCCATGGTGGCGTAGAACTCGTCCTGGGCAATGGTTAGGTTCTTGGTTTGTGTGTTGTAGCCCTTTTCGTTATTGTGTATCACCAGTTTGTCTGAGGAAATCTTGCAGGGTAGGATGTGGTAGGTAATCCACTGGTTCAGCAGATTGGAGGGTGACCTGAAGTTTCTGTCGGCGGTAAACTCGTCAGTCTCAGAGTACTGGTGGTTGTCAAGCACCCACTGTTGCACATCCTCGGGAGTGATGTCTGCAGGTGCTTTTCCCAAGGCTTGGCGCCAAAAGTCATCCCTTTCGGCAAACACCGTGAAGCCGTACTTGCGGTGTTCGGGCAGGTAGGCTGTCTTATGGCCCGATGCTCCGTGGAAGGTCCAGTTTATCTTGTTGGCGTCAAAGTCGGTGATGGCTTTGGTGAGGTAGAGTTTCTCATACACTTCGTCCCTTATCTTGCTCATCGTGTCCTGCAGGCCGCAGGCCATGATTACCTTGGCTGCCACCAGGAAGCCTTCCTTCTGTTTCACTACGATGTCATTGAGGAGTTGAGCCAGGGACAGGTCTTGCATGAAGATGACTTTGTGCATGCTGTGTATCACGCCGTTGATTACCTCGATGTCCCTGTTGCGGTTGTCAACGGGGCAGTCGTAGTTCACATAGAGGCTGTCGGGTGTATCTCCGTAGCGTATGGTCAGTTTGCGGTCATTCATGTTGGCGATGGGGAGTTCGGCATTGTTCGTTGTGGGGAACTCCGAGGTGAGTATGTAATCCTCGTTTGCCCCATCGACGATACTGTTGTACACGATGACTTGCTTGATGGAGTCGCGCAGGTGGTCGTTGGGGAAGGCATCCCATGAAGGCTCGCTGATAAGTCCGTCCTCTACCAGATACTGCAGGTAGTCTTGTATGGCTTCATTGGTGGGCGCAAAGCAGGTGTAATTGCCGCGTGCCGAGAGCAACTGTTTGAGGGTGGTGCTGCTGATGGTGCTGGCTTTCACTTCGCCCAGTATGGATGCGTACTCGCTGTACTGGGGAAAGGTGCTTAGGTAACTGTAGACCGTGTAGTCTTTGAAGACGTAGCGGGCTGATGTGTCCACTTCTTCCTTGCAGGCTGTAAAGAGAATGATACAGGACAATAACAACAATTGTTTTGCCTTCATACGTTTGTTATTTTAGTAGTTGTACAATATACTGCTTAGGTGGAGCGTCATCCGTACGGACACAACACCTCCATTTGCGAATTTATACATAATTTAGTACTTGGACAAGAAAGATGGGATTTTTTTTGCTTTTCCTAGTTGCAAAAGAGTGTGAAAGATAGCCATTGGCACCTTTTGAGCCTGTTTTTGGTTGCGTGTTCTGCCATTAATTTGATGGCTGGGTTCCTGTGGTGAGCCATTTTGGCTTGTGTCGGCATGCATTGCGGGACGTTTTCGGGTAGTGCGGTACGATGGCGAGGGGTTGTGTCATAATGGAATAGGCACAGCCCCTCGTTGTTGTCCTTATGCTTTATGTGATGCTTGGTATTGCTTCGGGTTGTCCGGCATTGCTCTTCGTGTGATACGTATTCCTTGTCCACAATCCGGCGCTCCACGGGAGTGGCATACCACTTGACGCATGCTTGCGGCATCTTTCGATTCTTGTCCTGCTTTAGCTGATACTGAATCATTGTGCTTGACTGTTGTTGATGGTTGTACTTCATGTCTGCCCTCTCTCTCGTCCCCTTGGCCTCCCGGACAGGCTGTGGCGGCGGCGTGCCAACGGGCTTTTGGACACGGTGCAAAGGTACGGCGGTGGTGGAGGGGCTACCGTGAAATTCCGTGAATTAGCATGAATTTAGGCTGTTTTATTAGCATATGTTAACATTTCGTGCCGCTGTGTCTGAGATTGGAATCCGCAATGTGCTTCCTTCACGCCGGGGAAGCAGGGCATGGCCGGGTCACGCTTGCTGACCATGCTGCCCGACAGGTTGTCTTGTTGCATTTGCCAAGTCACTTGAAGGTAGTAATCAAGTCATTTGAGGGTCGGAAACAAGTCACTTACGATTGTAGCCAAGTCACTTGCGGGAGGAGGCAAGGCCACTTCGGGACAGGGGGCTGTTGCCTGCCCGGAAGTGTGTCTGCGTAGGGTGTGACGGGTAAATCACCCGTTTCTTGAAAACTTTATTAGATACTACTTTCAAACCGTGCTTAATAATTAAGCACACTTTATTTTTACTATATATATAAGTCTATGGAAAGTACCCTACGCACCCTACATACCCTACGCATTCCATGGCCATTTTGTGCTGCGGCATCTAGGTCTCTTCCGCCGTCCTTTCTCTTGCCGGAGGACAAAAATCGGCTCAGCAGAAAAATGGTGGGGGATAACTTCCTTGTCCGGACTTCGGGCTATTCAGCCGTCAAATTTCGTAATGATTTTTATGACACATTCTATATGAGAGGATCACCCTCACCGCAACCGAAAGGGACGGTTAGGCCATAGCGAGATTATGACAATTCTTGTCTGCTACCATTTCAGTTCATTTGCCAATTTCAGGCATTACTGCTTCTTTTGCATACATCGGCATTTCGTACACGGATTTGAGAGTAAGCATGGAAAAACAGGTCATGTTCCTGTGGAACAAGGTTATGCACCGCAGGAGGTACATCGACAACTTGCTCTCAAGGGCAAGGCGGATATCGTGCATTCGAGACATCGTTCGATGCGCAATTTCATCATGAACATCTGTGCTGCTCTCACGGCATACTCCTTCTTCGAGAACAAACCGGATGCACCACCCGTACATGTAAAAAAATACGCATGATTGACTCTGTTAAAAAATATCCAAGACTTATGTTGTTGTATGTTTCCCAAGAAGCCGTGTATCAATGTCCAACGGGCATTAGATACACGGCCTGCATTGTTTTGATTTCATCGAATTCACGTTATGACATACCCTCTTTTGGCATTTGTTAGGTGCATGCAGGATGTCGGTTCTCAGGTGACCATGCAGGAGGTTCCTGCCCCAGTTTCCGAATGCCTGCCCGATGCCATTATACGCGGGGATACGGCATCAGTGTGCCGTGGATACGGGGCGGTAGGTGAAATTCTTCACGGCGGCATCATCGAGTGTTCCGTTGACATACCAGGTTACGTGCATGTCACTGAATATGTCGAGCGTGTTACTCGCCGGTTCGCTGGTTGCTGGTTTCCAGTTGGTGCAGAAGATTGGGCGACCGAACTTGTTGGCCTGTGCGTTGAGCCATCCCAGATGCTCACTGCGCTGTGACGAGACATAGCCGATGATATCGCTCATGCACCAAATTTTGTAACAAAGTTGCACGTTGCCCTTTCCGAAGGTCAGGTAATTCCATCCTGCATAGATGCCATGCTCCAGATTCTTGACAGCATCAAACCCTTCAGGCAGCGTTCTTGTGGACACGCAAGGGGTCATGAAGAGTGGTTGCTGTGCACCCGTTGCGCGTCCTGCAGCAAAGAGGAGGTCTACAAGTTCCGTGGCCTTGCTGGTGTTGGTGGATGTGTTGCACATGTTGTCGTAAAGGTTCCAGGCCAGTATGCGGGTGTCGGTGGCGTAATGTGTGAGCACATCGGACACATATTCGGTAAGGCGGGACGAGGCCATGCTGATGTAAGTGTCGGTGAGCAGTTGGGGCAGGACGGTCATTCCCGCCTCACCGGCCATCACCAGCAGGCTGTCCATTTCCTTATAGAAGGTTTCCTTGCGTGCTGTGTAGGTGCGCAGGTCGAGTGTCACGCTTATGCTGTTATAAGGGGTGTCTGTACCCTGCAGGCTGTTGAGTGTCTTCAGCGCCCCGGCCATGTTGGTACAGGCAATGCCCCGCGGTGCGGTGCGGTTCATCCAGCGGTAGGCTTTCCAGCCTGTCCAGCGGCTTTGCCTGTCCTCATTGCTGCCCATGATGGGCGTGAAGCGATAAACTGCCACATCCTCCTTGCTGATACTGGCCATGGACATCCAGTTGACATGGTTCTCGGCCATCTCACTGGTAAGTGCCGTGTTGCCCAGTTGGAAGATGGGCTTGTGGTGCTGGCACATGAGTGTGCCCAGGAATCCTTGGGGCACATCGGCAGCTACTCCCACGGCATCGCCCAGGCTCCACATCCAGTTGGCGGCATCGGTGGCAGTGCTGTCGGGTGTCACTCCATCGGTCTTGGGTGCCATGAAGATTGGCTGGTTCTGCACGGCGTAACGCGTCTTGCGCAGGATAGTGGCAAGTGAGGTTTTCAACGTTTCATCAGTACCGGAACCGTTTGTTTGTTCATATACGCACCAGGCTTGCACCCGCCTGTCGCTGTAATAAGCATTGACCATATTGTAGGTGTAGTCTGCCAGGGTGGAGGCACTGATGTTCATGTCTCCGCTTGTCAGCAAGATGGGTATCACTGTCATGCCTGCGGACTCCGCGGAATTGAGCAGGGCGGTGAATTGGTTTTTCAGTGAGGTGCTTCCGGCAGCCCAGTTGTTGTATCCTATCCGCACGGCGATTGTGTTATAGAGGCTGTCTGCCCGGTGTGTGTCTATGGCAGATGAAGCTTCGGCAATGCTATTGCACAGCAGACCCTTGCTTTCGCCATGCTGCATCCAGCGCCATGCGCGGCGTGGCGACCACACTTCGGTGTACTCGGATCCTGTCTCCACACCGCCGAAATTGCCCTGAAAGTCGAAGTTCTTGACCCATTGAGGCTCGCTCTCATTGTAGGGTTCAAAGTCGGCGTAAAGCGCATTGTGGAACATGGGGTCCCAGTTATAGAAGGTGCTGCGGCTCCATTTTACTTCCCAGTTAGGGTCGCACGCGCTCAATCCCCACGCATAGAAGTTGATGTTGTATTTGGCAAAGTCCACCAACGTGCGGGCATAAGTGGATCCGTTGACGCGGGTCATGCATTCGGTGCACACCAGCGGACGATCACCCAGTTTCTTGAGACGGGTGTACATGGAAGCCGTCTCTTGGTTGAATCCGTCCTGACAACTGTAGTCATGATAGTTGTGCACGTCCATCAGTTTTTCGGTATTCTCTCTGGTCAAGCGCCTTCCTGTGGCTGTGGCGGTATTGCATCCTACCCCGGTATCCCACACTATGGACGAGGAGATGGGCTGCGTGCAGCCCTCTTGCTGCATCCACTTTACCATCTGGCTTATCCATGACATCATCCCTTCGGTCAAGTCATCGTCCATATTGGGCTCATTCCAGATGTCCCACAGGATTATTCGCTTGTCGTTGCGAAAGTGCCGAGTGATTTTGCGCACCCACGTCTCCATGGTCTTGAGAGATGATTCGCTGCCGTCTTTTCCGTAGAATCCATAGACGAATCCGAATACCGGAGACACTGTCATGCCATATTTGTCGGCCCATGTGGCCCATTCCTCCACGCTTTGTATGTAAGCATCCACACTGCTGCTGTTTGGCCACCAGCGTATTGAGTTGTAGCCCATGCGGGCGCAGATAGCGAATGCTTCTTCCTGGGTAACTGCCGCGCAAGGAGGGAGGGGACAGTTGATGCCTCGTATGGGGCCGTATTCGGCTTGCCATGCGGCGCACTGCTCGGCACTCCATTGCCCTCTCTCATGAGGATAGGTGACAGACGTGGAGGTCAGCACCACGTTGTCGGCTTGGATGTCCATGCTGCTTGTGCCTGCTGCCAGAAACGCCAGTGCATAAAGAAAAGAATTCCGGATTTTCATAATCGTATGTGTGTATGTGTTTTAGCAGTTTTTCTCGTTTTTCCTCAGGAGGGAGTTGTAGGCTTCCGGCAGACGCGGTGCCTGCCGGAAGCCTTATTGCAGAAATGATGGTTTGATGCTTTTCCCAACTTTACCAGATGTCCTCCGGCTCAAGAGGGTTGTCATATACCTCCTTGGGGCACCACTCCATGTAGTCAATGAAGAGTTGTTTGTGTATCTGATCCTGACAGGACTTGAAGCGCATGTAATACGTTTTGTCGGCATCCATGGTTGTGCGTATGATGATGCGGCGTGTGGTCTTCTCCATGGAGCGGTTGGTATCGTTGCCTCCCGGGGTCTCACAGATGTATTCTGGACCTTTCATGAATCCGTTGTTCTTCATGCGCTTGTCCACCTCGGCATTGTAGTCTTCGTCGTCAGTGTCTCTTTCCCAGCCCACGATGCTGCCGTACACCTTGTCATCGTCACGCCTGTACTGGCCTCCCAGAGCCATGTCGACCGGTATACCTGCAGGGGCGAGTCGGTCGGGGCTCGTGCCGAAGTACACTTGGCAGATGCCGCGCCAAGAACTTTCGGTGGACACGCCCATACGCACTTCCCACGTGCCGGTGCGGGGCACGGGAGGGAGTTTGAGCGTGATGTCATAGATGCCCATTACCAGCATCTCATCGCCTTGGTAGTTGGGCCAGCCGGAACCCCAGCCGTTGAGGATGTAGAAGTAAGTGTCCTTGGTGTTGACTGTGCAGTCTTTGAAATAAGAGTATGTCTGGTCGTTCGGGAAATAAAAACTGGCATTGTAGCCCATGTGTCGCATGTCATTATTCATCATCTCGGGCAGGAAGTCCCAGGAGTCGAAGCGTAAACGTGTCCGTGCCAGATTGTCACGGGTGTGGTTGTCGTAGGCCAGCACCTTGTCGATGGGGTAGATGAGTGCGTTTATCAGTTTCACTACATTTGATTCCGCACTGGTGTTCAGGTAGATGCCTTCCTTGTCAGGGTCGCATGAGAGTTCGTGGTATGTGCCTTTCCGTCCGTTGTCAAGCACAGGGAAACGGTTAAGGTATACACCGTCGCTCTCCGCACTTTGCCAGGTTTTTACCAATCTGCGCTTGCCCATGGTGATGAAGTGAGTCCACACTGGTATACTGTAATGTGTGCTGTTCTTGTAGTTGTAACCTTTCTCGTTGTAGTGTATTGTCAGTTTGTCCACGGGTATCCGCTGCGGAATCAGGTGGTAGGTGACAAACTGATAGAGCACGTTGTCCTCATCGGCGTAGTTTCCGTTGTCTTTTGCCTCGGGATAGAAATTTTGGTCAATGACCCATTCCTTCACATCATCCACGGTGATGTCCCTGATGTCCTTGCCTAGTGTCCTTGCCCAAAAGTCGTCGGTCTCAGCAAAGAGTGTGAAGCCATACTTGCGATGCTCGGGGCAGGGATAACCCGCCCAACTCTGTGGCGGATTCTTGCACTCGGTGATGACTCCCGTTTGCACGAGCAGTTCATACTCTTCATCCTTGACAGCCGAGAGGGTGTCAATCAGGCGGCAGGCTTCCACAAGTTTTGCCATGACGTTGTAACCGCAATTGGGGTCGCCGGCATATTGGTGCAGAGTACTGCCTAGAGTCTCGTTGCTGGGCGCGATGACGTAGCCTATTTCATGTATATATCCGTTAATGGCCTCTATGTCTCGGTTCTTTACCGACACGGGGCAGATGCCATCAATGAAGCATGAGTCAGGGTCATTCTTGGAGTAGGTAACGCTTATTTTCCTGTCCTCCATGGTGCTGACGCTGAATTCTTCGTTGTCCATGGGGAAATCGGCCGCAGGGTATATCTTGTCGATACTGGTTCCGTCGAGTATGCTGTTCATCACCACCACGCGCCTGATGGAGTCAAGCACCTGTTTGCTGGGGAAAGAGTCCCATGAGGCAACGGGTATCACGTCCTTGATGACAAGTGAATCCAGGTAGAGTTGAAGTGCCTCGTTAGTGGGTGCAAAGCATGTATATGCGCCGTAGGCGGTCATAAGTTGGTAGACGCTCGTCTCAGAGAGTTTGCTTACTTTCTGTTCCTTGAGCAACCGCACGTAATCGGAAAATTGCTCATGTTCGGACAGGTACCCGGCAATGGTGCGCTCTCTGAACACGTAACGGGCGGATGTGTCAATGTTTTCCTTGCAACTGAAGAGCGTTGCGATGAGCATGCATGACAGGATGGCAAAAATAGTTTTATGTCTCATTTCTGTTTGGAAGTGGATTATGATAGATATTGGATATGGTTTATTCTGCCATGACTTTTCTGACCATCCCCTTGGCTTTCACCAAATAAATGTGCCCGGGCTGTACTATTTGGTCTGTAGGAATGCTCATGCCGGACACATCGGTGAGTTCCCATGCCTTGGTTCCACTGACCTTTATGCGCCGGTTCTCCACCCACACCCGTACTTCGTGGGCACATGTTTCGTGGATGCCGTTCGCCAGGTCTTCGGCACGGTATATTTTCCATGCCCACTGAGAGTCTTTCAGCGAGGCAGGCATGTCTGGCTGCTCTTTGTCCACATCTGTGGCAGAGAGATACCGCGTGCCGTAACTGTCCTCATAAGAGATGGCTACCTGGCCGTCTCCCAGGTCGGTGATGGAAAGTGCGTTTGAAGCAATAGGCTTCGTGCTGAACCCCAGTACCTTGAAGTTTCCCGCCCATGTGCTTTCTGTGCTCACGTATCGATAGGAGCCTCTGTTGCGCAGATGATAGGTTTCCTGCTCTTTGTCGGCGGTCACAAGGCTCCATTCCTGCAGTCTCGATTCTTCGTCCAGTGCCCCCAGCGTGTAAGAGTAAGTCTTGTTGGTGCGGCTTTCGTCTTGCAGGCAGAGGGGTGTCCCGGCATAGTCAGGACAGGCGCTCAATAATTTGTAATATACTGTGGAGCCATCTGCAGTCTGCGGATATTTCTGAGCATATGCACTGACAGGGGCAAGTGCTAATGCTGTCAGCACGGCAATAGTAAGTTGTGTGTGTTGTGTATTTGCCATCTAGGTAAAGTTGTTTCCTCTAGTTCCCGTACAAAGTTATTAAGAAAATCGGACGCTTCCTCCTTATGTATTGCATTTTTGTGTGATTGTAAACGAAAAAGCGTGAGGGAAGGCCGTAATGCATGTGGCCAAAGGTCAGAAGTAAACCCAATCACTCTTGCCGGTGTTCAGGCGGGTATGAAAACGGGGCGCGACCTGCTTGCGCAAGTGCGCCCCGTAAAATATCTCAGATTTCTTTGTCCTTTACTTAACCAGTACCTTCTTGGCTTCTCCGTCCTTTACCATGATGTAGATGCCTGGTGTGGCTGTGTTCCATTGGCTCATGCCGCTGTATACCTTCTTGCCGTCGAGCGTGTAGATGCCCACGTTCGTGTTGCGTGGCACAGTGGTCAGGCCAATCTTCTCAATGCTGTTGGGGTTGTCGGGATCGGTGAGTTTCACCCAGCCATTGTTCATGTCGAAGGTCACAAACAGTTTTCCGATGGGAGCCAGCAGGTTTTTGCCGCTGTCATTCATGCGGTATACGGGAACCGGCTCGCCATCGATTTCAATGGGTGTTGCGTCGGTCACAGGGCTGTAGATGCCCTCTGCTTGGGGAACATTAAAGGCTGTCTTGACGGCGAACTTGCCGGTTGTGGTGCTGTTGTCTTCCTCCAGTTCAATGATGCCCTGGTATACGCCATGCCCCACGTGGCGCAGTATGTTCAGGCTGTCTTCCTGCACGTCTTCCTGCCAACGGTAGTTCTTCAAGGTGCCGCGTACGAATACGGCATTCAGCCATTTCTCCTCCACGCACTCGAACTGTACGGTGAGATTCCTCTCGTCCAGCAGTACCTTGTACGTTCCGGCCACGCCCTGGAAGGGGTGCCTGTCGTCATTTCCACGCATGGTGGCGGTCTTCATGGGCTTGTTCTTGGCGGGAGTGATGAACTTCTGGTCGCTGTTTAAGTCATCGCTGCCGCCCATGTACAGACCCAGAGAACTCTTGAAGAAGAGGTCGTTGCGGTTTCCCCATCGCTGGTTGCTCAGTATCAGGGCTTCGTCAGAGAATGTCACGAGACCTTCGTGCTTGCCGTCCTTGTTCATCGTGAGCGGATACTTGGTGGTTTCTTCCCAGTTGCCGGTCTCCTGCAAGCCGCCCATGGCATACCACACAGTGTAATTCTCCACCACGTCGCCCTCTATCAGGTCGGGGTCATCAAGCGTGTTGATGCGCACGGTGCTGTTGTTCATGTCGAAGGTCACAATGTACTCTCCCGAAGCCACCTTGAAGAAGTTGCCCTCTGTGTTGGTGCTTGTGGCTGCGCGCGGGGCACGGTACACGGTGCCGGGTTTCATCTCTGCAGAGACGGATGATGCATATCTGCCTTCGCTCTTGCCGCTGTTGTAACTGGTCATGACGGCCAGCAGGCCGGTCTCTGTGCCTTCATTCTCGGGCAGGATGGTCACTTTGCCCTTGTAGATGCCGTGCTCTGTGTGCTTCAGTGAATAGGTGAAGTTGTTGAAGGACTCTGTGTAGTTGAAGTCTTTCAGTGTGCCTACGCAGTACACGCTGTCCATCCAGTACTCCTCTGTGCACTTGAATCTGACGGTTTCTTCATCCATGTTGAACCACACATGGTACTTGCCGCCATGTGCTTGGAAGGTTGTATATACATTGTTATATTTCTTCTGCAGTTTGTGGTTGATGGTGTCGGACGGAACGATAAAGTTTTCCGGGGAATTGACAGCACCGTAGAAGTAGTTGCTGTTGTCTACGAAGAAGAGGTCGCCGCGGTTGCCCCACCAGGTGTTGCTTGCACTCAAGTCATCGGAGTTGTGCATGGCGATGTCGCCTTCGTAGATGCCCTCGTCGTTCTTGAAGAGCAGGTACACGTCATTGGTAGCCCAGTTGCCCACGCCTTCCAGTCCGCCACGCACCTGCACGGGGATGAGGTCGTTTGCCTTTGCCTGGTAGATGGCTGCCAGTTCCTCGGCCTCTGCATCGGAGTAGGTTCCTTCCATGAGGTTGCCCTGTACGGTGCCCACTTCCTCTTCGATGCTCTTTCTCTTCTCCTGGCTGATGCCGTTGTGGCTTACAGCATACTCGGCGTTGGTGTCATAGGTTCCCACTGCAGTCTCCAGTGCATAGTAGTGGGGAGCGGTGGTCCAGGCCTCATTGCAGTATTTGTTGATGTCGTTGGCTTGGGCACACAGTGCTGCATAATCGTCAGCCTTGCTTTCCAGGGCACCAAGCAGACCGTTTCTTGTCTCCTCACGGAAACCCTGGAAACTGGCCATGAGGCTCTCTCCGCGTGCTTTTGCTGCTTCCACCATGCTCTTGGCTGCCTCTTCGTTCTGACCCAGGTAAACCACCTTGATGCCGCTCACGGCAAACCAGTCACTCTGGTAATTGGGGTATCCGGGACATGTCCAGCCTATTGTGAGCCGTCTGCTGGTAGCGTCCGGCTTTGAAGGCTATGCTTGCACCGTTGCCGCTGTTGGGGAACCGCACGTCATCGTTCTTGTAGTCGTCGGCAGAGCAGTTCTCGCCTTCCACGTCATCTCCCAGTGGCAGTGCGCCATCGTAGGCTCCCAGCATGGGTGTGCGCATTTCGCCCACCAGTGCATAGACGTTCATGTCATCGTCAGACTGCACCTGCTGTGCCTGTCCTGTGCGCATCAGTCCGTGGTAGGTGAGTGCGTAGATGCCTTCGGGCATGCCTTCCAGGGTCTGCGTGATGCTGCCGGACTTCCAGTTGTACCATGTTGCCACTTTGTAGCCTTCTGGCCCTTCGCTGGAATTGCTTGCGGCGTTGCCGTCTTCTTCCTTCTCTACAATCCACCCTGTCCAGTCTTTCTGTGCCCAGTCTGGATTGGTGAAGAGTGAGGTGATGTCCGTTCCGGGAACTATGTCACCCTTGAGCGCATTGGTGAGCAGCAGTTCGGCAAATGCCTCTTCGGCTGCCAGTTCCTCCACGTTGAGCGTGCCATTAGCCATGATGTAGGCGGCAGTGCCGTTGGCGTATGCATCGCTCGGTCCGGCATTTTCATCCAGGTATCCGTTGAGCAGGATGGCTGCGGGGCCTGTCAGTCCGGGCTGTGCGGCCAGTTGTGCCTTGATGGCCTCTATCTTGTTCTGGTAAGAACTGTAGGCCACGATGCTCTTGCGCAGGGCAGTTTCAGCCTCGGCCAGAGCCTTGTATGCCTCGGTCAGGTCTTCGGCATTCTTTGCCTTGGCGATGGCTGCTTCAAGTGCATCTTTCACGCTCTGCTGTGCCATGGCTTCCTGATAGTTCTCGTTGGCTTCCTCTACGTCGTTGGCTATCAAGGCCAGTGCCTCTGCATCGTTGCCGTAGAAAGCCAGTCCCCAGTCATCGGCGTAAAGCACGTCATCATTCTGGTGCTTCTCACGGATTAGACCTATGGTCAGCACGCCGTCGTTGACGTAGGCAAACACATGGTTGTCGTCATATCTGCCTTGCTGCATCCACAGTCTTGCCGTGTTCACGTCGGTTGGGCTGAACCATCCCTCGCCGCAGAAGTCGGCCTCAGAGGTGGCTCCCTCACCGGTCAAAGAGGCATACTGCGTGTCGTGGATGTCGCCGAAGGGCTTGTTCATGCGCACTCCGCAGCCTGTGGCATAGAGCATGATGTTGCGCTGAGCCGGGGTCAGTCTGCTTGCCTTGGTATAATACAGATTTCCTGCTCCGTAACGTGACGTACCTTTCAGGTTTAAGCGGTAGACGCCGTTGGGCAGTGAGGTCAGTTCCTGACGCGTGTTGAAATCTTGGTTGCTGGCGGTCAGTATGCCGTTGCGGTACGTCATGCTGCTTCCGTTCCAGCCGTTGCCGTCATGGCAGTTGGCACCCTTGATGAGGTAGGTGGCATCCACGGGGTTGCTCTCACTGGCCTGGTTCATCTTGTTCAGCAGGTGGCTGAGCAGGAGCCCGGGCAGTTGCTTTTTGGCCTCGGTCAGTTGCTCGTCGGTGCTCTCGCTGTTGTCCAATATGGACGTTATCGCAGTGAGGTCGGCCTCGGGGAACTGCTTCTCGGCCTCCTCTATGGCGGCCTTCAGTTCGGCATAGGCTTGGCTCACTATCAATTCGGGCTCATCCGGCGTATTCACGCGTATAGTTTGGCGGCTCATGTCGAATGTCACGTTGTATGTGCCCATGGGTATGCGCCAGTTGCGGTCGCCATAATATCGGTCGCAGGCATACTCCACACCCGGCAGCAGGTTCATGTTGGGTACGTTGCTGCTGTATCGTCCCTCGTTGCCTCCGCCCCATGAGGCACAGACGCAGAAGTCGCCGTAGCCGTCGTTGCTCTCATCAAGCACGATTTGTCCAGTGTATATTCCGTTGCCCTGGTGCTTCAGCATGTAGCTGACACCGGTTTCCTCATTCTTGCCGTAGCGTTGCCAGTGGCAGTCCTTCAGTTGCCCGTACACGATGACCTCGTCCAGATAGGCCGGTTCAATGGCTTCGAATCGCACCCGCTTATTGTCGGAATCCAGGTATACCATATATTTTCCGCCCACGCATTGGAAAGGGTTTGAGGCTCCAGAACCTTCCTGCAGGGAGTACCACTCCGTTCTGCCGGGAGTCACAAAGCGTCCTTCGCTTGTGGCGTTGTACAGGACTTGGCCGGAATTGTTCTTGTCAAAGAATAGGTCTACGCGGTTGCCCCAGCCCAGTGTGGGTGACGTGGACATCTCGGTGCGGGCAACCATGTTCACCTCGCCGCTGTAGATTCCGTCCTCACCCTTGGTCAGGGGATACATGTCGGTCTGTGCCCAGTCTCCTGTGCCCACAAGTCCGCCCCGACAATAATAGATGTCATCGGCAATGGCCGCTGTTGTGAGGAACAGGGTTGCCAGAAGCGAAAGTAGTCTTGCTTTCATGAATTGTTGTTTAATTAGTTGTTAAGTAATGGTTTGTGTCCCTCTCTCTGCTTGCCGCGCAATGCTTTCGGACATGTGGCAAGGCTTTGCATGGGGGTGGACGTGCCTCCATACCGTCGCAAAGATAGCGAAAAAAGTGGGAGGGGGGGGAGATTATCTTTGTTTTTTCTTGTGAAAAATCGTTTTATCGGCATTTTGCCATGCCGATGTTGCTTTTTCATCTCTTCGATGATGCGGGCTGCACGTGCTGCGCAGGGCGTTCCTGTCCTGTCTAGGCTTGTGTTCCCGGTTTCCTGCATTTCTGAGCCTCTGAAAGTGCATAGCGGTGCGATGGCCAACGCAGTGCTCTCCGTTGGCACATGAAGCGCTCTTCATCAGCCGATGAAGAGCGCTGCGTTTTTAACATTTGTTGGGAGCGTTTCCCCTGCCTTGCTGTTTCTGCTGTCTGGCAGGCGGCGCAATGTGCTTTAGGCGTAACTGTGCATGCCCCCCAGCAGGTAATTTACACCGAAGTAAGTCATCAGCAGGCAGGCGAGTGCCAGCAGGGAATAAAGGCGGTAGTGAGAGTCCTTGCGAAACCACGGGAGCGACTTCGTGTGGAGCGGGATGCTGTAGACAATGAGGCATACGAGTGCCCAACTTTCCTTGGGATCCCAACTCCAGTATGTGCCCCATGACACATTGGCCCACACCGCACCCAGGAAAATGCCCGCCGCCAGGCAGAATACGGCGGGGCGCAGCAGGCTGCGCTCCACCAGGGAGAGTGCCAGCAGGGCATAGCTGACCATGATGACGCTCACGTGTGCACTGAGCCAGGGGCTGTGCAGGACGGGCATGAGCGAGGTGATTTGCGGGTCCATCTCCCCCAGGTGAGCCACCAGAAGCATGAAGGCGGTGGCCAGGACACCGAAAGCCTGCATGCCGCGATGCCCATGGAACAGCGTGCCGCAAGTGAGGCAGAAAGACAGGAAGAGCATGGTCTCGTAACCGTTGCTCAGGGGAATGTGTCCTGCTATGTACCAGCGCGCAGCCAGCAGCAGCGTGAGCAGCAGTGCCAGTGCTCCGTGGAGCAGGCCGGCCGGCACGGCGCACCAGGCCAGGCGTGGCCGTCGGGAAAGCATGAGCAGCAAGGCCAGCATGAAGGCAGAGGCCATGCAGATTACAGTCCAGTCCATGCGGTTGTACAGGAGTTCGGCATTCACCTTCGTGGGGCTGAGTTGCTGCCCTTCGGCAGGCACTCCGGTGAAGAGCGTCCCCTGCATGAGCATGAGCACGAGTCCCACTCTCTCGCGCACCTTGTCATCGATGGTGTCCATCCCTTTCAGACTCGGGGGCATGGAGGAGTAGTCAATGAAACTGGCCAGTGTGCGGTATTCTCCGCGCCGTACGCGTATGAGCGGCTGACCGGCCCATTCGGCCGGCCGCAATGCCATGCTGCATACCACCTGCGTGGCCGACAGCCCGTGGTAGGTGCGCTTGCCGTACACTTTGAGCAGGAATTCCTGACACATCGTGCCCATGGGAGCCACGCGCCCGTTCCACACCACCTGCTCACGCTCCATCACGGCCGCCTTGTCGCTTCCTATGCTGGGCAGTGACTGAGCCGCCTGTACCGATGCGACCGGCAGGATGAGCAGCAGGAACGGCAGGATTTTGGCGGCACGCTTCCTGCGGGGCAGTGACAGGACCATCATGCAGAGTCCCAGCAGTGCGTAGCCAGCATAGGTGATGGCCGTGCCCCAGGGATCATAACTCACGGAGAGGATGCTGCCGTGCCGGTCTTCATCGAACGAACTCTGGTAGAGACGGTAGCCTTGGATGCGCCCTATGCGGTTCATGGAGATGTGCACCTGTTGGTTTCCGGGGTGCAGGGTAATCTGGCTCACGTAGTCTTGCGGTGTGTCCGTTCCGGGGTAGCAGCGCACCATGAAGGTGTCCAGCCTGAGGCTGAAGGGCAGGGGACGCAGCGTGTGCCCGTTCTCCATGTATTGGCTCACGGGTACACCCTGGCGCAAGTGCAGCATGCCTCTGCGGCTGCTTGTCGATGTGACCATGGCACCCAGCAGGATGACCAGCAGGCTGATGTGCAGGCAGAAAACGCCCATGGAGCGGGTCCACAGGCGCTTTATATATATAAGGTACAGTCCCGATGCTGCTGCTGCGAACCACAGCAGGCGAAACCACGATGTTCCGTACACCATCTGGTGGGCGGCGGAAGTTCCCTGGGATGCCTCCACCAGTGTGGCGGCGGCTACGGCCACGGCCGCAAGCCCCAGGAGCAGGAACGGGATGAGTCTAAAAGTCCTTGTAGTCAATGTTGTCTCTCTGTTTTACTGCCATGCACTCCATTTCTATGAGCCATGTGGGGCGGCATACGGGTGCCAGGGTGATGACTGTGGGAATGTGGGGGAAACGGTTGGCGAACATTTGCTGCACGGTGCCGTAATCGGCCGTGTCCCTGAGGTAGACTACTATCTGCATCACATCGTCAAATGAGGTGTTGGCCTCGGCCAGCAGGGCTTCCACATTCTCCCACATGCGGTGGGTCTGGCGCACAATGTCGCCCACGTGAAGCACGTTGCCCTTGTTGTCGATGCTGGCGGTGCCCGAAATGAACACCTGTGCTCGGTCGCCGTATTCCAGGCAGGTGCCACGCTCAAAGGTGACTCCGTACTCATAGGTGGGGTTGAGGTGCGTGGGGGCATAGAGGTACCGTTGCTGGCACGGCTGGAATCCTGTCAGGGCATAAGTGCCCATCTGGATGAGTGCACGCGTGTCGGCCGGCAGTCCGCCTATGCCTGTGCTGGCAATGTAATGCGTTTTCTCCGTGAGTCCTTGCTCGGCAAAGTTGTCCTTGCGTGCCTTTACCATGCCTGCATATTGTGTGTCCACGTCGCGCACGAAGAACCATGTGCGTATGCAGTTGTCTGCCAGCGTGGCTCCGAAGTTCTGCAGTGCCTCCTCATACTCAATGAGCACGCTCTCCGTCTGCCAGGCGCTGTCGCCCTTGTGCTGGTGCATCCCCATCTTCCACAGATGGCGGTAACCGTTGTGTGAAACCACCACCATGCCGTTCTCGTTGGCCACCTGCGTGTGGCTCTGCATGTAGAGCCACACGGCAATCTTGCTGCCGTCGAGTGGCTGCTGCTGTATGATGCTGACGGAGATGTCGGGCTGCTTGCGCATGAGTGGCTGCTGGTTGGTGCTGTCGGACAGGAAATAACGCTTCATGACATAGCGTGCGCCCTCGAATCCTTCCATCGTGGGCAGTTTGTCCTCGGCTTTATAGATGCGTTCCATTTGCTTCAGGAAAAGGTCGCTGCGTGGCTCCACGTGCAGCATTATGTGCCATTCGGTCACCTCGCCGCGAGCATCGAAGCGAGCCACCTCAGCAGTCACGCCCAGTTCGCTCAGATATATCTCTGTGTGCTTGATAGCCATTGTTGTGCTTGTCTTTTGATTGCAAAGTTACAAATTATCCTTTGTTTCGGTGGTCACAGACCACCTTTTAGTCTATGGCGGCAGGTTGCTTCTCTATCCACTTGCGCAGGTAGGTGCGCACTTCTGCCAGGTTGTCCTTGAATTGGCTGCTGATGACTTCCGTGTGGTTGTAGTGCAGGATGTTCTCGCCGCCGTCGTTGAGTATGTGCCACAGCAGGCTTTCTTCGGGACTCCCGCCTGCCACGCGCATCTGCCCGGGCTTGCAGGTGCTGGCCACATTTACCAGTTCCGCGTAGGTGTTGCCCTCTGTGAGGTCCAGTCCCGCCGCCTTGTGGCCGTTGGCTCCATGGCACTGCACGCAAGCCTTGTCCAGCATGCCCCGTTGCATGCATCCCGTCATGTCCACGTCCATCATCCCCATGTCCATGTGTATGGTGTCGGCCTGGTTTTCGTAGTCTTCCAGTTTCACCGCGGCCAGCGACAGGATACGCTCGCGCAGGTTGTTGGTCACGGCCAGTTCCACGGTGTGCACGTTGTTGCCTATGTTTGATAAGGTAAGGCTCAGTTGGTGCTTATCTGCCTCGGGTGTGATGACGCGTTGCATCACGGCATAGTTGCTGCCGTCCCGGAATCCGGCGAGAGCCAGGGTGTAGCCATCCGGCAAGTCGTTCAGTCCATGCAGGCTGGCAGTCAGTTTCACGTTGTATCCCTTGCTGTCCACTCTTACCTGTGTGTCGGTGATGTCCCCGCTGTCACAACTGCCCAGCAAGGTTGCTGCTCCCAGCAGTAGCAGAACCATCCGTCTCCGATTTCTCATGCTTGTTCTCATACTGGTGTTCTCAAAGTACGAAGGAATGTGGTCAGAAAGAATACTGGAGTTGCAGGCTGGCGCAGTGTGTGTTGATGCCCAGGTCGTCGTTGTCCCTGTCGAGTTGTGTCTCATGGCCGTAGCGCCCGGTGAACTGGTACATGGCCGAGAGTTTGAGGTTGCACTTGTTGATGTAGTAATTGAGCACCACGGCAGGCATGTTGAGGAATCCGTCCTTGGTGGAGCCGTTGCGGTCGAGGAAATCATAGCGTACGCCGCCCTGCAGGTAGTGTGTGAAGAAGTAGCCCACCTGGCCATATGCGCCCCAGTAATTGAACGTGCGGTCAATCTTTTGCCGCTTGGTGAAACCCACGTGCATCCAATAGCCTTCGGCGGCAACGTACCATCTATTGTAGAGCATGCTCCATTCCACGCCCAGGCGACCGTCATTGGTGCTCTCGCTTTCGCTCTCTACGTTCAGCCCTCCGCTGATGCCGAAGAGCATGTGGCGGCCGGTGAGCATGTGGGTGTTGCCCTGTGTGGCAGGCATCTGCCCCCAGGGCATGAAGGTGATGCGTCCTGCATAGAGCAGCGAGGGAATGTGCCAGTCATCGGAAAAGGTCTTGGTGGCGGTGTTGACACCGGCTCCCGTGCCGTTCCACAGTCCTACTTCATATCCCATGTGCCAGCCTTCGGGCTTCTGCCTGTTCAGCCTCGCCGTGCCGTGGAAATTGAATCCCAGGTCGAAGCCCGTGCCTATGGTGGGCGTGACGGCGTTGAGCGTATAGGGCATGATGCTGGTGGCCGTGAGTGATGTGGGCATCAGAGGGAAGAGTGTCTCACCCAGGGTGGTCAGGTAAGCGTGGGTGAAGGGAGTCTTGAACTTGCCCGCACGGAATCGGACGGCGGGGTTCACACAGTAGTCCACCCAAGCCTGTTGTAGGACGTTGGCTCCCGTGCCGGCGGCATTGATGCTCAGGTTGTAGTCGAGGCGGCCGAATGTCTTGCCCGTGAAACCCAGTATGGCATAGGGGATGGCGAAGCCGGAATTGGCCACGTTGTCCTGATTGTATGCTTTGTCAAGCCCTTCATCGTCATAGTAATTGAGGTTGAGGCGGGTTTGCATGAACAGGTAGGGTTTGAAGATGAAGCGCCCGTCTTTGCTCTGCAGGGTAAATCCACGGTCATCGGCAATGCCCAGCACGCCGTTTTCCATGTCGATGCCCGGTGATGTGTGCTTCAGTTCTGCACTTTCTATGTGGTACTTCTCATACACGGCTTTCCCGTCCTGTACCTTTCCCTGCCGTGTTTCGGCCTGTTCGTCGGCCAGGGCTGGCAGGGTAGCCATTGCCATGATGGCCATCGTGAATATCTTGTTCATGTTATGTGATGTTTCTTGTGTTTATAGTGATTCCAGGAATTTGATGAGCGCGGAGCGGTTTTCGCGGCTCATCTTGGCAAAGAGGTTCTTTGATGCCTCGCCTTCTCCTCCGTGCCACATGATGGCCTCGGTGAGGTTGCGTGCACGTCCATCGTGCAGGAAGTATGTGTGTGCATTGACCTTCTCTTGTAGTCCTATGCCCCACAGGGGCGTGGTGCGCCACTCGTTGCCCTGTGCCAGACCGCTCACGTAATGGTCGTCAAGCCCTACGCCCATGATTTCGCTTCCCATGTCGTGGAGCAGATAGTCGCTGTAGGGATGTATGGTCTGGTTGCCCAGCCAGGGTAGTTCGGTGCCATTGAGCAGTGTGGAGCCTCGCGGCCGGGTGTGCAGTGTGGTGACGTGGCAAAGGTGGCACTTGGCCTCGTAGAACATCTCCTGTCCGCGCTTCACTTGCGGGTCATTGACGTTGCGGCGTGCGGGGACTCCCAGTCCCTGCATGTAATAGTCCACGTCTTCCATGTCCTGTGTGCTCACGTCCAGTTGGCTGTAATAAAGCCCCATCATTGATCCGTCCTTCATCTGACTCTGCCCCTCGCATATCTCCTCCGGGTAGCGGCTGTTGGTGCATCCCATGTCACTCGAGAATCCAAGTTCCACGGTGAGGTCGGCGTGCTGTGCTTTGTTGCCGCTGAGCCCCAGTTGCTTGATGCCCCGCTCCATGATGTAGTTGCAGCGTCCGCTGATTCCATATTCGGGGTAATTGCTTTTCTTGGCCAGTTCTTCTATCTCGTGACGGTCAAGGGCCATCATCTGCCCCATGCCCACATGCCGCAAAGGGATGCGCACGGTGCAGAATAGATCTTCGGGGGTGATGGGCTGGTCGGTGTTGCCATAGTTGGCATACCAGTCCTTGATGGTGTATTCGGGGTAGGCTAGTTCGTACTCATCACCATCGGGGAACTGGAAGGTTTGGTAGTTCCAGCGACATTCCAGTTTGCCTTCAGCCTTCACCCCATAAATACTCTGGTCGTGTAGTACGCGCCCGTAGTTCTGAAAGAATGCTCCGTTCTTGCGCGTCACATATACCAGCATGCTGCTGAATCCGTACTCGCCGCTGCCAAAGACGGGTGTGCCATCGGGGTCGGTACCTGTCTGAGTCCACAAGGCAGGCTTGGTACGCCCTGCATTGCGGTGGCACGAACCGCAACTGTAACCGGCATATACCGGTCCCAGTCCGTTGCTTTGTGAGCGTGCATCGTCATAGAGTCTGTCCCCTTTGGTGAATCGCTTCTGGTTGGCGGGTATGCTTGATACCCAGTCGGCGTCCGTATCATAGGCGAAAGAAGAATTTATGAAGTTGGTGGACGTGCCGGCACTGAGTGCGTAACCTTCGGGGATTTCTATGTCTGTGACGTCAAAGGTATCGTTGTCCTCGCAACTGGCCAGGCCGCAAAGGAGCATGACGGACAGGGATGACAATAGAAATTTGTTCATGTCTCTGATGTGTGGTTCTCTTTATATCGCAGAAGTGAATGTAGAAACCACCGATTCCTACATCCACTTTCCTGCGTCATGTTATGCTTGTCTGTTGTTCTTCTCTTATGGCTTCTGGCGTTATTCGCCGAGTGCGCGCGGGGCGCCGTTATAGAAGAGCAGGAATTCCAGAGTATGGAACCCACGTACGTTCTGTACTGCGGAAATCGTTTCGTCATCCTCATCGAACTCGCCATCCCAAGTCATGTCGTCGAAATTGCCACTTGCCAACTTGTTCTTGAGTGCTTCCACGTCCAGAGGCCAAGAGTCCATGTTGGGGTCGAGACCTTTTTCAGCCACGGGGCCAAAAAGGAATGCCTCGCTGGTTTCCCAAGGTTCACGGGCGTTGATCCAGTTTGCAGCTGCAGTCTTGAAGGCCTGATTCACGTCATCTGCAGTCTTCGTGCCGGCTTTGTACTCGGTGGCAGTGTTGGCCAAAGTGCGGATGGAGGTGTTCAGAGCCGTATTGGCCGACAGCAGGTCGGCGTAAGTGGGCAGCACCACATGGTCGGTGTAATTGATGATGATGGGCTTGAGATCTTCCTCGCTGGCGGCTGTCATCACGGGCTTGAGGTCATTGCTGAGAGCCTTCTCCAGTACTGCGCATGCATCTTGGGCTGCTGTCACCGTGTTGCTGCCCAGATAACTGCGCAGGGGACTTTTGATGCCTTGGATGGCGTTGACGGCAGTGTTGATTTTGGTTATGACGCTGTTGTACAGCGAAATGTTGTTTTCTTTCAGGTATGAGGCGATAGAATTGGGAGCCTCTTGGCCGTTGCGTGTGCCGTAAACGGCGTTGCGGATGGAACGGATGTTGTTTGTGTAGTCGTCAATGGAGTGGAAACTGTACCATGATTCCACTGCGTAAACCGCATCTTCGTACTTTCCCTGCTCCCACAAGTCGCGTGGCTCGCCTATCTTGGCCGTTCCCACTTCGTTGGCGATGTCGGCACAACCCTCAATGATCTGCTGTATGCAGTTGCTGTAACTGGCATAGGTCTTGCCGCTTCCTGGGTTCTTGAACTGCTCGGCATAAGCCTCGCCGCCGTTGTAACTGTCGGTCCAGGCATTTTTCAGGTCAGAGGCATCCTTGGTCAGCAGGTTTGCCACCTGCACGCTGTACTGCACCCAATTGGTCAGGTTTTCGTTGGTGACGGCAGTCCTGTCCTCCTCGAAGTTCACGTCGGCGATACCCTCGGGAATCGTTTTCTCCTTGTTCTCTTCTTCACAGGCAGTGAAGGTGGCCAGGCCTATAGCCAGCAGGCCTGTTAGGAATAAATTCTTCTTCATTTTGTAACGTTTTTATGATGGTATGATATTCTTGTTCTTCACTTCTTGCGCAGTGCATCGATTTCCCGCTGCATCTGCTCCAGACGGGCGTTCATCTCATCGATGGTGCTCTGCTGGTTCTTCAACTGCTTGCGTGCACGGATGTCCCTGACGGTGCGGTCGGAGAAAAACCATCCTGTGAATGCCACTCCCAGTGCAAACTCATTCTCGTTGTTATAGGCGCCCCCGCCTATCTTGCGCTTGGTGTAATCGGCCTTGACGACCAAGTATGGCAGCGGACAGTAGTTGATACCGGCTACCCACATGTTGGTCTTCAGACGTGTGTCGGCGGGAGTGTTGCAGTATTTGTCCACCACTACTTTCTCCTGGGGGTTGTAATACTCATAGCGGAAGAAGGGCGTCAGATCAGGCATCTTCTCGTTGTTCACGAAGCCTTTAAGCCGGAGTCCAGCCTCTCCTCCGTAACTCACGGCCTTCTCCGCCACCGGAGCCGTGCGTGCATAAGGAGACAGGTTGCTCAATTTGCTGTTTTTATCGCTCACTCTGGAACTGTTGGAGAGATGCCCCTGCATCATATTGGCACGAGCCACCACCCACTGGTTCATGTATTGCGCGTCTACGCTCCATATGCGTACCGGTGCCTTGAAATTATAGGTGTGTGGCTTGTCAGCATTGCTTCCCACGTTGCGGCAATAATAGAAACTGCCACCGAGGCGCAACCCCGGTATGCCCCTGTAATTGAGCCTGCCCACATAGCCGGGGCTGGTAAAGTTATCCTCTTCAAAGATTCGGTTGTTGGCCTCACCTGCCCAGTTGTTGCGGTTGAAGCCGTTTGCGTTGAGGCCTGCAACCACCATGGCTTCATAGTCGAAACTTGCCCACTTGCGGCCGAATTGTCCGCGGATTTCCGCTCCGGTGGCGTGCCATGTGTTGGGAATGATGCTTGTCTCGCCTTCAGGACGCACCGTTCCAAAAAAGAGGATGGGTTCGTGATGGGTGTTTGTCAGCCCTATGGGTACAATCATATGTCCCACGCGCACGTTGAAGGCATTGTTCATGTGGTAGGTGATGTGGAACTGTTCCAAAGCCACCTCGCCTCCCTTTTCCACCTCAGTCTCGTACTCGCCGTTTTCCGTGTTTTCTATCTCGTATTCAGTGCCTACTCCGCCGGCCTCGAATTCGATTTCCATGCCCAGTGCCCAGTGTTTGCTGAACTTGTAGTCGCCTGCTATCACGAAACGCGGCATGGAGATGGTGTTGCGTTTCATCTTGGTGTTTCCCGAACTGGTGCCCTTGAAACGATTGATACCGTAGTTCTTGAAGGCTCCCACCAGTTCGCCGTATCCGCCTATGCGGTAACGGTCGAAACTGTCAAATTCCGTGCTGTCGGCATTCCACTGCGCTTTTACCTGCCCACCCAAGGCAAGTGCCAGGGCGAGTCCGCCCAGCCTGATGACGCGTTGTCTTGTTCTCATGTTTGCTTGCTTGTTTTGTCGGTGCAAAATTATTTCGACTTTGCAAGCCCCGCAATACACACTTTTTATGATTTTCCTCCGCATAGGAGAGGCGTGCGGATACCTAAAAGTGGTGAAAATAGACATCCTGGGGTTTCCTTCGCGGCGATTTTCTTCCCGGCATCATCGCTGATTCTGTGAATTTCGTAACTTTGTGGTGGAAAAAAGTTAGAAGGTTTATGACGGAGAAGTATCATGAAAGCGACCCGATGAGTGATGTCATCAGTGATGATTACCGCATGCTGCAAATCCTAAGTAGGTTCGGTATAACCCTCGGGTTTGGCGACAAGAGTGTATCGGCCACCTGCAAGGAAGCCGGTGTGGATGTGCCCACATTCCTGACTGTGGTCAACTATGTCAAGGATCCCACGCACGCTCACATCAATGATATGGTGGAGCAGGTGAGTCTGCCTGCCCTGATGAAATATCTGAAGAACTCTCACAGTTACTTCGTGGATTTCCGCCTGCCAGGCATACGCAGGCGGCTTATTGAGGCTCTGGACTGCTCAGCAGGCAATCAACTCGCTTTTCTCATACTGAAATTCTATGACGAGTATGCAGCCGAGGTGGCGCGCCACATGGAGTATGAGAACACCCACGTGCATCCTTATGTGGAGAGTCTGCTGCAAGGAATACTGCCCGAGGAAACCTTTGCCTCGGTGGTGAACCAGCACAGTAACAACCATCTCTCCATCGAAAAGAGCATATCGGAACTGAAGAGCATCATCATCAAGTATTATCCCAATGACAGTAACGCCCAGTTGATGGGCGAGGTGCTGATGGACATATTCATGACTGAGGAGGACCTGCAGACGCATTGCCACATGGAGGATACGCTCTTCTCGGAGTGTGTACACAGCCTGGAGGAGCAGGTGCGCGAGCGGGGCGATGCTGGCAAAGCCGATGATGAAGAGGTGGCTGTGCCTCAGTCGTCACAGGATGGGCTGAGTGAAAGGGAGAAGCAGATTATTGTGCAACTTGTGGAAGGCAAGAGCAACAAAGAGGTGGCCGAGGCGCTCTTCATCTCGGTGAACACCGTGATGACTCACAGACGCAACATAAGCCGCAAGTTGCAGATACATAGCACGGCCGGGTTGACCATCTATGCCATCGTGAACGGCTTGGTCAAACTGGAAGACTTGAAACTTTGATGCCGAACTGCGGGCTGATGTAGTTGTCAACACTTTGGCATGCGTTGCCTGAGAAAGAGCAGGCCGTGGCCAGGACATGCTGCCATTCTTCCATGCTGAGGGAAGGCAGCATGTCCTTTTTTATGTCCTTCCAGATGAGGCAGCATGAGAGTCCTGCGTTGAAGTTGTCTCCTGCTCCCACAGCACTTACCACATTGCTGACTTTCGGGACGGGCACACGAAGAGTCTGCCCGGGCAGGCAGAGCGTTACATCATCTGCCCCGTTGGTGCAGATGAATATGGGACACAGGCTGTGTATGTGCTGCTCATAGATGCTTGTTGCTTCCCTCTCACCGAAGAGCACTTGGAAGTCGTCGGCACTGCCACGTACAATGGTGCTCCGTCGGCAGTTGTCCTGTATGGTAGGCCACAGGCTTTCCAGTTCATGGCTGTGGCTGCTGCGGAAGTTGATGTCGTAATAGATGATGGCTCCTCCTGCCTCTGCCTGCCCCAGCATGTCTTCCACCAGCGGACGCATGCCTTGGCATGAGGCGTAATATGAGCCGAAGATGAGCACGTCATCGGTATTTACCTGCGGCAGTGTCCACTGTTTGGGCGCTTCCGGCTTTTGCTTGTAAAATACGTAGGAGGCATCTCCGTTGCCGTCCAGATAGGCCAGGCTCACCGCGCTCTTCACCTCTTGGCGCATGGGGCAGAAGGCTGTGTCTACGTGGTTGGCGCGCATGAAGTCCAGCGTCTGCCGTCCTACCATGTCCGCCCCCGTGTCACCCACGAACACGCAAGGCACTCCCGCGCGCCCCACGCTTACTATGCTGTTGAAACTGCTGCCTCCATGCACGGCAGCCTGAGGCTGTCCGTTGCGGAATATGATGTCCATGATGGTTTCACCCATCCCTATCACCTTGCGCTTGCTGGTTCTCTCCATTGCTTGTGTGTATGTCCTGTGTCCTAGTCCTTGTTCATAAACTCCTTGATGCGTGGCAGTGCTTTTGTGGCAGCCTCGCGTCCCATACGGTACACCAGTTCCATGCGTTTCTTGCTTTGCTGTACCCGTCCTATGGGCAGTATGTCCTGGGGATAGATGACCAGTGCGTTGCCTTGTTTCTCCTGATTGCGCAGGTAGTCCAGTTGCTCGTTGTACATGAGATGCCGCCGGTTCATGGCTTCCGTGATGTGCGGGTAGCGTTTCATCAGCAGATGGAAGAGCGGCATCAGGCGTGTCTGTTCCTTGCGGAAGCCTTCGGGTTGCGTGAGCACCACCACGCAGCGCCCGTATCCCTCCTCTTGAAAATGCTTCAGGGGGATTGAGTCGGCAATGCCACCATCGAGCAGGGTGCGTCCTCCTACCTGTACCGGTCTTGACACAATGGGCATGGAGGCTGAGGCGCGCAGCCAGTCCATGCCTTCCCCGCGCAGGCTGTCAAGCCGCTTGTATACAGCCTCTCCCGTGAGTGCATCGGTGCATACCACCTGAAACTCAGTGTTGTCCTGCTCAAAGCGGTCATAGTCGAAAAGGTCATACTTGTCGGGCACGGTGCGGTAGCAGAAGCGTGCGTTCACCAAGTCGCCGCTGGTGACGAGGCTGAATGCTCCCATGTAACGCAGGTCGTTACGGAAACGTATGCTGTAGCGCAGGGCGCGTGAGGGTTGGTGTGACTTGAAGTTGCATCCGAACGTGGCTCCGGCCGATACGCCTATCATGCCGTCGAAGTGCACTCCTTCCTCCATCATCACGTCTGTCACGCCCACGGTGAACATACCCCGCAGTCCTCCTCCTTCCAGTACCAGTCCTTTTTTCATGTCTCTCTTTTATTCGTACGGGTGTTTTGGCCTGTTGGAGCCACCCGTTTGTGTTTGGGATACAAAAGTATTGATTTTCTGTGTTGTGCCGCACTGAAACGGAAAAAATGGCTACCTTTGCACCGAAAATGAAGACTTTTTCAGAATTGGGGCTCAACGATGCGCTGTTGCGCGCGATTGAAGAACAGGGCTATGAACACCCCATGCCCGTACAGGAACAGGTAATTCCGTGGCTTACGGATACCGTTGTAAATAACGAACATTCTGACCTTATCGCTTTGGCGCAGACCGGCACGGGTAAGACCGCAGCCTATGGGCTTCCTTTGCTCCATCTGCTTGCTGCCGAAGAGAACCAGGGTGACGGCAAGCACGTGAGGGCACTGATATTGGCTCCCACCCGTGAACTCTGCATACAGATTGCCGAGGACTTGCATGACTTCGCGCATTACATGCCGTCCATCAGCATGCTGGCAGTGTATGGCGGAGCCGGCATAGAGCCGCAGATACGTGCCTTGCGCCATGGTGTAGACATTGTGGTGGCAACCCCGGGAAGGCTCATCGACTTGATGAACCGTGGTGTGGCCGACCTCAGCCAGGTGCGTTACGTGATTCTCGATGAGGCTGACGAGATGCTTTCCATGGGATTCCAGGAAGACCTGAACAGTATTCTTGAGGGCGTACCTGCAGACCACCGCACGCTGCTCTTCAGTGCGACCATGAGCAAGGAGATTGAACGTATTGCCGGCCGATACCTCCATGATGCCCACCAGATACAGGTGGGAAGCCGTAACGAGGGGTCGGAGAACGTCAACCATATATATTATATGGTACGCGCGAAGGACAAGTATGTTGCCCTGAAGCGTGTGGTGGACTTCTTTCCGCGCATCTATGCCATCATCTTCTGCCGCACGAAGGCAGAGACCCAGGAGGTGGCCGACAATCTCATACGTGACGGCTACAATGCCGATGCCCTGCATGGCGACCTCTCACAGCAGCAGCGTGATCTCACAATGCAGAAATTCCGCCATCATCGTACCCAGTTGCTCGTGGCCACCGATGTGGCTGCCCGTGGCCTTGACGTGGATGACCTGACGCATGTAATCAACTATGGCATGCCCGATGATGTGGAGAACTATACCCACCGGAGCGGCCGTACGGGACGTGCAGGCAAGAAGGGCACGAGCATCAGTATTGTCAACCTGCGCGAGCGTTCCCGTATACGCATGGTGGAGAAGCAGATACAGAAGAAGTTTGAGCAGGGTACCCTGCCTGAGCCGCGCGACATATGCTCCAAACAACTCTATCATGTGATTGACGACATAGAGCGTGTGGAGGTTGATGAGGAGGAGATAGCCCCCTTCATGGCCGAGGTGCAGAAGCGCTGGGAGTGGCTTGACAAGGACGACCTTATCAAGCGTGTGCTGAGTCGTGAGTTCGGACGCTTCCTCCAGTATTATGCCAATGCTCCCGAGATTGAACCGGTGACGGAAGGCAAGCAGTCGCGTGGCAAAAGCGAAGGAACGGGTCGTCGCCGTGGTGGAGGACATACGGCAGAGCAGGGCTACGTGCGCCTGTTCCTCAACGTGGGCAAGATAGACGGCATGTTTGCCCGTGAGATTATAGGCATGCTCAACAAGAACGTGCATGGCGAAAAGGTAAATGTGGGGCGTATTGACCTTATGCGCAACTTCTCGTTTGTGGAAGTGGTGGAGCAGGATGCCGACCGCGTGATACGTGCCTTGAAGCATGGCGTGACGGTGAAGGGACGCAGTGTGGTGGCCGACCGCAGCGAGCCTGATGCACACGGAGGCGATGAGGGAGGACGCAAGGCTGACCGCAAGCGTGTCTCACGTGGCAATGCACCGCGCGGGGAGCGTGCTCCACGGCGTAAGGATGTTCTGCTTGGCGAGGAACGTGCCCCACGGCGCAAGCCGTCGCGCGAGGAACGCGGATACACGGAACCCCGTGGGAAAAAGTATACAAAGGAGGACTGGATGAGGTTCATGCATCCCGAGAAGGTGCAGCCTGTGCATTCTGACGGGCTGGTGGGCGAAGAACCGGACTTCTCGGAAGAGGGATGGGCACGCCGCCGACCGGCAAAGAAGAACAAGGACAAGCAATAAAGAAGATACCAAGATGACGATGTTTCGCATGAGAAACAAGGTATTGTTGGTGCTGCTGATGGCCATGAGCCTGGCAGCCCATGCCGATGAGGGAATGTGGATGCTCAACCGCATTGACGGCAAGACGGCGGAGACCATGAAGCAACTGGGCTTGGAACTTGGTCCGCAGCAACTGTATAATCCCGATGGAGAGAGTCTGAAGGACGCTGTGGTGGACTTTGGTGACTTCTGCTCGGGCGTGGTGGTCAGTCCTGACGGATTGGTCTTCACCAACCATCATTGTGGTTACGGAGCCATACAGGCTCTCTCTACTCCCGATGATGACATTCTTACCAACGGATTTGTGGCGCATGAGCGCAGCCAGGAACGCCCTGCCGAGGGACTCTTTGTGAAGTTTCTGGTGCGCACCGAGGAGTGTACCTCACGGGTGATGACTGCTCTTGACAGCATTTACCATGCCCGTCCCACCGAGGAGGCACGACACATTGACCGACAGGAGATTGAGCGTATCTGCGACCGGATAGAGAAGGATTATGAGAAGGCCAACCCGGGCTTGGAGTGCCAGGTGAGGTCTTACTATGGCGGCAATGCCTATTACGTGAGCACCTACAAGGTGTACCGCGACATCCGTCTGGTGTTCACTGCCACCGAGACCCTGGGCAAGTTCGGCGGAGATACTGACAACTGGATGTGGCCCAGGCAGACTTGTGACTTCAGTGTGTTCCGCATCTATGCCGATAAGGACGGAGAGCCTGCTGACTACAGTGCTGACAATGTGCCCCTGCACACCAGCCGTTATGCCCAGGTGAGCACCGAGGGCTATCGTCCGGGCGACTATTGCATGACCGTGGGTTATCCTGGAAGCACTAGCCGATACCTGAGTTCTTGGGGCATCAGCGAGCGTGTGAACGACCGCAATGTGAGCACCATACAGGTGCGCGGACGCAAGCAGGAGGTGTGGAAGAAGTTCATGGATGCCGATCGTGCCGTGGGCATCAAGTATGCCAGCAAGTGGGCGGGCAGCAGCAACTACTGGAAAAACTCCATAGGAATGAACAAGGCCATTGCCGACTTGGACGTGATAGGGCAGAAGCGGCAGTTGGAGCAGCGCATACGTGACTGGTACTCGGCCGATGTCGACTTGCAGCGTCGTTTCGGCAACATGTTCCCCAGCCTGGAGGCTGCCTATGCAGCCCGCCGACAGACGGTGTATGCCCAGGGTTTCTTCTCCGAGACCTTCATGCGCGGAATAGAGATTTACCGTGTGGCAAGCATGCTCAATGCACTGCCACAGGATGCCGATGCCGACCAGTTGGCTGCCACAAAGACCAGTCTCAGGCGTTTCTTCAAGGACTATGATGCGCGTGTTGATGAGGCCACCATGGCTGCCTTGCTCGATAACTATCGCCAGCAGGTGCCCGAGAAGGACTTCCACCCGGCTTGCTATCAGGTGATTGACAGTCTATATAGGGGCGATTGCGCCGCCTATGCGCATGATCTTTTTGCACGTACTATCTGCTTGGACACCACCTGTGTCGACCGTCTGATGGCTGACAGTACGCTGCGTGAGTCCGACCCTGCGCTTGTCTATGCCGATGGGCTGCCCACCATGTTGATGTCCATGTACGGCAAACAGAAAGAGAACAACAATATCATCAGTTACAACGAGCGCCTCCTCACGCAGGCTCTCATGGAGATGGAACAGGACGAGCCACACTACAGCGATGCCAACTTCACCATGCGCCTCTCCTATGGATTTGTGCAGGACTACACCTCGCAGGGGCATCACTTCGACTACTATACCAATGCGCAGAGCCTCATTGACAAGGCTGCTAAGCAGGCGGAGATTGAGGACTACCGCCTGGAGGAAGACATTGTAGTTCTGCTCAAGCAGGGCAAGTGGGGCAGATATGCTGACAAGGAAACTGGTGACATGCATCTGTGCTTCCTCTCGAACAATGACATTACGGGCGGTAATTCGGGCAGTCCCATGTTCAACGGCCGGGGCGAACTCATTGGCCTTGCGTTCGATGGAAACTGGGAAGCCATGTCGGGCGACATCAGTTTCGACAATTCCCTGCAACGTTGTATCGGCGTGGATATTCGCTTCGTGCTCTTTGTCATCGACCGCTGGGGGCATGCCGACAACATCATACGCGAACTGGGATTGCATTGACATTCCTTCTCCGGCGCAAGCCGAGTGTATGGATAAAACAACAGGCGGGAACATCGTTGCGATGCTCCCGCCTGTGTGGTCTTGTGTGTTCTTCCGTGCCTTTTCGGCCGGTCTTTCCGGGTTAGCCCAGATAGCCGCGCAACTGGCTGTTGCGCTCCGTGCAACGCAGTTTACGTATGGCCTTCTCACGTATCTGACGCACTCTCTCACGTGTGAGACCGAACTTCTCACCAATTTCCTCCAGCGTCATCTCCTGATGGTTGATGCCATAACTCATCTCGATGATTTCTTTCTCTCGCTCGTTGAGTGTGTTCAGGGCGCGCTCAATCTCCGTTGAGAGGCTCTCGCTCATCATGGCGCGGTCGGTGCTGGGCGCACTGGAGTCGGACATGACATCGAGCAGCGTGTTGTCCTCACCGGCAACGAACGGGGCATCCATGCTGACGTGCCGGCCACTGGCTCGCAGTGAGTCGTCAATCTTGCCCGGCATCTCGTTCACGATGTCGGCCAGTTCATCGGTGCTGGGCTTGCGTTCGTTCTCCTGCTCAAACTTGATGATGGCCTTTGATATCTTGTTTACCGCACTCACCTGGTTGAGCGGCAGGCGCACCAGGCGGCTTTGCTCGGCCAGTGCCTGCAGGATGGTCTGACGGATCCACCAGACGGCATAGGAGATGAACTTGAAACCTCTGGTCTCGTCAAACTTCTCTGCTGCCTTGATCAGCCCTATGTTGCCTTCGCTGATGAGGTCGGGCAGGGTGAGGCCTTGGTTTTGGTATTGCTTTGCCACGCTGACGACGAAGCGCAGGTTGGCAAGTACCATCTTGTCCAAGGCTGCCCTGTCGCCCTTGCGAATGCGTTGGGTGAGTTCCACTTCCTCCTCTACGGTAATCAAATTCTCACGGCCAATCTCTTGAAGGTACTTCTCGAAAGCCTCACCTTCGCGGGCTGTGATGCTCTTGTTGATCTTAAGTTGTCTCATGTTATCCCTATATAGTATGTAAAGGTATGCTTTTTGACTTTGCGCTGTATTAGAGCGCGCACGCTTCCGAAGGTTTAATCTCCGGACGAAAAAATCTTCATTTCTGTCATTCTGACGGGCATTATGTATGTTCCGAATCTCTCTTCTCGGGCCATGCCATGCTGGCAGGTGTGGTGGCTGTGGCCTTATCCCAGATATTCCTGCAACAGTTCCTTGCGGTCGGACCCGCGTAACTTGCGCAATGCCTTCTCCTTTATTTGGCGCACCCTCTCGCGTGTGAGTCCGAATTTCGCGCTGATTTCCTCCAACGTCATCTCCTGATGGTTGATGCCGAAACTCATCTTCACAATCTCCTTTTCCCGTTTTTCAAGCGTGTCCAGCACGCGTTCGATTTCTGTGGAGAGGCTTATGTCCATCATCTTCCTGTCGGTTGAGGGGGCATCTGTGCTCATTATGTCAAGTAGTGTGTTGCCTTCGTCCTCAGCGAATGGCGCATCCACACTCACATGCCGTCCGCTGGCACGCATGGAGTCGTTGATTTTCTCGGGCATCTCGTCCACCATCTCTGACAGTTCCTCGGCACTAGGCTTGCGCTCGTGCTGCTGCTCGAAGCGCGTGATGGCTTTGGTAATCCTGCTTACCGCGCTCACTTGGTTGAGCGGGAGGCGCACTATGCGGCTTTGCTCGGCCAGTGCCTGCAGAATGGACTGCCTGATCCACCACACAGCGTATGAGATAAACTTGAAGCCTCGGGTCTCATCGAATTTCTCTGCCGCCTTTATTAACCCCATGTTACCTTCGTTGATGAGGTCGGGGAGTGTGAGTCCTTGATTCTGGTACTGCTTGGCCACGCTGACCACGAAACGCAGGTTGGAGCGTACCAGTCTGTCCAGTGCGCTGCGGTCTTCTTTGTGGATGCGCTGTGCAAGTATCACTTCCTCTTCAACGGTCAACAGAGGTTCGCGGCTTATCTCTTGAAGGTATCTGTCAAGTGACTGGCTCTCGCGGCTGGTGATACTGTTGGTTATCTTTAGTTGTCTCATACTCCTTATGAGTTATAAAAAGGCACGCTAAGTTAGTGCGTTTCGCCGACATAGAGGTTATGAAAGGTGCACTTTTTTGTTTCGGAAGTATAAAAAATCGCATATTTGATTAAATAATGTCAATGTGGAGGGGTTTTGCATGGAAATTAGCCTACCTTTGCAAGGCATGCCGGGGCATACCTGCGGCACGGTGGCACTGTTCTCAGGCCATCGTGACCTGCGCCTTCCGCCTTTGGCAGGACTGATATGTAAAACCAAACAAGACGAGATTATGAGTACTGGAGTAGTGGTAACCTTGGCCGTTGTGGTCATTTTGGTAATCTGGGTTGTGTCGATATACAACAACCTGGTGGCATTGCGGAACAATCGTGAGAACGCTTTTGCAAACATTGATGTGCAACTCAAGCAGCGTTACGACTTGATTCCGCAACTGGTGGAGACGGTCAAAGGCTATGCCAAGCATGAGAAGGGGCTGCTGGAGAGTGTGACACAGGCACGTTCGGTTGCCATGGCGGCCACGACTATCAACGGGAAGATAGAGGCCGAGAATGCACTGTCATCGGCCTTGGCCGGGCTCAGGGTGCAGTTGGAGGCTTATCCTGACCTGAAGGCCAACCAGAACTTCATGCAGCTTCAGAGCGAGATAGCCGACGTGGAAAATAAGTTGGCTGCCACACGCCGCTTTTTCAACAGTGCAACAAAGGAACTCAACAATGGTGTGCAGGTCTTCCCTGCCGTGCTCTTTGCCGGCATGTTCGGCTTCCACCGCGAGCCTATGTTTGAGGTGCCTGCCGCCGAGAGGGCAAATTACGACAAGGCTCCCGAGGTGAAGTTCTGAACAGTGATGCAACACACGATGCACTTCCGGGTAGAGATATGAAATACGTGGGCTTACATACACAGCAGGTACGCAACAACGTGAAATCCCTGCTGCTCTTGCTTCTGTTTCCCTGCATATTGCTGGGAGTCGTATACGTATTCTTGCTGATAAGCAATGCGCTTGGTGTGCATGACCCTGAGTATGGTGAGGTCACCGGAGTCGACTGGGATTATGTGAACTATGAGATGCTGCATGTCCTGCCTTGGGTGGTGGGCATCGTGGGCGTGTGGTTCCTGATTTCCTATATGCTGAACACTTCCATGATACGCCACGCTACTGGAGCCAGGCCGTTGCAGCGGAGGGAGAATCCCAGAGTGTATAACATCGTGGAGAATCTGACCATGTCGTGCGGTATGCCCATGCCTAAGATTAATGTGATTGATGACCCGCAGTTAAACGCCTTTGCCAGTGGGATAGATGACAACAGTTATACGGTGACGGTAACTACGGGCATCTGCGAGAGGCTTACCGATGAGGAACTGGCGGGCGTGATAGGTCACGAACTCACGCATATCCGCAACCGTGATACGCGTCTGGTTGTCATCAGCATCATTTTCGTGGGCATCATGAGCACCGTCATGAGCCTGTCGGTGCGCTTGCTGTGGAACAATATGATATTCGGGACTCGCCGCCGCAGTGACGATGACCGCGGAGGGAACTCGGCTGCCGGCATGGTGTTGCTCCTTGTGGCCATAGTCCTTTCTGTCATCGGCTACTTCTTCACTCTGCTCACGCGTTTTGCCATAAGTCGCAAGCGCGAGTATATGGCCGATGCAGGCGGTGCGGCGATGTGCGGTGACCCGCTCGCCTTGGCTTCGGCCTTGCGCAAGATAAGTGCGCATCCCGGCTTGGGGCATGTGGAACGGGAGGATGTGGCACAACTCTTCATCATCCATCCCAAAGCCATCCACAGTAGTCTGACAGGCATGATGGACTCTCTCTTCAGCACCCATCCCAGCACAGAGAGCCGCATTGCCTATCTGGAGCAGTTCTGATGCCTTGCTGGCTGAGGATACTCTTATTCGCTATAGTCTTGGTTCCTGATTCATTCTTTGATTTTTACTGAGTCCTTGACGTAGCCCTCGTATGCAATAGTATTGCACGGCCAGTTTTCCTGCCAGAACCGCTCCCTGTTCTTCATACGTTTCAAGCGTTCCCATTCTCACGGCTCAACCCGGCTCAGCCGCCGTTGTCTTTTCTCTTCAAGATAGTCCATCGTTGCCTTCTTGTCATGCATCTAGATGCAGTACGTGATGGGAATGAGATAATTGTGTTATCTCCTGATTTCCTGCGGTTCGGTGGTGGGGCCGTCCACAGTGAGGCGTCCGCTGTCTTCAATCTTCATGCGGTCCATGAGCACTACGCGTTCATCGGGATTACTCTTCATGCGGCCGTGGTAAACGGTGTAGAGCGAGCCGTCGGGCATGCGGATGGCCATGTTGTGGCCTGTGCCCATGACTTCGCCGCCCTGCTGCAGGTTCTCTTGAAGTATGGGATTGTTGTCGGCTTTGCAGAATGGCCCCAGCGGGTCACAGGCTGTGGCGTAGCCCACTGCATAATATTGACCTTGATAACAGTTGGCGCTGTACATCATGTAATACAGTCCTTGGTGGCGGAAGATGAAACTTCCTTCCGTCCAGCGGCGGTTAGCCTCGCCGTGTGTGGCACTGCGGCTTTCCCATTCTGCCTGCCTGTCGCTCAGGTACGTGGGCGGTTGCAGGAGCAGTTGAGGCTCGCCTATGATGCCGCTGAAGTCCCTTTTCATCTCCACGCCATACACCCAGCTCTCTTCTATTTCCCGGTATACACCCTCGCGCCGCAGGCTGTCGGCCACCTCGCTTTCCACCGGGTGCTTGTAGCAGCATCGGCTGAAATATAGGTAACAGCGGTTGTGCTCGTCATCGAAGAACACGTTGGCATCAATGATGGGGTAGTCAGGCGAGAAGATGGGACGGTTCATCAAGTCGCGGAAGGGACCTTCGGGGCGTTCGCTGACCGCCACGCCTATCTTGAAGTTCTCTGCTTCGTTGGTCGGGTTTTTCCTCCAGTTGGCGCTGAAGAACATATAGTAGCGTCCGTTGCGCTCATACACCTCGGGTGCCCAGAAGCAGTCCTTGCACCATTGGTTGCTGTCGCCGCCGTGGTACACTTGTCCGCAGGGCTCCCAGTTGATGAGGTCATCACTTACGAAAGCCTCGAATCCATCGGCCATAGATGTGCCATACATGTAATACCTGCCGTTGGATGCGTGCAAGAGGAATGGGTCGCCCAGTTTCATGGGGAGCGGGTTACATACGGTGCTGGGCGTGCCCGGCTTTTTCTCGAACAGGCTGCATGATGCAAGGCAGAGTGCTGCCACGGCTGTGAACAGGCACAGGATGATGCGTGTCTTCATTGTCTGATGATGTCTTTTGGGTTAAATGTCTGTAGGGCATGCGGCTTTCGGCTGCTGTCCCTATTCGTTTCGGTAATCTTCGCTGGTGGTCACCACCTGAGTGGCTGCAGGGTCGGAGTCGGCCTGCCTGTACCAGTCGCTGTAGGCTATGTAGTGGCTCGCGTAAGTCTGGTTGAGCGTGGCTGCCTGTTCGGGATCCACCTTCTTGATGAACTTGGCAGGCACCCCTCCCCACAGTTCGCCATCGCCTATGACGGTGTTGCTCAGCACCAGTGCTCCGGCAGCCACGATGGCTCCCCTGCCCACCACAGCATGATCCAGCACGGTGGCACCCATGCCCACCAGCGCACCGTCTTTCACCTCGCATCCGTGCAGGGTGACACTGTGCCCGATGGTAACGTCGTTGCCCAGGATGCAGGGTGCCTTGCCGTTGAGGGTGTGTATGCAACTGTTGTCCTGCACGTTTGTGCGGTTGCCGATTTTGATGAAATGCACGTCGCCGCGTATGACCGCGTTGAACCACACCGTGCAGTCATCGCCCATTTCCACGTCTCCCACGATGACGGCTCCCTCGCTGAAGTAGCAGTGCTTGCCGAATCGTGGCGTGGGCATGCCCGCCAGTCTCTTGATGATGGCCATTTTTTGATTCTTTCTGTATGTTATACAATATGTTTCTCGGTTGCCTCCATGAGCCATGCCAGGTCATCTCCTCGGAGTAACGGAGCCAGTTCCCTGCGCACGTGGGTGTGGTAGGCGTTGAGGTACTCCACCTCATCGGCCGTCATCATCTCCCAGATGACGGGTTCCGTGCTGATGGGGCAGAGCGTGAGGGGAACCAGTTGCAGGAACCGGCCAAACTCCCCGCTGCGGTATTCCTCCACCATCATGGTGTTCTCAATGCGCACTCCGTGCTTACCGGCACGGTAGATGCCCGGCTCGTTGGTCACGGTCATTCCTGGGAGCAGGGGCGCAGGCATGTGGTTCATGCGTATCTGGTGAGGCCCCTCGTGCACGCACAGGTAACTGCCCACGCCGTGTCCCGTGCCGTGCATAAAGTTGATGCCGTGCTGCCACATGGCATACCGTGCCAGCACGTCGAGTTGTGTGCCGCATGTCCCGGCCGGGAACTTGGCCATGGCCAGGCGTATGTGTCCTTTGAGCACCAGCGTGTAGTCGGTGCGCTCTTCCGGGGTGAGTGGCCCCAGTGGGATGGTGCGTGTGATGTCGGTGGTGCCGTCTTGATACTGCGCACCGCTGTCAAGCAGCAGGAGTCCGCGCGGCTCCAAGGGGATGGCGGTCTCCCGGGTGGCCTCGTAGTGCACGATGGCTCCGTGGTGTGCATAGCCTGCTATGGTGTCAAATGATATGTCTCTGTAGAGCGGCTGCTCGGCACGGAGTGCAGTGAGGTGCGCATCCACGCTCATCTCGGTCTGTCCTCCTGCCTCTACCGCAGGCTTGAGCCAGCGCAGGAACTTCACCAGTGCAACGCCGTCACGCAGCATGGCTTGGCGGAATCCTTTTCTCTCGGCCTCGTTCTTGATGGCTTTCATGGGAGCCACCAGAGAGTCGTGCCTGAGCACCTTCCATCCTTTCCCTTCGGGCGGGAGCACCCGGCAGTTGCATGACTGCGGGTCGATGAGCAGGGTGCAGGGCGCAGCGGAGGCCAGTGTGCCGGGCAAAGCATCGTAGGGCAGGGTGCTGATGCCTTCGCTGCTGAGGTATGTCTTGACCTGAGGGGTCAGTTTTCCGGGGGCGACATACAGGGTGGCTTCGGTGGATGAGATGGTTAGGTAGGCCACGAACACGGGATTGCAGTGCACGTCCGTGCCCCTGAGGTTGGTAATCCATGCGATTTCATCGAGCGGGCAGATGATGGTCATCTCCGCTCCTGCCTCTCTCATTTGTGCGCGGATGCGTGCCAGTTTGCTCGAGGCTGTCTCTCCTGCATATTCCAAGGGCTGTATTTCCACCGGGTTCATCGGTATTTGCGGGCGGGCGGTCCACAGGTCGGCGGCGGGGTCCAGGGTGGTGTCCAGCCTGAGGCCTGCCTGCTGCAGGAGGCTGCGCAGGCAGTCTGTGCTCTCCACGCTGTTGACCCACCCGTCGATGCCCACCGTGTCACCGGCCTGCAGGATGCTGCCGAGCCACTGTGCCATGGTGGGTGTTCCTTCCACACGCTCCTTCATCAGCGTGTAAGGCGTACCGTCCAACTGCTCTTCTGCAGCCAGGAAATAGCGGCTGTCAGTCCATAGTGCGGCCTGGCTGAGTGTGACCACCGCAGTGCCTGCACTCCCGTTGAATCCGCTTATCCACTGCCTTGTCATCCAGTGGTCGGGCACGTATTCACCGTTGTGCGGGTCTGTGCTCGGGAAGATGAACGCTGCCAGCCCGTGGCTGCGCATGTAGTCTCTCAGCGTCTCCACACGCCGTGTGATTTCCTGTTTGCTCATATGTCGTCCTTCATTGAGTTCTTTCTGATGCGTAGCCATTCCTCGTGCGTCCGCTTCCACCGGTTGTGCGACCAGAGCCAGAGGTGAGGCTGCTCGCGTATCTGCTCCTCCAGCGAGGCGGCGTAGAGGTCGGTTATCTCATAGTCCTTATATTCCTTGGGCTCCCAGGCCAGTGGCACAATGCGGCAGTGGTAATAGCCTCGCCGGGGACGTGTGACGTGCACGTAGATGATGCATGCCTCCACCCGCTTGCCTATCTGCTCAGTGCCTATAAAGAAGGAAGTGTCGTGGTGCAGGAAGCGTGTCCAGTGGTGCATGGCCTCCCATTTGGGACACTGGTCGGCGATGAAACCGATGATTTCGCGCTTCTCCTGCCCGCGCATGCCCAAGATGTGGCGCAGCGTGTCCTTCATGGCGATGCACTCGCCCCCGAACTGCCGCCTGAGACGTATGAAGAAATCGTCCATCAGTTTGTTCTTGAGCGGGTGGTATATCTGCGACCCGCAGAAGTCCGGCTCCAGGCGGCGGCTGAAGGAAGCCACCCATTCCCAGTTCCCGTAATGCCCCAGGTAGGCTAGGGCGAACTGCTTGCCGCGTGCGCGCATCTCGGCCTGCAACTCCTCCAGTCCCTCAAACGTGACCCTGCGCTCAATCTCCTCACCGCTCATGTGGATGAGTTTGACTGTCTCCACAAAGTAGTCGCACAGGAAATGGTAATATCGCCGCTCCACCTGCCTGCGCCACTTGGCTGTTTCTTCGGGAAAGGAGTCCTCCAACTGGCGGTGCACCAGGGCACGCCTGTATCGCGCAAGGTGATAGATGATGGGGAACAGCAGGTCGGAGAGCACGTAGAGTGCCCTCATCGGCAGCCGTGAAATTAGCCACAGAAGTCCGAAAAGCAGGTATAATCCGATTTTCATACCGCAAAAATACAAATAAAAAGTGAATGCGTGCCTACGGGTGAGGGGAGATGTTGGCGGGTGTGCCTGCGGCTCTTTTGGGACGAGGCCTGCCCCATTCTGTTTCTCGGCGGCAATGCTTCCAAGCCCGACAGCGGTACAAGGCTTATTTCAAAGCGTGAAACTACCGTTTCAGACCACGAAATGGTAGTTTCAAACTTGGAAATTATTATTTCAAATCGTGAAATAAACGGCATGAAAGCCTTGCAGCAAGAATCATCAAGGCTCTTAAACCCAAATCGGTCGTTAGGGTTCTGATGTATTTCTGTGCTATTTTTTTCTGTTTACCACCAACTTCTTGAAGACGTAGCGGGCTACGGCGAGAGGAGGTGGGCAGTAAACAGGGAAAGAGAGTGCGGAAAACACAGAATAGAGTTCCTCTGGACAAGCAAGGGAAACATGTCTCGGTCTAATGACCGATTTGGGTTAAAGTATTGTCTATGGGCTTCTGGTGAAGTTGATGCTAAATGAAGAGGTGCGTGGATGAGGCTGGCGTGCCGTTGGGCTCAATGGCTTTCACCATTCAGAAAAGTTGCCCGGATTATTCCTCCTGTTTGTTCCAGAGTAAAGCGCCATCGGCAGTTTGTCCTTGTGCATCAATCTGGATGCCGCCTGTGAAGGAGTTGTTGTAGAGGGTTATCTTTGCCTCTCCGTTGCCGTCCAGTTGTACATAGGGATTCCAGTAGAGTGTGCGACGATAGTCGGCCTCCTCCTTTGTGGGAGTGTGTTTGCTGTAGTCGGGACTGTAGAACTCCGCAGTGCGGGAAAAGCCGGGGAGAACCATGTAGCGGTCAACCGCGACATTGCGTGGCCAAGGGGCAAATTTGACACTGATATATACGTCTGGCTGGTTGCTGGCCTGGTAACGCTTGCTTTTTTCTTTGCGAGGAGCATAGTCTGTGTATACATACACGGAGTCAAGCATGCTTAGAAATCCGGCCTTTTTGATTATTGCATCCGGGTTACCGCCCATGAGGGCAAATTCCCCATTGGGGTTTCCCATGTTTCCATCATATATGATATTTACGTCATATGGCCTGTTCTGCCCCATGTCAGACACTAGGCTCCGTGCCAATGCCATTCCGAATTGCATTGATGAAGAGAACCATCCATTTAGCAGTCCCATGTCCACCACCATATTGTAGGCTTCCATTGCGTCCATTTTCACCACTGGTGTTAACTGGGCTTTGTTCAAAAGGCGGTTACGTTTCTTTCCTTCCACGTTGACTTCTTTCATTCGCGTAATCTGCTCGTCTCCTTCTGCCTTATCTCTTTGGGCATCTCCCTTCTTGGCAGATGTGCCAGGCAGGCAGGTTTGGTAGTAGGAGTAGGGCTTGGTGAAGTTGGGGTAAGGAAATGACAGTCGGACATAGAACTCAGGGTACTTCGTTTCGTCATGATAGTACCATTGATGCTCCTTCTTGCCTTGTTTTTCTGCCTTGCTCCATTTTGTACTATCGGAGGCAGCCAGTATCAGATGGCAGTATTCATCAATGATAGGTAACTGCATGCGGAAGGTTCCTTCCTGCGTTGTTGTTTCACCCCATACGGCACCCCAGTCTCGTGCATCTTCCATAATCTGTGCCATCAGTCCCTTTTTAGTTTGCTGATTCTGTCCGTATTGCTGTTTCGTGCCTCGCGAATGGAAGAAGTCTGCTCGCACCTTTACTTCGTGTTTCAGTTTCTCTCCGTCCACCATCAGCCGTTTGCGCAGTTCCTTTGTGGCTCCGATACTGTCAGCCCGCTCGTTTTTTTTCAAGTCCTTCCCACGCAGAAGACTTCGGCCTCCCCGGTCGTTGAAGCCAAACCTGTCGCTTAGGATTTGTGTGATTTCATCCTTGGGCGTACCCATGAATTTTTCTTGGATGTACATGTCTCCCATCACTACAGGGTCAAATCTCAAAATAGTCTTGTAAGTGTGCACCGCTCCTGTCAATATGGGTGTGCTTTCTGCGGGATGCACAATCTCGAAGTAGCCTCTCTGTGCCATCTCCTGCCAGGGGAAGCGTCTCCAGCCCTGTGTCATCATCAGCAGATTCAGTGCAGTGCGGTGTTCCGTGTCTTCGGACTCAAAATACCAGCCAGGGTTAGGTATGAATCCTCGTATCTCACTTGCAAGCAGCATCTCGGTCAGTATGCTTCCGTTGTCATACAGGTTGGATGAGGCTTTGTCGCTGCGTACGGACAGCGACATGTTCCCTTGGTTTCCCTGGCGTGCTTTGATGTTCAGTGAGATGGGCTCATGCGGCTTGTACTGCCTTTTCTGCCCGCTTATGGTCAGCGATGGCTGCATGTCTCCGCTGTTGGTGACAAAGAAGAGACGGTCGGCCAGCACTCTGCCCTGTGTGTCGAAGACCGTCAATTGGTGTACGCCGGATTCCTTTGCCTGGTCAAGGTGCAGTGTACGCCTCCCTTCCTGCCCGCCCAGCGAGGCCACCGTGCGGAAATCCTCCACGCGTCCTTCATGCATCAGCGTGAGTGCCAGCGAGTCTGTGCTGAGGTTTCCTGCCACCTTCACACCGGCATGCCACCCGTCTGCCTCCTGGCTGAGATTTACGGTCACCCCGTCGGTATCGGGTCTGTTCAGCACGGCCTTTGCCTTCTGTCCGTCCTTGGAGACGAAGGTCACCTCGGTCTTCTGTCCTTCTTGGGGCGTGACGAGGAATGTTCCTCTGCCTCGGTTCACGGTGTGTGTCGAGTCCCCGTTCACGTAAAGCCATCCCTCCAGGTACTTTCCGTCATCCATCGCAGCCTCAAAGGCCACCCTGTTCTCAACTCCAGCCACCAGGTTTCCGCCTTCGGGAAACAGCGTGAGTACGGGCTTGGATGCCTGCGGGTCTTTCTTGAACTGCCTCCTCATGGGGCGTGTCCACATCATGGGGTACATCTTTCCGTCCACTTCCTCGTATTCCGAGTAGATGGGAAACACGCGGCTGTAGAGTTTCTCATAGTCTCGGAAGAAGTCGCGTGCCGCTGCCTTGTTGAAGAACCATTTCTCTGCAATGGACGTGTGCGGGTGCTCCGTGGCTCCCCAGTTGAGTTGCCATCGGGTATATGCCCTCAGTTCGTAGTATCCGCCAAAGCAGTATGAACTGTCGGCGAGGGAGAAGAACCCGTCTCCCTCGCCGTTAGTCATCCATATCTGTTTCCTCTCCTTCAGGTATCCGTCCGGGTCACGCAGTTCCACGTAGAGCGTATGACTCACCTGCGAGGGCTTGTCGGTGTCGGTCCTGCGCAGGTAAGCCTTGAACCAGATGGTGTCTCCTTGAAAGTAGGATGTGTTGTCCATGTGCACGTACACCTTCTCTTGTGGTATCCTGTTGCCGAACTTCGTCACCCTGTCCACCATTGCATGGAAGGGTGTTCCCTCGCTTTGGGCAGAGGAGGGAAATGCTGCGCAGATGAGGAAAAGGAGGCAGAGCGCGTGCCTCTGTATCTGTGTTTCTTTGCTCAGGCGTGTTTGCGTGACTTGCATGATGTTTTTCCTTTTGATAATCAGTGGAGTTTGTTGCCAACAGCAAATTTAATGATTTTACAGGGAACCGACACGTAATGTGGGATTTTTTTTGTTATATATTTCGGAAATACCTTATTGAATATCTTTAGGATTCTGTTTTTGTTGCGGAAAATTACCGGTAATAACTATCGTCATCTCGCACTGCCCGTATTTCATAGCCGTTGAAGAAGCGTATGGATTTCTTATGATGTTTTTCTCTCTCTCATAAATTTGATGATTGCCAATGCGATTGGGCTTGTTGTCCTCTATTTTGTTTGAAAGGTGTGCACAGAACTTGTCCGGGCGGTGTTTTCTTGCTAACTTTGTAGGACTTAACGCGTGCGGGTATCTGGCATTCCGGACGTGCAAATGGCAATAGAAGATGACAAACGACATGACTATGACAGATGGCATCACCCACCATCTGAACCGTATGTACCAGGACTGGTTCTTGGATTATGCTTCCTATGTGATATTGGAGCGCGCCGTTCCCCATATTGGCGACGGGTTCAAGCCTGTGCAGAGGCGCATTATGCACAGCATGAAGCGGATGGATGACGGCCGCTACAACAAGGTGGCCAACATTGTGGGACACACCATGCAGTTCCATCCCCATGGAGATGCCAGCATCAAGGATGCGCTGGTGCAGTTGGGACAGAAGGACTTGCTGGTGGACTGCCAGGGCAACTGGGGTAACATCATTACCGGAGACGATGCTGCTGCAGGCCGTTACATCGAGGCACGCCTGAGCAACTTTGCCTTGGATGTGGTGTTCAATCCCAAGACCACCGAATGGAAACTTTCCTATGACGGACGCAACAAGGAACCCATAGCCCTGCCTGTGAAGTTCCCGCTCCTGCTGGCACAGGGGGCAGAAGGCATTGCCGTGGGACTGAACTGCAAGATACTGCCTCACAACCTGGGGGAGATATGCGATGCGGCCATCGCCTACCTGCATGGGCAGGAGTTCCATCTCTATCCCGACTTCCCCACGGGAGGCAGCATAGACGTGAGCAAGTACAATGACGGGCAGCGCGGAGGCGTGGTGCGCGTGAGGGCCAAGATTGAGAAACGTGACAGCAAGACCCTTGCCATCACCGAGATACCTTATGGCAAGACCACGGGCACGGCCAGCAAGCCCAGCACCTTTATCGACAGCATACTCAAAGCCAACGAAAAGGGGAAGATAAAGATACGCAATGTGGAGGACCTCACGGCTCTCAAGGCTGAGATTCTCATACACCTGACACCGGGAGCCAGCAGCGACAAGACCATTGATGCACTGTATGCCTGCACGGATTGTGAGATATCCATCTCGCCCAACTGCTGTGTCATTGATGACCGCAAGCCCTGCTTCCTGACCATCAGCGATGTGCTGCGCAACAATGTGGATACCACTCTTGAACTCCTGCGCAAGGAGCGTCTCATACGACGTGGCGAACTTTTGGAGAGTCTGCTCTTTGCCTCGCTGGAGCAGATATTCATTGAGGAACGCATCTACAAGGACCGGCAGTTTGAGAACGCAAAGGACATGGACACGGCGGTGGAGTGGGTGGACAGCCGCCTCAAGCCCTGGTATCCCAAACTGGTGAGGGAGGTTACTCGCGATGACATCCTGCGGCTGATGGAAATCAAGATGGGGCGCATATTGAAGTTCAACAAGGACAAGGCCGAGGAGAACATTGCACGCATGAAGGCCGAAGTGGAGCAGATTGACCGCGAACTGGCCAATATGGTGGAGGTCACATGCCAGTGGTTTGAGTTCATCAAGGGCAAATATGGCAAGGCTCATCCACGTCTGACAGAAATCAAGAACTTCGACACCATATCGGCAGCCAAGGTGGTGGAGGCTAACGAGAAACTCTACATCAACCGTGAGGAGGGATTCATAGGCACTTCACTCAAGAAGGATGAGTTCGTGTGCAACTGCTCCGACATTGACGATGTCATCATCTTCTATCGCGACGGTACCTACAAGGTAGTGCGCATAGCCGAAAAACTCTTTGTGGGAGAGACGGAGCGCAGTAAGGCTGAGAAGAGGAAAGCCGAGATCATCCACCTGGCCGTGTTCCGCAAAGGCGACTCGCGCACCATATACAATGCCGTGTATCGTGACGGCAAGGCGGGTACCTCATACATGAAGAGGTTCAACGTGACCAGCATCACGCGTGACCGTGAGTATGATCTGACGCAAGGCAAGCCCGGGAGCCGCGTGCTCTATTTCACCCCGAATCCCAATGGAGAGGCAGAGGTAATCAAGGTGCTGCTCAAACCCAATCCCAAACTCAAGAAGATTTTCTTCGATAAGGACTTCAGCCAACTGGCCATCAAGGGTCGTCAGAGCATGGGTAACTTGCTCACCAAACTGGACGTAAGCCGCATCACGCTCAAGAGCCACGGCGGGAGCACGCTGGGCGGACGCAAGGTGTGGTTTGACTTTGACGTGCACCGAATCAACTATGACGAGCAGGGAACCTATCTGGGTGAGTTCAACAATGAGGACAAGATACTGGTCATACTGGATAACGCCGATTTCTATCTGACCAACTTTGATGCCAGCAACCATTATGAGGACAGCATTGCACGGATAGAGAAATATGATGCCGACAAGGTGTGGACGGCGGCTCTCTTTGATGCAGAGCAGGGTGGTTACCTTTACGTGAAGCGTTTCAAGATGGAGGCCACAGCCAGACATCAGAATTATCTGGGTGAGAATCCCGGAAACAGGCAACTCCTGCTTACGGATACTCCTTATCCTCATCTGCTTGTCACACTGGGCGGGAGTGACAGTTTCCGCGCGCCCATCGACATGGAGGCCGAGGAGTTTGTGGGTGTGAAGAGTTTCAAGGCTCGCGGCAAGCGTGTCACCACCTTTGCCGTGGAGCAGGTGGAGGAACTGGAACCTACCCGCCAGCCCGGCTCCGAGGTGGAGGAAGTTCCGCAGGGCACGGACAGTGACCCCGTGCCGGAGGAACCCGTGGCTGACGAGAGCCAGCAGGATGCCTTGGACGAGATGACCGGTCAACTGCACATGTTCGATGAATAGGCACTCCCTTGTCTCCCTGCCCGGGCGCATGCTCATCTCCGGCATGTTGCTTTTCCTTATAGGCGAGGGTGGGAACGCTTGGGCGCAAGGTTCGGCTTCCGTGCAGGAATATGTGCCTATAGAACGTCAGGTGGAGCGTGCCGTGCTGGTGGGCATTGGACGTGCGAGTCAATTGGACACGTATCTTTCGCCCATGGAATATGGCGGCCCGCAGTTGTCTTTCCTTTCCTGCCGGCAGCGCATGACGGGCATGGCCGGGGGGCATGTTTCTTTCCAGAGTATGTTCCAGGGCGCTTTCTCTTACACGGAAAACCCTGCCTCCACCGCAAATGAACTGGGAGGACGCATAGGTTATGATGCCGGTTGGCATTATGTGTGGCATCTCCCGGGTCACTTGACCTTGAAGGCCGGCGGGCTGGTGGGAACTGATGTGGGTTTCCTCTACAATACCCGCAATGGCAACAACCCTGCCCAGGCTCGTGCCAACGTGGACGTCTCACTCTCGGCAGGTGGTTCTTACGGGTTTCGCATACGCCGTCTGCCCATGCAGGTGCTTTATCAGGCCGACCTGCCGGTGGCGGGTTGCATGTTCTCACCCCGATACGGGCAGAGTTATTATGAGATATACCAGGGAGACAGAGACCATAACGTATGCTTCACAAGTCTGGGCAATGCCCTGAGCTTGAGCCAACTTCTCTGCCTGGATTTCTGTTTCAGCCGCACCACCCTGCGCTTGGGTTACCTGAGCGACATACGCCAAAGCCATCTGAATGGCATCAGGGCACATGACATCAGCCGTTCCTTCATGCTGGGGTATGTGCGGCATTTCCAAATGTTAAAGAGAAAGAGATGATGAGATTGCGTGCTCTTGCCTGTCTCCTGTCAGCCTTCTGCCTTCTGGCCTCCTGCCAGCGAGGGATGGACGAATACGATGATTCTCCGCGGGAGAATGTGGACGCGCTGTGGAGGATCATCGATGAGCATTACTGCTTTCTTGACTACAAGGAGCAGACGCTGGGATTCCGCTGGGATTCCGTGCGGCAGGAATACCTGGGCATGGTGCATGAGGGCATGAGCAGGGCACAACTCTTCGAGGTGCTGTGCCGCATGCTTTCCACGCTGAGGGATGGTCATGTCAACCTGTACAGCAGCATGGACGTGGGGCGCAACTGGTCATGGCGTGAGGACTATCCTGAGAATCTGGACCGTGAATTGCGTGACAAGTACCTGGGGACGGATTACCGCATAGCCGGTGGCCTCAAGTACCGCATCCTGGAAGATAATGTTGCCTATGTGGTGTATGAGAGTTTCTCCGATGGTGTGGGCGAAGGCAATCTGGACGACATGCTTTATTACTTGCGCCTTTGCGGCGGACTTATCCTGGACATACGCGGCAATACGGGTGGCATGCTGACCAATGCGGAATGCCTGGCGGCGCGCTTCACCAATGAGAAGAGGCTGGTGGGTTACATGTGTCACAAGACAGGCAAGGGGCACAATGACTTCTCACAGCCCCGTGCGGAGTATATTGAGCCGGCTCTCACTCGGGTACGCTGGCAGAAGCCGGTGGCCTTGCTGGTCAACCGTTCCTGTTTCAGTGCGGCCAACACTTTTGTGCGTGACATGAAAGAGATGCCCATGGTGACGGTGTTGGGCGACAGCACAGGCGGTGGTGGCGGCATGCCTTTCAGCAGCGAGTTGCCTGTGGGGTGGTCGGTTCGTTTCAGTGCTTGCCCATCCTATGACGTGGAGATGAGGCAAATTGAGGGTGGAATAGCCCCTGATATTCTTTGCTCGCTTGACAGCACGCGGGCTCTGCGTGGCGAGGACAGCATGATAGAGGCCGCACGAACCCTCTTGCGCTGAGTCTTTGAGTCGGCAGCCTGAGGAACTCGTCCCTATTTCCTGTTCTGCCGTGGCTCGAGGCATTTTCGTTTTCAAGGATGTCAAAGTACTCTTTGCTCCAAACCTCGGCTTCCGGGTGACCGTGGTGGAAGAATCTGAAAGGTGCTTTCTTGTTGCTCCATCAATAAAGCGAAGTTGAGGACTTTCTTTTGATTCTGCTGCAAAGGTATGGTATCGTGGAAGGCTCAATCATGAATTAAATGGAATTAAGGCAGAATAATTAACATAAGTTAATGCGTCGAGCCTTTGGAGTTGCGAATATGGGTATTTCGTGTGTGGGCACTTTAACAGATGCATTCGTTCCAACCCCAATCGGCCTGAACTATCAGGGCTAGGGATGAGACCAAGTCACTTACAACTGAAATCAAGTCACTTGTGAACGAAACCAAGTCATTTGCATGCGGCAAGTTACTTGGCTTGCTTTGCTTTCCAAGGGGAATGCCTGCTGCGTAGGGTGTGTAGGGAAAAATACCCGTTTCTCATAAACTTTTATTGGGGGCTATTGTAAAGTGTGCTTTATTATTAAGCATACTTTTTCTGCTCTATATAAAGGTTATAGAAAGTACCCTGCGCACTCTACACACCCTACGCGCTTTGTACCTTTCCGGGGACGCTTGAATTTTATATAAGGCTTCATTATTGCCGAATCCATCGACGTTTTATGAGCTCTATGCAATACGCTGCGTCCCCATAAACTCAGTCCGTATGCTGCCGAAAATGCTGCTTATTCCTCTTCTTCTTCCCGGGGAGACTCCTCTCCCAGTGCTTCCCTGATTTTCTTCACCCTGTTCCATACGGTCTGGTGTGCACTTTGGGTCAGGACTTCTATCTGTTGGTTGGACATGCCTATTTTCAGGAGATAGCAGGTGCGGAGCAAGGTTTCGTTTATTCGTGGTAACCTTTCCGAGATGGTTGCCCTGAAGGTGGGGAACTGTGCATCCACGGCACACAGCAGTTCCTGCCATTTTTCCTCGCTTATGCCTTTTCCTGTGCGTGCCGCCTTTTCTATTTCCTCGATGGCTTGGCCAAATTCTGTTCTTGCCTGAGTCAGACGAGAGAGCCTTGTCAGTTCCTCTGTCTGTGCTTTTTTCCTTGCCAGTTCTTCCTCTATCTCTCGGGATTGTCGCTTCTGTTCTTGCAGTTCCTCCTCTTTTTCCCGTATTTCCCTGTTCTTTGTCTGCAGGGTTTCCTGCAGTTCCGAGAGTTTCCTCTCTTTGTTTGCATTTGTCTTAAGCATCTTTTTCTTGTGGCGGGAGGTGAGTACGACAATGACCAAGATGATACACAGCAGGGTGACGATTGCACTTATACCCCCGAATTTTATTATTGTGTTTTCCCAAGCAAGTGTTTCCTCCCGCTCCTTGTCTTTCTGGTAGTCATACATCCCTTTGGCATTCCTTGTCCACTCCTGCTCTTCGGCTCTGTGCAGTTCTTGTATTGTCTTCATGTATAGCCATGCGTGTATTGCCGAATTCTTGTAGTCTTCTCTCCCGTTGTAGATGGCGAACAAATAGTTAAGGGGAGGTAGTTTTTTGCGAGCACTTGGTGCCGTCTCAACGGCTTTCTTGAAATACATGATGGTGGAGTCGCCGAGTGCATCGTAGGCATAACTTATAATGCCTTTGGCATAGTAATAAGTATGTAGGCGCTTGTGCTCTGGAATCTTTTCTATTATAGCAGTTAATGTGCCTGCTTTTTTGTTGTTTCCATGATGTGCATAAAATCCCATCATCTCGGCAATAAGTGGCAGGTTGGCGCGATGATTTTTCTCTGAAAATAGCAGTTTGTATGCTTTGTCATAATACTCTAATTCCTTTTCATATTCTTCTGCATAGTTGTATGAAGAGGCAACATCCATTGTGTACCAGCATCTTGATTTGCCGGTCTGTTCTGCGAGTCGCAGCCCTGCCAATGCCATGTTGATGGCTTCTTGTGTGTTACGCTGTTTCCTGTATATCTCCGACAGCATGGAATAGCACATTTGGGCAATGATGGTGTCACATGAATGAGGAAATTCCATGTATTCCAGGGATTTTAAGGCATACTCCACTGCCCGTGGGCTGTCGTGCAGGTCTTCGTATATGCCACCCATATAGTAATAGGCGCGCATCTTATCTTTGCCTGTTCCGTGCTGTTCCATATAGGAGACGATTTTCCTTATGGAATCAGCCGAGGATGCCGGGATGTTTCTTTTGTAGCGGATTCGGATGTTCAGAAGGTCATATTTCATCCTTGTGTATTCTGAGGATGTGTATACAGTTCCTTCCAGCGACTTGCTTACTGCAATGGCAGAGTCCAAGTCCCGGTCACTCAACGTCCATACCTGCTCTATTTGATATAATGTGTCCTTGTCTTTCTTGCGAAGAGGGGATGTGCATGACATGATGGTTATAAGAAGCATCAGGCAAAACGGTGCCGTGAATCTCGTCATTTTGTATGTTGTTTTTTATTAAGTTTCGACAAAGGTACATCTATTCTTTAATATATTTAATGCTTTCCCTTGTGTTTCACCAAGGGCTTTTTTAGGAAGAAAACATCTCTTTCCGTCCCAAGTTGTCCAATATGGGACGACTTGGGACGGAAAATGTCTTAGGCCATTTGACTGATTGCATAATTTTGTGCTAGGAAAAATTAAAATCAAAATAGATGACAAGAACATTATTTATGGTATTGCTGGCGATTGTTTATATGGTCTGCGCTAGTGAGAATGGGTTCGCAGAATCCAAGCCATTGGTTTTTCGGACTGCGGGTGACAGTATTTATAGTGATAAAGAAGGGCATCCTAAGCCTCGGATTCCATCCCATAGGCCTGTATTTCCTTATGTGGAATATGACTCTGACAATAATTCACTCACGTTTGAGAGTACTGCCGAACAACTCATTACTTATTATATAGAGCAGCAAAACAGGGGCAGGGTGCAGGATGGCGAGTTGCAACTTTGCCCGAATGTCAAGACTGCTGTGTATCTGAGTGCGTTGTGTCCTGATGAGGAATATTACCTATATATATGGGTCAATGGCATCCTGTATGTGGGGGAAATAAAATAAAGAAAAGGAAAGATAATTTAAGCTAAGATTTGTTTCAATGAAGAAGAATTTATTGGTACGTGCAATGCTTGTTGCAGTATTACTTGTTTGCTGCAATTCATGTGATGACAGAGAAGAAATTCCATCTTCTCAACCAAAGTCGGAAAAGGTTAGTTGCAATCCTCATGCCATCAGTCAAGAGCAGGCTTTGGCATCTTTACAGGATTTTATGAACTCTTTTGAGAACGTGGCAACAAGGTCTGCCATGCAGAGCCGTCGTGTGAAGGATATTTATCCTGTGGAGTTTCGTAAGGATGTAACTAGAGCGGGAGCAGATACCATAGATTGTGAAAACCTGCTTTATGTGGTGAACTTTGAGAACGAGCAGGGGTTTGCCATTTTGGCTGCTGACGATCGTGTGAAGGATGATGTCCTTGCTGTCGTGGAGCAGGGGAGTATGTCTCCGCAGGTCATGAAGGCCGTTAGTCATAATAATGGTGGAACAATGAGGCTTGAGCGTCCTCTCGTGTCGGGTTTTCCAACCACGGGGCCTTGTTATATAAGGGCTGTAGAAGATGACGATGAATTTTGCATGAACCCCAACACTGCTGATTTGGCGGATACAATAGTAAATGTTGAAGACCAAAGTTTGGATGTGGATACCATAGTGGGAAATTTTGACCCGGATAGTGCGGTGGTGACGCATCCTTATGAACGCCCTGAAATCAAAGAGCCCGATAAGGATCCTATAATTGACCTCAACGGAGAACTTGTTGGAGGCTTTATCTATGAGAATGCCAGAAATGATTTGTATGATGATGACGTGGCTAATGGTGAAAGTGGACACAACGGTAATGGCGGAAACACGAATAATGGCAATGGTACGGCGGGAGCATCTCATGATGGAAGTTATGTGGCGAAGCAATATTCGGGCTGGTCTGCTGTGAACATCACGTCTTCTTTGCTCGCATCTTATCGTAAATGGGATCAGAAAAGTCCGTTTAACGACCTTAATCCACGCCGTAGGAAATTCCTTATTGGGAAAAGAAGAAAGGCTCCTGCAGGATGTTTTCCCTTGGCTATTGCCAAAATTTTCACCTTGTATAAGTATCCTGACACCTTTGTCGATAATGGCGTGACAGTCAATTGGGATGAACTTGGGAAAAATCCGAAAAGCGAAGTGGGTGCACTTTCGGCCGCGCATTTGCTCCACGGAATCAGCGAAGGTTGCGATAGTTGGTACTTCTATAATGGGACGTTTACTCGCCCGAAGCGTGCTATTTCTTATTTGAGGAGGCAGGGATTAGAAAATGTCAAGAAGCGTGATTATTCTTTTGAGTCTGTGAAGGCAATGATAGACAAAAAATTCCCTGTTATTATATATGCTTGCCCGAGAATTAATGTTTTCAAAAGTCATTGTTGGAATATAGATGGTTACCAAGTTATGCAACGTACCGTTACAACAAGGGTTTATAACGCTAGCAATATAATGATCAGCATGAGTGCTTCAAAAGAAACCCGCAATATGGTGCATTGTGATTTCGGATGGGGAGGATCGTACAATGGTTATTATACATCAGGAGTTTTTAAGTTGAATGACCCTAGCGCGAAACTTGACGATTCCCAGTCTGCTTCTGCAAGTTCCACCCATTTCAATAATTTCAAGCATATAATTACTTATGACATTCCTAACAGATAAGGCGATGATGAAAAAGGACATTTTCTGGGTGATGTCCGTGCTGGTGGCTGTAATTGGGCTCGCATCCTGCGGCGGAGGGCTAATTCCCAAAAATTACGGGTTTCCAAAGAAGGTGACCTTTGGCGTGGAGGGCGGAGCTAAAGTGGTAAAGGGTAGTAAGGATTTGTATGCTGTGGGCATCAGAACGTATGGTGGAGAGAACAAAGGTACAGAGAGCGACACACTGAGTTCTGGTTATTATGCCAAGAGGGACTGGCTGAAGGCTGAGTTTAACAGCAGGACGGGCGAAATGACCATCACGGCGGATTCGAACACAAGCGGCAAAAAGCGCCGCTTGATTGTGGACGGTATGGTGATGAATGGCGTGGTTGACATCGTGGTACACCAAGGAAAGTGAAAGCAGGCAGTATAACAATTAAATGTGCAATAATGAAGAGATTTATTCTAATGACCGTTGCCTTGCTGGTGGCGGGTGCAAGCCTGCAGGCGCAGACGGCCTTGCGTACTAAGCGGTATAAGGGATTCTTGAACGTAGACCTCTCCATGGTTTCCATCCACGAGCGTGAGACCGGCGGAGGAAGTTCGTCCTCGAGCGGCTTTGGCATGAGCGTGGATTGGACCACCTCTCACGGCGCACAGGTTTGCCCTTACCTCTTTGTGGGTGCAGGTCTGGGATTCAGAGCCGGCTTCGGCGATGAGGCTTCGGTGTTGGATGCGGACTTCTTTCAGATGCCGCTCTTCCTGCAGGTGCGTGGCAACCTCACGCGGAAGCCCATCACGCCTTACCTGGATTTCAAAGGCGGATACGCCGCAGGTGACATGAACGGGGCATTTCTCTCACCCGCCTTAGGTGTCAGCGTGCCTGTGTGCAAGCGGCTGGCCATGAACTTCGAGTTGGCCTACCGTGCGCAGAGCGACAAGAGCGATGGCGGCGGAACCACTTGGAAAACTTGGCGGCACATGCTGGACTTCGGCATAGGGATAGAGTTCTGAGGACGGGAAAGGCGGGAAAAACGGTAGCGAAAGATGACCTTTGGCTGCCCTTTTTTCCCTTTTCGTGTCTTTCGTGTGGAAAAACAGGGGGGGGGGAATTTGAAAGCAAAAAGTCTTACCTTTGTGGCATAGGATTATAACAACCAACATAAATTAAGGAGGAAATTATGAAGAGTACACTTACACTGATTTGTCTTGCCTCAGCCATGTGCTTGACAAGTGCGCTTTCTGCCCAAGAGTATTTCGGCGAAGGGACGAAGTGGACGGAGTTGAGGCTCAACACGCAGGAGCATGACAAGTGGTTCACGGAGAGCACGGAGGACGGGCAGACCAAGTACGTGCCCAACTACGAACGCGTGGATTATTACGTGCAGGGAGATACCGTGGTGGACTACGGATACGACGGCATGAAGTTCCGTTACGTGTGGCAGCACCGTGAAGGGCTGGCCGATGCCGTCCGTTTTGTGATTACGCAGGATCGGGAGAACAACTCGAATATGCTTTGCGTGGCCGATGCTTATGAAAAGGAGTACGACGGTGCAAGCCATCTTGGCTTCCAGTATCCTGCCCGCCTGTATGATTTTGATTGGCAGACGGGCAAAGAAATGACATTTGAAGACATGTATGGTGCGGCCTGCACCTGCACGCCCACCAATAGTTATAGTTTTGGCTCTATACAGGAAATAAAGAGCGCTGTTTTCGGCACCGAGCATGCCGTGGAGTATGTGGATGTTGATTCCATGACTACTTATACGGCCGGCTTCTTTATGAATCGTCAGCAGGTGGGTGCGAAGTTGATAAAGGGCATCGGGGTCACCAGTTGGGAGTCGGCCCACTGTCTGTTCGGTCCTGCCCGGCCAGACAATGACCTCTTGCCAAACGGAGAGTGGGACAAAGCCCCTTACCACAGCATCCTGGTTCATTTCGAGCAGAACGGGGAGGTGCTCTATGACCTCTGGCCCACGCCTAATGGCGAGTTGGCGCAGGGCGTGCAAGGCGTGCAGCCTGGCATCAAGAAGGACGAGCAGGCAGTATATGACCTGAAAGGCCGCAGGATAGAAGGCAAGCCCTCGCGCGGCATTTACATCATTGGCGGCAAGAAGCGCGTGGTGAACTAATCCCAAATCGGCCATTAGGCCGAGATATGTTTCCCTTGCTTGTCCCAAATAGGTCTTGGGATAAACGTCCCTCAAGAGGATATACGCCCCAATCGGTCTAATGGTTGATTGGGGCGTAGTTTTCGCTGCCCATGCCCCGTGCCCTTGTGCCTTGATGTTGTCAGGATTTTGGAAGCAAAGCACAAAAAACGCCTGCCCAGGAAAAAATAAAAGTCAGGTGAGGAAAAATTTTTTTCCTGGTGAGAAACATAAAATCGGGTAGTTTGGCGAAATACGCAATATGTAAAGAAAAAGGAATCTGCGTCGAAGGAAAACCATTGCATCGTTTTTGCTTACTTACGCCGAATTGCGCAATATGTTGTTGTACCTGTGAGCAAGGAGAATTATAAGTGCCTAAATTGCCAAAGACCGATTGTCTCAAATTAGAGAAAGGCATGGAATGCTTCTACTTATAAGTTCTCCATGTTGTTGGAGTTTTGAACATATCTATATCGTATCTTCAAGAATTCGGCATTGCTTTTTATAATCCCCACCACCATAAGACTTTTTAAGCAGTTGCTTTAATTTGTTTTCTTTTGATGCAGATATTCTTGGCACGCTAACTCTAGACAAAACAATTCTCGCATTTAATTTTTTCACCTTTATGTTAGATTGTTTGAGGAGTATATTGATTGTGCTGTCAATTTGACAAAGAGCGTGGCTTAAATTTTCGCCCTTTAATTCTATAAGAATAAGTAGGTCGTTTTCTGTATATATTCCATAGTCGCACTTGGGCACATTGTTATTATTAACAATGCCACCATCAATCTTATATACAACAATTTCTTTCCCAGAATTATTGAGGAGTCTATAAGTGCAATCTTCTTTAGGTTCACGCAATGGGACATTCTTTCTACAATCGTGGTGAAGGATATATGAAGTATCGTTATATGCATGAAAGAAAGGATAATCCTTCTGAGGTTTAATCTTCTGTACCATCGCTGTCGTCCAGTTGTAATATTTTGTCGTACTGTTGATTTATCACATTAGAGATTTCGTCAATGAGTTCTGCTTTAATCTCTCCCAATTCGTTATCCATAATGCTGGAAACTTCACCATCTTGTAGAATGTAGGCAGAGACATGTTCCTGCGGAAGCCATAGTTCCTTAGGAAGGATTTCGCTAATCTGTTCTGGGTGATTTGCGCCAACCTTGGCAGCATAGATTAAGTTGTTGATTACGGTTAGCGTATACGGACTATGCGTGGTTAATATCAGATGTCCGGAAGGGGCACTGTTTAGCATTAACACCAGCAATTGAATGGCAGCCATCTGGGCTTCGGGGAAAAGATGCGCCTCTGGTTCTTCAACAATACGCAGTAGTTTGTTGCCTTGATAGATTGACAAAAATGCATCTTGGAGAATACGGATAGACTCTTGCTGCCCAGAAGAAGCATTTTTCAAGTATACATAGCCTTGCCCCGGATGAACGATACGCTCTCCAAATTCAGAGTTGGAGTATTGTCCACGTAGAACAGCGCGAATAAGTTTGTTTGCTAACTTTAATCGCGGTTTCAATTGCCCATTCGCATGTGCAATCATTCCTTCAAAATTACCAAGATTGATAAATGATTGGCGCATTTTCACAACACGTAGCATGAAACTGAGCATCAGAGTCTCATCAATAGTCTGCTCCTTTGCTTCAAAAGCCCGATGGCCTTGCTCTTCAATGTTCTTTTGGATACTTTGTTGAAGCATATTTTCGAAGGTTTCACTATAGCCTATGGTTGCATTTCTGCCTGCGAGGATGAACAAGGAGTCGTTGTGTTCGTTACAGAAAAGAGCATTTATCTTATCTGCCAACTGATGAAGATAGTTAAGATGGCGTTCGTCCAATGCGACTTTCTTGGCAATATTATCTGTACTTGCTAACTCGGTTTTGAGTTGAAGTAGCATCTTCTTGTAACCACGTAGTTCCTGAAAATCTTTCTTTGTAAAGAATGATTCGGAGAAATGGGCATTTATTTTTTTCTTTGTTGTTAATGACAAAGATAAATAGCGGCTCTCCTCATAGTGATAAACGATTTCAAAATCAGGTAAATGAAATGTGGAACCAAAAAAATCGTAGAACTTTTCACGAATCGGTATTATCAAATCTTGCGTCATGTCCACTCCTTCACCGCTTGACTGATAAAAGCGTGAAAAAAACTCGGAAGATAATGACTGAAAGAAATAGATTAACTTTGCAATAGTGCTTTTTCCACTCGCTTGTTGTCCTATCAATATAAGGACTGGCTTGATTTCTATTGAAGCCCTCCTGACAGGGCCGAAATTTGTTATATCTAATCTTTGGGACATGTTGTTGTTCTTATTGTGATTTCTTGTGAATGGTGTGGTCTGGATGCCTTGGGAGCGCAAGCCGCTCTTTTATGCTCATAAGGGGGATAAACAGATTTCTTCATCCCCTTGAAACACACGTCTGGCGTTGAGTTGTTTGGCCTCTTTGTGTAGTCATATTAGAGAGATAAAATGATGTTGTTATTGGTGAATCTCATCATAATTGCAATTACTTAAAATGCTTCAATTACAAAGTTACAACTTTTCCCGAAGGTTATGCGTTTGTGGGTGCGAAAAACGAAATAAATAATATCTGTGGGCTTACCTGAAAAAACAAGTGATAGTTTGGAACAGGAAAATCACCATATATAATAGGAGGAAAGAAGCGGAGGGGGCGTGCCTTATGAAGATTGCCGGCCTTGCGCTCATCAGCAAGGCCGGCAATCTTGTTTTATCTGTGGGTTCGTAGAATTAAACCCTAATGGCCGATTGGGGTTATAAGTGCTTGCAAGGTTTACTTGATTTTCGACGGGTCGTTTATCTTGGGGAGCCACACGCGGTAGCGTTCTGCCTTATCCCAGGTGTTGCCTGCAGAGGCAAAGTCGCAGAAGTTGGTGAGGAATACATCTGTGTTGTAGGCACCGCGGGGCATTTTCAGGCGGAAGGCCATCCATATTCCCTGAGGGGCGGTGATGGGCTCCAGGTCCACGATATTGTCGTCATGGGTGGGAATGAGGCAGGCCTCGTCCACATATCCATCATGGAAACGTGTGTCTCGTGTCAGTACTATGGGGCCGCGCTCAATGGCCTGCATGTCGTTCATCTCCACCAGTCTTGCCTGCATGTCGGTGCTGAGCGTCACCTTGTCGCCCGGCTTCCACGTGCGGTTGATGAGGCAGTACTGCCCGGCCTGCACGCCCTGCACCTTCTCTCCGTTCACTTCCACGCTGTTCTTCCGGCTCCAGCTGGGGATGCGCAACCCCAGTGTGAAGGTGGCCTCATGCTCCGGGCTGATGCTTATCTGTACGTTTCCGTCCATGGGATACCGGGTCTGCTGGCTTAGCGTGATGGTCTGCCCGCCCATCTTGATGCTGGCTTCCGAAGGGATGAAGAGGTTCACGTCCACCCTGTCGGCCGATGGCAGACGGTACATCACGCGCGGTATCATGGCAAAGGCGCGCGGCCCGTTGGCGTTGCAGCAGTTGATGGGTATGTGGCACTGGTGCTCACCCTCCTGCCGGTAGCCCTCAAGCGGCGTGTACTTCACAATCTGTGAACCATCGCCCTTCATGCTTGCCATGAGGGCGTTGTACATGGTGCGCTCTATCTGGTCGGCATATTTCTGGTCACCCGTAAACTCCAGCAGACGCTCGCAGAACTGCATCCAGGTGAAGGTCACACAGGTCTCCATGGTGAGAGCCGACACTCGGGTCTGCAGTGCCTTGCCCCCGTACCAGCATTCATGGGACGCCCCAGAGCCGCAGATGTTGATTTCCTCGTCCACGATATGCTGCCAGGTGGTCTCGGCAGAGTGGAGCAGGGCAGGGTCTCCGGTCTCGCGGAACAGTTCCAGCAGCCCCACGTAGCATGACATCATCTCGTAAGCCTTCTGCCCGTTCCTGTTCCCATACCACTGGTCACCCGGCTTCAGAGGCACGCGCTGAGCCACCGGCACATCGGCGTGGGCTATGAGTTGCGGCCCTCCCGGGCGGTTGAGTTCCTCGGCTATGTAGTTTGCGAAGTCCAGGTAACGCTGCTGCCCGGTAATCTGATACATGAACATGGTGGGCTCCAGGATGCTGCTTGGCGGCATGCCCATGTAGGCTCCGCACTCTATGATGGACTTCTTGCCGGGGCCTGTTTGCCTCATGGTGTAGTCCAGCAGGCGCGTGGCTGCACGCAGTGCATTCTTGTCTCCCGTCTCCCGGTACCATTTGATGAGTCCCAGCAGGGTGTATTTCCTGCCCCACACGTCCCAGCCGCTCAGTTGGTGCTCGGCATCGTAGTCGCCTATGTATCCGTTTTTCAACTGGCATGCCATCAGCCCGTCCTCGGCATGCTGGATGATTTCCTTCAGTTCCGGATCGTGGGTGAAATGGTACATCCCTATGGCTCCTTGCACCCATTTGCCCCAGAATTCACTGCCCCAAAGGCCTTCGCGTTCGTCTTGTAGCCTGAATACGGAGATGAGTGTGTCGGTGTTCTCGGATTTCACGCGGCGGTTGATGCAGTCGGTGTAACGCTGTCCCACATATCCCTGCATGCTTACCTGTGTCACTTCCGGCCGTGCCACTTTTTTCGCGGCAGCCGGGTTGGCCGTGGTAGCCAGTGCGATGACCATTGCCATCAACGGAGTTCTCTTCATTTGCTTTCAGTTTTTAGATAAAAAAACGGCCGGCCGGGAAAGGGCCAGCCTTTGTTGGGGGTACGCCTGATAAGACTCGAACTTACACGCCCTAAGGCACCAGATCCTAAGTCTGGCGTGTCTACCAATTCCACCACAAGCGCATACTTACATGTGCAAAGGTAGTAAGAATAAAGTTATCCTGCAAAGGAAGTGCCACCTAAAAGAGGCAGCCCGCACGAAACCATGCCGTACGTGCGGGCTGCTTTATGTGGTGAGGAGGCTCAGAGGTTCTCCTTCTCAATGTCCTTGAAGTACTTGTATGTACCGTGTTTCAGCTCGTCGGTGGCTGCCTCATCGCATACGATGATGGCGTGGGGATGCAGTTGGAGTGCGCTGATGGTCCACTCCTGTGACACGGCAGCCTCGATGGCATGCTGCAGGGCGCGTGCCTTGCCGTGTCCGTTGCACACGATGAGCACCTCGCGGGCATCCATCACGGTGCCCACGCCTACGGTGAGCGCCGTTCGGGGCACTTGGTTCACGTCTCCTCCGAAGAAGCGGCTGTTGGCAATGATGGTGTCGGTGGTGAGGCTCTTCACGCGTGTGCGGCTGCTGAGCGAACTGAAAGGCTCATTGAAGGCGATGTGCCCGTCGGGGCCTATGCCGCCCATGAAGAGGTCAATGCCTCCTGCTTCCCGTATGGCTTCTTCGTAGGCGGCGCACTCGGCCTGCAGGTCTGCAGCGTTGCCGTTGAGTATGTGCACGTTCTCCTTCTTGATGTCGATATGGCTGAAAAAGTTGTTCCACATGAAGCTGTGATAGCTCTCGGGATGCTCTTCGGGCAGACCTACGTACTCGTCCATGTTGAATGTGACCACGTTGCGGAAACTTACCTTGCCGGCCTGATAGAGTTCTATGAGGTGCTTGTAAAGACCCAGGGGTGACGACCCCGTGGGGCATCCCAGTTTGAATGGCTTCTCTTCGGTGGGTTGCGCAGCATTGATCTTGGCTGCCACATACTCGGCAGCCCAGCGGCTGAGTTGCTGATAGTCTGGTTCGATGATGACTCTCATGTTCTTTGTCTGTTTTTTGAGTTATGGTTTTGCTTGTTGTTCTCTGTCCGGCGTGCCTGTCTGCTCAGGGTTTCAGATGCTCCTTGTACTTGGCCATGTCGGGCTCCTGCTCGTGTATGCAGCGGTACAGGTCAGACTGGCTTATGCCTACTGCATCCTTGGTCAGTTCGGGCACATTGTAACTCTTGAGCAGCAGGGTATTGTATTCAGGGTCTTCCTGTGGGATGGGGAATGCCTTGTGGGCCTGCCCCGTGCTGTCAAAGTAAGTGAGGAACACGCGTGTGTAATTGCCGTCCATGCGCCTGCTGCTGAAGGCTATCCAGCGTCCGTTGCTGCTCCAGCTGTGGAAACTGTCGGCATCGGGGCTGTTGGCCAGGCGCAAGTTATAGCAGGTGTCGGCCTGCAGGTCCTTCACCCACAGGTCGCTCGACTTGTGCCAGATGTGGAACTGCCCGTATTCTCCCTGCGTGTACAGCACGTAACGTCCGTCGGGACTCACGCGCGGCAGTGTGATGCTGTGTTCCTTGGAAGCCACCTCCACCTCGGTGCGCGTGTCGCCGAAGGTGCGTGTCTTGGGATTGAAGGCCACCGATTTTAGGTCATAGAAGATGCTGTCATACCTGAACATCAGTTGTGTGCCGCGTGTGCTGTCGGGTGCTGTGGGCGGAATCAGATGTCCCACCTGTGCGCTGCAGTAATACAGGCGGTCGCCCTTGGGCGACCATGCGGGGAAGGTCTCCAGTTCATTCTTGCTGTGGAATATGTGCGTCACCTCATTGTGTTTCACGTCATAGAGCAGCATGTCGCTGGCTTCGTCCATCACCTCCAGTTTCTCCATGTGGTAGGCATGGAAGGTCTGCCCGGTCTTGTTGGTGGAGAACGCCACCAGGTCTTCCTTGGGATGCCAGGCTGGATATACGGCACTTGACAGTATGGTGCTGTCCTTCACCTGTATCTTGTGCGGCTTGCCGTTTTGCACGATGATGGTTCCCCCATGGTTGGCGCGCACATGGAAGAGCATGTCCTGCGTGCTTTGGTTGCGGTAATTGTGGCAGTTGACACAGTGGTTCTCGCGGTCGTCATACGTGCGGTTGTTCTCATATATGGTGTGCTCCTCCCAGTTGGTCAGGTTGCGCTGGTAGAGTCCCACCTGGCGATACAGCTCATAACCGGGTTCAATGAGTCGGTAACTCAGATACGGGTCAATGGCTTCCCGAGCCACCGTGAGCGTGTGCGGCTTGTGCTTTCCCCATCTCCCGGCGGTCTGTACGTACACTGTCACGCTGATGTCTTTGCCCTTGTTCTCCGTGAGCAGGTTTCTCCAGGCGGCCGTGTCCAGGCGTATGGTCATGTTCCCATCGGCCTGTGCCAGAATCTCCTGCCCGCCTTCGCCTTGCAGCCTTGCCACTGCAGCGGTGGCTCCAGAGTCTCTCACCATGAAATTCAGCGGGGCTATGTTGGGCGGGATGACAATGTCCTTGTAGTTGGGGAATATGTCGGCCTGCGTGTCCAGGTCAGTTGCCTGTGCGGGCAGTTCCGCCCGGTGTGAGCATGCCGCCGCCACGGCCATGGCGAGCAGCAGGCATGCGCGTATCATAGATTTCTTGTATCCTTGTGTCATGATGTGTCAGTTTACGCCTGAACTGGAAGTCGCTTCTCCCGTGTAGCCTTTCCTGGTAGCCTTCAGGTTGCCGAAATAATAGTAATAAGGATAGTACCCCTTATACTTGTCAAAAAGTTCTTTGGCATACCCGGCTCTGTCTTTCATGTACGGTTGCACGGCCTGCACGAATCCCTGCAGGCGTGTGGCGCGCATATCCAGGTTGCCGTAACCCTGCGATGCGCCCGGATGGTTTATCTCAGACAGTAGCAGCCCGTCGGCTATGATTGAGGGTGGGGTACTGCCCATGAGTGACTGCGTGCGGTCCAGGAACGGCGGCAGCAGTTTGGTGTAGAGGCACACGCAGAGCCCGTTGTACAATCCCTCAATGCTACGTGTCTCCATCAGATTGAGGTTGTAGCCCATGAAGAAGGGCTGCTGGAACTGGTTCTCGAAGCAGTCATGCAGGGGCTCGGTGAGACGTATGCGTGCCATCTCCGGGTCGGCATTCACCATCTCGGTATTGCCCACCATGGGCTCGTACTTGGCAATGAATGCTTGCTCGAAGGGTACATCGCGCAACAGACGCAGGTATTTGCGGCACAGGAGCCATTCGCCTCGCATGAGGGCACACTTGACAAGCAACTTGAGCAGGCGCGGGGTGGGACCAGTCATTACCATCTGTTCCATGCACGCGTGCATGCACGGCTCGATAAATCCTGCGTGATAGTTGCCCTCGGGGATGTACAGGGAGTTGCCGTTGTTGACCTGTCCGCCGTATCCGTGCAGGTAGAGGGTGTCATAGTCGAGACGGATGTCATACATGCGCTCGGCTATCTGCCCTGTGTGCACCAGTGCCATGGCGTAATAGGCGGCCATGGGGCGGTTGCTCTGTGAGGCATGGGCACGCGCCACACGTTCTATGCCAGCCCAGTCCTGACGGTATTGCAAGTCCATTTCCTGGCAGATAACACGTACGTAAGGACGCTGCCACTCCCCGTATCCGATGATTGCCGCAAAGGTGAGCGTCACAAAAGCCAGTGCCGTGAGGTTCTGGCGTGTGGTCTCGTCCTTGGGCAGGCGCAGCAGTGCAGGGGTGGGCTTCTTGCTGAAACTGCGTATCATCACGCCCCAGATGCCAAGCACCAGCAGTACCACAAAGGGAATGCCCAAGATGTATCCCGCCTCAGCCTCGAAGAACAAATCCAGTCCCTGGTGCGTGATGGCAGCCAGGCAGAGCAGTGCGGGGACGTACTGCAAAGGACGCCATTTGGGCGTGAGCCTCATGCAGTAGCCCGTGAGCCAGGTAATCATACCAAGCATGAATGACAGACACAGACTGCCCAGCCAGGGGTATTTGTAGAGTTGCAGGAGCATGCGCCCCACGTATCTCAGCGGGCCGAAGTTCTGGCAGAGCACAAACTGCATGAGCCGCGGGTCCTGCGCCCAAAAACTATACTCGCGGCTCACGTGCAGCACACTGCCGTAATAAAACGTGCCCCATACCCATATTGCCGCCATGAAAAGTGGCAATACAGGCAGGAGCCTTTTCTTTTGCTCACGCGGGGCGGCTGCCGGCTTGGCTGCCGGCTTCGCGCCCCGCTGCTGTAGGTTTTTGGCCTTCTGGTTCTTCTTTGCCATTATTTTACCAGTGTCTTTTTGCCGTTCACGATGTATATGCCAGGTTGTGCCACGTATACCAGGCGCCTTCCCTGCAGGTCATACACTTCGGTGCGGCCTTCTTGGTCGCTCTCCAGAATGTCATTGATAGCCGTGGTGTCCACCACGAAAGAGTGATCCCACACATAGGTGAAGGGGCTGTTCGCTCCCTCCGAGGCCACCACGTCGGTGCCTTCGGCATTGAGCACATAACCGCCTTCGCTGGCTGTAAACGTGCCGGTTGTCACTTCCGTTTCCTTGGCTGTGAGGCTCGTCTTGCCGTTCACCACCACGGGGGTGCCGGCTACGGCTGTCTCCACTAGGGTGTTCAGTTTGCCATCCATTATTACGCCCTCATATCCCTCGTGCAGGTTGAAGGGCAGGTTCAGGGCCTGGTGCCCCTCTCCGCTCTTGGTAAAGGTCACGTTGTGGGCTGTGAAGGCCGTGGGGATGTAGAAGGGCTTGTTGCCATCGATGACCAGTGACTGGGCATTCATGTCGCCGTCCACCACGTTGGTCTGGCTCAGCAGGCTGGCCGTGGGTTGCAGGCGGCTGTTCTGTCCCGGTTTCACATAGGCGATGGAGTTGGCTGGCAACTCGCTGATGCGGCTCTCTGCGTCCTCGCCTGTGCCGTAGTAATACAGGGTGTGGGGAGTGGTGCTGCCTGCATAATAGGCCGTCATTTCTCCGCGGTAACGGGCAGGGGCGTAGGGTACGAGCACGTCATAACCGTTGCCCTCGGCGGCCACGATGCGGAAGTCATCGCCAAGTTTGGCGGCAATGTCGGCCGGAATGGAGAAACTGGTCTTGTTGGAGAGGAACACCAACTTGCCAGTGGAATCGTACACCTTGAAGCCAACTGCCCCGGTTCCGTACATGCGGTAAGTGGTCACGCCCTGGCTGTATGTGGTGGTGTAATAGTACCCGTTGGTAGTATAATCGTCCACGAAGTCGGAGTACTGCCCCACATCGGAGTAACCTATGCGGCGTGTCTCATCATTCTCGTAGTCTACGCGGAACTCGCTTGTGGAGCGACCTTCCAGCGGACTGTCCTTCAACACGGGCGACGGCTTCACGCGGTCGTCTATGAAGCAAATATTGCCGGCCTTGGGATAGCGGTGCATGTAAGCCTTGGCCTCATCGATGTCTTGCTGTGTGGTGGTTATCCAGTAGTCGCTATAGTCACCTATGTACCTGTTGTTCACGGGCACGAACATGCCGTTGACCTCGAAGAACTCGCTCAGATCCTCGCCTGCGGCATCGCACATCTTCTTGGCCATGTGCAGATAGTCGTCTTTGCCGTAGGACTTGTAGCCGCCCACGGTCTGCCCGTCACCGTTGACGAGTGAGGCATCATAGTCATTGCTGCGCTTGCGTATGGGGTCTTGCCTGAGCATCTTGAACAAGGTGGGGTAGAAGTCGGGCTTGTGTCCCTGCACGTGATAATAGAGGTATAGTTGGTAATAGAAGCGTGTCTGTTCCCAAATATCCATGTCAAACCAACTTGCTCCCTGTGCAAAGGAGTTGAAGGTGTCATGCACGGCGGTGCCGCGCGTGGTGGCTATGCCTTGCAGGAACACGTTCACGTTGGAGAAGAGGTTGTTGGACACCTCGGTGGCTCCCACGATGTTCAAGCACGCTTGGTGGTTGTGCCCCATCTCGTGGCTGGGACCCCAGATGGCGCCTGCATCGGTGGTAAGGGTATTATAGTTGAGTACTGTGTTCAGCGTGCTGTTCTCGTAATATGTGCCATAGGTGGTGGCGTACATGTAACTGTGGTCTATCGAGAAGGCGTTCCAGATGTTGCGGAAGCGGCCTTTCAAGTCTTCTTGGAATCCCATGAGGTCCTCCTCGCACTGCACGAACTTGCTCCACACGCGCACCACGCCCTCCATCTCGTTGCCGCAGTCATTGAGTGCCTGCTGCACCAGGTCGTTTCTCATTACGTGCACAATATGGTCGCCCTTCATGTTCACGATGTTGTTCTTGTCCAGCAATTTCTCCCTCAGCAGCATCCAGTCCTCGTTGGTCATGCCGCGTGTCAGGTCAAAATAGCCCTGCAGTTCGCCGCCTTCGATGTGTATCTTCATGTCGGGATAGTCGGCCAGGTACTTCTCCGGATCGTCCAGTTGATAGAAAATGTACAAGGTGCTGGACTCTCCCAGGATTACTGCGTTCAGTCCGGCATGCAGGTTGTTGGTGGTGCCCGTCTGGCGGTCACCGGGCGACGGGCTGTCTGTTACTACCTCGGCCTGTAGGGTGCAGTCGGCACTGGGTTCCTCATCTACATATATATATATGATGTCGCCCGTCTTGCCCACGATGCCAGTGGGACCCGAGAGTTTGCCAAAGGCGTTGCTCATGCCTGCATACTCGTTCCAGGCCATCTTGTCGTAGTTGCTGTATACCTTGTAGTCATCGCGCACGCGGAAGAACTTCTCGAAGTCGCGGCTGTAGCCGTTGTCCCGTGTGTAGACCTGCCAGGTGTTGTTCTTCACCTTCATGACCATGGCCTTCATCTCGTCAGTCAGTGCCATGTAGTCGGTGTTGGCTTCCAGTTGTGCGTCCGTCAGTGCCTGTATGTCCTCCTTGAGTATGGTGCAGGCTTTGTCCTGGAACAGGTGGCTCAGTGCCTCATTGTAGGTGCCGAGGTTGGCCACCAGGTCGGTATATTGGTTCAGTGCTTCATGTCCCTTCTGTATGAACTCATCGGTGAGTTCCACCTCCTCGAATCCCCAAGTGCTGGCACTGATGTCTGTGGTGTACCATCCCACCACGTTCGAGCCTTGGTCACAGTGCAGTCCCACAGTGCCCTGATCCACCACATAATAGGTGAAGATGGTCTCATCATCAGTCCTCTTAAGCGAGAATCCTGCGGTGGGCAGTGCTTCCTGGGTGGTGTACTTGCGACTGAGAGCCCCTCCCTGGCGGGTGAGGTAACGGTCGGTGCACATGTTCTTCAAGGCATATCCGCTGCCCACTTGCACTAGGGTCCAGTACTGTGCCAGTTTCTCCTCATTGAGGTTCTCGCAGTCCACGCCGTGCGAGGAGATGTCCTCGCTCATGTAGTTCTTGTAGTTTTGGTTCTGCAGGCGGTAGTACTTCCCGGGTTGAGGTGTCTTATATCTGCTTCCGGCCAGCAGTCCGGCCTCCACTTCCTCTAGGGTGAAGTTCTGCACGAGCGTGAGGGACCAGTCGGAGCCTTGGTCGTTCAGGCATGTCCACTTGTAGAGCGTGGTGCCGTCCCCGTTGAGATTCAGGCACACGTTGCCATCGAAGTTTGCTTCGGTGGAGAGGTTGATGTAACTGGAGGTGGCCGTGTTGTTGGGGCTGGCTTGTATGTACATCTTCACTGCACTGCTGCTGGGCTTGCGGAAATTGTCGTCTGAGTCCAGGTAACTGCCGGTGCTGGCATTGCGCAGCGTGTACCCATCACCGTTCTTGGCCAGTATCCACACCTGTGCCAGGTCGCTTTCCTGTGCCTGCGTGCCCTGTGTCACGTCGCCCACCTGTGCCAGGTTGGCGTTGGACATGCGCCTGTTGGTCAGTCTTATCAGGCCACCCTTGTTGAGCACGTATCTGATGTAGTCGTTACCGGTAAGGCCGGACAGTTCCTTGAACGATGCCTCACGCAGTGCCCAGTCTCGGTCGCTTCCCGCTGTGCCCTGCGAACTGGCTCCCTTCAGTGTGCCGCTGTCGTCCTGCAGGTAATACATGCCGTTGCTGCGCAGTGACCAGTGTCCGGCATTATCGCCCAGTTGCGTGATGGTGTATATGCTTGATGAGCGTGTGGTGGCTTCCGTACCGTTGTTCTTGGTGCTGTTTACACTGCGGTAATAGTTGCCTATGGCGGTCTTCAGGTAGTACTTGTTGTCTTCCCCCGCACTCTCCAGTTGCACCAGATAGCCCAGATTGTCGCTTGCTTCAAGTCCGTTGGGGCTGGTGGCAGTGAGGTTCAGCGTGTTGCCTTCTCCCTCGCGGACGTATCGTCCTGTGGACAGGTTATAGAGGAAATACCACTTTCCTGCCTCTAGGTTGGTGGCGCTGTTTCCCACGGACAATATCTTCCCGGAATAGTCTTCGGCGTCTGCCCAGGTGTGGACAGAGCCAGCCAGTGCCATGAGCACCGTCAGAAGAATCGTGTAGAGTTTGTTCATATAGCGTTTGGATAAGAGATTATTTCACGGACAAAGATAAGAAGAATCATGTAAATTGCATCATTGCGGATGCAAAACTTGTTGTGCCAGAGGAAAATTAAGTGTCGGAGAGACACTTTGAAGCGTAGACTTTTCTTACACGGCATGCTGTGCCACGAATTAAATCCGACTTAGCGGAAATTGGGTTAGGGCAGTTCTGGTTTTCCATAAATGGATTCATGAAGAAGAAGGTTCTGCCTGTGAACAAACGGCCTTGTTTTGTGAGATAGTGTATACTGCCCGGCATGGACCGTTCCGGAGTCCTAAGGACAGACACATAGAAGCCCGCCCCCGAATTTCCGGGAGCGGGCTTCCGCTGATTATTGGGTAATGTGTCTGTCGAAGTGACTTCTGTTCGGGAATATCCCTGAAGCCCCTTCGGGTCTTCGGTTCATTCCTCTTACTTAACTGTCACTTTGGCACCGCCGATGATGTAGAGGCCGCGACCCATAGCCTTGACATCGCTAATGGTGCCGTTCTTCTTCATCAACCTGCCATCGATGGTATAGATGTCACCGCGTGTGCTGAGCACATCGGTAATCTTTTCAATGGCGTTGGCACCCTTCTTTAAGGTAATTACCAGATTGTAATCATCTGCATTGAAGTTGTTGATGACGTTCTCGGCAGGTACAATGTAACCGGTGTTTGCACTCACGTCACGGGTGCAGTCGGTGTTCTCCTCGCCTGTGGCTTCCTCGAAGTGGTTGCCTTCCTGGCCGTAAGTACCGCCCGCAACAACCACGTTGACATTGGGGTCAACCCACTGGTAAGTGTATGTACCGTGTATGCCTCCTACAGAGTCGGGCTCGGCGGCGAACTCTGCGCCGGTGAGCGTAATCTTCTCGGGATTCTTCTCCAATTCCTTATCAAATGCTGTGGTGTCACCGTTCAGGTAAAGTACTGGCTGCCCAGGCTTGGCTTCGCTCACTTCATTGAAGGCCAGGTTGATTTCATCGTCAGCGATGGCTGCGCCCTTGTATTCGTAGAGTTGGCCGCCGTCCACTTGGTAGCCTATGGCATAGCACCAGATGCGCATGCTGTTGGGCAGCACATTCATCTTGATGTTCTCTGCCACTTCTTCACCCTCGTCAAGGTCAGTCACAGGCTCAATGAGGAGCGCGCTGTTAGAACTTATCTCGTTGGCATTCCAGGTTACCAGTGAGTGGCCGGCGTTCTGTGCGTGCAGGTATACGGGGTCGTCATACAGTTCGGCTCCATTGAGACTGCGTGCATGAATGAGCACTTTGCCCAGTCCGCAAGCCCTCACGTCGAACAGAGCGGGAGTCAGACCAAGTGAGAGGGCGTTTCCGCGAGCCAGTGCATTTACGTAGAGGCCGCTCTTGTGCTGGATGGCGTATGCTGTGTCGCCCTGTGCCACGAAGCGGAATGCCGTCTGATCCTCGCTTGTGATGTCATCGGGATTTACGAAGCGGAGTGCCTGCCCGATACTTATTTGGTCAAGTGAGCCGAAGACTACAAGGCGAGAACCGCTCTCATCGCTCTCTTGGTCGGCTGGTGCCAGGCGTGTGCCGTAGAGGTCACCCAGGCTCTCGTTCACCGTGTTGCCCTTGCCCCATCCATAAGTGTTGTAGTTCTCTTCGTTGTCGAAACGGATGGTGTACCACTTGCCGGTCTCCACCTTGTTGGCAGATTCCATGATGTTGTTGGCTGTCTCGGTAATCTTAGTGGTCAGATCATCGGTTTTCTCGTGTGTGTATGCACCGCTCTTCAGGTAAGCCTGCGCTTCTGCAATCAGGTTGGCCAGTGCACTGCCGTTGCTGCCCTCAGCCCATTGACCGGGGTTGCTGCCGGTCACCACGTACTGTGCGGCATCCTTGTTGGCTGCGATGACGGCATCCAGTGCGCTGGGGTCAACCAGTGCGGCCAGGAAGGCATCCACTGCATTCTCCAGTTCTTTGTAGTCCTCAATGGTGAGTTCCTCGGCCTCTATCTCGGCAGCCTTGGCCAGGGCAGCCTCCAGGTTGGTGCGTACCTCGCCCATCTGTGAGTACTGGGTCTGTCCGTCAATGGTGGTGGGATAAAGTTGGAACTGTGCCATGTGTCCGTAACCGCGTGTATTTTCGATTTCAGAACCTGCGGTGTTGTCAATGTAGAAGCGCAGATATTGGTAGTTGCCGATACTGAAGAGGTTGCTGCGCACCTCTGTTTGGCCACTAGTCCAAGGAGTGTTCAGACTGTCCAGGCGTGTCCAACTGTCCTCGGTGGCATCGTCCAGTGCCGATGCGTCATTGGCACCATACACGGTCATGGCTGTGATGTGGTCGTTATTAGCAGTGGTTCTGCGGCCAATGTAAGCCTGGAGCATCGTGCCTTCGGACACAGGCTCGGTGAGAGCCACTTGGAAGTAATGGGTGTGGCCTGCCACTAGGGATGACCAGTCGCTGTGCCAATAGGTGTCGCCGTTGCCATCGAACAGGTTGTTAAACGAGGCTCCGTTGGGCTCTTTGCCTTCACTGCAGGTGAAGGGGCTTGAGAACTGCTCGCCGCGGGTCAGGATGCCTTTACCATGTGAGTAAAGGTATGTGTCGGCCTTGGCTGCCGTGATGGCAGAGTCTGCACGTGCCTGGAGAGCCTGGAAGTTAGCCACCATTTGCTCGTGGTTCTTGTAGGGAGCGTAGTCCTCAATGAGTTTGGCCACGGTCTCGTCATCCACTGGTTCCAGGATCCACTGGCTGGCATCGGCACCACTCTCCCAGCCTACGATGTTGCCGCGTACGCCCTTGCCGATACCCGTGCCTTCAGCATCGCCGTGCCCGCCGCAGTGAGCAAAACTTTGGATATTTCCGCCTTGGGGTTGGAAAGCGATGACAACCTTATCCTCATCATTGTATTTGATGAACTGGAACTTCATGGTGTTTGTGCTTGCGGGATCCAGAGTGGCGGGATTGCTTGTGGGGATAGCATCAAAGATGCCGTCGGTGGCAATGTTCATCACCTGAATGGAATCGGTACCCACGTTGGTTATCTTCCACAGATAGCGGCAGTCGGTCTCATCAATGTTGTCCCACTTGGCTTGCTTGGTGTCTTGAGTGGCATACATGGCCTTGGTGGGGTGAGTCTCTATTGTCTCAGTATCATCCTCACCGGTGCCGCTGATAGTATTGGTCCAAGCCATGGAACTCACGATGCGGTAGTTTCCGTTGGCAATGGTCAACTTTATCTGTGCGACCACGATTGCATTCCATCCGTTGTCGATGGCATCCAACTCAGCCTGTATCTCTTCATTGGTGATGTCAGGATATTGGCCGTCAAGGATGTTATACACCTTCTGCACGTGTGCCTTCCAGGCATTGTACTCGTCCTCCGTGATGTTGTATTCGCCGATTCTTGTGCCTAGAGTGAGGTTCTCACGGCCATCGATGTACTGTTCATAGAGGTTCATCCTCTGGGTCATCTCTTTTTCCAGCAGGTCGCGCTCGGTTACCTCGGTGAATGTCACGGGATAAAGAGACCAATCGTTGTTGCCGTTGAGTTCTTCCAGCTTGCCGCTTCCCCAGAAAGCACAACTATTGCCGCCACCGTTGTTGTCGACCCTGTCGGCCATGTCGGCCTTGTTGATGCCGAAATGTCCGGGCTCGTCAAGGATGTTGTACACGTTGTAAGCCTGAGCCTCGCTTTCTTTGGCGGTTGACCAAAGGTTGCTGTTCATGTAATTTCCCGTTCCGAACTGGATCCTGTACTGTCCTTCGGTATCGGTGGAAAGGAAGCGAACCAGGATGTCTGCCTTGTCGGAGGCCATGTCGCCTTCCTTGATGACATCTTCCTCAATGCCGTTTGTCATGAAGGTGATTCGCTCGCCTTTCTGGTCCTGCCAATAGCCACCGGCTTTCTGCCCGTTCTGGCGCTTGTTATATACCAGATACCATTGGGTGTCCGGTGTCACAGACTCGGCAGCACTGCCGATTTCTACTGCCTTCATGCTCAACTCTTCCAGTTGTGCCAGTGCCGGCACACTGAAAAGGGCAGCAAGAAGCAGTGAGAGAAAAGAAGTAAGTCTTCTGCTCATAACTGTTGATTGTTTATGTGAAAAATGCTGTGCGACAGGCTTTGCGGCCTTGTCGCTTTTTTGTTATATCATTGACAAATGTATATCAGAAATAGATTATGGCATTGCGCGTGCACGTCTTGGTGGCGTGATTTTAAGTTTATTTAACTACTTAAAGTGAAAACATAACCATTTTTCTTGCTATGTGAACTAACAAAATATGGAACTTCACCCTTACCCGCGGTGTGGCACCAGCACGTGAAATTCACCTTGTTGTCGGAATGCTTGTTGCATTAAGATAAAATGTCTAACTTTGCGTGGGAGATGACATATAATGTTGTTCCTGCGTGAAAATGGAGCCGACATCCTCCTTAATATGATTCCCGGCAATGAGACTCTTTGGCAATCCATTTGTTTGGCTTATGCGCATTCGCCATCGCTGTGGTTATGGGGTGCATTCGCCTTTCGCCTTTCGCTTTCTCACGGAGGTGGTGTATGAGCAGGCACCCTATTATGCTTACCGCAGGCTGGACGCCGGCCTTCCTTGGCGTATGTGTTTGAGGCGTAGAAAGGGACTGCATCTCTTGCTGAGACTTGCCAACTGGCTTCAGCCGGAGGTCATTGTGCTTTCCGGGAATCATCCTTGGATACGTACCTACCTGATGGCTGGATGCAGTAAGGCTGTCATATACGGGCACATGCCTGCCGGAGGAGCTGACATGGTGGTGCTTGATGCACCCGATGATGAGGCAGAATCGCTGGTGCATGAAGGTGGTATGCTGGTGCTTGACGGGCTGCTGGGACATGAGGAGTGGTTGCGCGGTTTGAGGGCAACAGTGACCTTTGACTTGTATGACTTGGGTATTGCCATCTACAACAAAAAACTACAGAGACAACATTACAGGGTAAATTTCTGAATGAAAAAGAGCAATGTGTATACATGTACGGGTGACTCCGGACAGACATCGCTGGCAGACGGCACGCGTACAAGCAAGTGCAGCCTGCGGCTGGAGAGTTATGGAGAAGTGGATGAATTGAATTGCCACATAGGACTTCTGCTTTCCATCATACAGAAAGGGGAGATAAGGCACATGCTCACCGATGTGCAGAGGCGGCTGTTCAGCGTGGGCGCACAACTGGCCACGCCGCCGGGGGCGGCATATACAGTGCGCTGGCCGATAACGGAAGATCAGGTGCATGAAATGGAGCATGTGATTGACAGCCTGCATGAGGGACTGCCACCTTGGCGTGGATTCACCTTGCCCGGAGGCACGCAAGCGGCCTCTCAGGCACAGGTGTGCAGGGCAGTGTGCCGCAGGGCGGAGCGCAGGATATGCGCCCTGGCGCAGCAGGAGGGCGGAGTGGATTCTTCACTGCTTGCTTACGTTAACCGGTTGAGTGACATGTTCTATGTTTTGGCATTGCGTTTGAATTATCTTGACGGGGTGGATGAAATTTCATGGTCTCCCGAAGGGAATATAAAGAAATAGTTGTATATTTGCGCCCCGAAATCAGAAAAAAGCGTTAATATATAAATATAATAAGGTATGTACTGGACACTGGAACTGGCTTCACGCCTGGACGATGCGCCCTGGCCTGCTACTAAAGAGGAACTCATAGACTATGCCACACGCAGTGGAGCACCAATGGAGGTTATTGAGAATCTTTCTGAAATAGAGGATGAGGGAGAGGTTTATGAGACAATAGAGGACATCTGGCCTGACTATCCCTCAAAGGAAGACTTCCTTTTCAACGAGGACGAGTACTAAAGCAAATTAAAGGCTTATACATTTAACTACAACGGGTTGGCTTTCGTGACAAGCGATGGCCAACCCTTTTTCTTGTTTCTCCTGTTTCCCCCTTGATGCAAGACAGACTGGCGCGCCTCATCTTTTGGCTTGTTTCTTCTGATTAAGACTTCTAAAATAATCCAATGTTTGCAATTGTCGATAAAGCGAATCTTGTTAACTTTGCAGACATTACGTGGTAAAAGCGGCTTTGAGATATGGCAAAATACGAAATTCCCCATCTACCTTTAGATTTCAGTTTTGAGTCTGTGACAATCCTTAAACAACTTAATCAGGCCAACAGGCGGCTTGCTGAGTTGAAAGGAGTGGCTCAGACAATTCCAAACGAAAACATTTTGATTAGTACCCTAACTCTTCAAGAAGCCAAAGATAGTTCAGAGGTTGAGAATATCGTGACCACGCAGGATGATCTTTATCAAGGTGCAGCCTTGATGTCTGACCATGCGATGAATGCAGCCACAAAGGAGGTGCTGAATTACAGGGAGGCTCTACAGCATGGCTTTTCGCTGATTAAAAGTAAGGGGATTTTCACAGTGAATTCCATTAAGGAAATACAGAGTTATCTGGAACATAATTCTGCAGATTTCCGCAAAGTTCCGGGTACGGCATTGAAGCGCTCTGATGGTAAAACGGTTTACACGCCTCCTCAGAATGGTCAGGAGATTGAAGAATATATGGCAAATCTTGAGGCCTTCATCAATGACGAGTATGTCTCAGATTTGGACCCACTTATCAAACTTGCCATAATACATCATCAGTTTGAGAGCATACATCCTTTTTATGATGGCAACGGGCGTACGGGACGCATAATATGTGTGCTTTATCTCGTGCTGACGGAACGTTTGGATTTGCCAATCCTGTATTTGAGCAGGTATATTACCCACAACAAAGGTGAATACTATAGGCTTATACAGGCCATCAGGGACAAGAATGTGGACAATGAGGCGGAATGGGAAGCGTGGGTTCTCTTTATTCTAAAAGGAATAGAAGAGACTGCAGAAGAAACCACTCGCCTTGTCAAGGGCATGTCCAAACTGATGGGAATGTTTAAGTCTGTGCTTCGTCCGAAGTTCGGGAGGTTGTATCGCCATGAACTTCTAAACAACTTATTTTTCCATCCATATACTAAGGTTGAGTTCTTGGAGAAGGAACTGAATGTCAGCAGAGCAACGGCAACCCGTTATCTGAACGGTCTTGTGGAGACCAAACTCGTGGAGAAGATTAAGATAGGTAGGACACATTATTATATGAATCTTCCGTTGATAGAACTTTTCATGAGCGTGTCTGACAATGAAAGTACAGAGACTGCCCTACCGATAGAATCTGTTTCGGATGCGAAGTGAATTACTTCTCATTTTTGCCTAAATTTGAGAAGTGTTTCGTGGAAACTTCTCATTTTTG
>JAHZGX010000021.1 GCA_019420585.1 Prevotellaceae bacterium
ACGTTTCAGGTGCGTGTGCCGCGAGGCGTGCAGGTTCGAGTCCTGTTCTGGGCACAGGCTTTCAAAAGCCACACAGTGGAGGATTGATGAACAATTTCATCAATCCTCCACTGTCTTTCTGTCCTTTAGTACCAACAGATACTTTGTGGAGCCTGGTATTGACAATTATTCGCTGCCAACTGATTACAGACAACAAGAGAAGTCAAGCATATCAAAATGAAAATGCCCGTTCCCCATAACGAGAATCCAAAATACTTTTCAGTTCCTCTGCTAAAACTTTATCTGTTTTCATCCGTATTACTATGCCAAGGCACACTTGTCCTCATTGCCAAAGCGATTGCTTCTCCAACTAATGCCATATTTGCCAACAAGTAGTGGTTAGTGTTCCATCCACGAACCGTAGAACCAGCAATCTCCCCAGTCTTTAATAATCCGTTCCGGAAACCTGTATCGCCAAAGTATGTGGCAGCTCCAATCGCAAACGCTGTTCCTGAAGGGCTTAGGTTGAATATAATTGGACCCGAATCAATGTCCATACCTAACCAACAGGTGCGGTCGTAATATTCTCGAATTCCGGCAAAGGGAGTACGTTGTATAAAATACTTCTTCAGTAGTTCATACTGCTCGTGCGCAAAGTCTTTATCCACGAAAGTCAAATAATAGCAAATTAAGGCAGAATAGGAACCTTTGATAGGCTCAGATAGTTCCCCGCCATTGTAATCCAAGAAAGATTTCAAGATGCCAGTTTCCTTGTCCGTCCATTCTTTCTTTGCCCTATGCAGCCATTCATTCAGTGTGTTCTGGTATCGGTCATCACATTGCCACGTAAAATTACTCAAAGCAACTAAAGTCACCAACATATCTGGAACATATACAGCTTCATTTGGATAAGTTTGAAGGTTCAAGTTAGGACTTTCCTTCATTCTCCTATTCAATGTGCCACATAGCCTATAATAGAGGTCGTCATATTTGTCATCTCCTCCAGCAGTTTTATAACCACTAATCATCCAGGCAAGAATGCTCAAATACGACATGTGGCTCTTTTCGCTACCCCAACTTTCCAATGGGTCTTCACCCCATCTTGCAGCATCATATCCCCTCAGTTCTGGTGACATCACTATTTCTATAAGTTTGTCAATTTGTCCAACAGATTTTTCTCTTTCGTCTGGATATAGGATACTGATATTCACTAACGCTGCTGATAACATGGAACAGGAATACATTGCCCATTCTCCTTGAAACTGAGAGCCAATTCCTTCCGGCATTTCGTTGAGCACTTCCTTTGGTGATACCAAAAGTTTATTCGTAAGATACTTCCTCCTACGTAATATCTCAGTCTTTTCCCCTTCAAACGTTCCATGTCCCATGGTTGAAATGGTCACCCATAGACATTTCAAAACAACAATGACTGCTATAACAGTAATTGTTTTCAGTATCATCCTATATGGTTTCTTTAGTCGTCTTGCCATAATTATATTAACGTGAGTTTGATGAATTATAATCCCCTGTAAATTTGTTGATTAGCGAGAGTATTGTAACTTCATAATGCTCAAATACAAAGTATTACAAACAATAATCGCTATGCTCACCGAGGACAAAATTACAGAATTATTTTGTATGGCTGATGACTTCTGCATTTTTTTTGACGCAATGATGGAAAAGTATACGCTGAAATCAAATGAATCGCGGCGTTATCACCGCGATTCAGCCATCTCAAAGTCAGAAATCATGTTGATTATGATATTGTTCCATGATTCTGGCTACCGCTGTCTGAAACATTTCTACCAAAAAGAAGTCTGCCAGCAATTGCGCCATCTCTTCCCCAAAGTTGTCTCGTACAACCGCTTCGTGGAACTTAAAAAAGAGGTGGCAGTACCTTCGGCTCTGTTCATGATTTGCAACGAGAAAGGAGAATCGCAGAACTTCATGATTACTCCGGGTGATGTGGATGACAGGAAACCATTGGAGTATAAGGCGTTTGTCGAATTCATTTACGGAAAGTTGGTTGCAGACAAGGGCTATATCGGCAAGGACCTCTTCCAACGCCTGTTCGTTGATGGCATACAGCTTATCACAAGGCTCAAAAGCAATATGAAAGGGCCTTGATGAGCGTGTCGGACAAACTGCAGCTCAGGAAACGGGCCATTATAGAGACGGTAAACGATGAATTGAAGAACATCGCACATGTGGAGCATTCAAGACACGGGAACTTTGACAATTTCATCGTAAACAGCCTTGGGGCTATTGCTGCTTATTGTATGTTTCCCAAGAAGCCGTGCATCAATGTACAACGAACATTAGACACACAACTTGACTTGTTTTGAATTCGTCGAACTCACGTTAATTATCGAAATTGTCGTTTACTTCCGCCTTAATTGAAAGAAACCACCAAATCCACATCGCTGTCGTCATTGAAACGATTGGTAAGGATAGAACCGAACACAAATAACCTGCTTACTTTATGCTTCTTGCACAAAGCGACAATTTTCTGTATGTTGTTTTCTATCAGTTTCATAAACGGATTTACTTATAATGCAAAGATAGCGAATTTATGATATTCTCATGTTTTTAATGAGAACTTTTTTCCCAACTCTCCCTATAAAATGGATTGTTCTTGAGAAAAGAACTCTTATCCGTTAAGGTCTAAGATAGCATTTATATATATTTCCTCCATTATTTGCTTGTTTAACAGATTTTTCACATAGTACTGGGGAATGTTTGAAAAACCGTATTTCGCTCCCAATAAAGCGCAGGCAACTGCCGCATTGGTATCTGCATCACCACCAAAATTGACTACGGACAGCAAGCCGTCCTTGAACGAACTACAATGCCATAAACTCCATAATGCCACGGCCATAGTCTTTAAAGTATAGCCCATCGCTTCATCATCTACTGAAAGGACTACTGGATTGTCATTTGTTGCCAACTCTACATATTCCCTAATGCGACTGTCATATCTGTCTGCAATATCCCTTAAAGTGGATATATCCAACTGAATATCTTTAAAAATAAGATTCTGAATGAGTTTTACGATAAGCACGCAAGAACCGACACAGCGCATGTCGGGATGTGTCAGACGACAGATGTTGGCAATTTCATCTTCCTCTATTATGGGAGAAGTAGCGACTATTGAAGTTCTCATCAGTCCTCCATTGGCTGCGCTTCTGCATTTGTTCAGTCTCCATACAATATCTGCGGCCTTGATAGGATCTTTGGTGTAATCGCCTATGGAAAGCACATTGAATGTATGCCTGCCTATTCCCGTTGGAGAACCATGAAACCATTCCTTGAAATTATGTGCAATCTTGTCTAAATCGAAATGATTGCCATGTCTTGCTTGAGCTATGCAAATCATCATATCGGTATCATCAGTCCAACTACCTTTTTTCCAACGCATGCGGTGTACATCTTGCATAATTTGGTCATATCGCTTCAATCCATCAGGGTAGTATTCCCTCACTGCATCCTGCGACATAAATTCCGTACCTAAACCCAACGCATCGCCAATGGCTTGGCCATAGATGCAACCTTTTATTCTGTCTTTTATCGTTTCTGATAGAATCATAATTTGGTATTTTTCTTGTTATGACATATAAAATGGACTATTCTTGAAAAAAGTGCTTGTTTATTTTATATTCTCATTCGAGCGTTTCTCTATGGCTTCGCTTTAAAGCCGAATGCATCTCCTTTTACGGGTCTTATATTTATAGTCCACAACGTATCAACTATACGGAAATCATCTGCTCCATCAGTATATCTTATCCTGATTTTCCCCTTTTTGTTGGTAGGTTCTGCAACATCTCGTCCCATATCAAAGATGCCGTAAAAATCTGTAGAATAAGTAAACACTGGCTCTATCAGGTATTTCCATTCTCCATTTTCATACGTAAAGATATTGTAACAATCCCAGGTGCCAGCAATATTCTCTCTACGTAAGCCAAACTCGTCTGTACCGTTTTTGTCCAAATCTCCTTCGTATATCATTCTCGCGCTAAAGGTGGAAAGAATAACAAGTGGTTTAAGTTTGTTCTTGGTATCTCTGACTTGCCATTTCCAATCCATGCGGTCGCTTTTAATATCGGTCGGCTCTGAAATTAAGGTGTCAATACCATGTCCGCTGAAATTGCCAACTATGGTGTCACGGTATTCAGTCAGGTCTGTTGGTATGAAAGTGTCCGTTTCAAAACTATCTGAACTGCCGGATTCGACCAAGTTGTCCATTGGTTTATTTGCTGCTTGAGGCTTAGAAACGCAAGCCGACAAAATTACTGTTGTAATAAAAAAAATAAGTATGATTCTCATCTGTTATTTCTTTAAAGTTAGAAGTTCTCCATTTTAACGTGAGTTCAACGAATTATAATCTCCTGTAAATTTGGCAATTAGGAAAGTATTGTAACTTCATAATGCTCAATTACAAAGTATTACAAACAATAATCGCTATGCTCACCGAGGACAAAGTTACAGAATTATTTTGTATGGCTGATGACTTCTGCATTTTTTTTGACGCAATGGTGGAAAAATACACGCTGAAATCAAATGAATCGCGGCGTTATCACCGCGATTCAGCCATGTCAAAATCAGAAATCATGTTGATTATGATATTGTTCCATGATTCTGGCTACCGCTGTCTGAAACATTTCTATCTGGAAAAAGTCTGCAAGCAACTTCGCCATCTCTTCCCCAAAGTTGTCTTGCACAACCGTTTCGTGGAACTTGAAAAAAAGGTGGCAGTACCTTTGGCTCTGTTCGTCAAGAAAGTGTTGCTCTGGGAAATATATAGATATAAGTTTCGTGGACAGCACTCCCCTGCGGGTATGCAGGAACTCAAAGGACGACTAATTATTATTTGAACTGAATAATATACTCACTTCCCTATATTGAAATAAGTAGAGTGAAATAATAAAAATACCTAAAAAATGCTCTTGTTGAGATGCCAAGTCTCTACTTTCTGTTTCACTGTTTCATAAATCATTAAATTATTATATAGTTTGACTGTCATCGTCTAGAAGAGGTATAGAGTTGGATTTTATGGCAACTTGTATTATTCTATCTCAACTCTTTCTCCAAGAAATTTAGGGCCCTTTCCCATTGCTATATCTAAGAACAACTTTACTCTAGATAAAGATTCTCTGAATATGGCTATCTTCAGTTTTTTCCTTAACAGCTCTACATCTTTAGCATTAAAGGCTACTGCATCAATCCCATAATGTTGGGCTAAATAAACAGCTCTTTCATTATGAAATTCTTGTGAGATAATGGTTATGCTCTCTTGGGCAAAGATTTCCTTACTCCTGACTACGGAATCCAAAGTCCTAAAACCTGCATAATCCAATATGATGGCTCTTTCTGGCACTCCTTGTTTCATCAATGCTTCCTTCATCCAAGTAGGCTCATCATAATCTTCTTTATGGTTATCACCACTAACCAAAATATATGAAATTCTGCCTGACTTATACAAAGTTACTGCCGCATCTATTCTATAGTCAAAGTAACGGTTATGTCCTCCATAAGGAGTGATTGGAGCTGTACCAAGCAATAGACCTACCTTATTATAAGGAATATCCTCTACATTATCATATATATACTCTGCTACTGAATACTTCACTACAGAATAACAAGTTATGACTGTAATCACTCCTGCCAATAATAGAAGCAGGCATGTAATGATTGTTCTTTTTATGTATTTCTTCATGTTAAAACTAATTCTAATCACTTTAATTTTATGCTTGATTAAATATTGATTGAATATTATAGTCCAGAAGAGGTGTGTTATTGAAATTATCATCACTCTCCAATCAATCAATTACTATAAATTATTGAAAATCGACTATTTGAATATCCATATCACTCTTCATCCAATTCAATTTTAACTTGATCCATTAAATTCAATTCATGCAAAATCTCATTGCACCTCTCATCTGTGAGTATGCCATGCAAAAATGCTATTATGCCTTGCTTTGTGTACATTGTGTATGATTTATAGTAGCATCTATTACTAAAGTCAAATCTTGTATTTCCATGCCCCATCACATACAGATTAGTAGCTGATTGAGATACCAAATCAACAAAAGTCATAGGCTTTAAATTAGGTTCAAATGTCACTTTCAAATCATCTACACTTGTATCTCTCGTATAAGTATGAAAGGAATTAAACTTTTCATTTTCATTATTAGGATAGTATGGTATTACCCTACCATAAAATCTACAAAAAGTAGATAGTTTCCAGATTACTACAGGTTTCATAACGTCATCTCATTTGTCAGTTACATATAACTTTTGTTCTTTTAAATCAATTTTCCATCCATTATTGACAAGGAAAGGCATACCAAGCACTCCATGTACCTGTATTCCAGACTTATCATATATATGCTTCATACCCTTGTATTCCTCTAAGGCAGAGAACACTCCAGAATATTCTTTTCCTTCCAACTGAAAGGTTATTCCCATATATTGGGTCTTACGCTCCTCTCCCTCAAAACCTATTAAAGAGCCATTGCCCTCAAGTTCAATGAAAGACTTGGTAAAGTGCTTACATACAAACTTGTATATGATATTAATAGTAGCCCCTGTGTCTATCAGGAAGCAGAGATTTCCTTTGCTACCTTCATCAGTAGTCAGTTCAATATAGACCAGTGGCAAGCCTGCCTTGGTTATGCTCCAATGTAAGTCTTGTTCCATATTATTCTATATCCGTTCTTTGGGTTAAATTGCTTATGTCAAACTTGATACTCTTGTTATCTTTCACCGCATAAACCACATTTCCATTACTTCTAATAGGTGATATATTATCATAGATAGCGGGAAGTATCTCATTCCCCTGTGTATCTATAAGCCCCCACCTCTTTGTCACAACATCATCAGTCTTTTCTTCTATGATAACCCTGAGTAGTCCATATTCAACTCCGCTAATCCATCTGTATTGAATAGGAGTAATCCGTTTGCCTGTGGGAGTGATTAAACCTTTAAGGAGTTTCTTACGGGCTATCAAGATATTCTTATAGAAATTGAAGTTGTCATACTCTCCAAAAGGCACTGTTATCCTCTTAGTCAGAATTTCTATAATGCCTTTCTGATATTCAGAGTTCATCACTATGGCATGTTGAGTATCAACAAGTGATATACTTCGGTACTCACCCATCAGCATTTCAAGTCCATCAGTATTCAGTACACCACACTTGTTGTCTTTACATACTACAATCAGAGATTTAGGAGTTGTGAAATCTCCAATAAAGCTGTCATATTTAGGTGGTATTACTATTTCAGCAAAGCTATTGATAAAGCCTATCTTATCATTCTGTATAACAGGACACAGATATTTATCACAAGCGCAAATCAAGTCTCTGGTGAGATAGAGAGAGATTCCTTTGGCTCTAAGTCTCTTGACATCTTCATCCCCGCATATATATGGAGTAATACTTGTCATCCCATATTTCCCCTTTATCCTCTTTGTTCCATTATTGTAAGGCTTCATATAATCATTATTTGTTACTTAATATTATTCTAATAATACTCCTTTGAATTGCTGTTTCCAATTAGAGCCATTCATTTTAATCATTAAACAGCGAGCCATCCAATTTTTATAATAGCAGTACCAACTCTTAATAAACAAGTTGTTGAAAGAATTAATTTTTACAGCAGGATTAACCAATATAGTATAGTATGTGTAAATAGCTATTCCCATTGACACAGTAATAGGATTTAAAGATTCCATCTGTTCATCTATTACTAAAACATCTGGTAGTTTTTTTAATTGGGAGTGCATGGCAAGCATACTTATTTGCTGACTTAATAAAGTTATATCTGTTGAGTTATACAGCCATTTCATTGCAGGATTTGTTTGATTTGCAAGATTAGCTTTGTATGAATTGATATGGTCTTTTATTAATAGTATAAAATGACTGTCAGGGGTCTCATTTGGAAGACTGTCTGAGCATAATTTCTCCTTACTCTTTAAGCACCAATAAGCATGTTGAGATTGAATTTCAGCTAATTCCGGCATATCAGATACCTCATCATAGGTTGGCTCATATACATTATTGCACTCCTTGAAGGAGGACTCAAAGTAATATTCATCCACTAAAACATCATCTAATTCATCTATTGTTCTCATAATATTACTCTTTTTGTAGCCATACCACAAAAAGAAAGGTGCAGGCTCAACCCGTTGCTATTCTGAGGTATCGCCAAACACCTATATCCATACAACAAGGAAGCCCACACCTTATGGTGCAAGCATTCACTCTCCTGCTGCTGATGGATAATTCTTCTAATTTGGCGATTTTCAGAATACATCAAGCAAGAAGCAAACACTTCTTTTTCCAATATGTCTTGTTAAACTTCTATTTCATTAACCGTTACTTTAATTGTTCATGCCACAAATGTACTACTTTTCAGCAAGAAACAACCATATAACCGCCACTTTTTCAAAGTAAATTCCAGCATATCAGATACCATAGGTATGGGCTGTACCTTAACTACATGCAAAGGTACTCTGATTCCCTGTTTCTGTGATAGGAAAAGGCAAGCGATATAACCATCAAAATGATACAACCATGAACTTTGCCAGCATTACCAAGTCTTCCATAAGTACAATACATCAAAAGTTCCACCTGTAATAAACTGGGGCTTGAACAACACTAAGCCACAGACATGGGCTGTTACCAGTCCAATATCTTAGTTATTTATAAAGAGACCTACCAACAGTGATACAAGCCTCCAAACAATACTCAATAAGACTTCCATTTCTTCAAGTTACCTTATATTCAAAATTATCAATCAAAGTGTTTCTTTTGCAGTCCAGAAGGGAGTTAAGTTAAGGATGAGGGGGTGAGCCACATACCTCCAATTCCTTAAACAAACCACTTATTGACCATTGTAGCCTCATCCCGTAAAGGCAGGCTTGTCAGTTTAGAAATTTTCTTCCTGTGGTAGAATACCCTGAACCTTATACCAATGTGTTCTCTGACTTGCCCTGCTTCCTCAAACCCAAATCGGCCATTAGAGTTCTGATGCTTTTCTGCGCTGTCTTTTTCAGTTTACCACCAACTTCCCGAAGGCGCAGCGGGCAGAATTCCTTTTTCTTTACATTTTCAAGTTTTCGCCCAACTACCCGATTTTATGTTTCTCACCAGGAAAAAAATTTTTCCTCACCTGATTTATTTTTTTTCCTGGGCAGGCGTATTTTCGCACCACGTCTCCAAAATCTTGACAATATCAAGATGCCAGAGTACGACGTTGCGGCAATCCGATTTGGACCAAGCCTCAATTCTGAGGTCTACATTCCCGAAGGCATAGCGGGCTACGGCGAGAGGAGGTGGGCTGTAAACCGGGAAAGAGAGTGCGGGAAACACAGAACAGAGTTCCACAAGACAAGCAAGGGAGATAGTTCTCGGTCTAATGGCCGATTGGGGTAGAAATCTCTATGTACATCGGCGGTGCGTTCATGGAATTGTAGTTCATGAAGGTGCGCTCGCACACAGGTTACGGACATCCGGCAAGAGAAAAAAAAGGCAAAAAAAAATCAGACAAAATGGGCATGGAGTGCGTAGGGTATGTAGGGTGCGCAGGGTACTTTCTATAGACTTATATATATAGTAAAAAAAGTATGCTTAATATTAAGCACACTTTACAAGTACTATCTAATAAAGTTTTCAAGAAACGGGTATTTTACCCACCACACTCTACGCAGGCACGCTTCCAAGCAGGCAACAGTCCCCTGTCCCGAAACGCCCCTGCCTCCTCCGGCAAGTGACTTGGTTTCAACCCTTAAGTGACTTGGTTAGCACTCCTAAATGACTTGTTTGCCACCCATAAGTGACTTAGTAAATGCAACAAGACAACCTGCCGGGCAGCATGGTCAGCAAGCGTGACCCGGCCATACCCTGCTTCCCCCGGCATGAAGGGAGCACATTGCGGATTCCAATCTCAGGCACAACGAACACGAAATGTTAATATATGCTAATAAAACGGTCTTAATTCCATCTAATTCCATTTAATTCACGGTTGCCCCTCCACTGCCGCCGTATCTTTGCACCGTGTCCAAAAGCCCGTTGGCACATCGCCGCCACGGCCTGTCGGGGAAGGCCAAGGGGACGAGAGGGAAGGGCAGACATGAAGTACAACCATCAACAACAATCAAGCACAATGATTCAGTATCAGTTGAAACAGGACAAGAACCGAAAGAGAGCGTGGCTTATTCGTCAGGCCGATGGGCTTTTTCTTCCTCGGCAGCACGTCCCGTAAGGGGAGCGAAGGGAGCGAACTGTGCAGCACGTGCAGACATGGACATGCGCGGATGAATGTCAGATGTATGATGTTCCAGATGAATTATGTCCTCGTAATCGTTCATATATCAATATGTTTATGAATATCCTAATGCTGTTTTCCCACGCTCTTCTCCGATGCGACAGACAAGGGAGAAGAAAAGTCTCTCCCTGCAGAATATCCTCCAATCATCCCGTTGCGCTCCCTTGCAGTTGCTCCTTCCTCGAAACTGAGTCCCTTCAGGATGGCGTTCTTACCGAAACGCTTCTTTATCTTCAGCACCGCTTGCTGCATTCGGCGTTCCCTGTCCAACCTATTCTTCTGTTCCTCATCTGCCCTGCGCTCTTGCTCATAGTCTGTAAAAAGATCCAGTTGCACAGGCTTTTTCCTATGCCTTTGGAGTTCCGGGGCATCTTCACGCAGCACATGGCAGGACGTAAGGTTGAGACGGCGCACCAGGAGGCGGCGGTCGACAATGCGGTCATAAAGAGCAAGCACAGCCCGGGAGATAAGGGATGACGATGAAGTGGGAACTTCCAGCCTACAACTGCCATGGGCAGGCTTTGGCACTGGCCTTCCGTAATGATCCACATGCACTTCACCATGATACTGTGCACGGATAGCGGCATTGGTCAGACATTCGATGTCATAACCCACATACAACACCAGTTGGTCGGTGACAAGTCCCTTGTCAAGCAATTCCAAGGCGGCCGCCTCTGCCATCTCATGCACCACCACACGTGCCTTTGCCCAAGTGTATGGACACTGCAACACTTGCCCGCTGGAGAGAGAACTGGATTCCGAACGATAAGACTTTATGGCCGACATCGGACAAGGCTCCCATCCCCAAGCATGGTCTATGAGCAGTTCCGCATTGACTCCGAACAACTGATAAAGCAACTCCTCACCATGTACCGACCGGCGTGCCACATCGCCCATGGTATACATTCCATACATCTCCAACTTGCGTGCAATGCCCCTGCCTACCCGCCAGAAATCCGTTATGGGACGATGTCCCCAAAGAGCCTGCCTGTAAGACATCTCGTCAAGTTCCGCTATGCGTACCCCATCCTTGTCTGCAGGGATATGCTTGGCCACGATGTCCATGGCCACTTTAGCCAAGTAAAGGTTGCTGCCGATACCGGCCGTGGCTGTGATTCCCGTGGTGTGAAGCACGTCACGTATCATGGTCTGAGCCAGTTGGCGGGCAGTCTGCCTGTAAGTGCCAAGATATGCGGTAACGTCCATAAACACTTCATCAATGCTATAGGCGTGTATATCCTCCGGAGAAACATATTTGAGGTAAGTCTCATACACACGCCTGCTGTAACGCATGTAACAGGCCATGCGTGGCGGTGCCACAATATAGTCCAACTGCCATTCCGGGTGCTCACGCAACAAGACATCATCCCAACTCTTCCCTGCAAGGGGATGCCCACAGGCGTGTGCACGTGACCGATTGACCTCCCGCACGCGTTGTACCACCTCAAAGAGCCTTGCCCTGCCCGCTATGCCATAGGCTTTTAGCGAAGGCGTTACAGCCAGGCAGACGGTCTTCTCAGTACGGGAAAGGTCGGCCACTACCAAATTGGTGGTCAGAGGAGGAAGACCCCTCTCCACACATTCCACAGATGCGAAGAAACTCTTCAAGTCTATGGATATATAGGTACGTTTGCCCTGCTGCATGCTGTCAGATAAAGAAGAAGGGAAAGCCCCGTACGCCGAAACGAACTCAGGCTTCCCCTCTGTTATAGTCAAGGAATTTGCTGTGGGAGAAAGCCTCACTCCTTGGGCTTTGCCTCCACCTGTTCAAGGGCACGGCACAACTGGTCAGGACATGAGGTACCTTTTTTTCCGCACATCACCCCGTTCAGCCGGGATATCACATCTTGAGTCTTCATGCCCACAACAAGTTGCGAAAGCCCCTTTGTGTTTCCGTCACATCCACCATAGAATCGGCAACGGGTCACACACCCGTCTTTGACACCGACTTCAATGTAACGGCTGCACGTTCCCTGCGTCTTATAGAGCAGCATGTTCTCGCCGTTTTCCTTTATGACTTCGTTCTCCCGCAACTCCATCATTCCTCTGTTTCCTCGGGCTTCATGTTTGTGTACACGGTCTGCACATCGTCGAACTCCTCCAACTTGTCCACCATCTTGTTGATGGTCTCGCGCTGTTCGGGAGTGACATCCTTCAGGTCATTGGGAATATAGGTAAACTCACCGCCGACATCCTCAAAGCCGTCAGCCTCCAGTTTCTTTTGTATGGCATTGTAACTGGTAGGCTCGCCATAGATGGTAATGGTACCCTCTTCCTCGTCCTGGTCAAACTCCTCGTCAACTCCGTAGTCAATCATCTCAAGGATGAAGTCATCCATGTCCATGTCCGCCTTCTTCTTGAAAGTGAACACGCACTTGTGGTCAAAGAGGAACGAAAGAGAACCGGTGGTGCCCATGTTGCCGTTGAACTTATTGAACACGCTGCGCACATCAGCCACGGTACGCGTGGTATTGTCCGTAAGGGTATCCACAAAGACGGCCACGCCATGAGGGCCATATCCCTCATAAGTAACTCCCTTGTAGTCACTCTGATCCTTACCCATCGCATTCTTGATTGCACGCTCAATGTTGTCCTTCGGCATGTTCTCACGCTTGCACACTGCAATCACGGAACGCAGTGCCGGATTATTCTCAGGTTCCGGCCCTGCAGCCTTTACGGCAATGGCAATCTGCTTGCCCAGCCGAGTGAAAGTCTTGGCCATGTGCCCCCATCTCTTCAGTTTGGTAGCCTTACGGTATTCAAATGCTCTTCCCATTGGTTTATTATGTATTATATTTAACTTCTTTGCTTCTTAATGTACTATTTATAGCCTTGAGTCAACGCAGTTCTGCACCAAGTTGTTTGGTCAACTGCTGCACCAGTTTCTGCATAATGGACGTAATCTGCTTGTCATTAAGCGTCTTGCTGTCATCCTGAAGGATGAAGTTCACGGCATACGACTTCTTGCCCTGCGGCAGGTTCTTGCCTTCGTACACATCGAAAAGATTCACCGCACGCAGCAGTTTCTTCTCCGTCTGATAGGCTATTTTCTCTATCTGCCCAAACTCCACGCCTTCATCAACCAGCAGAGCCAAGTCACGGCTAACGGCGGGGAACTTGCTTATATCACGGTAACTAACCGTCTTTCCTGCAATGCACTTCATGAGCACCTGCCAACGCAGGTCGGCAAAATAAACAGGTGACTCCAAAGCGAACTTCTCCAGCATGGCATGCCCCACGATGCCCATCTCGCAGAGCACCTTTCCATTGCGGGTCTGAATGAGCAGGCTCTTGTCGAAGATGTCGCTTGCACCATCCGAGAAGACGAGCATTCCCATCGGAACACCTGCCCTGCACAGGATATTGATGACATGTGCCTTGAGTTCGGCAAATGAAGTCTCCTCATCAGGATGCGCCCAACTGCCGCTCACTCTCTTGCCTGTGCACCACAATCCCAGATGATAGTCCTCACTGTAGGCATCCAGTACGTGCTTGATGACCTCCGGGTCACGGCTGCTGCTCACACCAGGAACAATGTCGGGACAACGCCGTGCGGCATCGAACCTATAGCAGTTGCCAAACTCAAAAAGGCGCAAGTTGGAATTCTTGTGACTTACATTGCGTGCAATGCTTTCCAAGCCTCCGAACAGGAGAGTCTGCCGAAGAACGTTGAGATCCTGACTCAGAGGATTGAGCAACCTCACTAGGTTCTCACTCTTGTAGGACTCCAGCCCGTCATAATACGCGCCACGCTGCAAACTGTTGTTCAATATCTCATGGAATCCTGCACCAACAAGTTGTTCCCCAATCAGATTCTGCAACTTATGGCTCTTGTCTGGTTCACCCTTTACAGCCAGACTGCTTTGCAGGGTCTGGGGAATCATCACCTGGTTGTATCCGTATATACGCAGAATGTCCTCCACAACGTCACAGGGGCGTTTCACATCCACCCGATAAGGAGGAACCACAAGACTCAACCCTTCAGCATCCTCCTTCTGTATCTCCATCTCCAGACTCTTGACGATGCTGCGTATAGTCTCGGCAGGAATATGCTGTCCCACAAGCCCGTCCACATAAGAATACTTTAGTTCCACAGGGAAGCCCGGAACCGGTTCCGGGTGGGTGTCGGCAATCTGCATGCTCACCTTGGCACCTGCCAATTCCTTGGCCATCAAGGCAGCGGCCTTCAATGCATAGACTTGTGCATTGGGGTCTACCCCACGCTCAAAACGGAAACTGGCATCGGTGCTCAGGCCGTGACGGCGCGCACTCTTCCTAATCCACGTGGAGTTGAAGCAGGCACTTTCAAGCATCACATCCTTTGTGGTTTCATAGGTGCCGCTTCCCTTTCCGCCAAACACTCCGGCAATGCACATGGGCTCCTCGGCATTACAGATGGCCAAGTCGTGGTCAGACAACTTATGCTCTACGCCATCCAGGGTTACAAAGGGAGTGCCTTCAGGCATGGTCTTCACGATGACCTGATGTCCCTTTATCATATCTGCATCAAAACAATGCAGAGGCGTGCCATAAGCCATCATGATATAATTGGTGATATCCACGATGTTGTTGATGGGACGTATGCCTACCACACGCAGGCGATCCTGAAGCCATTCAGGACTTTCCTTTACCTGGCAGCCTGTGAGTGTAACTGCAGTATAGCGTGGACAAGCCTCTCTGTTCTCCACACTTATGCTAACAGGCAAATCCTCATTGTCCACCTTGAAGTCCTCAACCGACGGCCGATGCAGACTGGTCTCATAACCGTTCTGCACCAACCATGCATACAAATCACGGGCAACGCCGTAATGGCTGCATGCGTCAGCACGATTGGGAGTGATATCTACCTCTATCACGAAATCGCTCTCTATGTGATAATATTCTGCGGCGGGTATGCCCACGGGGGTATCTTCGGGCAAGACGATAATGCCGCTGTGGTCATTTCCCACACCAATCTCGTCCTCCGCGCAGATCATGCCACAACTCTCCACACCGCGCAATTTGCTTTTCTTGATGGTGAAACATTCATCACCATCATATAGTTTTGTACCCACCAGAGCCACAATAACCTTCTGCCCGGCGGCCACATTGGGCGCGCCGCACACAATCTGGAACGGCTCGCCTTTTCCCGCATCCACGCTGCAGATGTGCATGTGGTCGCTGTTGGGGTGCGGCTCACAAGTCAGCACATGAGCCGTCCATAGTCCTTCCAGTCCACCCTTGATGGACTGTACTTCCTCCACCCCATCCACTTCCAAGCCAATACTTGTAAGCGCATCGGCCACTTCCTGGGCACTGAGCGTGGTATCCACGTACTCGCGAAGCCACTTGTACGATATATTCATGTTATCTTATTATTATTTATATTTGTCTTAACACACTTCGAAGCGCAAAATTACTATTTTTCTTCAAGACGGGGAAGAAAAACGTCAACAAGATGAAGCACTGCGCCTCTGATTATCAGACCAGGACGACCCGGCGTGAGAATACATGACAATGCCATGAGCAGCCATCTCACTTCAGTTCTTCCCACGCGGGCGGAGTCACCTTCATCAGATGACGCACGAAAAAGTCATACCGCTTATGCTCCCCGTAATCCTCCCCCATCGTATGATGTGCGCCCGGGATAATGACCAACTCAAAATCCTTGCCTGCCTTTATCAAGGCATTGGCAACCTGCATGGTAGAGGCCGGATCCACATTGTCATCCAGTTCTCCGCCCACCAGCATCAGCGGACGCGTCAGCCTCCAGGCATTATCCACGTTGGAACTCTCCGCATAAGTAGAGTCCACGGGGTAACCCATCCAAAGTTCATTCCACCATATCTTGTCCATGCGGTTGTCGTGACATCCGCAGGCGGAATAAGCAGCCTTGTAGAACTCGGGATGGAAAAGTACTGCAGCAAGGGATTCCTGTCCACCTGCCGAACATCCAAAGATGCCTACACGGGTAGTGTCGATGCTTGGATAAGTCCTTGCAGCAGCCTTTATCCAGGCTATGTGGTCGGGGAGCCCTGCATCCTTCAGATTCTTGTAACACACCTCCTCGAAGGCTTTTGAGCGGAAGGAAGTGGTCATGCCATCCACCTGCACCACGATGAATCCCAATTCGGCAAGCGAAGTCATCCACCAGTTGTATGCGCTGAAGGACTTGGGAACATATTGGTTTCCAGGTCCTGAATAGATGTATTCCACGACAGGATACTTCTTCTGCGGGTCAAAGTTTGTAGGACGATAGATGACACCCCACATCTCTGTTTTCCCATCCCGTCCCGGAGCATGGAACACCTCGGGAGCCTTCCAGCCATTCTGCAGCAGCCTCCCGATGTCTGCGCTCTCAAGTTGCATCAGTATTTGTCCGTCACGCGTGCTGCGCAAGACCGAGCGTGGAGCCTGCGTCACCAGGGAATATGTATCCACCAGATAAGCTCCGTCCGGCGACAGCCAAGCCTGATGATTGCCCTCTTCGGGAGTAAGACAAGTGAGATGCTTCCCATCGAATCCCACCTTATAATAATGTATCAGATAAGGATCCTCGTCGGCATTTACGCCATTGGCTGAGAAGTAGATCACCTCATTCTCTTCATCCACGCGCTGCACTTCCCTCACATACCAGGCTCCCTTGGTAACCTGCCGAAGCACGCGTCCCGTGTGACGGTCATACAGGTAAATGTGATTGTATCCGTCGCGCTCGCTGGTCCACAGCATGCGTTTTCCATCTTCCATGAAATGGCGGAAGATGAGCGGATAATTGACGTATTTTTCCTCCCGCTCTTCCACCAGAGGCCGCACAGACCCATCTTGCGCCGACATCTCCAATACGCGATACACCTTGTGGCCTCGCTCGTTATACTCGAAGGTGATGCCACGGCTGTCGGCATTCCATGCCGGCTCGGTCACTGCATATTGGTTGTCAAACAGCCGTGTGTCGGGAATCATGCGCTGCATGCCGTCCGCACTATAGATGCAGGGCACTCGAAAGTTCAACTCATCGCCGGGCTTCGCATATTCCTGCTTGTGCAGCACCGGCTGAAGTTGGTTCTCGGGCGAAGATTCCACATAATACACATACCGCTTCTGAGCCGGCCGGATGCGCGTGGAAGCAACGAAACGCGAATCCGGAGACCAATAGATGTGCGTTGAATAATAGTTCCCATCCGTTCCGTCCAGACTGAGTTGCCGCTCATGGCGTGTCGCCAAATCGCGCACATACACATTGCTGTTCTTGATGTATGCCTCCATGCGTCCGTCCGGTGACTTCACGGCTCCCCAATCTTTCTCGTCGCTCACCTCCATCCAGTGAGGCTGCTTGCCGGCCGAATGCGCCATCCGCGTCATCTGCAGGTGATTACGCCTGATGTCATAAAGCCAGTGCCTGCCGCTGCGGAGAAAGCGAATGGAGTCTGCCGAGGACGTCACTTCACATTGACTTAGGTTTAGCCATCGCGCATCCACATCGGCTACGCCCTGTTCCCTCAGGGCATCAGCCAGCTTGCCGGCATCAAGCAGAAGGGTACGCTGCTGCGGGGATGCATCAACCTTCACGTACTCCTCCCCTTCCGGGGTGTTGCGTATATACCAGAAACTGCCGGTCTGCCCTATCCAATGCGGGCTCATGCGGTCATAAAACACATTGCCGGAGCCAAACTTCCGGCGCAGTTCATAAGCCCTTTTGTAGTCATCCAGCGTGCCTTGGGCCTGTGCTTCACCCGTCAAGAGCAAGGCGAGTGAGAGAGCACCGATAATTCGCGTATACATAAATGTCTTTTTCTGCATTCCCTATATTTTTATGAAACTTGTCTCAAAATTACAAAACTGCTCAGGATAAACCTTTAGGCATCTCTGCGAGAGCATGTCAATGCACCAGGATCGAGTATACCACGGCCGAGATATGCGCGATGGCCCTTGAGGCCTGCGCCTCGTCTCCATTAAAGTCCTTGACGAAGACGGAAAGCGTGTAGCACCCGTTGGGGAAGGTGATGAAGGCCACGTCATTGTGCGCGGCCAGGATGCCCTCGGCGTTGCGGTAGCCGGAACCGGTCTTGTGGGCCACGGCCACTCCCCTTTCGCCAAGCAACGGGGCCAGAATCCTGTCCTTGCCCGTCTCGCATTCGCGCAAAGTTTCCATGATAAAACTTTGTTTTTCAGAACTCAACAGGCTTTCGGAGAACAATCGGTTCATGAGCATGGTCGCTCCCAGGGGCGAGGTGTAATTCTCGTATGCCTTGGCGTGGTCTGCGGCCATTTCGGCCTCCGTATGGGCTATCCGGAAACTCGTGCGCGGGATAAGCGTTGCCATGAGGCTGTCGGTTTCCGCAATACCCACCAAACGCTCAAACATCAGGTTGCTCGCGTTGTTGTCGCTTTGTGCAAGCGTGTATTGCAGCAGCTCCGCCACCCTCAATTCCAGCACGGGTTCCGCGTGCTCCTCCATCATCGGGCTCCAGGTCTCGGAATTGAGTTCGTCCCTCCTTATGGTCATCAGTGAATCAAGGGAAACTCCCCGGCGGTCGAGCGCGTTGCAGACGGCGATTGCCTGATGGAGCTTGAAGACGCTCATCATGGGATAGATGCTCCCGTTGTTGACGGCAACCGTGTCTCGGTTGTCGATGATCACGGCCACCCCAATCTCCCCGGGATAGCCCGAGATGATGCTTGAGATGGTATCCGCGAGGATGCGGGAATACGGCGGCACGGCCTCAGCGTTATCCTCACCGGCACCGTCCGAGTTGCTTCCATGCCGGCAAGAAACCAGCACTGCGGCACAGGACAAGAAGGCGGTGAAGGCAAACAAGCGGCTCCACTTCCTGTATTTCAAGTTTTGGCTCATCATTACATGCACATTTTACATTCGCACACAAAGTTCGACAAAATCCCAGACATTCCCCAACCGCTTTCCAGTCAATTTGCGGATGGCAAGGGAATATCCTCCCGCATCAATAAGAAATGGAGGCCGTACTCCAGGTACAGCCTCCATTCCATTGCTTGCAAAACGCCCTCACTTCTTCACGAAGCGGACGCTGCGCCTGTGTCCGACCTTGTCAGTGTGGGTCAGGATGTAGATGCCGTCAGCCAGCACGCTGCCATCCAACCTTACACTGCCCTTTTGCACTTCCTCCTGCATCATGCCCATGCCCTGCACGCCAAATACTGTGAGGGTTCCCGGAGAAGGAATACCGCTCACCAGGAGGTCGGTGCCTTCCACCTTAACCATGAGGGTGGTTCCCTCGGACAAGCCGTCCACGCCCGAGGGGTCGGCCTGCACCGTGTTCGAGCGCGAGCGCCATACGTTGTCACCTGCGGCACGGGTGGCGGCCTTCTCAATCAAGGTCTCCACGGCATAATACCAGATGCCGTCCTGGGCCGTGTAGTCGGTGTACGATGTGGTGTTGGCCGACACCTCGGCAATGCACTCCAACGCCTGCGGCGTGCGGCCACGCAGTATACGGTAGGTGGTGGGCGTCCGACCCTCGTAGCCTGTCCACGAGATGTTCCACTCTGAATTGATGCCCATGCTTATCTGCGCATGTATGGGCTGGTGAGCCGACGAGAGTGCCGACTCGCCATACCAGAGCCGCTTCTTCAGCGCATAGCGCGAGGTATGCTCCTTCGGGGACGAGCCCATGTCGATGAAGGTGCCTTCGCCCGGCACGTTTCCCAGGTACTCATACTCACCCGTGCGCACCGTCTCGCGGAACACCATGTAGGCCGAGGCATCCTCGTCGTCCAGCCCGGCGACATGCACGCAGTACTTGCCCGTCTCGTCATCGATGTCCACAATGTTGATGCTGCCTGGATTCCGGCCAGTCACCTTCACCTCGGCCGATTCATACTCGTCTGTCCCGTAAGGCTCGGCCAGCACGCGGCGCACCCGGTATGTCCCAAGCCGGCTGGGGAATCTCAGAACCGCCGTATTGCCGTCTATCGAATCCACATTGAAATCTGTTGTGGGCTCCCAGTACTTGTCAGAACCTATATAGAGTCCGCTATCCCTGAAGAAGAGCCATTTGCCCCGATGGAGATTGTCACACGCCACAAGCACCCGAGCATTCGACTGCACTCTTCCGGGAAGAGAGAAGGCAGCATCAAGCCGCGGGTGCACCAGAATGTCGAACGAGATGTTCCCCGCAGTGATGGTCTTGGTGCCGGCAGAGGTCCAGTACACCGATGCGGTCTGCCCCGTGGTCTTCTCCACCACGGCATCCACGCCATAATCCACGGCAGAAAGATTCACGTCGGCGCTGAATGTTATGTTCACGGGATTGCCCACCATGGCCTCCTTGGGAGCCTCGTAGCCTGCCGAGGTAACGTCACAGTAAACGGGCTGCGAGAACGTGCCCGCCTGGCAGCGGCCGTCCACGGCCTGAACCTTGACCTCGTACGCTCCCGTGGACATGGACAGCAGGGGGATGGCGTAGCGCGTGCCGCCTATCAAATCTGCGTCAGTTGGCAGAGGAACGCCGTCAAGACCTCCGTTGAGCGGTGAGATGAAATAGGATTGCTCGCCATCGGCATCCTTGTGGCGCACAGAAAGGTTGTAGCGCAGGTTGACGGCAGGCGTCTCCTTGTCTTGGGCTGCATTCCAGGTTATCACGAGATACCCGCCTTCCTCCACAGCCTTCACGCCGGTGGGAGCGGACGGAGCCTCGTTGGGGGCACCATGAATCACGCATTTTTCCATTCCCATCTTTCCATCGGTACGGTAATACGGGAAAAATTGGAAACCTGTTCCTCCCGGAAGTCTTGTTGTCGTAAAACTATGGTCACGGTTGAACAATATCGCCGTAGCTTCCCATGTACCAGTATTATAAGTATCATTTACGATAAGGTCCATGCACCCGTTGTTGTCAAAGTCGAACACCGGACAATGTAAGGCTGCATAAAGATACCGCTCAAAGAGCCCCAGTTCGGTGCGGGTGCCATCGAACCATACTATAATATAACAGCGATTTGACGTGCTTACGACATAATCCGTTCTTCCGTCCCCGTCGAAATCTCCCAATTCAACAAGGTTAAGCCCTTCCTCCAGTTGCACGGGAAATTCTTTCTCCACAAACTTGAGGCCGCCCTGATTCTCATAGTATCTTTTGTGGGATATGATGTCATGCCAGCCATCTCCGTTCACGTCATAGAGCTTCAGGTCATTGTGCCAATATGCGGGGAGCGACAAGTCCACGGGGATATAGTGTATGCAGTCGCCGGAATTCTTCATGAATGCCTTGTCGCCGGTGTTGTCCGACATGTTGCAGGCATCGAGGCACCCATCGTGGTCAAGGTCGGGCAGGATGTCATCATCGAAGAAGTCATCGGGGGTGACATCGTCCATGGACTTGTAGCCTTCGTTGATCAGGTGTCCCTTGCTGTGGATGATGTCCGGCAATCCGTCACGGTTGATGTCGGCGGAATGCCTGTAATAATAGTTTTTGGTGTTGAAGAGGCGGTTGACCTTCGTGTAGTTCCCGGCATCGTCACCTTCGTAGAAATATTCGCCTTTCAGTTCCGCCTTTCCGTCAAGGTCAAGGTCCAATGCCAAGGACGGGGAGACAGGGAAGTCCGGCACTTCCTCAAATCGCACGGGGAGGACCTTCACCTCGCGGCTCATTGATGCCGACGAGCCGTCGGGGGAGGTGACGGTCATGGTCACGGTCTTGCTGCCGGGTGTGGCAAACATCACGCGCACTGCAGAGGCTTCCTCGCCGATGATTTCCCCGCCATTCAGGCTCCACTGCACCTGCGAGCCTTCGGGAACTGGGACTGTAACCCGAAGAGTGCATGCCTCATACACGGCCACGCCTTCTGCGGGCATGTCGGCGATGAATCCCGTTGCCGGCTTTTTCTTTTCAAGCACGGACGGGGTGCTGAACTCCGAGCCGCGGCCGGATGCGTCGATGGCCTGCATGGAGACGTATATCTTGCCCTGCGGCCACGTGGCCGTGTTCAGCTTGCGCATGAGCTGGTGGCCGCAGTTGCCCGCGAGCAGGTTGCGGCGGAGGCCGTCCTTGGTGGCGGCGGCGCACAGGATTTCGCCGCCGTCGGGGGTGGTGCCCACGCGCAGCTCATAGGTGAGGTCGGCGGGCGCGGTCTCCCTGTCGCTGCCCCGCTTCCAGGTGACGGTGATTTCCTCCTTGCCGTCGTCATAGGTGAGCACAGGCGGCTCGGGTCTGTCGGGGCGGGTGTTGACGGCCGACGAGGGCAGCAGCATGAAGGAGCCCAGCATGAGCCACTGCCTGCCGGAATTGTCCACGTCGGCCACCGCGTCGAGGGAGCCGTCGCCAAGGTTTTTGTAGTCCGTGTACAGGTATTCCGGCGTCGTGCTCACGTTCATGCCGTCCACGGCATAGCTGCGCACCTTGCCCATCGGGGTGGCATAGGAGGTGCGGTCGATTTCCATGTCGGTCAGCACCTCGTACTTGCCGTCGGCGTTCCAGTCCACGCAATGCTTGAACTTGTATTCCGTGTCTATCGGGTATTCCCTCTTCTTGAAGGTGCCCTGCCCGTTGTTCTCGAACATTACCAGGAAGGCAAGGCCGCCATTGTCGGAGGCATTGAAGGGAATCAGTATGTCAACGTCCCCGTCACCGTCGAAGTCCCGGCACCAGATGTCATCGCTGCAATTGAACCCGCTGATGAGCTTGCGCTCCAGGGACTCCCCGCTGATGCGCTGCAGGTACACCTTGACGGTCTTCTCCTTGCTGTCATACACCAGGAAGTCGTTGATGCCGTCGCCGTCGAAGTCGCGGAAGAGGAGCGTGCCGCCGAAGGTGTCCTTCACGAAGCGGCCGTCGCCCAGGTTCATGTAGTAGTTGCCGCTGGCTGCGTCCACGAAGTCGGGATAGCCGTCGCCGTTGATATCGGTCTGCTGATATGAAGCAAAGACGGCAGGAGGAACACCACCACCACCGACAACCGAGAGGCCGGAGCCGAGGGGATTGTCGGCAGGAGGGACGATGTGGTAATATTCCTCGCGGGTCATGGTGGAGAGGCGGCTCACGGCGGGGGCGGACACCCCGTCGGCCACGATCACGGTGTTGTCCGCCGTGTTGAGGAAGTCCGTCTTGCCGTCATTGTCGTAGTCGATCAGGGCAAGTCTCGGGGCTATTCCCGATGCCTCACAAAGGGTGGTCCGCTTGAAGTCCTTGTCCACCGAGAACACCAACGTCTCCTCGTAGCCCAATGTCAGCGCAGGGGTGGCGGGCACGAAGCCCAGGACCTTGTTCTTAGTGAAGCCGGAAGCCACCACGCCCACGCCGGAGAAGCCGGGCTTGAAGCCGTACAGGGCCTTGTCCCGCCGGCTGAAGAACTCCATGATGCCGTCGGCGTTGAGGTCGAAGGTGGTGTTGGCGTCGGGAGTGCCGTTGGCCGTCGAGAACGCCTGGCCAACCTCCACGTCACCATAAACTCTCGTAAGCGCCTCCAGGTCAAACCGGGGCGTGAGCTCCGTCTCGCAACCGGGCTGAACCACCTTCTCGCAGAGTGGCCACTGCGCGCAGTATATCTCCATTCCCTCATAGGGGAAGCGGCAGCGCACGCGGATCTCGGATGTCGCGGCGGGCAGCAGCCAGGGCTGCCCGTTGAATCCTATGTCCCAGAGTTCCGTTGCGTACATGAGCATGGGCACCTCGCCCGAGGGGGTGACGGCCACGCAGGTGTACTCGCCCGTCTCTCCCCCGTCGGCCAGTTCCTGCACGGGCTGTATCTCATACATGTTCATCACGGCGAAGGCAGAGGAGAGCGTGGAGAGCCCATCGTGGGTGAGGCTCACTTCCGCCTCCCAGTAATCCTGGCCGGGCGAGGAGGCCGGGGTGATGCTCCACAGCCCTCCCGTGCCCTCGTCATGGTTGGCGGTGCCCTTGAGCACGCTCGCCTCCAGGCCGGAGAGCACGATGTCCTCATTGTTCTCGGGCATCTCGCCCACGGTGAGCACGCGGCCGCAGAGTTCACTTACGAGCCCTATCCTGACACCGTCCACATTGGGCAGCAGCGTGTAACCGTCTGCATCATAATCGAACTTGACGTAATTCCGGCTCTTGTTCAGTGCGCCCGTGCCTGTGGGGACAGAAAACGTGCCACCGCCCCATATCCTCATCACGGGTTTCTTCAGTGCAGAGAGATTGAGGGATGGCGAGAAGAAGGAACTGGCAGTTCCCGAGAGACTTTCGGAACTGGAGAAGGATTCCCACGCCCAGTCTGAGTCATCTTTCAGCACATAGGCATAGCCGTAGGCCGATGCAGGCGCTAAGGATTTACGGACGGGGGGGGTAAAACAGATGCCTCATTCCGGGAGGCGCGCCCCACGGCAAAGGCCGCACCCGCGCACAGGGAAAGCCCGGCGATGAGGTACGGCAGTCGTCTGAAGTTGATCATAAATATAGTTTTTATAAAATGCTGATAATCTTCCTGGTACAACCCTGTGTCGCAGGAGCGAGGCAGCCGGAGCGACGGTGCCTGGAGGCACTCTCCACAGGAGCCGATGCAAATGTAACGTAAAATTTCCGAAATCGGGCTACGAGGGCGGAAATATTACCATAAAATAATGACAAACGCCCTTGGGTTCCTCCTCGATTCGCCCCTCGGGGGAATGCCGCCGCTCGCCGGCCTCTCCTTTCCCGGGTGCACGGGCTGCCTGGCGTGGCGGTGCAGGCCGGATTCCGGGGAAGCGTGCATGATTCACGGCGGGATGGGGCCGGATTCGTGCTTCAAGGGCTTTCCGGAAAGTGTTTTGCTACTGTCGTAGGGCTACAACAGCGTCTCGGAGAACGTTTTGATGCTGTCGGAGGGCTACGACAGCATCCCGGAGAGTGTTTTGCTACTGTCGTAGTGCTACGACAGCACTCGGAGAATGTTTTGATGCTGTTGAAGGGCTACGACAGCATCCCGGAGAGCGTTTTGATGCTGGACAAGCCTCCTCTTTAACAAAAATATACATTTTACTGCTAGATAAGCCTTCTCCTTAACAAAAATAAACGTTTTGGTGCTGTCGTAGGGCTTCACCAGCGTTCCGAAAAGCATTTTGCTGCTGTCGTAGGGCTACAACAGCATCTCGGAAAGCATTTTGATGCTGTTGAAGGGCTACAACAGCATCTTTCAGAAACAAAAGAGGCGGGAAACGGGCTGCGGAGGGAGGTTGCAAGGAGGCGCGGGGCGGTTTCTCCCAGACAACTCCCCCGCGAGCATCCGCGCCATCCTGTTTCCCGCAAGCAACTCCGCCGCGAGCATCCGCGCCATCCTATTCCTCCCAAACAACTCCCCCGCGAGCATCCGCGCCATGCTGTTTCCCACAGACAACTCCACCGCGAGCATCCGCGCCATGCTGTTTCCCACAGACAACTCCACCGCAAGCATCCGCACGGGGCTGGTGAAACGCTTTCACGCAATGCTTCTGCAAACAAGCATTCATGAGTTGCAAGACAACGGGTTACGGAGCACCAAAGAGAGCGTGGGGCGAGGGGATTCCCCGGCCTCGCCCCTGCGCTTGCGGGAGGAGGAGTGCGCTCACGAGGCAAACCCGATGCGGTGCTGCCGGGGGGACTGCAGCGGGATGACGCGGGGGATGTCGGGCAGGCGGATTTCGGTGAGCGAGGACGTGTCGGTGAGCCCCTCCGAGGTGACCCTGACCGCCATTGCAGGCAGAATCTCCGTCTGTATCAGGTTCATCACGTGCCGCGCGTTGCCGAAGTTCCTGCCGCGCCTGGCGCAGTCCTCCGCCAGCCGGCCGCGCAGTGCGGCGCGTGCGTCGTCGGCCAGCGTGTAGCTGTTCCGGGCCAGGTAGTTCTCGGCAATCTCCATCAGCTCGGGCTCGGTGAAGTCGGGGAAGAGGTAGATGTTGGACTCGGGGATGCGCGACTTGAAGCCGGGGTTCATGTCCAGCATCCGCCTCATCTCGTCGGGGTAGCCGGCCAGGATGAGCATCCAATCGCGGCTGCCGGGGTCGGAAAGGGCGGTCAGGAGCGTCTCGATGACGAATTTCCCGGGGTCCTTGGGGTCGTTGGGCTGGAACAGCTGGTAGGCCTCGTCGATGAAGAGGATGCCTCCGCGCGCCTCCTCGATGGCCTCGAGGGTCTTCTCCGACTCCGAGCTGTAAAACTGCCCCAGCAGGGTGGCCCGCTCCCTGGCCACCACGTGCCCGCGGGAGAGCAGGCCCGCGCGGTGGAGCATGACGCCCATCATCCGGGCCACGGTGGTCTTGCCGGTGCCGGGCGAGCCGAGAAACATGGCGTGGAGGGGCGCGGGGGAGGTGGGCAACCCGTTGTCGGCCCTCATCTTGTTGAAGCGCACCACGCGCTCATAGGTGGCCAGCCTCTCCTTCACCGGGCGGAGGCCCGTGAGGCGGTCGAGCGATGAGGGCAGGAGTGCGTTGCCGGCCGGTTCTGCCTGCGAGGGCTTACCGGGGGCGGAATCCTCCCAAGGGTTTCCCTGCGAGGGCTTCCCGGGGGCGGAATCGTCCCAAGGGTTTCCCTGCGGAGCCTTCCCGGGGGCGGAATCGGCGGTGGAATCGGCGGAATCGGCCTCCTCCTCTTCCGCCGTACGCTCCTTTTCCGAGGCGATGAACCTGTCCAGGAGGGCGTCGAACTCGTCATCCTCCGCCGAGGCCGTGTCCTGCGGGGGGAAGTGCCTCGTGAAGCGCGCCTCGGCCTCCTCCGGCGAGTAGGCACCGAGCGGAAGCACGTCTTCGCCATACCACTCCCCCGCTTCCTCCGGCCCGTCCGTGCGGAAGACGAATCCCGCAATCGGGACACCCATGCTGCGCAGTTCGGCGTAATACACCCCGCCTGTCCGCCGGTCCGGCTCGAAAAGGAACTCTGCCCAATAGTTGTTGCCGCTGAAATCATGGCACACGGGCTCCCTGAAGGTGGATGACACGGTGCCGTCGGGCTGGAACAGGCGCATCTCCAGCTCGGGCAGCACCAGCGGCGGCATCGGCCCCATCTTCTGCATGAGGCAGAAGCTGACGTAGTAGTCCCACACCTCCGCCGCGTCGACCGACCTGTAGAATTTCATCTCCCAGCCCGGCCTCACGCCTCCGCTGCGCGCCTCGTACCACTCGGCAGGGTCGCCCAGCACCTCGCGGCTGAAAAGGCGCACGGTGGACACGCCGAGCGTCTCCCGCGCGGCCTCGTCGCACACCACAAGCCTGTAGGCGCAGTCGGGATTCATCCCTCCTTCGGGCGACACGGGGAAGTCCTGGTCGGAATCCATCTCCGCTTCGGGCGACACGGGGAAGTTGAGGTAGACGAACTTCACGAATTCGTCCTTCCCCATGCACACGCTCACCTGCCGCGTGGCCACCGCGCAGCGCGACGCGCAGTCCACCAGCGTGCACGTGACCTTGCGCCGCACACCCTTGTACGCCCCGTTGCTGATGTGCCTGTTGTGGAACTCCACCCTGGCGGCTATGCCGCAGAAGTCCCTGCCCACGGCAAAGTCATGCCTGTCGCCATACCTGAATTGTTCAATGAATACGATTTCGTCTCTCTCTGCGGAGCCATAGGCGCAGAATTGCACCCGCTCCAATGATATTGGGGATTTTCTCTTCATAATTTATACAGTTTTCAAGAGGGAGCCGCGTGGCTCCCGGTTATACATTCACTTTTCTCAATCAAATCCGGAGGCCTTCCCCCGGAATCATCACCAATATGTCAAGGCACGCACTTCCCCCGGCCGCCTGCACCGCGCATGCGTCAGGACACACCACGGGCTGCCGGAGGATTCTTTCGATTGCAAGATGTTGGTGATGCACTATGCCCACCACATCCCCGCGCCCGGAGGAGCGGAACCGCCGTACTTGCTGTTGCAGGGATGCAGATGTCTCATAGTTGAAAAAATGAAGTAATTGTACTGTATAAATCGCATCGTGCCGCCCACCGCGGCCCAATTGCGCCGCAAAATTATCAAAAACATCACAGCGGGCAAAGAAATGTAACCTTTTTATGGGGCAATGCAGGGAAAAAGCACCTTCCTGCACCGCGAATTTCCCATCCCGGCTACAGAATTCCCATGCATGCCCCACGTCAAGCCGGATAATATGCCTATATTCGCGGAAAAATAGCATACAGCATGAAAGAAGAGACCAAGATTGAACGCGTTTGCGAGCCGCGAGACCCTGAACTCCTGGAAAAACTGGCCGAAGTATGGGAGGATTCCGTACGTGCCACACACCACTTCCTGTGCGAGGACGACATCAGGAATCTCAGGCCATGCGTCATGTCCATGCTCCGGGAAGTCCGTCTGCTGCTGGTTGCCGGCCCCGGGGAATCGCCCGTCGGGTTCATGGGCATCGAGGGAGAGAAGATAGAAATGCTGTTCCTCTCTCCCGCCCACATCTCCAGAGGGTTGGGCAGGCGGATGATTGAGCTGGCAGTATCTTCCCATGGCGCAAGACTGGTGGATGTCAACGAACAGAACGAGCGGGCAGCAGGCTTCTACGAGCACATGGGATTTCACACCTTCCGGCGCGACGCCGAGGACGGGCAAGGCAATCCCTTCCCCATCCTGCACATGGTGAGGACGAAAGACACGCATTTCAGGAAAATCGGGAGCAACAAGAAGCAGTACCTCGACTTGCTCCTGCTAGGCGACGAGCAGGAATCCATGATCGACCGCTACCTGGAACGGGGCACGCTCTTCGCATTGTACGCCGCCGGGCTGCCGGAACCGATATGCGTGGCAGTGGTCACGGACGAGGGGAACGGCACATGTGAGTTGAAGAACATTGCGGTCAGCCCGACGTTCCAGCGCAAAGGCTACGGGAAGCAGATGGTCGACTATCTCTTCCGCCACTGCAAGGACAGCTTCCACACCATGCTCGTGGGCACGGGAGAAAGCAGGAAAACCCTCCGGTTCTACAAAAGCTGCGGCTTCCAATACTCGCACACCCTGGAGAACTTCTTCACGGACAACTATGACCATGCGATTTACGAAGATGGCACCCTCCTGAAGGACATGGTCTACTTCAGCAAGAGGCTTGCGCCCTCCAACGCGCCCTCCATCCTCACGGAATAGCGCAAGTCACCCGCCTGTCGGATTTCCCGACACATTGCTCTGCGAAATGCTAGATTCCCTTATTTCATATACTCATAGATGAAAATCGGGAAGGAATTCAATATAGACACGCGCTCACTTGGCTTCACGTATTTCAGCACCTGACTGTTGAATATTGACAATTGGTTGATGGAAGACTTCTCTGCCGGCATCGCATGCTGTCCCATGGTAAGCATGTTTGCCTTACAGACATTCATCTGCGTCATATATTGCCAGTTATCCTTCACCCTTAGATACCTTTCCTTGGTTGGGACTTCGCCATCCTTGAAAAATATGTGGTCAAGACTGCCGTATGCAGAGAACTCACTGGCCAGACGCTTGAAGTCCTTGCACTTCTCACGGCTGATGACATATTGCGCATACGCCTCATCAGGTAACTCCTTGGTGTAACGAATGGACTCAATCATAGGATAATTGATATAGAGTTTCCCGTTGTCCGTCTCATCGTTAAACACAGTGAGCATCTCCTTCACCCTTCGGTTGATTTCATCAAGAGTAAGTTGTGAGTTGTGAAAGTCATAGTCAAAGAAGAGAAAGATTTCTGAGACATCAGAACTTCTGATGCCATCCAAAGCAGTATCTCCTCTGGCAGCAAGACGTTCGCGCATGAGTGAGACAACGTCTCCGCCACCGTCATACTCCTGCAGTTCGTTGTAGAGGTCATAGATATTGTTCCCGAATGAACAAACAATGTTATTGTTGCCCCTTGGGAAATAGAGCCTCTCCAACGTTCTGTATAGACGTGGCTCACGTTCGTCACCCTCGAATACAAACAGAATCATAAACCGAATGTTCCACCTCTGTATAGTTTCTCCAGATTGTGTCCAAAGCGCAGTTCCTTATCCGTCATGTCACAAATGGCCTTGATCTTGTTATCTCTGAGGATGAAGAAGCAATCGGGTCGGAGCAGGTCATTGCTCAACAGGAAGGTGTCGTGCGTGGTCACAAACACCTGATTCTTCCCCTCAAACAAGTGCTTCGAAATTCTGTAAGAAAGTTCGTGGTGGTAGAAAGCGTCAAATTCGTCAATGAAGACAAACGAGGCATTATCCATCTCCTTCAACCAATAGTACTGGAGTTCCAAATTCTTTGTGCCGGTGGAAGCAACCCACTGGAACGGAATTCTCACCCCACCCATCATGCAGAAGAGTACATTCTCTCCCTGTGCATTGGGAGCAAACTCATATTCCTGTCCACTTACATCTTTCAGATAAGCAGCGAAGTCACCCGCAAGATTATTCTTAATGATATATTCCTCAATGTTGCTTCCGCCCTCTTTCAAGCCTATAAACTCACGGTTGTCAAGACTCCTGAAGAAGAGCATGTTCTCCACGAAATCACGAAGCAGCATCAAAGCGTGTCCTTTAGGGAGAGGAACCGAACTTAGCAAATAGTTTACAATGGAGATATTGTTGGCACTATCCTTCAAGTTTTGGACAGCAGTTTCAGTCAAGCCAAACTCATCAGCGATATTCAGCACACCTTTATCCTTTAACAGTACCTCGTTGTCATCCACAATCAGTTGTTCGCGCATGATGTCGCCCCTCAATTCCGATGCCACCTTGCTATATTTATATAATAAGGTATGCCCGCCTAAGGCAAAAGTGTACTCAAACTCAACTGGCTGATCATGTCTGCCGGCACAAGCATAGTTCAGATAGTAGTCCGGCTTCTTCCATTTATGGGAAAGGTGGTTGGCAATGTCGAAGATAGCCAAACCGAGGTTTGACTTTCCCGCACCGTTTGGACCATAGATGATGCCATTCTTCACAATGCCATCCTGAATGGCACCGGTATTGAACGAATAATTGCTTGGATGGGACAAGTCCCACTCAATACGATTCTTGAAGACTCTATAGTTCGTAACTGCAAATCTTGTCAGCATATCAACCTTGTTGTTTGATTGTTGTGGTTGCAAAGATACAAAAAAACAGACTTCCGTAAAATATTTACGGGACATTTCCGCGTTTAAGGTCTCTTCTTCATTCATAAAAAGCAGCCGCAGACTGATGCCGGTCCGCCTATTTGTCCTAACTTTGCAGGCGGCCGTCCGGGGAAGACTCCGCGGATTGCAGGCCGAGCAAACCAGTATTCACCTTATCAACCTCTTCCAGGATGTTGTCAAAGCCAATGTCATTCATGCTCCTTGTGTTTGGGGCCTTGATTATTTGCGCAGGCTCCTCCATGCGGGCTTCTGCGCAGGAATGCCTGACCCTGCACCTGAAATCAGGCGCGCGGGTACTGTTTCCACTGAGCGAGAACCCGAACATAGACATCACGCCCTACTATGTATCGATTGGCGAGAAGCATTACCCGATGAGCGAAGTGAGCAAATATGACTTCACAAAGTCGCAGACCGGCATTGTGAAGCTGGACGACGGCCACACCCTGCATTACTGCTTTACCGGCTCGGGCTATCTGCAGGTAACCGGTCTGCGAGGTAAGATGCCGTTGCGGCTGTATGATTCCAACGGGCGACGGATGCCGCTGAAGCACATCCCCGCCGAGGAAGGCATCATCCTCGACTGCAGCGCCTGCCCCCGGGGAGTGTACATATTGAAGTGCGGAGACAAGACCTTAAAGATTACCAGATGACAAGACAGCACAACATTATCTATATATATGCCTTGATGGCCCTCCTGTGCCTGTCCGCGCACCCCTCGATGCACGCGGAGGAGGCCAGGCAGATACTCGTTTTCCGCCAATCGGGAAAGGTTGACATCTTCAACGCCGAAACCTTGAAGTCCATAAAACTCGCCACCCGGGAATATTATGACGAGCATCCCGATGCAGGAACCACACAGCTGTTTGAGACGGCCGACACCATCGTGGCAATTCCCATAGCGGAAATAGACAGCGTGACCTTCGGCTCCAGGAACCGCATGGAGTTTGCCGAGGACGTAATGATCTTCACGGAGGAGCATCTTGCGGCCATTGACACCACCTATGGGAACTGCATCCGTTTCAAGAGCAAGGCGGACAAGTCATTGATACCGCAAGCCGGCCAAAAGGTTTTCTGCAACCTCCCCACCGGCTTGCTGCCCAATGGCCTGGCCGCCAAGACAACGTCCAGGAGTCTGGAAGCAGACGGAAGCATCGTCGTCACGTTTGAAGAAGTGAGCCTGAACGACATCTTCACCGAGTTTTTCTTTGCCGGAGACATCAGCACCGAAGCAAGAAGGGCGCGGATGAAATACTCCGTGGCCGACTATGATGGACTGGAGAAGAATGCCTTGCCCTTCAACCTCATGTCTGAACTCATGAAGGTCAAGGGGGAAGTAGTCTTTGAATACCACGACGTAGTCATAAACATGAGGAAGCATTATTACCGGGCAAACGTGCTGATAAAGCCCTCGTTCGGCATCAATTTCAATGTCGGCACCGGTGAGAAGGAACTTCAGTATGACAATCACACGAAAGAAATCCGGAATGGCTCGTTTTTCATTGGCGGCATTATCAACGTAACCTCCGACATGTGCCTCTTCCTCAAAGCGAAAGCCGAAGCACAAATAGAGATGGAACTGAAGAGGAACTGGGAGTTTGGCTTGCACTTTGAGCGGGCAAACGGGAAGAACAGCCTGCAGGTTCTCTCACAGAAGGAGACGGAAGAACCCGATGACGTGGCCAAGCTCAATACTGTCTTAAAGGGCGAACTCTTCTTTGGGCTTCAAGATTGCGTGAAGTTCGGCATCATTGGCGAAGCGGCCGGCATAGGCACAAGGATGAGACTGGGACCGTCGCTCAAGGCAGAACTCGGCATGAGTCAAATCAGGGAGATGGCCAAACCCACGGCCGGCCTTGCCGGAGGAGAGGCGAAACTGACGGCAGAAGCCAAACTGAATGCGGAAATCATCAGTTATTACCGCCACTGGCTGATAGGCGAGCAGGAAGAGAACCTCATGAATGAATTCAACGTCATCTTCGCACGCAAGGAGTGGAACCTGCTTCCTCTCTTCATGAACAGCATTGCCACTCCGGGCAGATGCTCCGTTGCTCCCGGCCTTCCACGGCAGGAAGTGGCCACCGTTGCGACAGAAACGGCAGACACACTGCTGATGCCGCTGGACTGCGGGTTCAAGATGTACAACAATGACACGCAGAAAGAAGTTGCTGCGGTCTCGGCAGGAACGGTGGGAATGCCGGTCGAAGGCGTGCAGCCGGTAAACTCTTTCCTGGTACCCAATGACATGGGCGCGCACCTTGACCCAAAGAAATACACCATCTACCCCACCGTTGAATACGCAGGACATGACGTATTGGGAACGCCCTTCTCCATATCTGCCGGCGCAAACTTGTCACCGGCATATTTCGCCCTCAGCAATTCCAACGCATACATGGTGGGCGGAAGTCCCGTCATTGGAAGCATGACAGAAGGAAACAAATACATTATGCTGGGCAACCACATGCCATTGCTCAACACAAATCCCAACCAAAAGCAAGGATTCCAATTTGCCTCCCCCACATTCTCCCCCGATTACCGGGATGGATTGACTGGCACATGGAAGGGCGAATTGAACAGGCAGGAAATCTCCCTTACCTTCAATGGCGATGGCACAGGCCTATACAATGCCACCCCATGTACGTACGAAGTAAACCAACCGGAAGACTATTGGGTGAAGATTAACTGCGAAGACGGCACGCAAATTCTCTGCCGGGTGATTTCCATAACCCCTCATCTGCTGAAATTATACTTCAGCGAATACAAGCAACAGATTAAATTCCAAAGAGAAAACCAATAAGCCCCCAAAAACATGATTACAACATCAGCAACAATGAAAAAGATAATTCTTCTCATCGCAAGTGCAATACTCCTCTCTGTCACCGCTCATGCGCAGATTGGCTATCAGGTTACCTTGCTGAACTCCGCAGACGGCACTCCACGCGCAAATGAAAGAGTCTCCGTCACCGTGAAGATAACCAACAAGGAAGGAAAGGTAATCTGCGAATCGACATCCAACGAGACAACGGACAAGTTCGGCTTGCTCTCGCTGAGCGTAGGAGACTCCAACACCTTTGATGATGTAGACTTCACCAAGTCTCCTTTCTTTATCGAGGCAACAGTGGACAGCATCATGGTTGGCCGCACACAGATATTGTCGGTTCCCATTGCCGAATATGCCAAGAGGACAGGCGTGCTGACGGTGGAGAAACTATGCAGTAAAGATTGGGGAAGTGGAGATGGATACTATAAGTCTACTTTACATTTTTCACCAGATGGCAAATTTACTGATACATCTGAAGATACCGATGACGATGGGAATAAACATACATATGTACATACTGGAACTTATGAGATTTCCGGGAACGTTGTCCTTACAGAATATTATTATCACGCAAATGGTGAAAGTGATGGTGAACTTTGTCACGGTGCGGACCTTTACATGTATTTTCCTCAAAAGAATCGATTAGTAATGATGGATGGCGATAGTTACAAATAATCCTATTTCCAGACTACCGCATCCTAAGTGTTTACATCAGTGGTTAAATAATCATCAACAAGCCCCCCCAAAAAAAAAAGGCTTAACTCCGCCATCGCAAGCACAAGTTACAATTATTACAAGAAGGCCGTAGCCCAAAATCGGCTACGGCCTTCTATTTGACTTGAAATTTACAATCGACTATACGATGTTTATTCCTCGATGGCAGCCTGCGCCGCTGTTGAAACATAACCTAATACGTGAGTTGCAGGGATGTTGTACGCTATCTGTGACGTGTGCGTCTTGGGTAATATGTCGTTTGATTTCATGTCATATTTCGTTATTTGTTTCTCGGTTTTATGATGTAAGGGTTAAACACCCTCTATTTCTTTCAGATTTGCCCCTCTGCCGGACTTTGTGCGCTCGGTAGAGGGTTTTATTGTTTCGGCGACTGACGTGCCTGCAAATGCCTTAAAATCGCCTCCTGTTCTGCGGCCTTGTCATATCGGTCTATTGCGGAGTATGAACTGAACCGCTTTGCCCACTGGCGAAAGGCATTGCACTCACCCGTCTCCGGGTCGGTATATTCATCATCCCACATCTCGCAAAGTGAGGCGTATGTTTCGGCAGGGTGTGAGCCTATCGCGTCCACAATCTCGGTCGGGTACTGACGCATGACGATGTCAATCCATTCGTCCATGTCAATGCCGGGGTTCTCATGCAGGACGTTCCATGCACATTGCTTCAGTTCGGCGTAGAAGTCCGGCTCCTCCTCTTCCAGTTTCTTGACGGCGTTGAAGAGTATCCGCAGTTTGTCAAGTTCTCTCTGTTCGTCATTCATCGCTTTTATGATTATTAAATCCAAGAGAATTAGAAAACTCATCAAAACTACCAACATCCCAACCCTCTTTTAAGGCTGCTTTGTAAAGTCGTTTGCGTTTTTCCTTGTCCGATAAATGAACAACAAATTCCTCATAAGACTCCATGTCGTAATTGGCCTCAATGAGTTTGTTGTATATCCAGTGTCGGTCTGCACTTAATCGTTTGTTCCTTTCGCTAATTCCTTTTAGAGTTTCAAATTCCGATATAGAAACGCAGTTTGAACAAACACGTTCGTTGTTACCGAAAATGAAAGCGGTTGTATCGCATGGTTGCATTGCATATATTGAATGCCCATAACTATCTTTCCCATTTTTTAGTTTAGGGCATTCGGGATCCGTATGACAAACGCCCTCATCGTCAACAAAAACGAAGCGTGTCAGTTGTTTATCATTATCGGATGAGCATCCCCATACTATGACCACAAGAAGGCAAAGAACGAATTCTTTCATTTCGCTTTGAGTTCGGCTATTCGCTCTTTGAGTTCGGCTATACGCTCGTTCTTTTCAGCCACGAGTGCTTCAAGGGATTTCACGCGCTCGGCAAGGACGGCATCGCCGACAATTACCGACACGTCTCCGCTGTCCGATGCAGGCGAGTAGTCTCCCTCGGTTTTAACCTCAACTTTCGGCGATTCCTCACAGTAAAGGGAGAAGAAATTAAACTTTAGAGCCTCTGAAATTTGGACGAGTTTTCCCGTATCAATCGTGTCTTTTTCAAGGATACGATTGACATTCTGTTGTGGTATTCCTATACGCCTGCCAAACTCTGTTTTTGACATTTTTAGTTCCTGCAATTTTTTATCTATCGCAAGCCCAATGTGAACGGTGCTATTTGCCATGTACTGTTGTCAAAATTACTGCGTCAAATCAATTAAGTGTTAATGTTTGTTAAATACGCACATCAAATTTGATTTATTCAAATCATTTTTGATACCTTTGCAGTGTAAAGTTAAACATTAAACATTAAACACCCAAATAAATGAGTGGAAAAGTTTTATCTCGTGCTAAAGATGTAATGCCTAAAATCAAGGCATTAGAGGTCGGAGAAAGCGTGTCTTTCCCGATAGAATGGATGGACACAGTTCGTGCGCAGACATCCAAGTGTAATGCCATAAATGGCGGAGTACGCTCAACTCGTATGGAAACCGAAGAGCGGAAAATCTATGTTGACCGCAAATCATAACTGAGATATGGCAAAGCACGAAATCTTCTACGCCCTATGCTCCCTCTTCAACGAGGGTGAGGCGGTGGTCGGCATAGACAACGCCAAGCAGGTAATGACGGCCGCACAACACGCGCTCCCCGAGTTCACGGTCTGCTCCGGGTTATATGACCCCGACAACAAGACTATAGAACTCTATGTCGAAAACTTCAAGCAGGCAAAGGAATGAAGACCATCGAACAGAAACGTGCGCAGGCCCAGCGCATAGTCAATCTGATTGACACTCGCGGCGACTGGGTCAACCGCCTCTACCGCTTCACCCAGTATCTACTCAAATACCACCCCGATTTATTGATAATCAAAAAGTAATAATAGAATGAAAAAGTACATCCTTATCCTCTCCCTCGCAACGGCCCTACTGACCGGTTGCAAAACGAACAAGGTCGCCCTTGACAATCTCCGCGCCGAAATCTCGTGGAACGCATTTTGCGATGCACGCGGCTACGACCGTAACGACAACACTTATCAAGCAACCAATGAGTACCTCGATACTTGGTGCGGCTCCGTGGACGAGGAAGCCGCCTTCATCAAGGCAGGAGTTGAACCCTACTAAATCATACAGCCATGAATAAGACAATCTCAATCATCCGTATCTGCATACTCTTTGTCCTCGGCGGTCTTGCCATGATATTCATCTTCGGCGAGGAACAGGACGAAAACATCCTCGCATTCCTCCTGCACGTCATCGTTGACAAGGCTCTCGGTATCGGTCTGTGCTTCTACATCGGCCGCCTCTACAAGCGTTGGAGCAAGGTTGACCCGTGGCTGATGGCTTACGACAAGATGTGTGACGAGGTCATGGAGAAACCTAACCCAATGTGCCTTGACAACGACAAGGAGGACTGACCCGATGACATTTCTCCAGTTTGCAGACAAGAGCGTCACCTATGGCGTATTCGTGAAAGACGTGGCGGCCGAGGTAGTCCACCTGCTCAAAAAGGATGATGCCGACCCCGACTACGTCAGCCAACGGAAAGCCTTTGAAATGTTCGGACGCAGGAACGTAGAGCGTTGGCGCAGGCAGGGTAAGGTCAACCCCTGCAAGCGTCCGGGCAAAGTGGAGTACAGAACCGCCGACCTGCGTCTGCTACAACGCACACAACAAGACTACTTAGACCCATCGAAGTAGTCATCAAGGGAGAATACAACCAAGCGGCCGAGGTGACCAGTAGGTGAAAGCACTGGTGCGGTAAAACGCCATCGCAGGTTCGACTCCTGCTTCTCCCACCAACAAGATTAAACATTTTAACCCCTCAATGTTATGAGTAAAATAAATCTTACCGTTGAGCAAATCAACGACCTGCAACCGCAGGACATCGCCACGAATGATTTTGTGCGCGACAAGTTCATCCAAATCTACGAAGCCATGTGGACACCCTCTACTGGCGTATCCGGCGAAGCCGCCTATGAGCGCGAAAGCCGTAACTTCAACCGCATCCTCGCTGAGAAAGAGGACATCCGTAAGAGCTGCACCCGATTCTCGCTCTTCACCGCGTTCCTTGACGTGGCTATATCGGGTCTCTCCCTTGACGCAGGTACTCGTGCGCAGGCATACCTGCTCTCTCGCTCCATCGCTGTTGATTCCTACCTCGATGAGCATAACAACAAGAAGAACAGGTACGAAACCCAGTGCGTCCTCACTATCTCCGGCTACGGAGAACTGTTGCACCGCGCCCGTGTCGGCCAGATACGCCACGCCGACAACCCAGTCATCGTGTATGCAGAGGATGAGTTCGAGTTCGGAGAGCGCAACGGCAACAAGTTCGTGAACTACACCTGCCGTCTGCCCCACACATCAGGCAACATCGTAGCCTGCTTCATGAAGATTACTCGTGCTGACGGCTCGGTTGACTACGCCGTCATGCTTCCCGAGGACTGGAGCCGCCTCGCAGGTTACTCAGCACGTCAGAACCGCAAGTGGGACAACACCAACCGCCGATGGGTTGAGGGTGCGCCCAACGCCCTCTACGGACAGCGCGGACAGGACAACACATTCAAGATTGATACTGGCTTCCTCATCGCCAAGTGTATCAAGCACGCTTTCAAGTCCTACCCGAAAGCGCGTGTCGGCCGTGCTACCCAATTGGAATCACAGCAGGTCGATGAAATGGAAATCAACGATGACATCTACGGACTGGAGGACGGCTCTTCCGTCAATACCTCAACTGGCGAAATCATGCCCAAGCAGGACACTGGCTTTGCCCCGGCTCCCGACACCTCCAACGGCGTAACTATCGACCCCGAAGCCTCTGCCGACAACGCAGGTGGTAACGATGACGTATTCTAATAACCCTTACAATACCAAAGTACAATGAGTGAAACTAATAACAACCTGCCTATCCTGCGCGAAGAGAACGTGCAGATGATAGTGCAAAGCGCACCCAACGCCTACGACACCAACTCGCTCTCGTCCATGCGTTGTGCCGACTTCGGCAAGAATCTTCTTGACGAGATAGAACGTTCCGGCATGACCGATGAACTGGACAAACGCTGTGCCGACTACATAGACAAGGCGAAACGCACTCTCAAGGCGATGAATGAACGCCGTGCGCCGTTCACCAAACTCTTCGACCAGATACGCTCCGAGTTCACTGGTATGGAGAACACCATCGACCCGACCAAAAAGGACGCCGTGCCTTATCTGATTCAACAGAAGCGCAACGCCTATGCCGCCAAGAAACGTGAAGAGGCTGAACGCGCACGCCAAGAGGAGATGCGCCGTCAGCAACGCGAACAGGCTATTGCCCGATACACGCAGGAAGCCGAGGACGACTACCGCCGTCAGTTCGACAGCACCGTCACCTCCACCATCAACGAACTCACAAGCCTCAACCAGTCGCTCACGATCGAGAACTTTGACGAGGTCAGCGAGAAACTCAAGAACTTCAAGACTACGCTCGGCAACGAGTGGTTTCAGTACTGCCAGTCCCACGCCCACAAGCCCTACGAAATCAGCGATGGCGAGGCTATCAAGATTCGCCAGTCTATCCTCAACCGACTCTCCACGCAGTTCAAGGCTCAGTACGCAAGCGAAATCGGGGACTACCGCGACACCATTACTGACGCTCTGCCCTCAAAGAAGCGTGAACTGGAGCGCATGGCGAAAGCCAGTGCCGAGGAGCAGGCACGCATGAAAGCCGAACTGGAGGCCCGCGAAGCTGCGGAAACCCGCCGTCTTGACGAAGAGCGCAAGCGCAAGGAAGAGGAAGCGCAGGCCGCCAAGAAAGCACAGCAGGCCGCTACCGAAATGGACGGACTTTTCGGCCAGGCCGCCGTGGCTACCCCGGTAGGCTATCAGCCTAAGACCGCCGTCCGCAAGCGCGTTGTCACCGACACCCCCGATGGCATCCTCGCCGTGGTATCCATGTGGTGGTCGAAAGAGGGCCGCTTCCTCTCAATGGAAGAACTCAGCAAGATTTTCAAGAAGCAGATTACATTCTGTGAAAAACTTGCCAACGACAAGGACAAGCCCGAACTCATCAGTTCGCCTTTCGTGCGCTACGAGGACGAGGTTAAAGCAAAGTGAGCATGAACAATCCCGATGCATACTATCAGCGCAGTGAGGTCAGCAACTCCGACCTCACTGCCTTGAAAGAACTCCTGCACCCTCGCCCCATGTTCGGTGACCGCGAGGCGGCTTTCCGCTTCGGGTCTATCGTGGACGCTATCATCACCGAACCCTCGCGCGTGGACTTCCTGCGCATGACGATTGATGGCGAACCGGTTGACGAGGACGAGTTTCTTCACGCACGCGAAATGCAACGCGCCCTCCGCGCCGAGGCACGCCGTGACCCATTCCTCGCCAAAGTCCTTGAACTTGCCGACACACAGCGGTTCATGGTCAACAAGGCGCAGGAGTTTGAAAACGGCGGTTTCCATTTCACGCTCGACACTCGCTGTAAGTGGGACTGGTGGTTGGATGTCGCACATTTCGGCGGTGACCTCAAGACCTGCGGTGCATCGACCCAAAGGGAGTTTGAGGATGCCGTTGACTTCTTCGACTGGGACAGGAGCCGCGCATGGTACATGGACATAGCCAAGTCCAACAAGGACTTCATCTATGCCATCAGCAAGAAAAACTGCAACATCTTCAAGTTATTCATCAACCGAGGCGATGACATCTACAATCGTGGACGCGAAAAGTATGAAGACCTCGCTTTCAAATACTGGGCATTCACATTATGAGCAAAGTGAAAATCATAGTTCAATTCTCTGGTGGTAAGGATTCGCAGGCTTGTTTAATCTATGCCTGCGAGAAATATGGAGCAACGAATGTCACTGCGGTCTTTTGTGATACTGGGTGGGAATATGAACAAACATATTCTCATATAAAGCAAGTTGTGGACTACTTGGGTGCTGACCTTGTGATACTCAAAAACAAATCAGTTGATGGAATGTTCGGCTTGTGCAAGCGGATGAAATGGTTTCCCAATGCACAAAATCGCGAATGCACGGTGCAATTGAAAATATGGCCAATGATAGACTGGATACTTGAACAAAAGGAGCATCTTATCATAATTCAAGGAATCCGTGCAAAAGAAAGCGCAGAACGGGCAAAATTTGATGTTGAATGCTCGTATTTTAGTGAATACTTGGACGGAAACTCCAAAAAGCGGTTGTACAGAAAGAGAGATGTAAAAGAATGGTGCAAAACACATGATGCATCCGTTTTACGCCCTATCTTTTCTTGGACAGCACAACAAGTAATCGACTACATCTTGTCTCATGGTCAACGTCCAAATCCATTATACGAACGCGGAGCGTCAAGGGTTGGCTGTTTTCCCTGCATTTTTGCGAGGCTGAACGAAATAAAAATAGTTGCACGCGATGAACGATACAAACAACGTGTGATAGACCTTGAAAATGAAGTGAACTCAACACGCGAAAAAGGAAAAGAGGCTTCATTCTTCGGCAAGAGGAAAATTCCGGCAAGGTTCTGCATTCAAAATCTCAATGGAGCACCAACATTTGCAGAGATTTCCGAATATGTGCTACTGGATGACAATCAACCGACACTATGGGATGATACTGACCCAGTAATGTCTTGCGTGTCATTGTACCATGGACTTTGTGAATAATTGTAGCAATGAATACTATAAAACATAACCTTAAGGTTGAGCCGTACCCTTACCAAAAAGAGGGTATTGAGGCAGGTCTGAAGTGGAAACGCTTCCTCATAGGCGATGAGCCGGGGCTGGGTAAGACGCTCCAAAGCATAGGCGTGGTTGACACAGCCAACGCCTACCCCTGCTTGGTTATCTGTCCGTCCTCGCTCAAAATCAACTGGCAACGTGAATTTGAGAAATTCACCGACAAGAAAGCACTGGTACTTGACAACTCCGTGGCTACCACATGGCCCTATCTCCTGCGGATGGGTATGCAACAGGTCGCCATCGTCAATTACGAGAGCCTGCGCAAGTTCTTTGTTTGGGATATTCACGCACGCAAGGGACAGTCGTTCCGATTAAAAGACGTGGTGTTTTGCCCGGACATTCAAATCTTCAAGTCGGTAATCATTGACGAGAGCCATAGGGTCAAAGACCCCTCGGCACAGCAGACAATCTTTGCGCGTGGCATAGTTGAGGGTAAGCAATGGCGCATACTCCTTTCGGGTACGCCTGTCGTCAATCGACCTGCCGACCTCATTGCGCAGCTCTCAATCATGGGCCGACTGGCGGAGTTCGGTGGTAGATCTAAATTCCTCGCCGACTACGGCGGTGGTGAAATCTCCAAAGAACGCCGTGGCAAAGATGAGGATGACGAACCTCGCAACCTTGACCGCCTTTCGGCTGAACTCTATTCGCGGTGCATGATACGCCGTGAGAAAGCAAAGGTGCTGACGCAACTCCCCGACAAGACACGGACAGACCTCTATGTTGACATATCCAATCGTGACGAGTACGAACTGGCGGCCGAGGACTTGGCAGAGTACCTGCGTACCTATGCCAAATGCGAGGACTACGAGATACGCCGTAAGATGCGAATGGAAGCGTTGGTGAAGTTCATGACACTCCGCGCCCTCTCGTCAAAGGGAAAGGTCAGGCAGGCGGTTGACTTCGTCAAGACGTTCCTTGCCAACGGCAAGCCCCTCATACTCTTCTGCTCCTTGCATGAGATTGTGGACGAGTTGAAAAAGGCTTTCCCGAAAGCGGTCAGCGTCACCGGGCGCGATTCCATGATGATGAAGCAGGCGGCTGTTGATGCGTTCCAGTCGGGCAAGGCGCAACTGATAATCTGCTCCATCAAGGCCGCAGGTGTCGGTCTTACCCTCACGGCTTCCTCCAACGTGGCATTCGTGGAATTTCCGTGGACGTATGCCGACTGTTGCCAGTGCGAGGACCGTGCGCACCGCATAGGACAAAAGGACAATGTCACCTGCTATTACCTAATCGGCCGTCACACTATCGACCGAACCCTCTACGACATCATCCACAAGAAGAAATCAATCGCCAATCAGATAATGGGGACTGACGATGACATTCCGACCGATGAGATGTATTTCGACCAACTGGCAGACCTCTTCCTAAATCCCGACCCCGATGGCTGATGTCTGCAAGACCGACCTGCAAAAGGTCATTTCCTACCTCGATGAGGCTGCGAAACTATATGACGCGCTCCCCATGCAGAAATGCAAGTGCCGGGCGTACATGATAAACCAGTTAACAACCAAATTAAAATCCAAACTCAATGACAAAAAATGATTTGGCAAGAGAGGTGTCGGTATCAGAGAAACTGCACCTATCGACAGCAGTAAAGACGGTGGACGGAATAATCCGTGTCATCAAGGAAGCACTCGCCAAGGGCGAGGAAGTAACCCTGCGCGGCTTCGGAACTCTCTCCGTGGTTCAGCGCGAGGAGCGCAACGCGGTTCACTTCAAGACCAAAGAGCCGATTGTCGTTCCTGCACACCGCACCGTGAGAATCAGAATCAGTAAAGAACTCAAAGAACAACTCAACAATGGCACAGTGGATTGAAGTCAGAGCGCGTTACGACAAGATGATGGAGAACGGCTCGGTAAAGAAAGTAACCGAACCCTATCTCGTTGACGCGCTGTCCTGCACCGAAGCAGAGGCAAGGGTAACAGAGGAACTCACGCCCTTTATCAGCGGAGGCGACTTCCGCATTTCATCGGTAGTCACTACCAAAATCTCGGAAATCTTTTGGGATGCGTCAGGCGACCGCTTCTACAAGGTCAAGGTCAATTTCATCACCCTTGACGAAAAGACCGCTACCGAAAAGCGGACGGCAACCTACATCCTCGTGCAGGCTTCCAATTTCAAGGAGGCATACGACAATTTCATTGACGGCATGAAAGGTACGATGGCCGACTTTGAGATTGAGGCTATCAACGAAACAAAGTTGGTCGATGTGTACCGCGCCAACCTTGCCTCCGAAGCCGAAAGGGAAGCCGACAAGATGTTGCGTGACCCCAAAGTTCAGCGTCACGTCAAGAAGTTCGTAGATGCCTGCACCGAGGGCGGTGTTGAGAGTGTCACCATGACTGCCTGCGATGGCAAGAGCGTCAAGTCTGCCACGATCGAGATTCCCCAAAAGGGCAACAAGCCTAAACCAAACGACAATGGGTAAGCGTGCTAACAGAGTGGCTTTGCTTGCCCGACTCGGATATGAGGTTAAGAAAGATGCTCTCTCTGCGCTCTCTGCCCCTGCCAAAAAGAACAAGTACGGCGCACAACGTGTCGGCGGTCATGCCTCTCAAAAGGAGCATGACCGCTCCAACCAACTCAAGTTGTGGCAACGCGCAGGTGTCATCTCCAATCTCCGTGAGCAGGTGTCCTTTGAACTTATCCCTGCCCAGTACGGCGAATGTGGCACCGACCTCAAAGGCAAACCGGTCCGCGTCTGCATTGAGAAAGCCTGCAAGTACATTGCCGACTTTGTCTATACCGACAACGAAACCGGGCAGACCATAGTTGAGGACACGAAAGGAGTTCGCACAAAGGAATATATAATCAAGCGGAAACTAATGCTCTACCTGCATGGCATCCGCATAAAGGAAGTCTGAACTATGGACCGTGAGAGTTTCATATTCTACCGCAGCTTCTATGAGGCTATCAAATGTATGCCCACTGACGTGCAGGCTGAAATATATCCTGCCATCTGCGAGTATGCTTTGTTCGGGAAACAGCCGAAGAATCTTTCCGAGGTTGCCAAAGGTATGTTCACGCTGATTAAGCCTAACATTGACGTGAACACCGCTCGGTTTGAGAATGGCAAGAAAGGCGGTCGCAAGAGCCGTGCCAAAAAGCAGACCGCCACAGCCGAACCTGCCTACACCCTTACCTATGAGCAGGAGGTGGAGCAGATGAGGTCTGATGAGAAATGGCGCAAAACTATCTGCGAGGATTTCAACATCACTGCGGAAGAGTATGAGAAACGCCTCTCTCGTTTCCTCGATCGCTGTAACGAAGATAAGACACGCAAGGGCAAGGAACATCATGATAGTTTCGTGGACTGTCAGAGCCACCTGCGATACTGGATGACTAAAGCGTACTCGGCAGCTCAGACAAATACCGAGAAAAAATCTGATGACGATGACCCGCCGTTCCCGACCTCCGACTACACTTTCAATGGTGGATTCGGTGGCATGGATGTATAAAACAAAATCACAATGGTTACTCCGCTTTCAAAATACCCACGTTGTCTCATTGACGAACTCGCCAAATATGGTCAAAAGCCTACTGGTGACTTGGACTGGGATAAGTGTGTGCTTGACTGCATGAAGCGCAAAGCCAGTGACTCTGCGATTTACGCGGCTATGGAAATCGGCAAGGTCATCAAGAAGGCGAATGAAGATAAGGAGAATGAGCGTAAGACGTTTCCTAATCTTTCCGACCCTGCCGTTTACGAGCTGCATTCCAAACTATTCCTGCATATCGCCAATATCATTGTCATTGAACCGCAAGACCGTGCTTTCATTGTTGACGAGCATAACGAGAAGATTCTCCGATTTTTGCTCTACTACTTCAACAATTGCAAGTTGGCAGAGGGGGTTTTCCCGGAGCGTGGCTATAAGCTGCATAAGAACATCATGCTACAAGGTGGCCCCGGCGTTGGCAAGACCATGATAATGCAGTGCTTCTCTGAATATCTGAAACGCATAAACTCGCCTCGGTTCTTCCATAATTTGTCAGTGTCGCAGATGGTGAATTATTACACGATTCATAACAACCTTGACCGCTACACTTTCAATGAAGAAGGTAGTGTTGGTTTCAGACCTAACCCGGAGAATATCTGCCTCAACGATGTAGGCCTCAACGATGACAGACTTTTCTACGGCACTAACACCGCAGTTCTGACAGATGAATTCCTGCTTGCCCGTAACGACATTTGGGCAGGCTGGGACAAGTTCGCTCACATCACAACCAACCTTGACGACAAAGCACTCATCAAGCGGTTCACGCAGATTGATAAGTACGGTCGCGTGGTTGACAGATTTAAGACCTACAATGTAATTCCAATAACTGGCACAAGCCGCAGATAAGAACAATACAGATGGAAAAAATGACTCCCGAATTTAAGGCTCTGCAAAAGAAAATCAATAAAGCCGTAGCAGATGCCAACCTGCCAGAGCAACAGCAGTATGCTTTGCTTGCAGGCTGTATAGCACAAGTCTTAAACACTCATCATCCTCGCGATTTTGAAGCGATGAGAGTTCGTATGGCTTTGGTATGTGAAAGCATGATGGCTTCGGTCGATGCCGCAGAACGAATGTTTAAGAAATTCATCAATAAACAATGAAACCAACTGAAGAAGTGATACTGACCCACGTTCAGGAAGCCAACCACAACGCTGAACGCGCCTACTGGTGGATGAAAGGCATAGACCGCGAAGAGGCTCAACGCCTCGGCCTGACCGACATGGTTCAGTCGGTTCTCTTGCTCCTGCAAAAGGTTAACAACATCACAATGGACATTCAAATAATAATTAAACAAAAATCAATATGACAGTCGTAACAACTATATCAATCTGCCTCGCGGTCGTATGTGCGTTCCTGCTCGGTCGCTCGGTAGTCATCAGCACCCGGCGCGACAATAACAACAAGGCCCTTAAAGCCGAGATAAAGACCCTCAATCGCCGTCTTGACTACATCGCCGACTCTTCCAAATGTGACCGAAACTACAAGGTGGAAGAAGATGAAGAGGCAAAGGTTTACAATGTAGTCATGTCAGTGACTACTCATCAGTGGAAAGGCTGTTGCTATGCCATTGATGCCATTCATCCCTGCCTTATCAAGTCTTTCCCTTTCTACGATGACAAGGAGTTTGCCAAAAACGAAGCCGAGGAACTCCTCGATAAACTCAACGAAAAATGAAAGTCCTTGACCTGGCCACTCAAAGGTGGTACGACATGATTGCCAGTGGCGAGAAGCGCGAGGAATACCGCGAAATCAAGCCCTACTGGGAGAAACGTCTTGTTGACTACAACGGGCTTCGGGAATACTATCGTAAATACCGCGAGGAACTTGCTGTCAAGCGTCTGCTATTCCCACATCGCCCGGTGATCGAGAATATCTGTGGCGCGTTCCCACGAGGTTTTACCCACGTCCGATTCCGCAGGGGCTACACCTCAACCACGATGCTCTTCAAATGCGAGGGCATAACAATCGGCAAGGGTAATCCCGACTGGGGCGCACCCAAAGAAGAAGTATTCATCATCAAATTAGGAGAACGAATATGAGCAAACAACAATGTGAAATCTGCGGCCAGATGAAAACTCCGCAGGAAATGTCGAAGTCTTACAAGCACCGCTGTAAGGAGTGTGTCGCCCGGCTCACTCGCATAGACAGACAAGCCGCCAAACAGCGTGCCGAACATCTCAAACAGCAACTGGAGGGAACCGGCTACACTCTGTCCTCGCCCGAAGATAGACGCAAGGAGCGTATTCTAATCGCCTCATTCGCCATGCAGGGGATGATTGCCAACGATAGGTTCTACGATGCACTGCTGGACAAAGGCAACCACGCAAAGGCATTAGCGGTTACTTCGCTGAAGTTCGCTGACGCTCTGCTTGCCGAGGTTGACAAAGAGAAAGGAGGTAGCGATGAATAACTCTTTAGAAAACGTAAAGGTCGGTGAACTGCTATATGTAAGCAATGGATGTAGCGAGGGCATTGAGAAAGTTGAACGGACTACTGATACTCTTGTTATCACCAAACTCCATCGTTTCTCAAAAAAGAATGGGACGACACGAGGTGGTGATTTGTGGAGTCGTTGGATTGCTCGACCTGCCACGAATGAGGACCTTGACAAGCAACGACACAAGATACTCGTTCGCCGATGCGAAGACATAGGGTTCAGACGGCTATCGGATGCACAACTGGAAGCAATCCTTTCAGTTGTAAAAGGCGATTGCGAAGTTACCGACCATGTTCCTGAAGCAATAGTCAACATGATGGTAGAGCGCGGGTACGATGGAAGTAAAACAATCTGCCATTCACAAGCTGCTAAATGGTTGCTCAACAAATACGATGCATGGATTGAAGTATGCCCACGATATATGATTCCCCTTGATGGCGATTGCGAAACTGAAGTTCTCTTGTGGGAATTGGACGTAAGACACACACTTCATCGAATGTGTGGAGATGGATATTGCGCCCACTATGCTATTCACCAAGAATGCAATCCAAGCGAACAGCAATTGGAAGATGCCGATACATACGGCATTAGCGTCCTTTGGGATGATATTAAGTTTTATAAAACTCCCGAAGATGCGTACTGTGCAGGCTTGATTCGCACAATGCTATGGCTTGATGGAGAGAAAGGAGGCATCAAATGATTGAGTTCCTTACCCACATCGTGTCGGTGGTAATAACCGCCGTGGCGATAATCATCCTCGTTCATCTGCTCAACCGCTATGAACGGAAGAGAACCGAGAAATACCACATCACCTGCGAGTATATGCGCTACCGATACTCTTACAACAAGATGGACGAGTGTATAGCCGAACTCTGCAAACTGGGTGCTGATGGTTGGGAGATTGCAACCTGCGCAGGCGATGACAGTTTCGCGGCTTACCTCATTCTCAAACGTGAAACCCTACATACCTCATAAGACTATGGCAAAGGCAATCAAAGTGGGTGATTACGTCCGCAACACTCTTTCGGGAAAGTTCGGTTATGTTGCAGGCATAACCGCCGACAACCGCAAACTGACAGTGCTGACCTTGAAAAGAACCTATGCTTCATGGTCAGTCAAGAATGTAGAACCAGTTAAAGATGCAACGAGATGAACGCCCGGCAATTCTTCGATCGAGTTGTGCAGCTCCGCAAGTTCCAAAAGGAATACTTCGCCACACGCAGTAAAGATGCACTTCACCAGTCAATCGCACTGGAGAAAGAGATAGACGCAGAGATTGAGCGCGTGCAGGCTCTCGTCAATAACAAACCAGTCGAACCACCAACCCTATTCCCATGACAATCGCAAAACAACTCGCCCTCGTCCTCGTCAAGGAGATAATCGCCAAGAAGAGGAACAGCCACATCGCGCCGGACTACGCTCTGCGTAATGAGGTAAACTTATTGCTCGGCCAGGCACTCGATTCACTGGTGGCTGACGGCTCTCTCGTTCAGCGTGAGGCATCCGTTAATCGCTACATCGCTTATGAGATACCCGAAACGCAGAGCAAACCTGCTCTATAAGCTGCGCCGTAAAGGGATTGAGGCTGACACCAAACAACGTGTCATCTTCATTCCCTACGGCGAAGAGCCTCGACAATACGTGCAGGCCGTCCGGCTCTGCCGTGAGTTTTATTTCAGTATTCAATTCATTATCACATGAAAGGTCAAGGAACATCAAGTACATCTACACCACGAATTCGTCCTTACAATTCGTGGACGGACCGGGATTTTCCAAGGAAAGCGTTGAACGCAATAATAGACCTAAGGGAAGATGAAACTATGCTTGTAGATTTTATAACTGCGTGCGTATTCAAAAAGTATTTTGGTTTCAATATCCCAGTTATTGATTATTACGATTCCAAGGGCAAGCATGACTTTGGCGACAGTCCCATTGATTACAATTCAATGCCCGATGTCTATTCAGCACCGACAGTCCGTTATGCAGTTCAATGGGTTAAGGATAAATTTGGAATGTCAATAGATGTTGAGGAAGAGAGTTGTAACTATAAGATTACAGCAAGAGGTCCTAAAGGTACAATAAAATACAACCTGCCATCCTACTATGGCATTGGCAAAGCCTATCTATGTGGTATCCGATATGGTATGGAAGAAACTATTTAACAGCCATCTCCAATGAGCAATACTAATTTCAAATATCCTGCCTGCGGCTTCTGCCGTAACTTCCAATGGAAAGCAGGCAACACCTCATCGGCGCAATGCAGTGAAATCCAAAGGGAGGTCACAGCCAATGGTGATGTATGTGGCTTTTATAAAGCCGCGTGTAACGAGCAAGCGATAAAAGAATACTTTGCATTTCAAGAAATGTTGGCGGAGGTTGATATGCGTCCAAAGTTGCACTATGACCCCTATGTAGATGCTTGTGGAAATAACTATGAGGGACTTAGCCGTACTGAATGCATGGATGCTTTAGTCAACCATGTTGAGAAAAATGGGCTATGGTATGAACTTGACGTAATGTTCAGCCCCTTTGGTAATGGTTGTGATTTCTACTTTGCTCCTAATGTTATGTTCCATTTTTCGGCAGATGAGTACGAGGCATTTTATGCCCGGATTAGCAATGCCATAAAGAAATATCACGAACAATTCAATGAAAATCCGCGTCTTTGAAGCCTTTGCAGGCTACGGCTCTCAGTCTATCGCCCTTGAGTTGCTTGCCCAAGCGTTCCCCAATTTCCAGTTTGACACTGTCGGAATTTCGGAGATTGACAAGAACGCTATCAAGGCATATCGTACACTTCATGGAAATGTCATTCCCAACCACGGCGACATAACCAAGATTGACTGGACGCAGACAGCCGATTTTGACCTGCTCACATATTCGTTCCCCTGCCAAGACATTTCTTCGGCAGGCAAACAGCGTGGCTTCACCGAGGGTAGCGGAACGCGCTCTTCCTGCTTGTGGGCCTGCGCCGATGCTATTGAAACGAAGCATCCCCAGTTCCTGCTCATGGAGAATGTCAAGGCACTTGCCACGCAAAAGAAATTCAGCGATGACTTCCGCAAGTGGCGTGAGTGGTTGATAAAGCACGGCTACACCAACTACTATGCCGTCCTCAACGCAAAGGACTACGGCGTGCCGCAGAACCGTGAGCGCGTGTTCATGGTGTCATTTCTCGGTGAACATACTCCGTTCTATTTCCCGGCTCCCTTTGAACTGACGCGCCGACTGAAGCACGTCCTTGAAGATGAGGTTGACGAGAAATACTGGTTACAGCAGGAGCAGATTCAAACCTTGATAAAGCACAACGAACGCAAGCAGTCCGAGGGTTGCGGATTCAAGACGAACTTTCAGACTGGCGAGGGCATAAGCGGTGCTATCAAGACCAAAGAAGGGAGCCGCGAATATGATACCTACATCAAAGTGCCGACCTATGGTAACAGCCGCCTCAACGCCATGATTGCCGACGGCAAGATTGACCCGGAGCAGACGTTGTGGATTGACTGCTACAACCAACGTGTTGACCCTGACATCGCAGGCACGATACTGGCTCGAGTAAATGCTACGGGGCATTACCTCATATCCGACCCTCGCGGCTGCGCCATGCGCGGCCGCCCCGATGCATCGGGGCGAAATTCTCAGCAGATCGAACTTGGTTCGGATGTTGCCAACGCCCTCACGTCCGTCCAAAAGGACAGCATGGTAGCCGAGGCGCGTGTCATACAGGTAGGCAACCTCATAGAAGATTCCGCTTATAAGAACCCTCATCGTGGGCGCGTCTATTCCGTTGAGGGCATCGCGCCCTGCCTCAACTGCAACGAGGGCGGTCAGCGTGAAGTCAAGATTATACAGCGCGGTCACGGCTATGCCAAAGGCGGTGTATTCGATATTTGCCCGGCTCTCACCACCTCAAAGTGGCAGGACAATCACTTTGCCCTCATTGAATACTGGATACGCAAACTTACTCCGCGCGAGTGCTTCCGCTTGATGGACGTACCCGAACACTATATCGACCGACTGCTGTCCGCAGGTATATCTAATTCGCAGCTCTATAAACTTGCAGGCAATTCTATCGTGGTCGCCTGCCTCTTCCACATCTTCCGAAAGATGTTCTGCGAAACGGCAAGGGAAAGTTGCTCCCCGATTTCCCATAGCCGTGAAACCCCGGCGCAGTTGTCGCTTTTCTAAACTTAAAACATCATAACAACTAATTCCCAATATCTTTGCTCCATGATTAAACTGTTGGAACATAATCGCCGACCCGACATCTCTTTCAGCCGTAAGAGAGGAACTATCCGCATTACGGCAAGGGTGGCGCGTGTCCTCGGTCTGCGTCCCGGTGATGCAATCAACATAGCCGTCAGTAACGGCGAGTATTACCTGCACGCCGTCCATGTCACAAACGACATCGGACGGTTTGAGGCGCAGTGCTGGCCCACCAAGAAAGGGAGCGGTAACTACTGCGCCAGTTGCGTGCGCCTATGCCGTTCCCTGCTTGATTCGGTAGGTGTCAAGGCTGACAAGGTCGCCTACATGGTCGGCCAGGCATTCGAGCGTGACAGCACAACCTATGTTCCAATCATAACTCTGCATCCGCTACTATGAACAAAGATGTAAAATACAATGGCTACTCTGCACAGCCGTCCGACTATGAATGTCAGGACGGCGACCTTGCCGTAGCCATAAATCTTGTGCCGGAAGATGGTGCGCTTAAACCAGTCCTGCCTCCGAAAGTCGGGGGGCAGGCTTCGGAAACAATTGGCAACTGCGTTTATATCCACAAGAATTCGGGCTACACACATTACATTGTCCGCAACGGCAATTCGTTCAGTTGGTACGATAAGTCAGCACCCGACACGCTGACAACAATCGGCTCGATCTCAAAATACATCAAGGTCACATCGGTAGGCAACACGCTCATATTCCTTACTGATGACGGTATGCAATACTACCTTTGGAAAGGCGGCACCACCGGGTATCTCTATCTGGGCAACAAGATTCCCGAATGTCCTATCTCGTTTGGATTGCAGGGGAAGATGGTGCGTACCGATGAGTTCTCAATATCCTTTGATTCCATCAACGAGGGCGACATTTGGAACGAGTTTACCGACAACAACAAGACGCGCGTCACCGACCAAGTGTTGGCACACATCAATAAGTTCATCGCTGACGAGTCCACCAACAAGGGCATGTTCATCTTCCCTTTCTTTGTCCGCTATGCCTATCGTCTGTATGACGGCTCTCTGACAATGCACTCCTCGCCGGTCCTCATGATTGCTTCCTCCGACCTCGCTCCGCAGGTCTTTTGGTCGCACATTACTGGCAAGGGCAAATACACCGATGCGAAACTCCGTGTCTGCGCTATGGTGCATACGCTTGACTATGCCGTCATTCTCCAGTCACGGCTTGATATGCTCAACAACTGGAAAGATATTGTCCGCTCGGTCGATGTCTTTATCTCGAAACCCATTTACACCTACGACCAAAACGGCAAGTGTACCAAATTCGCCAACTCCGAGGGCTATAACTCCTATTGCGTCTGCAAGCATACCAATCAGGCCGTATCTACCTCCACATATCCGTTACGCTATCAGCGTCACACATTCAACAAACTCTACGCTTTCACATTCGACCCAACCAACCTCACATATCCTATGGGCCGCTTGATGATTCCGCGCCGTAGTGTCGATGCGGTCAAAGAGGATATCCGTTCCACCGCGCAGTTCTACCTGCTTGAGAGTATCAAGGTAGAGCAGCTTACGACCACGCGCACGGCTCTCAATGTCGAAGAAGATTATCTTCAGTCGTTGGTGACACGCGAGGTCATGACGGATGACTATGACAGCCACGATACTCTGATACCACGCTATTGCTTCACCTATAACTCACGCCTTAACCTCAGCAATATATCGAAGCGGCTGTATGCGGAATACAATGCCGGGGCATTGATGACGCACACCGATGGTTATATCGGCAACTGGAAAGATATGCCATCGGACTATTTCGATAACACCGCAGGCGTGGGCGTTTACTTCTTCATCAAGCAGGACGGCAAGGATATTGTTGTGCAGGGAGAAAGTTGCGCCATGTCCAGTTATGAGGCCCCGTTCCTGTTCCTCTATTATCCGAATGTCAACGCATACAAGGCGGTGATTGTGTCATGGTACGGACTGCCCAGGTACTATGAGGTTCAACTGGAGCAACACGGCTTCCTCAACGGCTCGTTCTATTTCGCAGGCTGGGACAATCCGAGTACCAACGGCAATATGCCCTCGGCAAGTTCCAATGCTGACCGCACGATAGAAATCCCCAATAAGATTTACACGTCCGAGGTCAACAATCCTTTTGTGTTTCCGCTTCTCGGCATTAACACTGTCGGTACTGGGGAAATAAAGGGCATCTGTTCGGCGGCAAAGGCTCTCTCCGAGGGTCAGTTCGGTCAGTTCCCTCTCTATGCTTTCACGTCCGAGGGTGTATGGGCGTTGGAGGTGTCGGCGACTGGCACATATACGGCGCGTCAGCCTATCACGCGCGATGTCTGCATCAACGCCGATGGAATAACCCAACTGGATAATGCCGTGCTGTTCCCAACGGATCGAGGCATAATGTTGATTTCGGGTTCGCAGACACAATGTATTTCCGAAAGCATAAATTCGGAGTATCCGTTTAATGCCCTTGACCTGCCCGGCTTCGGTAAGCTGCACGATTTGTTGGGGCATGACCCGGTTACCGACAAGTGCCTGCCGACACTTCCGTTTACGGAGTTCCTTAAGCAATGCCGTATGATTTACGATTATGTGCATCAGCGCGTCATTGTGTATGCTCCGAACATAACCTATGCCTATGTGTTCTCGTTGAAGTCCAAACTATGGGGCATGACATTCTCCAACATCGCCTCACACCTCAACTCCTACCCGGAGGCCCTTGCCGTTGACAAGGAGAATAACATAGTGAACTTTTCGGAATCGGACGAAACGCAGGTCAAATGTCTGTACGTTACACGTCCGCTCAACCTTGATGCCGTCAATATCCACAAGACCATTGACAGCATCATTCAGCGCGGATTCTTCCGAAATGGCAATGTGGCAACCGCGCTCTACGGCTCACGCGATTTAGTAAACTGGTATCTGATATGGTCAAGTAAAGACCATTACCTGCGCGGCTTCCGTGGCACGCCCTACAAGTATTTCCGCATTGCAGGTGTCGCCACGCTCGATGCGGATGAAAGTATCTACGGCGCGTCTGTGCAGTTCACTCCGCGCCTCACCAATCAACCGAGATAACTCATGTACTAATTCAATCTATTGTAAGACGAGAAAGGCCGCCATGCGTGATGCACAGCGGCCTTTCGCTTTGATATGGCAACATTAAAAAGGGTGCATACGTCTGCGTGCCTTTGCTATCCTGTTGTGCAGGTTTATCCGTATCTCGCTCTCCGCGTCCTCGGCTTTGGCTTCCCATACCTGCGCCTTGGCGGTGTTGGTGATGCTCAGCCAGTCAGCCACAGCCTTGCAGACAAGGTACTCGTGGATGAGGTTCTCAAGCAGGTAGAGCGTGGTCTGCGAGAAGTCAAGCGGTACGCTCAACACTATCCCATAGACCGGCGGCTCACGCAGGTTGTCGTTCAGTTCCGTGCGGTGCAGGTCGTTCTTGGTGTAGGGATATAGGAGTTCCCTGCACTTGCACACGGTCAGATTCAGCACTCGCGTCACACGGTCCACGTTTCCGTCCTCGCCCACATCCTGCACCATGTGGCGGTTGTGGTTGCTTTCCGTGTCCATGACGCTACCCTCTATAAAGGCATAGTTCTTTATGTCATACAGCAGTTGGTCGCGCTTGAACCCTAACACGGCGTTGAGCCTGCCGTCCTTTTCTTCCAAAAAGCAACTCATGGGATACTGGGATTAGTCGGTGGGACGTGCAGGGCGGCTACGCTTGCTCACGGTCTGACGGATTAACTCCATGTTCTTGTTGGCAAGGGCGTAGTATTGCTCCGCGTCAGCCTTGTTTGTCACCATGTACCAGTCGGCGATGGCTGTGTTGGCGAGGTATGCGTGGACGGCTTCGCCTACGCCAGTGGTCGCGGCTTCGTTGAAGTTGCTCGGCATGGTGAGGTTCAGCACAAGGTCTTTACTGCCGTCATAGTGGCTGTTGTCGGTCGTTGTGCCGTTCTCGTTGAGATACTCGCCCAGTTCGGTCTGAACCTCCGCAAAGGCTCTCTTGATTGAGCGTAGAATCTTCTCGCGGTTTTCCTCGTCTTCCGAGGCGAACATACTTGCAACCTCTTTGTGGTTGTCCTTGTTCTGAATGGTACGTCCGCGCAGGAACGTTTCATTCATGATGTCATAGAGCAGCCACGAGATTTTGATTGTGGCAGTGACATTCTTCTTTGCGCCTAAAGTGGGGTTTGGCATAGTTCGTAATTATTAAATGTTGATTAGTCGGTGGGGCGTGTCGGCTTTCGGCGGCTGTAGAGTAACCTCTCGGCGGTTTCCATCATGTCGGCCGCCTGCACGAAGTAGTCCTTTGCCTCGCCTTTGTTTGCAAATTTGAACCATTGCCCGATGATCGAGGCAATGAAGAAACTGCGCAGGGTTGACTGGACGCTTGCGGTCAGCACCTTGTCAAACGACTTGCTGACCTCTATGACGGCTTCGTAACCGGTCCTGCCTAATGTTACTGGGGGCTGAACTGGAGGCAGGGCGTTGGCGTTCTCGGAGTGAGTTGATATGCCCGGCTCCGGGAGTGGGTCAACAATGGCAGTAAGGCTGATGAGTTTTGTCCTGCCCGACACCAGCATTTCCTTTAGGTTCTCGTTGGTGGCGGATACGGACTCTTCCCAAAACCTGCTCAATTCCGCGAGGTCATCATCGGCCGCAAGGATGCGGTCGCGTGCGCCCTCGTCGCCGTCTATCAGTTTAGACCCTGTGTAGTCGGTCGCCTTGGCGACCTCTTCGTACACATCGTCTTGAAATATCTGTATGGTGATTGTTTCCATTATAAATCAATGATTGAATAGGTCAGACTGATTCCGATGAACGGCTCAAAGCCGTGTGGCGTATAGCCGAAGCCGACTGTCGGCCCTATGTGCCACCGCTTGGGAGGCTTCTTTATGGTCACTATCTCGCGCCGGGGATATACGAACAGGCTGTCAAGGCTCGGATAAACACCGCTGACGTATGCCTTGTAGTCCTCTCCCTCATAGACGTTCTGCGTGATTGGCAGCTGTAATGTCAGGCTATCGGGTGCTGTCGCGTCAACGTCTGCGCTTGTCAGTTCGGTGGTGTCCACTCTGATGTCGGCCAGGTTCTCAATCCCTCGGTCGATGTATGACGTGGGGATTGTAACCTTTTTAGAGCCTACCTGCTGTGAGTTGACAGGTGCAGGCTCGATGTAGGGAATGGTGTCATATACCGTGATGGTGTCGGTTTCGATTGCCTCTCGGCCTGGGATGTTGTCGCCGGGCGGTGACTGGCACTTGTGGAGATACGCGCCTGCAACAAGACTGGCGACTACAACCAAGAGTCTCTTCAGAAAATTCTTCATGCTTTCTTTATTTCTTGATGTAGTTGATGATTCCGTTGGCGTGGAGTTCCACGATTGCCTTTGTTCCCTCTTCCGAGAGCAGGAAGTCGCAGTCTGCCTTGTTGTCTTGGAAAAGCGATTCGGTCAGCACCGCCGGGCATTTGGTATGGACGAGGATGTAGAACCGCGCCTCATAGTCGGGGTCGCCGTCACTCCAGTCTGCCCTCATGGGCTTCTGCCTGCTGTCGTATGCGCCCTGCGCCTGCAAGAATGGGAAGCGGTCTTTGTAGTCTTTCAGACCCTCGTCAGCGGCTTTCCAAATCTCGGTGGCGAGGTCGTCAGCCTTAGTCGTGCCCGGCGAGGTATAGACACACCAACCGCCTGCGCTCTTCCACTTGCCGTCCGCGCCTGCGGCGTTGCAGTGGATGGAAACGAGCAGAACATTCTCCTTGCCGTATTTGTCGCAGTAGGCATTGGCTCTGCGGCACCTTTCGGGCAGGCTGATGTCCTTGTCCTCTTCAACAAGCAGGTGTGCCTCTATCGGTGTTTTGGCATTGACCATGCGACTGTTCAATGTCTTTACCAATCGGCGTGCTATCTCGCGGCTCTTGAGATACTCTTTGAGTTTTCTGTCGGGGCTACACTTGCCGGGGGTGTCGCTCCCGTGTCCATTGTCAATAAGAACTATCATATCTAATTAGTGATGAGGTGATACTTCGCTTTTGGTAGAGATTACACCGATAATCTTTTCTGCATCTTTTTTTGATGTTGCTGCGATGATGCCATCTATAATTTCGGGCAAATCAATAAGATGGCTTTTCCTGCGTTTGGCGTGTTCAAACATACTGATTATCTCTACGACAATCAGGCCCATGCCGAAAAGCAATGCCATGAACGGCAGGAAATAAAAACTGAACAGGAAGCCGAGGCAGTCTGCCAAAAAGCCTATCAGCAAAAATCGCCAGTACTCGCTTACTTTGGCGATGGTTACTCGCAACTTATGGGAGTGAACCCGTTGCCCAGTTCGTTTCGCTGTGTACACTCCGTCCCATAGGTCAAGCATTATGGCCATGATTACCAAGAGCGACACGGCGAAAAACACCCCGATGAAGAGGTATCCTTTCTCTAATGATAAGATTGATTCCATGATGATTTATCGTTTTGGTTCGGCGCAAAGTTACCCATATACTATCCCTGCCACGCTTTAACTTTTGTGACGCGACACAAGAACGGCGCAAGATTGCTCCTGCGCCGTGTCTGCTTTTAACGATATGAGAGTATCAGAATCAGTGATGCGTATAGGTTGTATAGTAGCCCGGCTTCAAGCCAAAAGACAAAGTGCCTGCGGTCTGTCGCCAGTCCGATGAGCGTTGCCGTGAGTGCTATGTATGGCACTCCGCTTGTCAGTATGAGCCATGCCAGTGCTGACAGCCCCAGTATTATGGCGGCTCCGCTGTGGACGTGGTTCGTCAGTTCCTCGCGGAAAGCAGGAGCAGCCGCCACAAATAAGATAGAGGCGACTATGAAGAATGCCACGAACTGATAATTGTCGGGCGTGACATTAAGTAGAGGCACAAGGGCGAGTGTTCCGGCAATAGCCGTGGAGGTCGGGAAGAGCCACTTCTTCTGTGTCTTGTAGTAGGTTTCGCTGATGGATGTCGGCACTCCTACGTTCAGTATGTACGCTATGAGATACAGCGTCATGATGGTGCATGACAGCGTCACGCATATAAGTTCCGCTATCATCATAGTGCGTTCTCGAATTTAGTCCAGTCAATAGCGGCTTTCTCTTGCCACGATTTATTGTAGCATTCCTGCGAGAATATCATGAGAGCGTCCGTGAAACTCTCAAATTCTTCGGCATCGGCGAACTCATGGAAAGCAGGAGAGCCGTCAGGGTAATCACCCAGTTTGAATTTGAGTGGGAACATGGCGGCTCCCAGTCGCGGTATCTTGACCGACAGCCCGGTGATGTTGCGCTCGGCTTCCTCATCATAGCGGACCGGCACGCCTTTCCACTGGAAGCCGTTGCGCTTGCGCTCGTCAGCGTCTGCCGAGAGCTGCGCGTTGATGACTGCCTTTATCTCGTCAAGCGTCGGACGGCGGCTGAATGTATGGCGATACTCGTATGTGCTTCCCTCTGCCGTTGTATAAAGACCGAAGAAAAGCACCCATGTGTTGCGCCCGGTGCGTTGCAGGCTGTCCTGCCGTACAGTTGTGCCAAATATCTTTTCCATATCGTTATAGGATTTTTGGCACAAAGATAAGGGTCTGCGATTTGCAGACCCTTTTAAGTTTAGTGACGTGTCACGCTCCGATGTGTTTAGGTGAACGAGAATTTCTGCTTGTTGCCGTCAAAGATTTCGCTCACGATGGTTGTTTCAAACGGAAACCCATCCTCAATGTCCGAGATTTGGTCAAGGATGTTCTTCATCTCTTCGCTTGCGGTGAAGAATTTTCCCCACTCGCCGGTCGCCTTGACCTTGAATGATACGAGATAGCGGCTGTTGCCGTATGAGGTGTCCATCTCTACCTCATAATCGTGTATCTCTAACTCTTTGTTTTGGATTACGCCTAAGCGCATGACTTTGCCGGGAAAGCGTTTCTTCCCATCGGCAGGAGTGTAGGTCACTCCCATTTCTGAAAACTTTTTCATACGTTTACCAGTGATTAAGTGAAATATATACTTACAGTCGGCATGGCACGCCATACCCTTGAATGAGCCTATGATTTCCTGTCTGCGTTTCCGCGATTTCACCTTTGCCAGTTTACGGGCAGCGTTCTGCTTCGTGCGCCTGCGTATTCGGGCATAGTCGCCGAAATTCACATAACCAAGTGCGTCCATCCCTGCTGTTATGGGCGCAATCCTTTCGCTCGGCTTTATTGTCAGTCCGAGTTTTGAACTCTCTTCATGTAAGCACTCCCTTAATCTCCATAACTCTCTTTTACTTTCTGCCAGTATAAACGTATCGTCACAAAATCTGAAATAGTAAGTCGCTCCGTGTTTCTCGATCATGGCGTGGTCGAGGTCGTTCAGATAGAGGTTGCCGAAAAACTGCGATGAGCGTAAGCCCTTGCTGATGCCTATATCCCCATCGGGATGCAGGGCTTTCACGAAATTCCGCAACATCGGCAATAATATCGGGTCGGATATGTATCGCTCTATAATGGCAATCATATCATCATGAACTATGTGGTCGTAATATCCCTTGTAGTCCGACTGGTAATAATACTTCAGATTCGGGTTAGCCTCTATCGCGGCTTGTATCTCATGGAACAATCCGTGTGGGCCTCGTCCTTTTATGGAAGCGGCCGTATTTTCAATCAAGACTGGAGCAAGCCGTCTTTCGACAACCTCCATAATGCCGTTGCTCCCCATGCGTTCCACTACAATGGGTGCTTGTACTATCCTTGTTTTCGGGCCATCCTGCGTTTCAAAAGATGTCAGTTGGGTTATACAGAATCTTCCACTGCTTATGGAGAGTTTTAGATACTCTATAATCTCTTTCTTCTTACGCACATATCGCGCCTGCCTCTTCGTGTATTCCCTGCCGTCAATGATGACGGTGTCCTTTTTCTCGCTGTCCGTTGCCGACTGGCGCAGGTTGCTTATAACGCGATTGAACGATGATATTAGATTGGCTTCCGTGATTATCTCCGGGATAAGATTGCATAAAGGATAGTTGACCGAGGGGCAATCCTCGGTCAACTCCATGAATGTCGCTATGTCTGTGACCGCCTTCCGGTCCTGTGGAGAGGAGCATTGCCCCTCTCCACTGTTGGTTATAATGTTCTTCCGGCTTTCCATATTGTTATGCTGTTGCCGAGGCGCAAACCCCTCGGAGAGTGCTGTGTCTGTCACGCAGGCGTGCAGGGTCATCCGATTGTGTTTAACCATTCAGAATTTGAGCCGACCACCGTAGTTCGTGTTCGAGTTCGAAGAAGCGTTGTTCGCGTTCGCATAAGCGAGGCCGCCATTCGCATTCGAGTTGTTGCCCGACCGCAAAACCACACGGCGCGCGGGGTTATCTGCCTTTCAAAATGCAAAGTTACAAAATTTTCGCCTAACTCGACTCGCTTACGCGAGAAAAGGAGAGGGAGCAACCTCCCGATGGTCGGTTCTCCCTCTGCGCTTTTTCGTGGGTCGCGGTTCGCTATCCGACTATGACGAATTTTCCGCGGAAGGCGAGCCGACCACCGAAGTACGCGCCCGAGTACGAAGAAGCGTTGTACGCGTCCGCACAAGCGAGGCCGCCACTCGCACCCGAGTGATTGCCCCACCGCAAAACCACACGGCCACGGGAGCCGGGCAACCAGTGTCCGGCGGCATAGTGGGTTGTGTACTTGCTTGTGTCGGTCTGATGTACCTTACTTGCAAGAATGTCACACTTTGCGCCGTGGACTACACGCACCACGCAGTTACCGTTGCCGGTTACTGTCTGCACAACACGTTCCGTCTTGGTGATTGGGTCATAGATATGAGCCTTGTAATCAATCGGGGCATCGTTGTTGTTATCAAGACAGCGGTTTTTGTAGAATTCGGCATAACTCTTAACGTTGCAGGCGATATAGTCCATCCACTCCGAGTCACAGCCGACATAGTGCTTGAGTCCCAGTATTGAGTTCATGGCATTGCCGACATATTCCGTGTCAGCCATACCGATGGAGTCACGGCTGTTCAGCGTTGCGTCATGCGCTCCGTTGCCGACAACAGCCTGCTCGTTGGTCGTTCCGCTCAACGCCCACCATAGGTTGCTGATTTCCTTGTGCTGTTCGTAGTCTTGCAACTGATAGCCTGCTCCGCGCCTGCGAGTGCTGTTTTGGAAATCCTTATCCGTGTAGTGGATTGTGCCGACTGGGGTTTCGGTCGGGTTGCCGTCTGAATCATACGCCCACTCGGACGAGGTGGTTGAATTGCCGTCACCTTTCTTTGAACGGATTGCACCCGAAAGACTGCGAGGCATTTTCAGTCCGTCAATAGTAATCGGGTATGTTCCGATGAGGCTGTCGTTATCACCGACCGTGTGTTCCGTCCATTCGGGCTCGATCGCCTCAATGTGTGAACTGTCTACGGCAAGGCACATGATGTCGCCGATGTCGCGGTATGAGGTGAAGTACATCCACTTTGCACCGCTCGGCACATCACAGAAGACGTAGTTGCCGATTGAGAAGTCAAAGTAGGTGTGGCTTACCTGCATGATGAATGAGCCGACAATCTTGCCGTCTGCGTCAGTAAACACTGCGCCGAGGCGTGCGTGGTTCAGTCCGGGCCAGCGTGCCTGCTTCATGCCCTCTACGTCCATGCGATAGGCGTTAGTGTTGGAGGCTGTGGCTATGACTGTATCATCAATGGTTTCGCCTACCTGCGCCTCGTCTGCATAGACCCCGGTGTTCTCGGCATAGAGCAATTCTGAAAGCATAGCCTTGACGCTCTTGTTGACGGTCGATAGAGGTTCGTCATCCGTGGTGGAATACAAGATGTATTTCTTCTGATTCTTGTAATCGTTAACACCCTTGTACCAGTGGTGCGGCAGGTGATGGAAGATGTCGAAACCCTCTCCGGCTTGGTCGGAGTTGTCAAAACTTTCGCCCGAATTGAGGTAGCCGAAATCGGTGTCGCTCAACTGCACTCCCTCCATTTGATTGAGTTTGGAATTGAACGTACATTTGAAAGCGTGCGTACCCTGCTTGATTTTGAGTGTGTGACCGCTTGGCACGAATGCCTTGTTGTAGTCCGCGCCTGTCTGATTTTCGGGGTTGCTGTACCTTTCGCAGAAATCTCCGCTGATGATGTCATCAATCTTCAGCAACGAGAACTGGGAGTTGATGAGGTCGAGTTCGGGGAAATAGTTGCTCAGCGTTGTCATGCCTGCGTTGCCGTCCGTATCAGTGTCCTCAATGAGTTCCGACAATATCCAACGACCCGTGATGCCCGAACACTGTCCGCTCTCTTCGTAGGCTTTGCCAGTCGCGTCAAGTCCGATGGCGCCGGTCTTGCGCAGCTGACGCAGAACCGACACACTGGCGGTCATGTTGATGTTCGGAATACGAACCTCGCGGATTGCTCCTGCCTCTGCGATTGTCATCACAAGGCTCTCCACGTCCACGAAGTCGCAACCCTCTACCCACAGACGATTGATGCCGTTGACGCTTGCCAGTGTCAGACCGCCGGGATATGTGAGCCTCGGCAGGTTCACAAGTTCCAGTTTGGTTACTGACGCAGGCAGTTTCAGCGTTTCGATAGGCGATGTCTGCGCGAGGTCGCAGTTGGTAAGCGGTGTGTTGCTTGCATTGATTGACTCAATGCGCGGACAGCCCTTTGCATCAATGCCAGTAGCCGTGGTGTTGCTCACGTCAAAGATACGCAGGAACGGCATATCTCCCAACGTCAGGTTGCCGAGAGGATTGAAGCCGTTGAGCGCGGTGTTCTCGGTATGCTTGTCACCGCCCAGTATGATTTCTTCGGCAAACTGCAGTTTGCTCAAATCGTCAAAGTGGAACGCGAGGGACATTTCCGAAAGGTCAATCTTGCTCATGCGCCCAGTCTGATAGATGTAGAGCAGTGCGCCTGCATCATGGGCGAAAGTAGTGAAAGCGTGGCTTTCTCCTGCTTCCAAAAAGACGGACTCCGACAACTGACCGCTTGCATCGTTGCCGATGCCGAAGTAGCCGGGAGCGGCTGCGGTGATGTAGATTTTGGAATCGGCTTTGATTGCCGACACACGTCCGCTCAATGGGTTTGTGAAAAAGTCACCAGTCTGATAGTAGCCGTCACGGATTGCCCAACGCTGTTCGATGAATCGTGGCAGTGTTGTCAGTCCCAGGCCGTGAAGCGCGTAGAAGTACGGCAGGTTGGCTATGCCAGTGTGGTCGATGTACTTGCGCTCTCCGTCATACGATGATACGACTTTGGGCCAGAACTTCAGTCGCTTCTCCACGAAGAAGTACAACGCTCCATCGGGCGAGAACGGAACGATCGTCTTGCCGTCTATCTGCGCTGTCTGATTACGCATTCGGTTCACAACCGATTTGAGCGAGATTTTGGTAACGCCATTGTCATCGGCGTTCCATACCTCCTGCTGTCGGTCGATGTTGTTGAAGAGGATCGAGCCGTAACCCATGTAGGGATTGGTGTAGCCTGTCTCTTCATCGGTCATCTTGTTGGGGTCAACTTCCGGGTCGATGTCACGGCCGCCGTCATTGTCCGCTCCGTTGCAGGTATCGCAGTCATAGACTTTGTTCAGATACATTCTGATAGGTTCGGCGACTGACACGTCAGAGCCGTACTCGCCGTTCACTACCCAACAGCCGTCCTCAAGATAGAACATGGGCTGCATATTCTTGGCGCGTTGGTCAACAGCCGCCAAGTAGTCCGTGAAAGCGGTGTAAGCCATTACGCTCTCCATGCTCATGTATCTCCATGCCGTGCGTATCCAACGCTCTCTCCATCCCGATGTGTCGGCGGCTGAATCTGTGGAGTCAACGGTGCCGAAGAATGATAGGATGTTGAAGAGGTCGTAAGGCACTTTCTTTCCGAGTGCCAAATCTTCCTGCAACTGGTCATCGTCTATCATGCATTCAAAGTAGTACGTCCATGCAGGATAGGTCGTAGCGGAAAGTCCCAGTTTGCGCACCCATGATGACATCTGCGTGGTCGGCCTCATCATGTCGTTGACGTTGACTACGCCTTTCCACCAGTCCATGCCTGCGTATTGCAGGAGTTCGTAACCGCTGACGGGATTAAGCACATCGCCAGTAACTACCCACTTGCCGTTGACCTGCCTCATGCTGCCAGTGCAAGCCTGCCATGCTCCGTCTTTGAAGCGCATGATGCGGTAATTGCGCCCGCAGTATTGTGACAGCACATAGGGCTTGCTCGTGTCAAGTCCTGCCGTGGTCTTGAACCGCGCCTCGATTTCGTCAAGAGTTTCTTGGCTGTCGAAATTACCGCTGTCATCGAATGTGGGATTGCCGAAGAACTCTATGAAGTCGCCGTAGTTCAGACAGCCCTTGTTGTAGCCGGGGGTGTCCTTGAAGCCGAGGGCAACCTGTTCGCCCTTATCTTCTTTCCAGTTGCCTTTGGCATGAAACCATGCGTCCTGCAACGTGTCGGTTGTCGCGCGGAAGCAGGCTATCGGGTGGTTCTTGGTCGAGTGGTCCATCTCCAGCCCTGTCAGCACATCACCGCCTCCGAGGTCTTGCGTGCCGTCATAGGCTCTCTGTGCAGGGGTCATGTAGGATGAGCCGAGGGCGCGGAATGTAGCGTTCATGAGGTCGCATACTCCGCAGTCGTTGGCGTTACTGCTGTCCGAGAAGTCAACCTTGACTGTTACCACGTCAACGAACATACCAGTTTCCGACACATAGACCTTGTTGTGCTTCGCCGCCAGTATCGCCTTGCGTCCCAGTTCCGTGCTGTCATCGGGATTGAGCAGGGTGACGGTGGCTTTAAGTCCAGTCGTTTTATTCTTCTTATTGAAGTTGAAGCGGTCGTTCTTGATAGGTCGCTGTGCGGATGTTGTTCCTTGCCTGCGCCACAGCACGTTGACGGCCTTGAAATTACATTCGGGGTGCTGTGGGTTAAAGTAGTAGAGTGTGCAGGCGAACTGGTCACTGGTCGATGTGCCGCCGTTCAGTGCATAGTCGAAATTATTGAATGTTGTCTGGTCGGCGACAATCACATAGTACGGCATACCCATTGCGGCCATGAGCGACATTGAGGGCTTCCCGGTGGTGTCCAGTACGTTCTCTTTGTCATACTCCGCTATCATGGCGCGGACATCGCTCAACTTGCATAGGTAGTTGCGGAACGCCTGCAACCACTCCATGTAGGAGTTGTATGCCATGAAGTAGTTGAGGTTGAAGTCGCCGTCCTCCGAATTGAACGTGATTGTCTTGTTCTGACGCAGTGCGCTCGTCCCCGGCTGATAGCCTATGGCGGCGCACTCCTCGCCGTTGACGTAGAGTTTGACAAAGGAGTAGTTCGTTCCGCTCGATGCGTCTGAGGCTTTGTATGTGACATACTTGCTACCCGGCTCCACAACAACGGCAACTGTTATCTTCTCTCCGCATTTGAAGCCTACGCGCTGTCGCCTCGGCGTGCCGTTAAGCACCGTCAGCACAATCTCGTTGCCACGGATATAGAAGCCGACACCTGCCGCAGGGTCGTAGCACTCGCAGAGCATGGCGTTCCTATCCTTGATGCTCTTGGTGGAGAATGCCAACTGGATGGCGGCTCCGCTCGTTTCAAGGGAAGAGGACGAGAACGGCGCATAGGGTATCTCCGCTTTGACATTCTCCGCGATGCGCAGGACGTTCTCACCGAGGACGGACACAAAGCCGTTGGAGTTCCAGTTGCTGCCGATGACCTGCATCGTGTAGTCATTGTCCTTGATGGTGTGGTCGCTCTCGCTGTTGTTGCGCGTGGAGAAATCGTAGGCGAAGAGTGCGCCCTCTTTAATCTCAGCGTCAATGGCAGAACCCTCGACCGTGAGTGTGATTGTAGAGGACTTGGATGCTCCGCTCTTGGCGAACACGTCAAAACTCTTGCTTCCGTCCGTGGCATAGCCTTGTATCTGCTTGGTGACGTTGAGCGTCTGACTGGCTTCGCAGTTGGCGGTGGTGGCGGTGTGTCCGTCAATCACAACCTCTACGGCGGTTCGGGTCTTGCCCGGAGTGTAGGCTGCCACGTCAAGCGCGATGGAATCATACAGACGTACCTTGCCGCCGTTGCGGTCATCGTAGCGCATGACTACAATAGGCGTGCTGTTGCTTGCGTCAACGCACATCACGGCGGTATAGATGGTGTTGCCAGTCACACCCGAAGCGAGGTCTTTGCCCTGTATGCGCAGGGGGTAAGAGCCGTGAGCCAGTTTTTCGGAATTTCCGAACACGTTGTTCGGGTCGATGCTGATGTTGTGGCTGTACTGGTCTGTGACCGTAGCCGTGCCGAGGGTGTGCCATGCGCCGTTGTAGAACATCTCGGTTGTCACCAGTATGCCCTGCTTGGTGCTGACATTGTTCTCAAACTTATACATCGGCAGGCTCTTCTCCCTGCCCCCGACTTCGAGCGCGGTGGCGGCTGAATAGTTGAGAGCCTGCACGCAGGTACACGTCACGTCCACGGCGGTAACGCTGATTACGCGCGTGCGCTCGTTGCCGTCTGCGTCAGTGGCTTTGATTTTGTAGTCCTTGCTCGATGCGGCCGTGATGAAGTCGGTAAAGTCGAAACTAAACTTTAGGTCATTGGCCGAAGTTGAGGACGGCTGATTGACAACCTCGCTCCACAACTCTATATCGGTTGTGGGGTCGATGATGCTGAGTGAACGGATTGTTCCCAGCACCTCGTCCTCGCGGTCATAGGTCACGCTCTTGATGGCGGCTGACAGCATGATTTTACTACCGAACGCTCCCCATACGGCGGATTCGCAGTAGATGGTGAGTGTGCTTCCGCTCTGACCGCCTGTGCCGTTGCTCTTCGGTATCTTCACGGAATCGCCGAGTGGATTACCTGCCTTGCTTACGGCCTGAATGATGTAGTCCGTGGGGTCGGGTTCTATCTGCAAGCCTCCAAATGAGCGTTGCTCCATGTCGTATGCACCGCCAGTAGAGAGGGCTTTCGTGCCGTTTATCTCCGGCTCGTTGGCAAGGTCGAATGACAGACCTCCACCGTCGCCGAAGTCGGGCCACAGGTCATCGCCATTGGTAGCGGATATGTCGGTAATCTGACCTACGAACTGCTTTGTTTCCCATACATGGGGTGTCTTGGAAGAGTCACGGCGGTATGTGATGATAAGACCTGCCTTGAGATAATTGACCCCGGTGGTGTCGCGCAGGTCTATGAGGGCTTGAATGGCAAGCGACAAGGTATAGTCCTTATCCTCACACACCTCATTCACATTCACGATGGCTTCCGCGCCTGCGCTCATGCCTGCGAGATCGAGCCAGTTTTCGCTGTTCAGCACGTCCTCGCTTTCAAGCGATGTGCCTACATACTGGTAAATCTTCCATGAGCCGTGAGCCACGGCAAAGGTTATCTGCAAGCCATAGTTGGCTTTGTTTTGGGCAACGACAGCGGCAGGAGCATAATACTTGTCGGTTTTGTCGTTCATGGTGTAGAACACCTTGTCGGGGTCGGGCGTGGGAATCTCCGCCGTGAGGTTGAACGTATTGCCCACCGATGCGCCGCCGACCTTTACGAGGTCTTTGCCGTCATAGCGGTAGAGGTCGTTCTTATAACGGAATATGACATCATCACGGACTACGCTGAATCCGTGGAACGATGTGTTGTAGTCGCTGAATCCGAATCCAGTCGGCCACTCTCCGCTTGCGGGCCACATATAGCAGTTGCCGCCCTCGTTCGATGCGTTACGTCTGAACCATACTCCAGTTGCAGGAATATTGTCCTCGTCATAAAAGCCGTCAAAGGGAAGAATGGCTATTTCTCTTGTCCTTGCGACATTGTTTGACAAGTCCGTTGTGATGTTCGTTATATCGGTTTCCAAGAGCGCACCTGCATCGCCGGGGAAAGCGGTGTTGGCTGTGCGCCCCAGTGCGAGGTCATTGCCGATGATAACGAGCTGCGAACCGCTCCAACGATAGGTCTTGTTATCCGATGTGGATATATAGACCTTGCCTCCTTCGGGTACGCGGCCGTCTGTGGTAGGTTCGCCGAATGAATTGCCGTCAAGCCAGTTGTTGTAGTAGGTGAACGCCGACTGGATGAGGGCAACCTGTTCGCCTTTGACTTCCCAAAAGTCGCCGACACTGATTACTGGCGTGCCTACGCCCTCAATAGTGGTTGCAGGCTGATTGAGCAACTTGATAGGTCGGCGTATGTTTATCCAGTCCGCACGTTGCTCATCGGTGATTGTGCGGTTGGATACGGCAAGCAGGAACACGTTGTTGTCGGTATCATACACCACCATGCAACCTGCATCGGTTGAATTCTTGCTGATTGATACGGCAAGAGGTGTTATCCCCGATACCATTGCATTGAATTCTACCACGTCATCGACATAGCCGGGCAGTTGGGCTGACGGAACTTTACCGCCTGCGTCCAGACCTGCAATGCCGTTAGGCATTCCCTTGCTGTTGGTGATGGACTGGATATTGCCCTCTGCTGTGCCAATGCGTGTTTCGGCGTTTGATACGCGATTCTTCAGCCCCGACACATCGGATGTAAGGGTGTTGACCGAACTGCCGATAGTGTTTATCTGCGTGCGTATCTGCTCAATGCTCTGTGCGTTTGCCGATACGTCTTTCTCCAGTTCTTTCAAATCAGCGTCAAGGGCCGCAACGGCATCGTTGTACTGTTGGCTGTCAATGGTCGGGTTGCCTGCCGATTCGCCGGTCGCTACCCATGCACCGCCGTCTGCGATGTATAGGGGCGCAGGCAGGGTGTTGCCGACTAATGCCCACCAACCGTCATGCGGTAACGGATATGCCTCACGGAGTTTAGTCACGTCAAGGAAGATACCTTTGTTGGGTCCTTTGATGTTTCGGGCATCAAGCCATCCCTCAACTTTCAGATTCTTCTTGACAGTCGTATTCCCCTGTATGGTCGCGTTACCGCCTGCGGTGACGTGTCTGCCGATAGCCACATCACCCTCAATTTCGGTTGTCTTTATCTGACTCATACTAAAAGTTGTTTGCTAAGTTCTGACATTACTGAGGATAGTTCGCTCTGACCGATTGTGGCAAGCACAAGCGAGGCGGCTTGATAGACCACCGACATATAGCACCGCTCCGGGATTTCGATACCGCCGTCACAATCCACTTTCGGAAGAGGGATATAGACGGCTTGCTCAACGGTCGCGGTCTTGTCCTTGCAGGAGAATAATTCCAGCGCACGGCCCTCGGCTCGGCTGACAATAGCCACAACTGGTTTCTGCGGATTTCCTCGCAGTCCCTTGTAGCGTGAGAATTGCAGCTGATACTGAGGGTCGGCGGCTGTGATTGGTTCATATACTGGTCGCTCCCAATCACTCATTTTGAAGATTAATAGGCGCATGAAATCTTCGGGCAGGAGTGTCCAGCCCGAACCTTTGCTTCGCCAAAAGACGGCATCGCCGAATGGCAGACCGCCGTCAAGCAGGTGCGTGGGTGCTTCGGTCACAACCCTGCGCACAGCCTCGACAATCTTGGAGCGTACAATATCGTTCAGCGACAGGGTGTCAATATCCTCATCGGCTATCAGTTGTTCGCTCGTCTTGTTTTCGTCTATGGCGATACGCACGTCACGCGCAATTTGCAGGATTTTGTACACCATATCGCCGGACGTTTACACGAAGATTATCTCTACGTTGTGGGCTTTGCCTGCATTGATGATGTCCTCGCGGTTGCGCAGCTTGCTACGGACGTAGCCGAAAGTCTGCTCAAGGTAGTCCTTTGCATCATCGTTGCAGGAAAACTCCACCTGCGTGAGCGGTGCGGTCGGCGCGGATTCTTCGGGCTGTTCCTCGGATGTCGCGCCGTCCTCGGCGTTGACCTCGGCGGCTTCGGCTTCCTCGGTAGGTTCGGGGACTTTCTCGGCTTCTGCCGTGGGCGTGGGATTGCGCCGTTCTGCGATTGCAGTAGCAGGCTTGGGTCGCTCGATGTGGATTTCTTCATCCAGTTCTATGGTTCGGACAGTGCGGATGCGTCCGCGCTTGAACTCGTTGCTGTTCTCTATTGCCTGCTGAATGAGGAAACTACTGGTGGTGTATGTGGCAGGTGTCACGCCGATGGCATTCATACTGCCTCCAGTAAATGTAACCTTGAGGGTATTCTTACCGAAGCGGATGATGCTCTGATATTCCATCATGCCCGACACGCCGTAAGTTATTCTCTTTTTTTTCATTGTTGTGGCATTTATTAAAAGAGGCGGACGGCATTTCTACCAGTCCGCCTCTCTGTTGTTTACTTAGTCTTGATGGGCCTTAGACGCTGATTACATCGCCAACCTCATACTCGCTCCACGTTGTTGTGGTCTTGGTCGTCGCGGAAGCACCCTCACCTGTGGTAGTGGTGGTGTTCTTGGCACGCCAAAGCGTACCCTTGACAGCGGTGGCTGCGATACCGGGGCAGTCGCTCAGCAGGTAGTAGATACCGCCGTCAACCGGGGATTCGGGGGCAGTAGAGCCTTCGTAGAACAGATAGTGGGCTGCGTCCTCGTTGACGTTGTCGTTGGCGGTGGTGTCCTCGCCGTTGATCCATAAGTGGCAAGAGCCTTTGAGGGCGATTGCATCCCATGTGAGAATGCTCTCGCGTGTTGCCTCTTCGCCCTCCACGCGGTCAGACGATGAGTGTTCGGCGGCGAGAACGTAACGCACAAGGCGGTCGGGCGAAAGCAGGAATGCCGAATTGCTCCAGCCGAGGCGGTCAAAGGTCGGCTCACGCTTGAACTCGATGTCGCCGAACACGGTGTGAATGGCGGTGACGGTCCATCCGAACTTGTTGGTCTTGACGTCAATCTTGACCTCCGGGTGCTTCGAGAAGTCAATGCACTGGATGTTCTCAAGGAAGTTCTTGCCGCAGAGGGCCAGGCCACTGCTCGGAACATCCTCGCCAGTGAAGAACATCTTGGCAAGGGCGATGAACTCTTCGTAAGTCCACTTGCCGATGTGCTGAATCTCTTTCTTCACCTGATAGCGCACGCCCTCGGAGAAGTAGATGTCCTGTACGCCGACTTCGGGTGTGTTCACCTTAATCTTGCCCTTACGTCCGGCAAGCAGGGAGCGGTTGGTGTCGCACTTGAACTTGGTAAGTGCGGCCTCGGCGATGATTGCCTTGGTGAACGGGATGCGCTTCTTGACGGCATCGAAGTAGTCCGACACGATGCGGTTCATGCCACGCTTCTGCAAGAACACGCGAGTGGGCTGCGGAACGAACAGGTCGGGGTCAACTTTCTTCTGCGTTTCATAGAGCGCATTGCCGAGAAGAATCAGCTTCGTTCCGGCGGGTATCGCAGGCGTTGTGCAATACTCGGCATCGGTGGTTGACTTGGGACCGTTCACGGCGCGACAGATGGGGTTGTTTGTTGTGGGGTCGTGACCGACAACAAACAGCATGAGGTCTTTGCCGGGCGTTGCCTTGCTTCCGTCCTCGGTGTAGCCGTCAACGCCAACGGCAAGCAACGTGCCGTAGGGGCGCGGAATCTGCTGGTCGTCGCCGTCAAGTGAAACTACGAACTGATTGCTTGTGCCTTTGGCAACGGCGGCGGTTGTGGTCACGCAGGTGCGAGGCTCGTCAATCATGTAGTGGTCAACTTCGGGCGATGTTACCTTGACACGCTTTGCTTTCAGCGCAATCTGCATGAGGGGTGTGTCATCGCCCTTAAACTTGTAGAGTTCTTCGTCAAGGTCGGGCTGCACGAGGTTGCCACCGTCAATGCCGCCAGTTGCCCCTGCGAGATTGCTCACAGTAGCGGCTGCTCCGCTTACCTGCGAACTGACTCCGGCTGAGCCGGGGGTCGGGGTGGGATTTGTACCACCAACATTTACTGTTTCTCCGTCCATGGTTGGAAAAATTTTGAGATTAAAGATTTATTTATTGTCGTTTTCAATGAAATTGCCTTTGCCTATTCCACCGGTTGCGGATGCAAGATTGCTGACGGAAGCGGTCGCGCCTGCAACATGACTGCGGATTCCTGCCGAACCTTTTGTCGGTGTTACCTTATAGCCCTCATCGGGGCAGTGTACCACAACGCCGTCCATGACTACATAGCTTCGTTGGCGAGGTCAAACATAGACTGCTCCTTGCGTGTCGGTGCCGCGCCCTGTCCGTTCTTGCCGCCGATTGGTGCTGTGCCGTCACCTTTCTTGCTCTTGCGAAGTTTCTCCACAACCTTGGCGTTGCGTCCTGCAATCTCGCCCTCTTCGCCTGCGGCCGCTACATCGGCATCGTAGTTGAGGGCCTTGCTGGCCATGTCAAGAGTTTCGGTGCTGAACTTGCCCATAACGCCGTCACGGACTATGCCGAGGAGGAGTTCAACGAGTTTGTCAATCTGCTCATCGCTCATGCCGCGCTCGGACTGGAACTGACGGAGAGTTTCAAGAGTGGTGTCCATGTTCTTCTCATACTCTTCGTCCAGTTTCTTGGAGTTGGCTACGCGCTCGACATAATCCTTGTTGGCTTCGGCAATCTTGTCCTGCATTTCGGGGTCGTCAAGTACGTCCTTGATTTCCACGCCGAAGTTGCGCACAAGACCGAGAACCGGGTCAGTGCCGTTGTGCATATCGGTGAGGAACTGCGCACTGCGAGGGTCGGCCGCGAACATATCCGACAGAGATTTCTCCCTGCCGCGATACCCCTCCAACTCTGCCTCGTAATTGTCGTAATCATCGGAAATCTGTCCGTAGATTTCCTCATCGTCCTCGAATTTCTTTTCGGGGTATTTCTTGCGCAGCCGTTCAAGGTGTTGGTCGCGCCTGCTCTTAACTTCGTTTGTATCAGCCATTATTTTGAAAATCTTATGGTTGGGTCATTATCTATGCGCAAAAATAAGTCTATAAATTCGGGTGCGACTTTTAAGTTTTGTGACGTGAATTGGTTAACTTTGCATAGGAACTACCAATCAACATCGTAATGGAATAGATGGCAAAACATTTCGGCTCTATAATGGATTTCACAAGCCAGCGCAATGATGACCTCATGCGTGCGTATCGTGAGCAACTCGCCTTGGCGAATTACATTATCATGCCCGAAATTTTTGAGAAGGTGGCTGAATCACCTGCAAGACGCTTTTGGGTTTCCGAAGAGCGGGCCGCCGTGGAGGTGGCGCGTATGTTGGTTGGCAAGCCGTTTTCGCGTATGCGTCAGAACAAACGTGAGATGTTTGAAGAGATATTCCGCAGGTACTTGGCTCTCCGCGATTTGCACCCCGATAAATCACTCTTTGAACTGGTGTCAAGGGTTGTCCATCAGCCTGCACCGAAATTCTATCTTACACCTCGCACAGTAGGAGAATTCATATACCGCATTAAGAATGGTTGGTATGACAAGCAGTTTGACCGATATAGACAAGATATTGACGGAGAACGACCGCAGGAATGAGGAGATGTATGCGGCTTTCGACCCGATTACTGGAGAGGGGTCTATTGGAGAAAGAGTTGAGGTCTCTATCTCCGACTTTGTCATGCCGGTCCAGTGGTTGCCTGTTGAGATGATGAGTATCCCTTTTGTCAGCAAACTTGTTGAGGCAGGCTCTATCGACCGCTTCCTCTCCGATGTTCTCCACGTTGAGCCGAACGACACCGACCATGACAAGGTATCCGAGAAATTTATACGTCTGCGCTATCGACACGATTTCCCATTTTGGGCCGCTACCCTTGTGTGGATTCACAACAAGGATGCAGGTTCGGACGTGTTGTTCCGGCTACGCTATCCCCAACGCATACTGGTGTCGCGCTTTGAAGAGAAACGCAAGGCAGGCTTGCCTATCCGTCTTATCCTGCTGAAAGCACGTCAGTGGGGCGGCTCCACTACGACCCAGTTGTATATGGCATGGTTGCAGTTCTTCCACAAGCGAGGACTGAACTCCCTTATCATCGCACATCAAGGCACGGCATCCGATGAAATCAAGGATATGTTCGACACGATGATTAAGGAGTACCCGATTGAATTGCTCTACGACATGGGCGCGTCATACGACCGCAATGCCCCAAAGATGGTAGGTGTCGGTAAGTCCGGCTCAACATCGCGCGTGCCACAGCGCAACTGCAAGATTAAGATTGGTACTGCCGAACGTCCTGACGGTTGCCGTGGCGGTGCTTATTCGCTCGTCCATCTCTCCGAGGTCGGGATATGGAAAAAGACTGACGGCAAATCTCCCGAAGATATAGTGCGCTCTGCCTGTTCGGGTATTCTCCTGCGTCCGCTCACAATGATTGTGATGGAATCAACTGCAAATGGTACTGGCAATTTCTTCCACACCGAATATTCTGCGGCCGTTGACCCTAACACTCCATCCCAGTTTGAGGCATTGTTCATAGCGTGGTTTCAGATCGAGCAATATTCTCTGCCGTTTGAGAGTGGCGAGGAGTTGCGCGAATTTGCAAAGTGGCTCTATGATAACCGGGAAAACGACAATGTGCTGTCATCGCGTGAAGAGTGCGGAAAGTATCTTTGGTGGCTGTGGGAAAAGGGTGCGTCACTGGAAGCAATCAACTGGTACATCAAGGAGCGTAGCGGTAAGAACGACCACGGCATCATGGCTTCCGAGTTCCCCTCGGATGATGTAGAGGCTTTCGTTCATTCCGGCACAATGGTATTCGACAAATATCAAGTCGAAGAATTTGAAAACGCCTGCCGTCCTCCGCGCTACATCGGCGATGTATATGCGGATAGTGACGAGGGCGAAAAGGCTCTTGAGAACCTGCGCTTCCATGAGGATAGGCAGGGGCAGTTCTGCATTTGGGTAAAGCCCGAAGATGATGACGAGGTGGAGATAACAGACCGATACCTTACGGTCGTTGACGTGGGCGGTCGCTCGGCAAAAGCCGACTGGTCTGTAATTCTTGTTATTGACCGCCTGAACATGATAGAGGGTGGTCGCCCGGCTGTTGTCGCCCAGTGGTACGGACATTGCGACATTGACCGCCTCGCGTGGAAAGCTGCGCAGGTGGCGGCTTACTACAATGAATCGCTCCTTGTCATTGAGAGCAACACACTGGAAACACATGACCGCGAAAGGCAGGTTGAGGGTGGCGACCAGTCGCAATATATCCTCAATCAGATTTCAACTATCTATCCCAACCTTTATGCACGCCGTCAGTCCGAGGACGAGATTAGGCAGGGTGTTCCGCGCAAATATGGCTTCCACACCAACATTGCCACAAAGCCGATGATTATATCAACGCTCGTCAAGGTCATACGCGAACACCTCTACACGGAACGCGACAAGCGGTGTCTTGATGAATATCTAACCTATGAGCGTAAGCAGAACGGCGCGTATGGGGCTATCATCGGCAAACATGATGACTTGCTCATGACACGCGCCATCGGTATGCACATCTGCTTCTATGAAATGGATATGCCTCGGATTATTCCCAAGCAGCACGGACCGGCGAAAAAAAGAAAAGGCCCCGTTTCCGAGGCCGTTTTCTGATTGGTGTACTGGGGTCGTTATGCCGCAAGCATACGTTGTGCCTGCTGTACGGCTTGCATATTCGCGCCCTGCTGTGCCTGCTGTGCCAGTTCGGGCGAAATCCCTTCGGGCATCTGGCCCTGCTCCAGTTGTTCGCGTTGGCTCTTGATGCTCTGCAACAATCCGTCCGCAAATGGGAAGTCACCGTGTTCAAGCAACTGCTCTACGGAGATTGCCTTCGCTTTCCACAACTCCATCAGCATATCGTTCACGATTGCGCGGTATGCAGGCGTTGACGTGCTTTCTACAATAGACAGGTCAAACTCAACGTCACGGATTTTACGTGGGTCATACTCAACGATAGCCGAGTTCTTGCCTGCGATGTTGAACACTCTCGGAGTATCGTAGTATTGCTGAATGTTCTTGACATCCTTTGTCGCGCCATCTCTGATGAACGAAGAGAACGTATCGAGCAGGTCAAGCAACGAGGTTGTTGCGTTCTGCGCCTGCTGATTGTAGAGGCTTGCCGACATTCCCGAATAGCCGGGCTTTCCCTGCAATGCGCCGTTCACGCCCGATATGTCCTCAAAGAATTTTAACTGCATATTCAGCAACTCGGTTATGCCTATCTGCGTGCAGTTGTTGGCAACCTGCTGTGGCAGGGCTGTACCTGCCTTTGGCTGTCTTATCATTATCACGCCGTTGAACCGCGCCCACTCGTCTGCAATATCTTCTATTGTCATTCCTTTGGGCAGGCAGTCCTCCGGGAAGAGAAGCACACCCTTTGCACTCGCACGCATAATCCAGTCGTACATCGTGATGAGGCGGTTGGTGTAACGCTGTTGGTCGATCACGTTGCTGACGAAAGAATGAATCTCGCCGTCAATGAACGGATAAGCCTTGAAAACGTATGGGTGGCTCTTGTGTTCATAGGGTGTTTCTCCCTCTTCCAGTATGTCGCCGAAAGGAGTGAGCAGATAATAATACCAGTAGGAATCCATGAACCATTCGCACTGAATCAGCGGAACATCACTCTCGTCCATGCCCAGTTCCTGCGCCTCGCGCTTTCGCTCTCGGTTCACACTGCCGACAAATTCCTCATAGTCCTCCAGTTCGATTTTGAACACATCGCCGTTGTTGACATCGTGACAGCGGTAGCGAGGTTTGCTCTCCTTGCGCCACACCTCAATCACACGGCATCGGGTAATGTCGCGTGGAACGAGGAAATCATAGTATCCCTGCAACGGATGACCGAAAGATTCAAATGCCGCGCCCAATACATTCTTGTCACGGGCATCTTTGTATATGTCCGCAAGACGTTTGTAGTCTGCCGGATTATGCGCGAACCGCTCACACAATTCTTCAAACGATACGTCATGAACTTCTCCGAGGCAGGACACGTCCCAACCTCGGAAGTCGCGCATATTGTTATCTATAAAGAAATTGTTAGGCTGAACATAGTCCGTCCAACAATCCAGTTTATCATTGCGCCAGCCATACCACTTGCGCTGTACCACAAAGCCGGAGATTAAGAACTCTTCCATGCATCGGGCGTTAATCTCGGTCATGCGGTTGAGCTGCATATTGCATTGCAGGACGGTTGACATAGTTTCGCCGTATTTCTGCTCGTCACGGTCACGCGCCGTGCAGGTCGGCTCTTTGGCCTGACTGCGGTACACGCCCAGTACAGCCTGCACCATTCGCCGGATAAGGTTGTTCTTCAGTGCGACATTGCCCTGCGACTTGATGTAGTCCTCTTCCCTCATCATCTTGCCGTCAACGCATATCAAGTCATCCCACTGCCTGCCGTAGGTATAATTCTTGTTGCGCTCTCGGTCTTGACGGAATGTTTCCATCGCCTGCCAATACTGCTGTGCCTGCCAAAGAACATCATAGGCGCGGGTATGTCCCAGGCTCTTGCTGTGCGCCACGTTGTCCATTTCATTCTTGGGCATCACGCGGCTTGCTTTATGTAATTTCTTCTTTGCCATTGTCGGTTGGTATGTTGTGGACGATGCAAAGGTAATACCTCGCATCGTCCACAATCATTTAACTATTGTTGCGCATGCTCTTGCGCGAATTGTTCTCTAAGCCGGTTCATCTGCAACGAATCGGGTGCGACTTTCATAAGGGAGACTGCCTCGCGTTTAAGTCTGCGCATCTCCTCTTCATATATAGTTCTTTCCTCATCGGTGATTTCCGGGTCTTTGATGGTCCTGTTCAACCAGTTGTAGTCCGCTATATACTCGTCCATCACATCATGTCTTGCTCCGTCACGCGAATGTTTCAGAGCATCAAGGAATATTCGGTATTTGTCCGACCCTCGTTCCGCCTCGTCCTCGTACTTGCGCAGTAGCGTATGGGTGCGTTTGTAATCTTCAAGATACTGGAAGAAATCTGAATTGATTTTTTTCTCAGCGGTTCGTTCATCTCCCATCTTGACAAGCCTGTTTACAAGCAGGATGCTGCTCGGGTCGTAATCCCGCTCTCCGAGCATCGTCTCCCCGGTCTTGACCATCTTGTTAATGACGTTTGAATAGCCGCCGAAATACCCGTTGAGAAGATATTCCAGTTGCGAGGGATTGAAATTCGCCCATCCGGCCTTATAGTCATTGCCTCCGCTTGCCTCGTTTGCCCATTTGGAAAGGTAAACAAGTTGACTGTTGGTTCGCGGATATGCCTTTGTCCATTCGGGCATATCCTTGTTGAACGGTGTGTCCTTGTAGAGGGGCAGTCCGGTCCATGACGTATTTGTCGCGGATTCCACTATCGGTTTGAACGCGCTCGGTACGAATGCGTGCAGTCCTCCGCCTCCTTCCATAAAGTCAAGGGGAAGAAGTTGCGAGAGTTGGGATGCTGTCTCTTTAGCCAGTTCTGCATCGGAATACTCCTCCCTCCCGGATGTCACACTGTAGGCGAGTTCACCAAGACCATACAGCGCACGGTATTCAACAGGCAGTGGAATTGTCACCCATTGTTCACCGGTGCGGAACATCAGATTCGAGCGGCGCGTATATTTCGGCATATTGTAGTAGCCGTTCTTGTCTTCGTCATCGCCGTCATCCATCAGTGCCGCCATGACATAACCCAACAGCAAAAGGGCTGTTGTGACTGTCATAGCCTTGACGGGATTCTTTTTGAATGCTTTGCCATAGTTTGCAGTTCCCTGCACTGCCGCGTTCCAGAACACATAGAAACTCCTGCCGAGACCCGAAGTGAACCCCGCTGTTTTCCCGGCCGCCGTCTGTCCTGTCGCGTCCATGAACTTGCTCCCTGCTCCTTTCTTGTTGAAATTGACTGAGATTTCTTTGGCATCGTATGCCGAACGCTGCACATCCCTGCCTATCTCTCGCGATGTGACAAAGGCTGCGAATCGCGCGCTGTTCTCAACCCCTCGGTTAATCTGATCGAGTTTATTGCCGACAAGGCTGAGGATGCTCATCGGATTGAGCGTGCCTCTGCGTGCCTCTTTCATTATATTCGCCACGAGTTTCTTCTCCTGTTCAAGGTCTCTTTGCATCGTATAGCCTGTCTCGCCACCCCAGTGCATGAACTCATAGAACATTCTGTGGATTGGATTATGCATGTTGAGGCTATTGGCTTCGTAAAGGCGCAGGAGCCTTACCATGCGTATGGGATTGACCTTGGCATGGTTCTTATGGAATTTCATGGCGTAGCCTTGATTCTCTTTCACATGAACCATTGTGTTTGAATATATCAGGTCGCGGATAAAGTTCGACACAACAAAGTCCGGGTTGCGTGTGGTGTAGAACTGGCTTAACTGTCGGTTGACGGCGGAGGCTATATTGAATACTTTTCCAACAGCCCCGTTGAGGTCGTTGTCGGGATTTGTGAGGCCGTTTACGGCCTGTGCCGCTCTCGGATTGCCGTTGATGGTGATGACGAAACTTTCACCGTTCCGCTTCACTACCACTTGATGCTCTTTGATATTGCCGTCCACAATTCGGTATGGGATTCCTATGGCATCTCGTCCTCGCTTATATTTGTCCGGCTCAGACTGTGACAACGATTCCATGCGCTCTTCGAACTCCATCACCGCTTTGTCTATCTCGCTGGGTGTCATGCTTTCGTCTATGTCGGCAAAGACAGGCTTCCAAATGTCCGTTGTTTCGTCATGGACAAGCCAAAGCCTGTTCACGCTCGCAAGGTCGCTCGGATGATTCTGGACGTATGTGAGAAATTTCTGCTTCATGACGTTGCGGTTTCCCTGTATGATGCTGTTCTGCGCCATATATGCTATCGTGGCCAGAGGGTCGTCCGCTTTCGACTTGCGTCCTTCCGCTTTCTTTATCGGACTGCTGAACGCTCCCTCTTTGCTTGTCAGATAGCCATACACGTCATCGCTTGTCTTCTCATCAAATCCTCGCAATGGGATATAGTAGTCGTACATGTCCCGAATCTTCTCATATTGCTCCTTGCCCAGCAGACCGCAGTCATAGACTTTCTTCAATGACGCTTTGGTTGCCGTGTTTACCGCGTTCCATAGTCCCGCTATGTCTGCTGAATGTGCCCCCTCATAGTCACTCACAATCTGTTGAGCCGCCACTTCTGCGTCTTGCCAGTCCGCCTCTCCCGTCAGTCCGCAAAGACCGGCGAAGTCGCGTTCAGACTCTTCTCCATTGGCGATGGCTTCATTACGCATATAGGCATTACGCTCCAGACCATGCTTGGCCATCATATAGTCTGTCAATGCTAACCGACCTTTTTTGTCAGCCGACATCCTGGCCGCTATGTCAAGCAGTGGTCGCATGATGCGGTGTTCATACTCGTCCATTTCCGCATGACTCTTGCTGCTCATGAGGTTCTCCGCTATGTACGCGTTCTCAAAACTTGACACATCCTCGATCTCGCGTCTCGCGCCTTGACTCTCCACGGCTTTGTAAAACTCCATAAGTCCACGCATGGAATCCTGCATTGCCTCAGTGGCCTGATACATGCTTGTCTGTATCCGCTTCTCATACATGGCGCGTGCCATCACGGGATTCCGCTCCACATAGTCAGCCCCGTCTCGGAATTTCACATCTTCATCTCCGTCAAATGTCGGATTCTCGAAAGTTTTTATTACCTTTGCAACATCTTCCAAGTCAAGATAGGCAACGTCAGCGAGAATCGTTCGCTGTTTGTCAATCAGGGCTTGGATTTTTTGTTTGTCAGCATACAGCAACTTTCCCTGTGATATCCAGTTCAGCCACTCCGCATTGTTCTTGGGGAATACATTCCTTACGCTGTTTATCTCCAGTGCTTTGCCATTGACTATTGGATTCAGAGAAAGTCCGACAATAAATTGCTTGCCGTTGCTTTCAATACCGACAATGATGTTCTGCATCTTGCCCTTGTTCCCATATGCGAATACGGCCATCGGAGTTTGCAGTTCCTTTACAAGATTCCTTATCTCGGCCAAGTCAAAATCATGTCCGTACTCTGTTGCCTTGACGCGCAGTCTTGTGGCTGACATCTGAATTGGAAGATTGGGTACCCCTGTTGAACGCAGAATCATTCCGGGATTTCCTAACCGGTAGATATGCCCATTAGGCAGGGTCCCGTCAATCTGCTGTTGCAACTCCCGGTTGAAACGATTGTTTGCGTCTTCCACCTTGGCAAAGTCACTCAACATCACGTCATCCCAACCGGTCCGTCTGCGCATTACAACGTCCTCTGCATCGGCAAAGACACCTTTCTTGCGCAGGTTCTTCCATGACTTGTAGAGGATGTAGGAAAGGTCTTTATCGTTGAGGCGTATGCTCTTGGCGATTTTCAGACCTTGCAGGAACTTGTCAAGGAAAGCCTGCACTTTCGCTTTGATTTTGCCCCAAAGCGTCAGTTCGTCACGGCTCATCTTCTCAAAGCCCTCGCTTCCGATTCGGCCGCCGAGGTCTGACATATATTCCTCGGTGGCTTCCTTGCGGAAATCCTCGCGCTTCTTCTCGGCTTCCACACGCGCCTCTGCCATGTCGGTGTAGTAGTTGGCGTTCACATCTTCCCCGGCACGCTCATGGGCCTGTGCCTTGCGAGTGCGCAGGCGGTCGGCTTCCTCGCTAACCATTCTGTCGGTCATCTTGTCAATGACTGTGCGGATAGGGTTTGAAGCGTGGTCGTAAATCTCGCCGAGGAATTCATCGAAGCGTTCCTCACCAACGAGCGCACGCAGACCCTTGTGTCCTGCAACCTCATGGACTACGGTGTTATCAATATCTGCAACATTGATATTATTAGGAAGTGCAACAACAATTTCATTGTCAGTTGCGCTCCACCAACCTTTGGCATTCCGCTTTCTCCGCAAAGGAATCGCATTTAATTCCTGCTGGCTTTGGATAATACGGATTGGCGTGTGCAGTTTATTTGATAAATCTTTAATACGTTTTACCATTGCGATGGGGTCTGTATCTGATAATGAAAAATATTCAAAGTCTTCATCTTCACGATACTTGTTGCCGTCCCCGGTAGATTCCGATTTAGAATCCTCGTCCTCATCATCTTCGGATGTAAACGTAATGTCCGTTGTATCCTCAATGTTGGCATCCATCTCGGCATACTTGGCTTCTTTCTCTTTGAGTTCCTCCTGCATGGCAAGAGTGTACTCTTCAAGTTTCTGCTCCAGTTCCTTGATACGCTCCCCATGTTCAAAGGGTTTGCCCTTATCTTTCAGCAGGGTTGCGAGGTCGGTTTCATTACGTTCTTTTGCGTTCACCCATGCCTCACGATTGGAACGCTCTTCCTTGCCGCTTGTCACGTTATCAACAAGTTCGTTGATAATGCGCTTCAACGGTATGTCGCCGTAAGAACGCTTATAATCTATGTCATGGGAAACAACATCGTGCTGGACTTGCACATCGAACGCCAACGTACCCTGACCGCCATACCCGGCAATCTGACTGACACGAGTAGTCATTGTGAAATGGACGTTGCCGATGTCAAATGTCAGAGTGGAGGTTATGGGTTCGTTTTGCTGAACACTCTGCTTCTTTGCCGCCATAGACTTGTTGTGAGCCTCAAAGACTTTCTGCATATCATCGCGGCTCTCGTAGGTCTTGCCGTTGATTGTGATAGTCGTTGGGTTGTTTTCAAGTAAGGCGAGAATTTCATCACTGCGTGCAATATCGTTGCCAAACTTTTCAATCAGTTCACGAAGTCTTGGCTCGGCTCGGTGGATATACATCTGATGCTGTCGGTGCTGGTCTTGCTTTGCCTGCAACTTGCGCAACTCTTTCTCTGTTTGGTTCTGAAGCATGGCATACTGACTGCCCGACAACTCTGCGGTGATGTTGCCGAACTCATCCCCCTCTTCTTCCAGTATTCGGTTCTCAAGGTTGTTGGCAAGCAAATCCTTGGAGTGCATGATAGCGTCTGCAATAGCACCTTTGGTTTTCAGTCGCTGATATGCCGTTACATCAAGGCTGTCCTCAACGCCGAAGCGGATAACCCTTACTGGAATACCCATTTCTTTGTGCATATTGCCTTGACGCAATAGCCTGCCCATTCTCTGCCAGTAGTCCATAGGACGGTTAGGCGCGTCAATGTGCATTAACGTGTGAAGACGCTCCTGTATGTTCACGCCTACACCAAGTCGCTGTGTTGTGCCGAGTATCACTCGGATTTCTCCAGCGTTTACCTTTGCAAAGATTTTCTCTTTGGCTTTGTCGGTCATGCCGTCACGCATGATTACAACCTGCTCGGCTGGTACACCCTGCGCAATCAGTTTGGTGCGGATGTCATCGAATAGGTTGAACTCGACAGCCCCGGTTTCCTTATTCTTGCGCTGATAGTTGTCAGCGAAGATTGCAACAGTACCATTGTATGCCTTGCTGTCCTCTAACGAGCGGAGAGTCTGACGCACGGCTTCATTGGTCTTGCTGTGTGGGTCATCGGGGGCGTTAGCCATGACAAGACGAGCGTCAATGGCGGCCGCCTTGGCTATGCCATACATAACGAGCGGAATGTGACTGTTTTCTTTTTTCTCCTGCCCGCTCATCTCATCGTAGGCTTTGAGTTGCGCCCTAACGAATTTGAGAACGGCACGCAGTCCATTGGTCTGCGGCAGGTACAGGTCAGTCGGCTGACCGCCTTCCAGTTCGGGGATTTGGCTTTTTACCTCACCTGCCTCAGCGGTGAGGACGGTGTCGGTAATGCCAGCCCATATTCGTGCGAGTTCGGGGAGGTTGGAGTAACCTGCAAAGCGGTTATTCTCCTTATACGTTCCCTGCGTGGTAAATTCGAGCATCTGCTGAATGCTTCCGAAGTTGCGCACAAAATCATCGAAGTGCCAAATGTTATGACCCTCCATGACCTCGCGCGGAAGCAGGTAGCGCATGAACGTCCATACCTCTGCGGCTGTGTTGGAAATTGGAGTACCCGTTGCGAAGATTACATTCCTGCCTCCGCTCTTCTCCTGCACTGCCTTTACTTTGAGGTACAAACCTTGACACTTTTTAGAATAAGATGGATCTACGCCCTTGACTCCGCGTTGCATGGCTGTGGCAAATCCGAGGTGCTTGTATTCGTGCGCCTCGTCCACAAGGATAGCATCAACTCCGAGGTCATCAAAGTTGAGGGTATCATCGGTGGCGCGGTTAAGCATTTCTTCCGCACGTGTCTTGGCGTTCTCCTTTGCGATTGCAGCTCTCTTGCCATCTTTCTTCGGCTTTGAGCCGGGCGTAACCATTACGCGCTCCATCACTTCATCATCGGCTGTCTCGGTGTCGCTGAGTTTGTTCAACTGGTCGCGCAGGTTTTCAACGTCCTTTTTCAGAGCTGCAACGGCGCGTCCTGCCTCACGGTCTTTTGACATTGCCTCGATAACGTCCATCTTTTCTTGGATGGATTCTTCGATGAATCGGCGTTCACGGTCGGGATGGTCGGGAATACGCTCCAGTACAGACTGGGGAATGACAACCATATCCCAGTCATTGTAACGTATCTTTGCATAGAAGTCCTTACGTCCCTCTGCATTGCGGTCTCTATCTTCAAGACTGAGAATGCGTGCATCCGGGTAGAGTGCTTTCGCACTTGCCACAAACTGACCGAGCGTAGCGTTCTGCACTACAATCATCGGTTTCTTGGCTGTACCAAGACGGCGCATTTCCATTGCGGTGGTGATGAGGGTAAAGGTTTTGCCTGTGCCTACCTCGTGTGCAAGCATAAGGCTCTGCATCGTGCCTCTCACAATGGCCTTAGCCTGATGTTTGCGCATCTTGATGGGCTTCCCACCGATGACTCGCGCGGCTCCGTCAAAGTATTCGGGAATATACTCATCGGGAATGGTCATTGGCGCGGAGTTATTGAAGATGTCGTTGTATCTTTCCTCAATTTCCTTTGCCAGTTCGGGGTCGGCTTCCATACGGGAGCGCAGCCATGACTTGAAGTCATCGCGGATTTCGTCAACTTTGGCGGCGCAGGCAGATGTTGCTTTGGGGTCGGATATAGTGGGACCGTCTTTCTGTTGTTTTGAAACACGGATAGTGCGGTTGGTCATGGCTGCCTCGATCAACTCTGTGCCAGTGATGACCTTGTCGCAGATTTCACTTCGGATACCGAATGACTTGTCCTGCTCTCCAGTCCATCGTGGCTTATCCATAGCCCACATACCACCTGCATAGGTGAGTTTCACGCTTGCGCCTGTGCGCTCCTTGACATATTGTTCAAAGAGTTCGGGGCGCAACCACGAAGAACCGATGCTGAACTCTATGAAGTGAGATGGGATGCTGTGAGGTACGACCTTGCGCAGGGCGGTGATGTTTGGCGTATATCTTCCGTCCTCGTTATTGGCTTCCGCCTGTTGCATCTTCTCACGCACATTGCCCGAAAGGTATTCGTGAGCGGCTTCCATTGAATGCGTGAGGGGGTTCTCATATCCGAGGCCTGCTTCAATTACCTCACGGCGAACGTCTGCCTCATTCATGCCGAGCTGCTCTGCAATATATCGGGTGTCAAGTGAGCCAGTCTGACGAATACTGAGCGTTACTCCATCGCGGACGTTGGTCGCCTTGGGCTGTTCGGGACGAACAACAACACGGCGGCTGAATATATCAGCCTTGCCAAACACCTTTTTGTGTTCAAGACCTTCCTCACGATACGTTTCAAGAGCAATCACTGAGGGATAGTCAACGTCATTCTTCAGCCATGCCAGGCCGTTATTGCCGTGCAGGTGTCCGTATGTTGCCACAAAAGAATCAAAGGCACGGTTTAATGCTTTGAGTTTCGGCTGTAATCCTTCATCGAAATCGGATGCCTTTTGGTATTCAAGCAGGTCATTGAGTGCTTTCTTGATGGCGTTGTAATCTTGTACCACCTGTGCGCGAGTACGTCCCTTGACCTTGTTCTTGTTGAACTGGGCGATACGTTCATCTGTACTTTTCGGACTCTTGTTATCAAGTTTGGACATGAGCGGACGCGCCGTTCCGTCATAGTTGACGCAGATACGACCCTGCGAGTCCACAACGATTGTGCCAGTCTTTACCTCGTTGCCAACCTTATCATAGGTCGGGACATACTCATCGCGGTGGTTCATGACCGTGGGAGCGGTTTCTTCCGCTGTGTCAGCCAAGTTACGCTTCATGTCCTCAACCCATTGGCTCAACAACTGCGACTGGTCTTTCTCCTTGACTGGATACAGACCTTTGCTTTCGGGTCGGAAACTGGTGTCGCCCTTTTCAAAACCGAAATGCATTTCTCCTGCCATGTATTCGGGATGCTCAACATAGTAGCGGTTGTATGACATGGAAAGCGTTTTAATGATTGGTACTTCACCAACATTCTTGACTTTCTTTGTCTCGCCAGTATTATACTCGGCAGTGCGCACTCCTGTTGTAAGTGAGCAATCAATGGCAAGAGGCGACTTAACGCCGTTCACACGCTTGCGCACAACAATTATGTCGGATGTAGCATTAGTGCCTCCGAATGTTTCGTTGTGCATACGGAACATACCAACGATGTCTGCATTCTCTCGGTTGGCAAGCCACTTGTATAAACGGCCTGTGCCGTCCATTGAGCCTGCTGTGGTGATAAACACACCTACACCGCCGTCACGCAGTTTGCGGACGTTCTTTGCTATACAGAAATCGTGGATTGATGTCTTGAACTCTTTTGAGATGTCTGCATCACCGCTTGTATCGGCGACTTTCAAGCCGGGGACAAACGGAACATTGGTTATGACAAGGTCGTATGTGCCAGTCTCTATCTTGACTTTCTCGAAGCCGTCAATATCAACAACGGCATCGGGATAAAGCAGACTGAGCATTTTGCCTGTTGTCGGGTCTTTCTCAACGGCGCGGATATAACTGCGCTCACTGAGGTCTTGTGGCATTAGACCGAGGACATTGCCGATACCTGCTGAACCTTCAAGGACGCGGCCGCCCTTGAATCCCATAGCACGCGCAATATCCCACATTGCATCTACAATGTAAGCCGGGGTAAAATATGCCGAGTTACGCGACATCTCCGCTCCCTCGTCATACAATTTATCGCCGAGAAGTTGCCTCAGTTGTCGGCTTGTATCCCAGTCGCTGAAAGCCTTGCCCAGTCCACCCCAACCGCTGAAAGCACGGAGTTTCTTCATGTCGGCGGCTGTGGGTGCTTCACCGCTCGCTTCAAGTTTCTTCATCGTCTCAATAGCGGCGATGTTGGCTTTGATGCGTGCGCTCTCGCTCTTGGGCGCGACTTCGGTGCCGCGCTCAACGTGGTTGTTGTGAACGTTCTTGCGTTCTTTTTCGGGCAGGCGTTCTAAGGCTGGCTGCGTAGCCACGTCATGTAATCCTCTGCCTCCTGCTCGGTCAGCATCAGAATCCATGCCAGTGCTTCCACTGCCTGCTTCTCCGGCAGGTCTTTCAGTTTCACGCCGGGGTTCATCTCCTCCCACCTGCGTATCCTGCTTGAGTTGCTGTCGTTGTCCCCCGGCTTCTCCGGGGCGAGTTCCCATTTCAGTTTCTTCATGATTGCTTGAGTTTTGAGGATTGTCGAATAAACCACTGAATAAATCACCGATAGGTTGTTCCGGCTTCAAAGTTACATCTTTTTTGCGAGATTTCTTTGACTTATTGCCAGTCAGAGCTGCCACGGCATCGGCGGTGGCTTTCTTCTTCTTTTTCTCCTGCTCGGCGCGTGCGACACGCTGTGCCTCTCCGAATATGCCGTCAGCAGGTTTGATGCGCTCCCAGTCGGCTATCTCGGTTATCCAATTCTGACCGAATGAGTCAAGAATAGGACGACCGTCCTTATCGAAGTCTGCGATGCGCTGTTTCTCCCACTTGCCGTTGCCGTAACGGTCCCACAAGATTTCATCGCCTACCTTGTAGCCATTGTGGGTTTCCTTGGCTTTGGCAGAGGCTTTTTCTTCAGCAACGATTTTCCCAATGCGCTCGGCTATCACGTCAGCCATAAGCCCACGCTGTCCGTAGTCGAACCATGCCTTTACAGCGACAGGGTGTTCGTTCATCATCTCATCAAGACGTTCACTAATCCATTTGTCAACGAATTCTCCAACAACAGACTCCTGCACCCACTCGGAATTGTCGACGCGGAATGTGTTGAGGAGATTTTCGTCATGCCGTGCATCAAGCATGATAGCGTCAACACCTTTCCATATCGCGGCCGAGTTATCTTCAAGCCATTTGGATACAGCCTCGTTGTCATTCGGGTCAGGGAACGAAGAACTATCCTCTGCGGTCGGTGCGCCTGCATGGGCAATTTCATCGGGGGAGATTTTGATTGTACCCGGCTCACCTTTCACTCCTACGATGTAGTCAGTCAGTCGGGACGGCTCTCCGATGTTCTGCACATGATTAGCCGATATGACAACAGCCTCGCGTCCGTCTTTCAAAGTGACGGTGCCGTGGTAGGCTTCTTCCTGCGGTTCTGCCTTTGCAGGCTCTTCGGCAGGAGTTGGGGACGGCAGGTATTCCTTTGCCTCGCGCTGAATGCCATTGAGCAGGTCGGCATAGGTTACGTTGGCATCTGCCCAACAGTTACGCCCCATGCGGTCAAACGACACATGACCTTTCTCGTCTGGCCATTCAACGCGGTACATGATGCGAGTGGCTTGCAGGTTATCTCCGCTGTATGTAACATCGCCCGGCGTTACTGACGGGTCAAGACCGATAGTAATGTAGAGTTCGCGGCCCTCGTTGAGGGGCAGACGTATGGATATGTCACCACCTGCGGGCGCGATATTCGCGGTAACGGCGTTCTTTCTCTTGCCACGGTTGGCGGTTGTAGAGCCAGTCACCTTATCAAGTCCCAGGCCGAGGTCGTTCACAAGTTGTTTGGCGAGATCAACTGCATCCTTGACGGCTTTCTTCTCGGCATTGCGCATATAGCCGTATGCCTCGTTGAAATCCTTGTCAACCTCTTCGGCCTCATAGTAGCCGAGAAGTGCCAACTGGTCGTTGACCTCTTCAAGGGTGTCATCTACTCGTTTGAGGTCGCGGAGGATGCGCTTGCGTCCTGCTTCTCCAGTTCCTGCGCTTTGCGCTGTAACTTCTGCTTCGCCTGCAACAGCCTCTGCTTTTTCTGCAAGAGCAGCTGTATCTGCTTCTGTCTGCTTGTCATTTTCTCTTCGGTTTTTGTTTCGGGTTTCGGTAAGTTCTTTCTGCGCCTGCGCGGATGCGGTTGAGGCTTTACGCTCTTCCACAATCATAGCGGCCTGCGCGATTGGGTCAGCCTGCTTCTTGTCGAAGTTCTGCACGTCAAACGTGGCAACCTGCTCGGTCGGGGTAAAGGTGTATTTGTCGTAGCCGGGTGTCCAGCGTGCGCCCTCATAGAACGATTTGAGCCACGGACGTATCTTGTCGCCCAACAATCCCACCATCTTGGTGGCATAGTCGGGGAATGCCGTTGTGCCTCGCTCGATAAGGCCCATAGCAAAACGGATGCCTGCGGACTGGATGCGCTGACGCTCCTGCGCTGTCAGTTCGCCGGGGTCGCGGAACTTGATGTTGGTGTCGCCCTCGTCATCGCCTATGCCCAACAGGTCGCGCAGCTCGTCAGCCAACGACTTCATTTCGTCATCGCTGATTTCGTGCTGTTGCTCCGGCTCTGCCTTGACTGGTTCGGCGTGGTCGCTCAACTTGGTTTCACCTTTGGCCGACAGGTCGGTCATCACATCTTCAAGACTGACGCGGTTGATAGGTGCTTTCTTCGGCTTCCGTGCAGGCTTCTTCTCCGTAGGAGCCGCAGGAGCGACAGCCTCACGGAGTTCCTCGGCGGTCATTGGCTGTGCGTCCGCAACGGCTTCCTCGTTGCCAATCATCTCGGCGAGTTGGCGTGCGGATTCCTCACTGCGCATCATGTAGCCGCCCTGCTTGCGGTCATACCAACCGCGAGAGGTTTTCTTCCCCTCGGTGAGAGACTCACGCGCGAATGTGTCAAGAGCCGCCTTTTCCTCGGCTGTCAGTTCGCGGTTGAACTTGACAAGGTGAACATCGCTCGTCTTGCCTTTCTTGTTGGTGTAGGTGGTCGGCGTAATGGTATACGGTTCAGAACTTTCCGCGCTCTCCGTTTGTTTATCTGCTGACAAAGTATTAACTTTGCGGTCAGAAGATATAACATTGTCAGACGTAGGAACAAGGTCCGGTCCCTCCGATTCACTCGGAGCCTCGGTTAAGCGCATTTCAGAACTGGGGGACAATTTCTCATTAGGCGAGTCGAGCGTAGGGCCGGAAAGGGCACCGGCCTCCTCCGAAGATTCGGAGGGCAGTATGAGGAGTTGCCCGTCCTCACGTTCGGCCTGCCTTTTTATTTTTTCCAAGCCTCTATTATCGACCTCGTGCCAATGCACGATTTCCACGTTATCCTTGTTCTCGTTCACCTCAAGGACAACCAGTTTGTTGTTGCCTTTTCCGTCAGGCACATTGATGACAATCCAGTTGTTCGGGCGTGACAATGGCTTATTCTTGCCATAGAGAGTAGGATTGTACAATGCCTCGTTGAGAATGGCTCGGCTGACTTCGGGGGTCAGTTCATCATGGCGAAGAGCGTTTCTCTCAAAGATATTCTTCTTGATGATAACTTTCTTGCCATTCGTGGACAGTACACGCTGAACTATGTCGGGGAGCGTAGGCAGTCCGACAGTGCGTGTAGGTTCGGTAAAATCAGCGTCAGTAATGTCGGCGACTGATTTCACATCCTCAATTATGAGATTTCCGTTCTCGTCTATCGGGTTGCCTTGGCTGTCATAGCGAATAGGCTTTACGCTCTTGTATTCGGCAAAGGGTTTGGTCTTACGTCTGCTCGACTGAATCCACTTCTTGAACTCGTCCTTGCTGACGTGGGTAATCGCGCCGAGGCCTGTCCAACCCGGCTCATAGTTGGAGAGGTATGCGTCACGCGCGGCCTGCTCCGTGGGGAAGCCGTACATTACCTTATGCTCGTCAAACGAGCCGTCCTCGTTCACTTGGTCAACGACAAACACATCGCCCTCTTCGGGAGTGTCGGAAAGGAACACGTCAATGTGGTCGCCGTCCACGCCCTCAGTCCCACGGATATATCCGTAGTCGTTCTGCATGGTGGTTTCCCACGGCTTGCCGTCCGCTCCAGTACCACGGCGCACACTGCCTTTGGCATTCTCTATGCTGATGTTGTAGCCGTCAACACGGCGGTGTTCCATCTTATAGTTGCCTGCGGCTTTCTGCGCCTCGGTCGGCTCTGCCTGCTGTGCCTGCATACCGACGTCAATGTAATCGGCAATCTCCTTGAGGTCGCCGAAGTCGCGGCCGTCAAAGGTCAACTGACTGCCAGTATATGAGCCATTTTTGTCGGGAGCGTCCGTTTGGATGACCTCATGCTTGCCATCAACGTAGAGTTTACGTTTGTAGATGGGCTTATCGGGCGCGGGGCCTTCCTCTTCCCACTCTTCGCCCACGCTGATTCGTGCGCGGAGTGCGGCTTCTTCGGGGGTGTCCTCGTAGAGGTCGTTGCGGTCTTTGCCGAGTGGCTCTAACTCTGTGAACTCGGGGTCGCCTGCTGTTGGCTGTTGAGGCTCTGCACGGCGTTCATCATCATGCGGAGTTTGTTCACTTGCCTCGCTTCGTTCACGCTGTTCTGCATCTGCTTCGGCTCTGCGCTTGCGCTCCGCAATGGCAGCGTCCACGAGTGCCTGCTGTTCTTTTGGGGTTGCATTTCTAAAATGTTCGTTTACGGTTGTGAGTATTTCTTCTTTGGTTGGGATCGAGCCGGAGAACATATCCATCTGACCGCCCGAAGCCTGCGAAGCCTCGTTGTTGTAGGTGGTCAGAATCTTGCGGAGGTCGCTCGGCCGTCCGCTGTTGAGTATGTCGGCAAGCAGGAGCGTTGTCGCGTCAGTCACACGGCTGTCGCCGAACTCGTCATCAAACAAGCCCTGCATACGGCCGAAAGGCGACACTGGCATTCCATCGGTGTAAACGTCAGGCATCGCAGTCTTGGCACGGGCGACAAGGTCAACGGCTTTTGAAAGTTCATCGCTGATGTCGTAGCCGTTTCGGGAGAGAGTGCGGTTGTTGGCAATCTCGCTCAATCCCATTACGATTGACTGTCGCAGGGTCGGGACGGAGATAATCTGACGCACGGCATCGGGCGAGGCTTGGAATACCTTGCCGATAAGAGTGTTTTCGATAAGTTCCTTTCCTGCGGCCGACAACGCTGTGCCTGTCCGCAGTTCGGGCATCTGCATATCGTTGATGACTCCTGCCTGCATGAGTGCGCCCAGTGCCTGCGCTACGGCTTTCTCGTCCGCATAGTAATCCGAGAGGCGGTCGTAACGGCTGATGTCGTTGACAATGACGTTGAACACGTTGTCGGGGACAATCTTGCCGAGTTTCACGGCGGCTTCGGGCTTGCCCTGCGATTTCTTCTCCTGCGCGTTGAATCGAGCAAATGTTGTGGCATCGTAGGGAAGAGCCTCGTCCGGCACGAACACCACACGCGGATTCTTCATGCCAGTGACCTGCTCCGGAGTAAAACCGTACTTCCTATGCCCGAACTGGGCGAGATAGTCAACGTATGCCTTGTCAGTGCCTCTGCGTGCGGCGAGGTCGCCCGACATGGTGCGGTTGTTGCCCGACATCACAACGCCGTCCTTGCTGACGATTACGGGGTCTTGCAGGGCGCGGTTGTCATAACTGCTTGCCATGCCCTCGACTTTCTGCTGTGCGTCCTTGTCGCGGTAGTAGTCGCGGTCGTTGACGCTCTGGCCGTTCTCGTCAATCGGGAAGCCCTCGGTCGGCACATAGCCATTGTTCGCGTCATGACTGGGCGAGGCGGCTCCTGCCTCGGTAAGGACATAGCGGCCTGATATGGTAGAGCCGTCGGGGAGCGTCAGCGCGTCCTCGTTACCCTCAACTTTGGGAGCTGCGTCCCATTTGTCCTTAATCTTGGGGTTGACGGCATGAACACCGATGCGCTCCTGCTCCGCCTGCTTCTCTGCCTTGATACGCTGTTCCTCTTCAAATCGGGCGACAGCCTCATCATGGGCGATTGCGTCACGCTGACGGCGTTCCTCTTCCTGCTGACGGCGCAATTCGGCTTTGCGTGAGTTATGAACGGCGACAATGCCGTTCCATGCGTCAATGCGTGCCTGCGCCTCGGCAATCTGCTGATTATATAGGGCGAGGTCGTTCTGATACTGCTCGGCCGCCTTGCGCTTGGCTTCTGCCATAGCCATAGGCGAACCTTTCAGTTTGGGGGCCTTCATTGTCGGAGGCTTCTTGTTGAGTGCTTCGAGGTCGGCGGTCGCCTGCTGAACCTGCGCCAATGCGATTTCAACGGCATCATCCTCACCGCCGACAGCCTCAACCAGTCCATCCCAGGCCGTTTCCTTATCCACGGCTTCAAAACTCGGCTCTCCTTTCTCGTTGAGGGGGATGCGAGAGAGCGCGGTCTGCTGTCCGTTTTCTGCGCTTGGGACCGTTTCGGGCGCGGTTTCCGCGTCTGAAACTGGGTTTTCGGTAGGATTGGGAACGCTCTGCGCTTCCATAGCCCTGTTCTGTTGCTCGTATTCGTAAGCCTCAAGCAGACCACGTCCGAAGTCTGTCAGTCGGTTGGAATCGGCGCGGAGGTTCTCAATCTCGGCGTTGAGTTTGACATCATCGAAATTCTTTGCATCGTTCAGTCCGCTTTCATAGCCTCGGTCGTATGCCTCGGTGTCGGCGGTTGCAGGTGCTTCCGCTTCGGCAGGCTGGGCAAATGGGTCAATATCGTCCTGCTGTGGCTCTTCTCCCTCGGCAGATTCTTCCGGGGCAACGGCGTTGTCGCCAAAGATATTCATCTGCTCCTGCTCGATCACCGACAAAGCGGTGTCCAGTTCGTCCTGCGGATTGACAGCCTCGGACACTTTGAAGATTTGGTCGGGGGATGTGAACTGATATTCCCCAGTCTGCGCGTCCATGACAACGACACTCTCCGAAGAGTTGTGTACGTCAACGGCTGTGCCATCGGGGAACATGACTACATCACCCTTGACGATGTAGACCGGTCGGTCATCCACTTTCATGGTGGCAGGGATAATCACGCCATTGTCCTTGTGGGTGCGCTTGGCAACGCTTTCCTCAACCTCGGCACGCTTGCGGTCGGCTACCTCGTTGGAAGCGTCCATAACGCCGTCAAGAGCCGCCTTTGCGTTGATATAGTAGAGGACAGCGTCTTTCTGCTCCACGGTCAGTTCGGGGTCATTGACCAACGCCCACGGATTTTCATTGACATGGAACATATAGTATTCGGCTTCCGAACCAAAAGCGTCCTCAACCGCTTGGTATGCTTCATGCATACGCAGGGCGATAGCGTCCACGTCAGCCTGCACGGTCGGGTCGCCCTCTTCAAAGCGTCCGAACAACTCACGGCCCTGCTCATACTGGCTCTGCGCCTCTGCCTGCTCTGCGGTTGGCTCGGCGTTCTGCTGACGTGCCTCTTCGGGGAAGAGCCGTTCAAGATACGACTTGACAACAGCCTGCTCCGCTTCGGTGCGCTTGCTCGGCATCTTGCGCAGGACTGCATCCACATCAATGCCAGTTTCCTCTTTCAGAGCCTCGCGGATTGCTTCGGGGCGATAGCGGTCTGCAATGTCGCGGTTGCGCTCAATAGCGTCATCAAGGAACTCAACCAACTGCTTCTGCGATTCGGTCACGTCCTTGTTGCCTGCCTTGACAGCGCGGTAGATTCTCTTAATGGTTGCAGGGTCGGCACCGGGCGACACCTCGCTGATAGCGGCATCAAGCACCATGTCATCGGCTATGGCTTCCTTGTATCGCTCACCAACGTCCACCGAGTTGAGTTCTGCCTGACGCATGATGTTGTCGGTTTCCTGTTTGGCTTCCTGCTCGTTCTTGAAGGTACGACTGGTAACGACGTCGCCATTGGCGGCTATGGAGTTGACAGTAACACGTCCGTCAGCGTCCGTGTTGGTGGTGTAGCCAGTCACGGAAGCCATCGGAAGTCTGCGCCCTGTAAGAATGTAGTATGCCTTTGCGCGTGCGGACTGGCTTACATTGCCGTCCTGCATGAGTTCTTCCATTGAGGAATAGCCGTCAAATTCGGGATTGCGACTGATTGTTTCAGCCTCAACGCGCTCGGCTCTTAACTCGATCGCGCCCTCGGCAGGGTTAGGCCGAGATACTTCCTGCACTCGGTCACGGCTGAACAGGTCGGCGAGTTCGCCATAGCCTGCCCTGCGCAACTCTTCGCGCTCATCGGCTGTGAATGACAAATCGCTCGGACTTGCATCCAAATTCCTGCGCAGACGTTCCTCGAAGTCCATGCGGTTGTGGTTGCGCTCTGCCTGCGTCAGCGGTCGGCCGCCAACTGGCTTGACTGGGCGCAGACTGGCGATAACACGCGGTGCGCTCTTGAGTCCGTGCTGTGCCTTGAAGCCTAACATCATCGCCATGTTATCAGTCCACACGTCCATTGCATCGGCATCGCCGTTTATCCATTCGGGAACGGAGAATATTGTACCCTCGGCAAGGGTCGATACTGCAACCTCGCCGAGGCGCACGCCTGCCTTGCCTGCTGTGGAGGTGGTTGCCTTGACAGTTTTGTCAGCGACATTGCCGATGACTGGCGACAATGTGCCAGTCACGCTACCGAGTATGAGGCCATGACCGCCTGCGCTCAACACCGCTCCGGCTGAATAGCCCTCGTTCTCTCCAGTTTCGGGGTTGATGTGACCGCCGTGCAGGAACTGGCTCTCGCCCTCTTTCAGCATTTCGTATGTGGCGAAGTTGCCACCGCCTGCGGCCGCCCCGGTGATGATACGACCAGTGAGCGAGGACGAGAAGAGGCGTGAGCCTACCTGCGTACTCATTGATGTGGCGGCTCTGCCTGCTACGATACGACCGCCGATGTTGATTGCTCCTTTGCCTGCGAGTGAGCCGACACCGCCCGACACCCATGTCACGGGGTCAACTGCCATGCCAGTAACGGTGCCTGCAATCTGTGCCACGCGGTGATTCTTGCCGTACTCGCCCATAGCGGCCTCATAAGCTGCAAGGTCGCCACTCGTTCCTGCTTGGCTTCGGGCAAGACCTTTGCTGATCGAGTTAATCACGTTCATGTCGGCGACTATCCGACCGAAGTATTCCAGTGTGCTTTTGGGCGTGTTCTGCTGAACGGCATACTGATATACGGCATTGTCGGTCAACTGGCGAGCCATCTGCGATGCGGTTGCCTGCAATTCCTCTTCGGGAGCGTCCGGGTATTGCTGACGTAGGCGGTTGTAGCAGTTGGCAGTCACCTTTGAGCCTGCACGCGCCCACGCATTGTCCATCATCTTCTGAAGGTCAAAGCGTGTCATGTGGTAAATATTATCGGCGTGGCGGTTCATAGACGTTGTAACGATACGCATTTCACGTCCACCGCCCATAGCCGCATAATTGCTCCATTCGCGGTCGGCATTGCGCTCTTTGTCTGCCTTGTGCTTTTCCTCGGCTTCCTGCCAAAGTTCTGCTACGGCATCATAGGCAGGTGCCTGTGCGTCATACTGCGCCTGCATTTCAACATCTTCGGGCTTGGCAGGGTCAAGTCCATTCTGCTTCATGCGGTTCTCGAACTGGTGGCGCAGGCGATTTTTACGAGCGGTATCCTCGGCGCGGTCAGCCGCGAACTGGCTTGTGGTCAGACTGCCATCGGGCATGAGCCATTGGGTTACTGGCTTGCCGTCAACATACTCCACGCCATAAGGCTGTGGCGAACCGCCGTCATAAATTTGACTGGATGGAACATTAAGACCCAATCCTGCGGTTGTCTTAGTCCCTGCAAGCTGCGCTTGGAACTTCTTGGCGGCTCTCTTCTTCCTGCCTTCGGGTGTGAAAGGCTCTGTCATGCGCTGAACCTGCGCGATACGCGCCTTTGACTTCTGATTGAAGTCGTTGAGCATGGTGTGAATCTGATACGACATTCGTATCTTATCCTGCTCGGTAGGATGCCATGCAGGTTGCTGTGGCTGCTGTGAAGCGGGCACAGGTGCTGACTGGGTCGGGGCTTGCGCTGTCGGTGCAGGCGTGGATGCCGGGGCAGGAGCCGCCGGGGTTGCCTGCTGACGAGGCGCGGAGGCAGGCGCAGGGGCAGGTTGAGCCGTCTGCGGAGCATACATACTGTTGAAATCTGCCATGCTCCCCATGTTCAGACCCATGCCCTTGGCTTTATCATAATACCACTGGCGGTCTGCTTCGTTGGCAAGAGAGGATGTGAACTCCTGCTCCGTGCCAACATTGTAGCCTTTGGCTTTTAGTTTGCCATACAGCCACTTAATATCATCGTTATTTGTTGCCATATCGAATTATCGTCTGCTTGGTGGAGTGTTGTCATTGTTGTTTCTACGGCTCGGCGGTGTGTTATCTTCGGGTGCGGGCCGTGCAGGATGACCGCTCTTCTTGGTCTTGGTCGATGTCCGCTGTTGTGGCTTGGATTCGGGAGTGCGCCGTGTTTCGGTGTTAGTGGTTTCCGATACGTCCTCTTCCTGCCATGTGCCATGCTGTTTGGCATAGGCATCGGCGGCTTCTTTGGTGCGGAACTTATGCTCACGTCCGTTTTCATCCCATGCCGAGAACTCCGACACGTTGGAACGGTTATGAGCGGCGGCTGATGCGCGTGAGTTGGCGGCTGATGCGTCCAAACTGTCTTTACGCGCTCTCTCCGTAGCGAGTTTAGCCTGCTGGAGGTCGGGAGCCGCCTCTGCTTCTGCCTGCGCCACGATTGCTTCCTGCTCGGCTCGGTCGGCTTTTCCTTTCTGCTCACGCTGTTTGTCGGGTTGCAGAGCTGCAAGCCATCCGTGAGCCTCTGCCTCTCGTTGAGCCTTTTCGCGTGCGAGTTTCTGCCGTTCCTGCTGTGCTTCCAGTTCACGCAGGGTAGCGGCACGCTGATTCTCAAGGTCGCCGAGTTTGAGAGAGAAATTCAGATACTGGTCACGCTTCTTTTCGCGCTCGGCTTTGAGTTGATCGAGCCGTTTACCCACGGCAGTTGTCATGCTCCCTTTCTCATGGTTGTACATATTGGGGGCATACTGGGTCGTAAAGAAAAGGTTGCTCAACGCCGAAATGCCGTCACTGACGGCGGCGATGATGCGCTTCGACTTCTCTCTGCGCTCACGCTTCTTGCGCTGTTCGGGCGTTTCGGGTCGGTTCTCTTCCGAGTCCATCCAGTCTTGAATGGTCTTGATTTGGCGGTCAGTTCCGGCGGTAGCGTCCACGCGCTGTTGCTGTTCGGGCGAGAGCGCAGGCGTTTCGTGTTCCGTGTCGGTTGAAGCCGCAGGGGCATCCGCAGGTGGCGGTGTTGTGGGCGTGGTTGATGCACCGCCAGTCGGAGGCGTGGCGGTCTGCTGTGCTTCGTAAGCCTCTAATGTGCCGGGAGCAGGGTTGGGTGTCGGTTTCAGTTCGGGTGCGTTGTCACCGCTGTTCTGCCCGGTCCAGTCCGCTGAACCTTTTGGAGGGTCAACTGGAGTGGTGTCTTGGCTCTGTTCGTATTCTTCTTCGGTAAATCCTGCCATACGTCAGAGGGGATTAGAAAGCACCTGCTATGCCTGCGCCTGCCTGTGCCACACCCTGCACGGCTGACGAGATAGCCTCGGACTTTTTCATTTCAAGATTGTTGAGCGCGTCATTAATCTGCGCGTCACGTTGCTGATACGTCTGCTCGATCTGGTCTTTGCGTGCCTCGGCATTGACGGCAATCTGCGAGGTGGCATCGGCGAGAGCCTGATTGTTGGCGGCTTTGGCGGCTGCCACGCTCTCTTCCGTACCGCCCATGACAGCCTGCGCTCCTGCGGCCTGCTGATTGCGGTTGCGGATTGATTCCTCCGTCTTAGTCAGTATGCGTTGAGCGTCCGCACGCTGTGTAGCGTCCTCATTGTATCGGCGGTCGTACCAGTCTTGATTTGCCTGCTTCTGCGCCTGCAAATTCTTTTTGACTTTCTTCATGGCTTTACTCGCCGAGATACCGCCGAAAATGCTCCCGACAGCCGACAAGCCTGCGCCTACTAAACTTCCAATCATGTTGACTATGTTTCAAAAGTTATAATTCGTGCGCTAATTTACGGCTGTATATTTGTAGGCAACTTTTAAGTTTTGAGTTATGGCATTAGGAAAGAAAACCGGTGGGCGACAAAAGGGTACGCCCAACAAGGAAAACCCTCTCAAAGGGTATCTTCGCGCTCATAGCCTCGCATACTTTGAGCCGAAGCCGCAGACAGAGGCTGACGGCACGCCTCGCAAGATTGATTTCACCGACAAGGACGGTGTTATACTCAGTACAAGGGTACTGGCTGACGCAGACGGCAACCCGATACAGATGTCGGACTTCGATGTGGATATGATGGTACTGGACGCTAACGAGCGTGTCAGCGCGGAACTGCGCCTGCTTGAGTTCCATACGCCGAAGATGAAAGCCGTTGAGGTCGATATGGACGTTCATTCATCCATTACGATAGAGGACAGACTGCGTGACCTCTGCGGAGAAACTGACGAGGACGATGACTGACGCGCCCGGCCGTCTATCCAATCTACTTTTAGACACAACCATAGGTTTTTGCTCACAGTGAATAACGTGAATAATTAATAAACTCGAAAGCGACACGTCCGTGAGGATAGGTCGCTTTTTCTTCCACCGACACCGCCATTTCAATAACCGAGATAGAACCAAACGAAAACCAAAAGCAAACCAAAGTGTAACCAAAGTGTAACCAAACACAAACCAAAACCTAACCAAAATATAACCTATGGTTTCCACCGACACCGCCATTTCAATAACCGAGATAAAACCAAACGCATACCTTCACGCGCGCGCGTGGGAATATCCTTTATGGAATTCCTCTATGGAATATGGACGTATTATATTAAGTCGAATATAATACTACGGATATAGGATAAAGGAAGAAAAACTTAAATCAAAGTTTTTCTATGGAGTAGGAGTCGGAATAAAGTTCGCTTCGCTCCGACGACGCCGACATTAAAAAATTTTTTTTGAGAAGATTTTATTCTTTTTGCTGACGCGCCGTAGCCTGCTCCGCAGGAAGAGAAAAAGAAAAAAGTTCCGCGCAAAAAGAAAAAGAGAATGCCCGGCTCTGCGTTGAAACAAAGTCGGGCGTGAAGCAAAACTTAAAAACAAGGGGGCCGGGCCGCGTGCTATCTTTGCGCCATGTCAAAACCCTTTTCCTTTCGTGCGCTCATAGACCACCTCGCGGTCTGCGTCCACGTTCTTTATGCGAAACTGCACGGCACACCCAGTCGGGATTGTGTCGGGCAACATCACGGCAAGTTTGGTGATGACCGCCTCAACATTGCCGAAGCCAATGTCGCTGACCTCTGCAAGAACCTCTCCGCGAAAATAGGCTCTCGCATAGACCATAGCCTTGGGCGAAAGTCTGAACAACTTGTCGGCAGGCTCTTCGATACCTCGCGCCAGTCCCTGCTTGCTCTTCGCCGTGGAGAAAAAGATAAAGTCAATCACTTTGGCGTTCAGTTCCCAGGCCGGGGTGAAATCAATCTTGATGTATCCTCGCGTCACCGTGTGTCCGTGCGAGTGGTTCATGCCAAACGCCACCTCCGCGACACTCGCCCCGCAGTCGTTCTGCGCGACAGTTCCCCATGTGTGACGGAACGTATATACGCAGTACCAGTCTTTTTGCGCTATCCCCATGCTTTTGCAGAGCTGCTTTATGCCAGTGTTCACGTTCGCACAGAAAGAATCCGAGGACGAGAACCGATTGTGGAAATTGAACAGGTAGGGGTCGTCAGCCTCGGCAAGATATTTCTCAACTAACGGCTGTATTATCGGCTCGACCCTCATCTCGATGTATGCGTCATCGGTGCGTACCTTGCGCGTCTTGGCACGCTTGTAGCAGATACAGCCGTTTCGGTAGTTCTCCTTGCGCAGCTCGTAGATGTCCACCGTGTTCATGCCTGCAAGACACAATACCATCTTCGCCACATCGCGCCCCAGTTCGGGCAATGGGTCAATCATGCGAGTGGCAGGCAGGGGAGCCGCGAAAAACAGCCTGCACTCTTCGGGACTGATGGCAATCTTCTCCGACCGGTCCGCCTGCGGTATCTTCACCTTGCCCCACGGATTCGTCTTGATTCTGATGATGCCGTTGTCATAGTCGTTGTACTCGCTGACCGCCGCCCGAAACACCTGCCTCATGCACACTGGGTACATCTCCTTTGCCCGGCGCGTCTGCTCCAGTGACGCAATCCATCGGTTCACCTGCGCTGACGTCAGCTGCCCGAACATGATTTTGTTAGTGCCGAAGAAACGCTCCATGTGTTGCAGGGCCAGTTTGTAGTTCTTGGCGTTACGCTCCTGCCCTCGGTCAATCATGCGGTCGATGTGCTGACGCGCATAGTCACTGAAGCAGATGTCCTCGTTTCCTTTCAGCAGGTAGTCCACCACCTCCGCGACTGTCCACTGGCTGATGTCCTTTCGGTTCAATCGGTCGTTGAACTCCATAATCCGCTCGGTGCAGTAGTTCATCACAAAGGGGTCTTTGATTTCATTGGTCTTGGTCAGTTCCTTTCGGGTAATCATCTTGTCGGTCTTGATGTATCCGTGTTTCGTCCGATGTGTGACCCGGATATAGACCTGCAAAAATCCGTCCTTGCGCATACTGCGCACTGTTGGTTTGAATGTTGCCATTTCTTCCGTGTTCCTATTTTTTGGTTGATAAATTTTCCATTGCTGTTATATCTATCGGCGTTACTGATAGTTGCACTTGTACGCGGTGCTGTACGTTGCTGTACGTTACCCCCGAAAAAGTGTGTACGTTTCTGTACGTTTTTCCGCGCATTTGTACTCACAAAGTGATGCCAAATGAACGAACCCCCTAAGAACAACTTAGGCTGTAACGCCTG
>JAHZGX010000022.1:0-27944 GCA_019420585.1 Prevotellaceae bacterium
CTTTAAGACTATATATCTTATTATTATTTAATTAGTTATAATATATATAATATAAGGGGAGGAGAAGTGACACCCCCTATTTTTTTAACTGAGACACTGAGACACTGAGACGCTGAGACAGCCCACCCACAGGAAAAGACAGACTTAATTCCCTAAAAAGCAATAAAGTACGACATTTTCAGCAAGACCGCACGCTGATGTCCAAGCCCGGCCGGGGCTGGATTTACCCCAAAAGGTCCTCAAAAATGGGAGTCAAAAGGCACGTGAAATGCCCGTTTTGATGGGGATTTCTGCCGCGGATGCCCGTTTGACCGATGTGAGCCCCGCAAATCCCGACAACAGGAATCGCGGGATTTGCGCCGGATGATGTGCCCCACGGGGCTCCCTGGACACGGAAAAGGCACACAAACTCCGTCTCATGGAGAGGGCATACGCCCTTTTCGCAGGCACTGTGATGGCACAGGACAGAGTTTCTCCGGGCAGGCAAGGGAGACAGTCCTTGTCCTTTTGGGGGCAGGCAGGGGAAACATATCTCGGTCTGATGGCCGATTTGGGTTTAATGGTTCCCTTGGCGTTTTCTCGACAGGTTCACGCCTTTCGCACAGAAAGGCCCAATTCAATTTTCCAACTGGAAAAAATATTTTCCCTAGTTGGATTTTTATTTTTTTCCAGTTGGCCGTTTTATTGATGCAGGTAAATCGCAAAAGCCCCTCCCAACAAGAGAAAAAGGAATTATGCACAAAAAGTCGGCCTTTCCCTTGCACAGAAAGATTATTTGGCGTACCTTTGCACTCGCAATCGGAACAGAACGGCATACACCTTCCCCGATTCACTTAGATGGTGACTATAGTTCAGTTGGTTAGAGCGTCAGATTGTGGTTCTGAATGTCGTGGGTTCGAGTCCCACTAGTCACCCTAGCCAATGAACCTCCTAAGCAGGCTTGCTTGGGAGGTTTTCTTTTTATCTCCATCCCCGCATCCTTTTTATCCTGAAATCCGTACCTTTGCAGCATGGTAAACACTGAAGAGATTATCCACCGCCATTGCGCGGGAAACAATGCGCTGGAGCAACTGCTTCTCCGGCACAGCAGAGACGTGGCCAGGAAAGCACTGCAAGTGGCCGACCAGCATCCCGAACTGCATCTTGACAGGCAGTTCCTGGAAGAGGCTGCCCTGCTGCATGACATCGGCATAGTGAAAGTGGACGCGCCGGGAATACACTGCCACGGCACAGAAGCGTACATCCGCCACGGGCTGCTGGGCGCAGAAATACTGCACCAGGAGGGACTCCCCAGGCACGCCAGGGTGGCGGGACGGCACACAGGTACCGGCATCACACGCCAGGCAATAGAGAGCCTAGGACTCCCCCTGCCGCCGGATGACTATGTGCCCGAGACTCCCGAGGAGCAAGTGGTGTGCTATGCCGACAAATTCTTCAGCAAGAGTCATCCCGAACATGAGAAAACCCTGGACGAAGCCATGAAGAGCCTATGGAAGTTCGGCCCTGAGTGCACGGCAGTCATGGAGCGATGGAACGAAATGTTTGGCTGATGACGTTTCTAAAAAAGCATAATTCACAGGGCAAAGTAGTGCTGTCTCGGCCGAATTTCGTACTTTTGCAAATTGTTTGAGAAAGCATATCTTGAAGACAAGAATACTGGCTTTGACCCTTGCCTTGTGCACCCTGCTTCCCATGGCATCCGCCTCCGTGACGGGACTGATGTGGGCAGGTGCGCCTGTTGCAGACACTACGGATGCCTATCCCCTGCCTGATTCGGTGCACGGGAAGGTTGATTCCGTGCCTGTGCACAAGGCAACCGCAGCAGCAGGAAAGGTGCAGTTCCCCGACTCCACAAACAAGAAATCACCTACCGACAGCATTCCCTTGCGTGCTTACACCATCATGCCCGACACCACCCAACGTGACACGCTGGCCAAGGACACGGCCAAGAAAAGCAAGTCGGCACTGGAAGACCCCGTAAGCTACTCCGCCAAGGACTCCATCACATTTGACTACGGCAATTCACGCGCCCATCTATATGGAGGCAGCCAAGTAAATTACCAGAACCTGCAACTGACAGCCGATGACATCAGCCTCAGCCTAGACAGCAGCCTGGTGCACGCCTCCGGACGCCTGGACAGTGTTGGTGTCATGCAGGGCAAACCGCTCTTCAAGCAGGGCGAAGACGAATACGAACCGGATCGCATCAGTTACAACTTCAAGACACGCAAGGCATTCATATCCAACGTATACACCCAGGAAGGAGAAGGCTTCATGCAGAGCCGTGACGGCAAGCGCGACAGCAGCGGCGTAATGTATGTGCAGCACGGCAAGTACACCACATGCGATGCAGAGCACCCACACTTCTATCTCAGCCTTACCAGAGCCAAGATGCACCCGGGCAAGAACGTCATCTTCGGCCCCGCCTACCTGGTGGTGGAGGACGTTCCCTTGCCCCTGGCCATTCCCTATGGCTTTTTCCCATTCAGCAGCAGTTACAGCAGCGGCTTCATCATGCCCACTTACGGAGACGAATCAACGCGCGGCTTCTATCTGAGAGATGGAGGATATTACTTCGCCATCAATGATAAGGTAGACCTCAAGGTGCTGGGCGAGTTTTATACCAAAGGGTCGTGGGGACTCTCGGCACAGACCAACTACAAGAAGCGTTACCGCTTCGGAGGCAACTTCTACTTCAGTTACCAGAACACAAAGGAGGGAGAGAAGAACATGCCGGACTACAGCGTAAGCAAGAGTTTCAAGGTGACTTGGAGCCACAGGCAAGATGCCAAGGCCAACCCTACGCAGAGTTTCTCTGCCAGCGTGAACTTTGCCACGAGCAGTTATGAGCGCAACAACCTTACCAGCATGTACAATCCCGAGAGTTACACGCAGAGTACCCGCACCAGCAGTGTGTCTTACAGCAAAAACTTCAGCAAGGTGGGACTGACTCTGAGCGGTACTTTCAACCTCAGCCAAAACATGCGTGGCAGCAGCGTATCGGTAACCCTACCCACACTCAACATATCGCAAAGCCGCTTCAACCCTTTCAAACGGAAGAAGGCAGCAGGTCGCGAGAGATGGTACGAGAAGATTGCACTCAGTTACACGGGCACTTTGGCTAACAGCATAAACACCAAGGAAGGCCAACTCTTCCACAGCAGCCCGCTCAAGGACTGGCGCAACGCCATGCGCCATCAGGTGCCCGTGAGCGCATCCTTCTCTGTGCTGAACTACATCAACGTGACTCCCAGTTTCTCCTTTACCGACCGCATGTACACCAACAAGGTGATGCAGTCATGGAACACTGAGCGTCAGGCCGTGCAGCGCGACACTGTGTATGGTTTCTACAACGTGTATAACTACAACATGTCACTGAGTGCCAACACAAAACTCTACGGCATGTACCGTCCCCTGCCTTGGTTCGGCGGCAAAAAGATACAAGCAATCCGCCACGTCTTCACCCCCACGGTGAGTTTCAGTTACGCACCGGACTTCAGCCAGCGCCGCTACGGATTCTATGACTCATACGTAAAGACCGATGCCGATGGCAACGTGTCCACTGTGAGTTACTCCCCTTTCAGCGGTGCCATGTATGGAACCGTGAGCAACGGAATGACGGGAAGCGTGTCTCTAGACGTGTCGAACAACGTGGAGATGAAAGTGCGCACCGATAAAGACTCCACAGGATACCGCAAGATAAGCCTCATTGACGAACTGGGCGGATCGCTCAGTTATAACATGGCAGCCAAGTCACGCCCCTGGAGTGACCTCAATATGCGCATCCGGCTGAAGCTTACCAAGAAGTATACCTACTCCATGAACGCCGTTTTTGCCACGTATGCTTATGAGAAAGACAGCAATGGCAGAATTTACGTGGGCGAGCACACGGAGTGGTCAAGGGGACGTTTCGGCCGCTTCCAAGGCACCTCGCAGAACTTATCTTACTCCATCACAAACGAGACATTCCGCAAACTATTCGGACGCAAAGAGCACAACTCCGTTAAGGACGATGAGGAAGAAGACATGACAGACGAGGAAGAAGAGACCGACCCCACCATGCAAAATGTGGATCCCGACCGCAAGAAAGCCAAGAATGGGGCGAAGTCCGAGAATGACGGCAACGTGGACGAAGACGGATACCTCAAGTTTACACTACCTTGGAGTTTCAACATAAGTTACGGTGTGACCGTGAGAGAAAACACCCGGGGACGCTTCAATGACAAGCGCATGCGCTACCCCTACGCACTCACCCACACATTGAACTTCTCGGGAAACATACGTATCTCTGAAGGATGGAACGTAAACTTCTCCTCGGGTTACGACTTCAACATGCACAAGTTAAGCATGACTACAGCCTCACTCTCCCGAGACCTCCACTGCTTCCAGATGAGTTGCAGCGTGGTGCTCGCTCCCTACACCAGTTACAACTTCACCTTTGCCTGCAAGGCGGGAACGCTCACCGATGCCCTCAAATGGAAGAAACAGAGTTCCTACAGCAGTAACGTGGACTGGTACTGACACACCGAGACACCCGCAGCCAAGCATCATAAAAGCGGTCACGCACATGAAAAAACACAGGAAACAGCCATCAGCCACTCATCAATGGAACATCTGTATAATAAGCCAAGGCCGGCAAACAGCCTGAAGGAAGAGAAATCTGCAAGTGCACAGATGCAGGACAGCATTACACCACACGAGGCATGCCCGCCCCAGCAATTTTACGACCGCCTCTCCGAAAGCCTGTCACCGCAGTGGAGCATACGGCAGAGGATGCTCATCACCGGTGAAGTGTTCCGTCAGGCCATCGAGCAATACGTAAGCCGGGCACCGCTCACCTTTACGGGCATGTTCTCCAAACTGGATTACCTCATCAAGCAATGCGGCATCCCGGCCGGCCAGGCATCGTTGCTCCATTTCACACGGAAGACTCTGAGAACCATGGGGTCGGAGCACGAACCGAACGCCGGAACCCTGCGCGCCGACATTGCCCAGCACCTGCAGGCCACCTGTCTGCTCATATCGGCCATCAGCGGTGCCCCCATACCACCCGCACTCCAGTCTCACTTCCCCCGAAAGACTCCCTCCGACCGATGGAAAGGCTATGACCTGAACCTCGTCCGCTGCATTGTACGCAGTCTGGACGGACACATCATACAGGCTGAAGACGAACAGCACTCCGGCATGCTAAGCATCTGCTATGACGAACGCAACACCTTCCTGACCCGCGACGGACAGGGCGACTGGAGTTACCTTGACCAAATACTGACCCCCGGCTCCCAGATTAACCTGATACGCGTACGCATGGAGAAGGGGGTGTGCATGCCCGAACTCATCATTTATGAGCCGGACTATCTGGTCAATGTGACCACGGTGGCCTCCTGTTTTGAGACTTATGCCGAATCATCTTTTGTCAGCCTCATCAACCGTCTGAAACCTCAACCCAACACAGAGCACATACATTTGGGCAATCTCACCGGGCAATTTCTTGATGACACGGTGCACGGACGCGAGGTTCCTTTTGAAGAGAGCGTAACGCGCTTTTTCCAGCACCACGCACTGGAGATTTTGGCATGCGAGGGACTGCAAAGCCGCAAGCAGGCGGAGGCATTCTATAAGAACGCACGTGCACAACAAGAAAACATACGGCAACTTATAGGCCATGACCTGAAACAAGGCATTGAGGGATACGACCCGAAGCACGTCACCCTGGAGCCCACATTCTTCAGCGAAGTGCTGGGCATACAGGGGCGACTAGACTTCCTGCACAGTCACAAGGGCGAGGCTGTCATCATTGAGCAGAAGTCCGGCAAGGGAGATTTCGTGCCCAGGTCTGCTCCTGGGTACGACCCGGCCGTTCCCAAGCCGCAAGAAAAACATCTGGTACAGATTGTGCTGTACCGTGCACTGCTGGTCTATGAGTTCCAAATGCACTCCGAGAGCCTCAGGCACATTCTCCTACTCTACTCCCGTTACCCCCACGGATTGGTGTCAGTGGGTCAAATGCCGGGACTGATGCTGCGCGCCATACGCATGAGAAACCTAATTGCATGGTGTGACATGCACTATGCCGACGAGGGATTCGGCCTGCTGACATCACTCTCTCCAGAACACCTCAACCGCAAGCACTTGAGCGGACGGCTGTGGACGGAGTACATACGTCCGCAGTTAGAGGCTCTGCTCAGCCCAATCCAACAAGCCACGCCACTGGAACGCGCCTATTACCTGCGCTTCCTTCAGTTCCTGGCCAAAGAGAGACTGCTGGCCAAGGTGGGCAGCAAGACTAAGGAAGATTCCGGATTTGCAGCCAAGTGGCTGTCCTCACTGGAGGAGAAAAGAGCCGCAGGAAGCATCTACGAAGGACTCCTGCTCAGGGACTTCCAGCAGGAAGGGAACACCGTCACCAGTCTGCAAGCCTGTTTCCCCAGGCAGATGTCTGCCGACTCTTCAAACTTCCGCGTGGGTGACATCGTCCTGCTCTACCCTTACATACAAGGCACTGAGCCACATGCCTGTGCACAGATGGTAATCCGTGCCTGCATTGCCGACATCACGCCCGAGAGCATACGGCTGGTGCTGCGCAACGGGCAGACCGACCCAAAGGTGTTCGCCAAGAGCGGCAAGACACGATGGGCCATTGAACATGACCTGTTCGACTCCTCGTCCGACGCATTGTGCTCCGGCATGCACCGTTTTCTGTCGGCACCGCCCGGACGGCGCACATTGTTGCTCTCACAAAGGGAGCCTCTGACCGATTCAGGCATAACACTGCAGGGTGACTATGGCTCATTCAACACCTTGGCATTGCGCGCCAAGCAAGCCCGCGAACTGTTCCTCATCATAGGTCCTCCTGGAACAGGAAAGACCTCCTTCGGCATGCTGAACCTGGTGAAAGAGCAACTGCTGGAACCCGAGACAAACATCCTGCTGCTGTCATACACCAACCGCGCCGTAGACGAAATGTGCGGCAAATTGCATGAGGAAGGCATCAGGTTCCTGCGCATCGGGGCTGAATTGTCCTGCTCTCCGCTCTACCGAGACCGTTTGCTGGCCAATCAGGTGGCCGCATGCCGACATGCCAATCAAGTGAGGCAGATGGTAACGGGCACAAGAGTGTTCTGCGGCACCACAGCCTCCCTGAATGCAAATCCCTGGCTGTTCACTTTGAAACACTTCCACCTGGCCGTCGTGGATGAAGCCTCGCAGATTCTGGAACCACACATCATCGGTCTGCTCAGCATGCAGGAGCAGGATGTCTCCTCCATTGAAAAGGTAGTACTCATCGGTGACCACAAACAGTTGCCCGCCGTGGTACAGCAGTCAGCCGAAGAAGCCCGGGTGGCAGATTCCGAACTGTATGCCATAGGGCTGACCGACTGCCGCCAATCCCTTTTCGAGAGACTGCTTTCCCGGTTCCGCACAGCACAAGGATACGACCCACGCTTCGTATACATGCTCACCCGACAGGGCCGCATGCACAGCCAAATAGCAGCCTTCCCCAGCCAAGCCTTCTATGCAGGCAGCCTCCAGCCCGTGCCTCTGCCCCACCAGACAGTTCACATGCAAGCCTCGGGGACTTGCAACGGTATTGCACGCATGCTGACTTCCAAACGTCTGGCATTCGTGTGCTCGGAACGTCCCAATCTGTCAACCTCACCCAAGACCAACGATGTAGAGGCACGCATGATAGCCTCCATTGTATACCAGGCCTACCTACTCTGCGGAGAGAAATTCGATGTAGAACAAAGCATAGGTGTCATCGTGCCCTACAGGAACCAAATTTCTGCCATCCGCAATGCCATTGACCAATATGGCACAAGCGCCCTGCACGACATCAGCATCGACACAGTGGAACGCTTTCAAGGTAGCCAAAGGGACTATATCATATATGGCTTCACCATCCACCAACGTTGGCAACTGAACTTTCTCTGCAGCAATACTTTCATGGAGGATGGCGTATGGATAGACCGCAAACTCAACGTTGCCATGACCCGGGCACGCCTGCAACTGACCTTGGTAGGCAATCCGCAACTGCTCTCGCACAACGCCACATTCAGAAAACTGATGGACTTCGCACGTTCCAGAGATAGTTTCTTCAAAGTGGATGCAGAGCACTTCTGCAACGGCGATTTCCAAATGCCAGCCGCAGCAGAAGCCCTTTCATCGGCTGCAGAAAACGGCTGATGTTAAAAAGCATGAAGAAAGCAGACACACACTTGGACATCTAAACCAATTTGTCTACCTTTGTTCCTAATATAATCAACAAAGAAAAAAAATCATGAATAAGAAATTCGCAGCATCGGCCTTACTAGTAGCCGGTACCATCTTTGGTATGGTATCATGTAACAAGGATACCGATTTCCACGCCGCATCAGTCAACTATCCGTACAACAGCATACTCTATGCCGACCAAACGCTCGACTCTATCATATTCAGCACAACAGACAGTTGGAGCCTAAGCACCCCAAATGACTGGATACATATCCAAGGCAATACACAAGGAACAATCAAGAACGACATGTCCCTGTACATTCTGAAAAACAATGTGGAGTTCGATGAGAACACCACTGACAGCACACGCATCGGCCACATCCAGTTGACTTCACACTACAATTCGGCCGCCCTCTACACCCAGTTTGGCTTCATTGACATTACCCATCCAATCTATCAGGTAAAGCATTACTACGGCAATACCAACATCCCCACAAAGGTCACCTTTACCGTAGCCGACAGCGCAAGCGTGACACAGGACTCCATCTGTTTCAATGCACGCAAGCGTTGGAACCTGGAAATAATAGGCTCAGGAGACCAACCATGGGTAACTGCCAGCAAGACCACAGGCAATGCCGGCAAACAAAGCATCATACTCAGCATGACCCAGAATCCTGACACACTGAACCGCGAGGCCAAAGCCATATTGACCAGCGGCACGGTGAAGAATGAAATCACCATCCGTCAGTACGGAAAACCAAAGAAGAGGGATTGAGCAAGCAACAAGAAAAAGGAAACATGACGGAGGTGCTTCAGGGAGAACTCTTCGGAAAGGAAATGCAGGAGAACCAGTCTCCACTGGCCGGAAGAACGGTGTGCATGCTCGGTTCATTCACACAGTCCAACGCCACCATGCAGAAACGCCTGCGCGAGCAAGGAGCCGACTTCAAGGCTTCCACCCGTGTGAGCCGCAACGTACATTACGTACTGGTGGGACGCGGAGCGCCCCAAGACCAACTTGACTACCTGCAGACACTAGCTTTCAACGGCTATCATCCGCGCGTGCTTTACCAGCAGGACTGGGATGCCATACAGCAAGGGCAGTGGGAATCTTACCGCACTCCGCTCCTGATAGAGAAGCACCTGCGCCTCACCATGCAGCATTACCAAAGCGGACACGTGGACTACTCCGCAGGCATGAACCCGCTTTACACACATGAACTGTATGTGGCTCCCGACACAGAGACTCCCCAGGAGGAACTGTACCAACTGCTGGGCAACCGCGGAATATACGCCAACCCCTACATTGATGACAGCACCGACGTACTGGTCATTTCAGAACAGACCTTGGAGCATCTGCGTTCGGGGGGGCAAGATTCCGTGCTCCAGACCATTGAGGATACCTACAATGCCAGCCGCTCACAGCAATACCGCTACGTGATGACCACCGAAGGCGAACTCATGCAGTGGCTTCGCTCCTAAGCGGCAAGTCAGGAACGTAACGGCATCGCCCTTCGGGCAACACATATTCCCAGTCCCGGCAACATGCATGTCCCGGTCAAGTAATACGTGTGTCCTAAAGAAACAAGGAAATCCGTGTCCCCCAATATGGCATTCTCTTCCTTGCAAGAGCCTTTTGTCTTGATTCTTTGAAAAGGCCTCACAAAATTTTCCAACTAGAAAAAAATATTTCTCCAACTGGGAAAAAATAATTTCCCAGTTGGACGTTTTTTTACTTCCAACTACCCAATGTCCACAGAGCAACGGGTCACTCTCCCTACTCACCTATCCTGGCCAGGAACTCATCCTCAGAAAGAATGCTGACCCCCAGGCGTGAAGCCCTCTCCAGTTTGGCCGGCCCCATGTTCTCACCGGCCAGCACAAAGGAGGTCTTGGCACTAATGCTGCCCACGTTGCGCCCGCCATGCCGTTCAATGAGTGCCTTGTACTCGTCACGGCTATGATGACGGAACACTCCGCTGATAACCACACTCTGCCCGGCCAGCGCGTCTGTGCGCGCCTCCTGCTCCTCGGCAGAGAGTTCCATCTGCAGTCCCGCCTGCCTGAGCCGCTCCACAAATGCCTGGTTTCGCTCGTCGTGGAAAAAGGTGATAACGCTCCGGGCTATCACTTCGCCAATGCCGCTGACAGCCAGCAGACTCGGAAGCGTGGCACCGGCCACAGCCTCCATGCTGCCGAAGTTGCGCGCCAGAGTCTTGGCAGCAATCTCCCCCACGAACCTTATTCCCATGGCAAAGAGCACCCGTTCAAAAGGCACGGCACGGCTCGCGTCAATGCTCTGCAGGATGCGCCTCGCCATCTCACGGCCTCCGCCTTCAATGGCAAGCAGTTGCTCCTCTGTGAGACGGTAGAGGTCGGAAGCATCGGAGATGAGTCCGCTGCGATAGAAAGCATCCACCGTCTCCGGCCCCAAAGAGTTGATGTTCATGGCCTTTCGGCTTATGAAATGTTCTATGCGGCCCAACAGGAGAGGCGGGCACCCACTGTCATTGGGACAGTAATGGGCAGCCTCACCCTCATAGCGCACCAACGGCGTGCCACACACGGGACAACGGGTAACGAAAGAGATGGTTCCGGGATGGTCGGGAGTCACATTGTCCACTATCTTTGGTATTATCTCACCGCCCTTTTCCACCAGCACACGGTCACCTACATGCAGGTGCAGTTGAGCCATGATGTCGGCATTGTGCAGGGTGGCACGCCTGACCTGGGTGCCGGCCAACTGCACAGGATCCATGTTGGCCACGGGTGTCACGGCTCCCGTGCGCCCCACCTGGAACACCACCTGCCTCAAGGTGGTCTCCTCCTGCTCAGCCTTGAACTTATAGGCAATGGCCCAGCGAGGAGACTTGGCCGTCATTCCCAGGCTGCGCTGCTGCGTGAGCGAGTTCACCTTGAGCACGATGCCATCGGTGGCCACAGGCAGAAACCTGCGCTCCGTGTCCCAATGATCGATGTAGTCATAAATGTCCTGCAACGAGTGAGCCAGCCTCATGTGGCTGCTTATCTGGAATCCCCAGCGTGCGGCAGCCTGCAGGTTCTCATAGTGGCTGTCGCCCGGAATGCCGTCTCCTAGCAGGTAATAGAGATAGGCATCCAGCCCGCGCTGTGCCACCACCCCACTGTTCTTGCTCTTAAGCGTGCCGCTGGCAGCATTGCGGGGGTTGGCAAAGAGCGGTTCCCCATCGCGCTCCCGCTCTGCATTGAGGCGGTCAAAGGAAGTCCAGGGCATCAGTATCTCACCCCTGATTTCAAACTCCGCAGGATAATCCTCCCCTGCCGGCAGGGCAAGGGGAACGGTATGTATGGTACGTACATTGGGGGTCACGTCATCGCCCTGCACGCCATCACCGCGGGTCACTGCCCTCACGAGACACCCCTCCTCATAATGCAGGCTGATGCTCAGCCCGTCAAACTTCAGTTCACAGCAGATCTCGAAAGGTTCTCCATGCAGTCCTTCGGCCACACGGCGGTAGAAATCGGCCACCTCCTGACGGTTGTAGGTGTTGGCCAGACTGAGCATGGGCCGCTTGTGCATCACAGTCTGGAACTCGTTGCTGAGATCAGAACCCACACGCCTTGTGGGGCTGTTGGGGTCATCCATATCGGGAAACCGGCTTTCCAGATCCTGCAGACGGTGCATCTTCATGTCAAACTCCTGATCGGAGATGACAGGTGCGTTAAGCACATAATAATTATGGTTGTGCCTGTGAAGTTCCTCTCTCAGGCCAAGTATCTCTTCCCTTTCATTCATACCTTGCTTGTGACACATTGATGATATATCCACAAAATTAGATATAAAATGCGATGAAAAACGAATTGGAAGTTACCTTTTTTGGCTAGCAAGGAGTTTTGTAGTACATTTGCAACCGCATTAACAGAGCATCACATATGGCACAGAATAAATTCAAAGGGCTGGGCATAGCCCTCATCACACCCTTTAAGTCCAACGGGGAAATAGACTGGGATTCCTTGGACAGGCTGGTGGAATACCAGTTGAAGGGCGGTGCCGACTACCTGTGCATCATGGGTACGACCGCCGAGACACCCACACTCACGCTTCAGGAAAAGCGCATGCTGAAAGAACGCTTGGTGCAGAGGGTGGCAGGCCGAGTGCCTTTACTGATGGGATGCGGCGGCAACTGCACGAACAGTATAGTCAGGGAATTGCAGGAGGAAGACTGGACTGGCATTGATGGCGTACTGAGTGTGTGCCCCTTCTACAACAAGCCTTCCCAGGAAGGCCTGTTCCGTCACTTCTCCGCCATAGCCGAGGCCAGCCCCGTGAACCTGGTGCTCTATAATGTTCCGGGGCGCACCGGGGTAAACATGACAGCCGACACCACCTTGCGCCTCGCCCGCACGTATGACAACATCGTAGCCATCAAGGAAGCCAGCGGAAACATAACCCAGATGGATGACATCATCAAAAACAAGCCTGCCAACTTCGATGTCATCAGTGGGGACGACGGCATTACCTTCCCACTCATCACTCTTGGAGCCGTGGGGGTCATCAGCGTGATAGGCAACGCCCTGCCCGCCGAAGTAAGCCGCATGGTTCGTCTGGCTCTGCGCGGCGAGTACAATTCCTCACTCGCCATACACCACAAGTTCACAGAACTCTTCAAGTTGCTGTTCGTGGACGGAAACCCTGCGGGAGTCAAGGCAATGCTCTCCGAGATGGGCATGATTGAGAATGTACTGCGCCTGCCACTGGTGCCCACACGCCTGACCACCATAGAGCGCATAAGCCAAATAGTGAAAGACCTAGGTTACTAAGCGCACAAGAAGCCGTCTGAAAACCCATAACACAACGGGGGAAGCTGTACTGCCGGCCTCCCCCGTATTTGTTTCCTTTTCCTTCCCGACCGGCGGCACCGTTCAAAAAGGCAGAGCGGTGCATGTGCCAATGAAGAGCCCTGTCTTTTTAACACTTGTTTAATGTAATTTTCATGGCATCTGTTTCCGTCTGCCGACACAGCACTTTGCATCCGCCAATACTATGCGCAAAATCCGATGTCCATCCCCCCAATCGGCATTAGACCGATTGGGGATAAACGCAGGAAAGCCTTTCTCCCACCAAAGGAAAAGGCTTTCCTGTATGTTGTCTGTCCGCGGCTATGCCCTGGCCGGGCACGTCATGATTTCTCCCAATGACAAGACGGCTAGGAGAAACGCCGGCAAGGAATGCTTCAGAAGGGCAGGTCATCGGCACCGCCCACGGGAGTAGCACCAGCCTCAGGGGCAGCGAAAGGGGCAGCGGGGACAGCCTGGGGCGCCGTGAAGGCAGGAGCAGCAGGCTGGCCGTATGCGCCATAAGCGGCAGCAGGCTGGATGTTGCGATTCACGCGGAAAGCCCGGACGGAATTGAACCAGCGGCCGTTGTATTCGCGTGCATCAATGTCAATGGATACTTCCAGACGCTCGTTCATTTGGATGTTAAACTGCTTGATGCGGTCATCACCGAACACCTCGAAGAACACCTTCTTGGGATACTGGTCTTCAGTCTCCAGTACATACTGGCCACATATCCACTCACTGCCTGTACGGGTCGATGTGCCACGGCGCGGTTCAAGCACTTGTATAATCTTTCCTACTATCTCCATGATTGTTGTAAAGTTGATTAAAAACGCTCGCAAAGGTATTGAAAAAATCTGAGGAAGCAGATTTGTGCCGTCATTTTTTTGCCACCTGCGGGAAAAGAAGTATTTTTGCCTATAATAACCAAGTAAGAAGACAATATGAATTTCAAGGTATCGAGTTCCGCTCTCTACAGCCGCCTGACTTTGGCCAGCAAAGTCCTGGCCAGCAAGAATGTGCTGCCCATACTGGACTGCTTCCTCTTTGACATCAAGGATGGGCACATTACTGTGACCGCATCAGACGGCGACAAGTACTTCATCACCCAAGTGCCCGTAATAGAACATGACGGCGAGGCACGCTTCTGTATCTCGGCAAAGACCATCATGGACTCCATCAAGGAACTGGCCGAGCAGCCCATCTCACTGGGTTTCAACCCTGAAAACATGGGTATTGCAGGCAGACACAGCAGCGGTACATTCAACCTCTCGGCCATGGATGCCTCGATATATCCCCTGCCCATGCCCGTACAAGAAGACAGCACCACGCTGACGCTCCCTGCCCAGGTGCTGCTCACCGGCATAGGCCGCAGCCTCTTCGCCACTGCCAATGACCAGGTACGCATGGCCATGAACGGCATCTACCTGGACATACAGCCCAACAGCATCGTGTTTGCCAGCACCGACAGCCGCAAACTGGTGAAGTGCACCAACACCACCGTACAGAGCGGCATCACGGCCGGCATCATCATACACAAGAAGGTGGCAGCCATTCTGAAAGCAGTGATGACGAAGGACGAGGAGGACATCACGCTTACCTTCGACACTCAGAGAGCAGTAATCTCCACGGCTGACTTCACCATGCACTTCCGCCTCATTGAGGCACGCTTCCCCAACTATAACGCCGTCATCCCCAAGGACAACCCTTACCAAGTGGAACTGGACAGGCAGGCACTGGTGGGCGCACTGAAGCGCACCAGCATATTCTGCAGCCAAAGCACAGGCATGATAACGCTCGAACTGGGCAACAACACCCTCAAACTGAAAGGCGCGACCGATGATTTCGGTTCAAGCGCAGAGGAATATCTCACATGCCAATACACGCAGCAACCCATCAGCGTGAACTTCAGTTGCCACTTCCTGTTGGAGATAGCCAACATACTGGAAAGCGAGAACGTGACCCTGGAACTGGCTGCCGACGTGAGCCGTCCCGGCTTGATACACCCCTCGGTGGAGGATGAGAAGGACAAAGTGCTGATGCTACTGATGCCAATGAAGAGGGATCAGTAAAAGGCAGTGTGAGACAAGAACAACCAACACAGGAGCATCACTCAACAGATGAAACTGAATCTCAAAAGACCCATCATATTCTTCGACCTGGAGACCACCGGACTGGACATCGCCAAGGACCGCATCGTGGAATTGTGCTACATACGCGTGGAACCCAACGGCAATGAGGAGTCGCGCAGCATGCGCATCAATCCGGGCATGCACATACCCGAGGCATCCACCAACACGCACGGCATCACCGATGAGGACGTGAAGGACTGCCCCACCTTTGCCGATGTGGCACCACAGTTGGCACAGGCCTTCAAGGACTGTGACCTGGCCGGCTTCAACAGCAATCGCTTCGACCTGCCCTTACTGGCCGAGGAGTTCATGAGAGCGGGTACAAACATCGACCTAAGCCGCAGCCAGGCCATCGATGTACAGAACATATTCCACAAAATGGAAAAACGCACCCTGGCAGCCGCCTACAAGTTCTACTGCGGACGCGATCTGGAAAACGCACATAGTGCCCTGGCGGACACGCAGGCCACCTACGAGGTACTGCAGGCACAACTGGACCGCTACCCCGATGATTTGCAAAACGATGTGGACTTCCTGGCCGACTTCTCGCGCATGAACCGCAATATCGACTTTGCAGGAAGGTTCGTATATGACGAGAACGGCAAGGAACTCATCAACTTCGGCAAGTACAAGGGAAAGGCCGTGAGCGAAATCCTAAGCAAGGATCCCGGCTATTACAGCTGGATTATGCAGGGTGACTTTACGCTCAACACCAAACAGGTACTCACCAAACTACGACTGAAATATGCTGCAAGGTAAGCACATCGTACTGGGCATCACAGGCAGCATAGCCGCCTACAAAGCATGCCTCATCATACGCTCGCTCATCAAGCAGGGAGCAGAAGTGCAGGTGGTAATAACGCCGGCAGGCCGAGAGTTCATCACTCCCGTCACGCTGAGCACGCTCACACACAAGCCCGTGATTTGCGACTTCTTCAACCATCAGGACGGCACGTGGCACTCCCATGTAGACCTCGGGCTGTGGGCCGATGCCATGCTCATTGCACCGGCCACGGCAAGCACCATTGGCAAGATGGCTCACGGCGTGGCCGACAACATGCTCGTGACCACCTACCTGAGCATGAAGGCACCGGTGTTCATTGCACCGGCCATGGACTTGGACATGTACGCACACCCCAGCACACAGCAGAACCTACGCACGCTCGCCTCGTGGGGCAACCACATCATAGAGCCGGGCACAGGATTCCTGGCCAGCCAACTGGAAGGCAAGGGACGCATGCAGGAACCGGAGGAAATCGTACGCACACTGGACGAACATTTCTCCCGTGACTGTTCCATGCAGGGCAAGCGGGTGCTCGTGACGGCAGGCCCCACTTACGAGAAACTGGATCCCGTACGCTTCATAGGCAATTACAGCAGCGGGAAGATGGGGTTTGCGCTGGCCGAGGAATGCGCAAACCGAGGAGCAGAAGTGGAACTGGTGTGCGGCCCGGTGTCCCTGGAAACCCATCACCCACTCATCCACCGAACGGACGTGGAGAGTGCGGAACAGATGCACCAAGCATCCGCGCGGCTCTTCGCCTCATCAGACGCTGCCATCCTGTGCGCTGCCGTGGCCGACTTCACGCCCTCACAAGTGGCAGCCAACAAAATCAAACGTGAAGGAGAGCAACTGACACTCGCCCTATCCCCTACCCGTGACATCGCACGCAGCCTGGGAGAGATGAAGCGGGAAGGACAGATTCTGGTGGGATTTGCCCTGGAGACCAACGATGAGGAAGCGCACGCAAGAGAGAAACTGCGGCGCAAGAACCTGGACTTCATTGTCATGAACAGTCTTCAGGACGAAGGAGCCGGATTCAGGGTAGACACAAATAAGGTGACACTGATGGATGCTGAAGGAAAGACTGAATTTCCCCTGAAGACCAAGAAAGAGGTGGCAACAGACATCGTGAACCACATATGCACCCTGATGCCATGAGACCTGTACGCAACACTCTGCTGACTGCGGCATGGCTGTTAAGCGCATGCCTCTACCCCACTCAGGCGCAGGAACTGAACGCCAGAGTGAGCATTAACCGATCGCAAGTGTCCAATACCAAGGGCGATGTGTTCGATGCATTGCAAAAGACAATGACCGACTTCCTGAATGATCACAAGTGGACGGAACTGACCTTTCGCGACAATGAGAAGATACAGTGCACGTTCAATCTCACAGTGAATACATACAGTGACACCGACAACTCCTTCACATGCTCCCTTCTGCTCTCAAGCAGTCGCCCGGTGTATGGCACTTCCTACACCACCACAGCCTACTCGGTCAAGGATCCACAGTTCACTTTCACATTCAGGGAACACGACCAACTAGAATACAACATCAACAATATAGACAACAACCTGGTGGCATTGCTGGCCTATTACGCCTACGTAATTATAGGTATGGACATGGATACCATGGCTCCACTGGGCGGCACCCCTTATCTGCAGACCGCAGAGCAGATTGTACAGGCAGGGCAGACACTGGACTTCCCAGGGTGGAAAGCGTTTGACGACAACAAGAACCGCTTTGGCCTGCTCAACGATTACCTGGACGGAGCCATGGAAAGCATGCGCCAGTGGGAATACGTGTATCACCGCAAGGGACTTGACCGCATGGCCGAGACACCCGACAGCGCAAGGGCGGCAATAGCCGAGGGTCTCGACCTCCTGCGCCAAGCGCATGAGGCCAAGACCATGAGCCAGGTGCCACAATTGTTCACGGAATACAAGAGGGATGAACTTCTGAACATCTTCACAGGCAAAGGAACCAAGGAAGAGAGAGAGAAGGCTTACGACATTCTGTTTGCCATCGATGCTTCGCAAAACGAATCCTGGAAGAAACTGAAAAAGTAAACAAGAACATGCTTACGCATCTCTGCATACGCAACTACGTACTCATCAAGGAACTGGACATTGACTGGAACGGAGGGTTCTCTGTAATCACAGGCGAGACAGGAGCAGGAAAAAGCATTCTGCTGGGAGCCATCGGACTGCTCGCAGGACAACGCGCCGACAGCAAAAGCATACTCCCCGGAGCCACAAAATGCACTATTGAGGGAACATTCAAGAAACAAAGTGTTGACATACAAGACTTTTTCACTCAAAGAGAACTGGACTTCGAGAACGGAGAATGCATCGTGCGACGAGAACTGACAGCAAGCGGCAAAAGCCGCAGTTTCATCAACGACACTCCTGTTACCGTAGCAGACCTGCGCGTCCTTGCCCATATGCTTGTCGACATTCACTCACAACACCAGAACCTCTTACTTGGACAAGAAGACTTCCAACTGAACGTGCTTGACACAGTGGCGCACAACTCTGCCACTGCAAGCAAGTATCGTGCATGCTTCCTGACGTACAGCAATGCACGGCGAAGACTGGCTGAAGCACGTGAGCGGGCAAGGGCAGCCAAGGCGGAAGAAGACTACCTGTCCTTCCAATTGGGACAGATAGAAGAACTGAACCTGCAAGAAAAAGAGGACGAGACACTGCAAGAAGAACAGCAAGCACTGAAACATGCCGAGGAGATACGCACTGCTCTGTTCCAGTCAGCCCAAATGCTGAATGGCGAAGAAGGCGGTGCTTCAATACTCGATGGACTGAAAAACGTGGCACAGAGCCTGCGGGGAGTGTCACGCATCTACGCACCACTAACCTCCTATACGGAACGCATGGAGAGTGCCATCATAGAAATCAATGACATAGAAGCCGACCTGAGCAACATGGCCGACAGCATGGAAAGCAATCCCGAACGACTTGGCGAAGTGACACAACGGCTGGATAGCATATACACCCTGGAGCAGAAGCATAGCGTGAAAAGCAGCAATGAACTGCTGGCCACCGCGCTCAACCTAAGGCATCAACTGGATGACATAAGCCAAGGAGAAGAATTGGTACACGAACTGGAATCGCTGGTCAAGGAATCACAGGACAAGGCCACACGGCTGGCAAACGAACTCACACAGCAAAGGCAGGCTGCCGCAAGAGAGGTGGAACACCACATAAAGGAAACACTTACCTTGCTGGAAATGCCAGACACACAATTCCAGATACAGATAGACTGCACAGATGGGCTGACCGAGAGAGGAGCCGACCGGGTGACATTCCTATTCTCAGCCAACAAGAACATGCCCGTCCGAGCCATCGCCGAAGCAGCAAGCGGCGGCGAGACGGCGCGTGTAATGCTGGCGCTGAAAGCACTCATGGGCATGCGCACAGCCATGCCAACCATCATCTTTGACGAGATAGACACGGGAGTGAGTGGGCGTGTGGCCGATGCCATGGCACGCCTCATGAAGCAAATGAGCGCATCAAAAGGTCAACAGGTAATAGCCATCACCCACCTGCCACAGATAGCCGCGCAAGGCGGAACTCACTATTTTGTGTACAAGGAAAACACTGAGGAACAGACCGTAAGCCACATACGCATGCTCACGGAAGAGGAAAGAATAACTGAGGTTGCCCACATGCTGAGCGGAACAGAACTCATGCAGGCAGCCATTGACAACGCAAGACAACTATTAGGAAAATGACATACACACGATTCTCATTCCTGTTGGCAGGCACATTACTTGCCTTCAATATCTGTGCGCAACAACCTAAGGGACTCAAGAAACTGCGTGCAGCACAAGTGTCAGTACTGGCCTATACGGCCGACGGGACTCTGCAACAGGGACAGGGCACCCTCGTCTCGGAGGATGGCATACTGGTGACGCAATATGATGTAATGAAGCATGCCACCCGAGCCACAGTGGTAGACGCTACAGGAGCAGAGCATCAGGTGACGGAAATACTGGGAGCCAACAGCGCATACAATATGGTGAAAATGCGCATGGAACCGGGAAAGAAGAAAAGCACACACTTGAACATCGCCCCACAACAACCTGTCGAACAGGCACAGGTGTTCATCATGCCCAGCGAGAAGGCCGACAAGAGCGTACCATGCAACGTGGACACAGTGGCACGTGTGGAGGAATTTGACGAAGGCTTCAAGTACCTCACCCTGACACATGAGGCAGGCAAGAGGCAGGCCAACAGCCCTGTACTTGACCGGGACGGGCTGCTGGTGGGCTTCATACAACTGGCCACCAAGGAAGGACAGCCGTCTTACGTAATCGATGCCAACTATGCCATGTCACTGAAGGTAAATGCCATGAGTGCTAGAAGCACAGATCTCAGCAACATACATATAATCAAAGCATTGCCCGAGAAAGAGGAGGATGCAATCAGTTTCATTTTTCTTTCCGGCAAGAAGGATACGGCTCAATACATGGCATACATCAACCAGTTCCTCGCGAAATATCCCGCCAGCACCACCGGGTATACGATGAAGGCCGAGCAGCAAGCCCTGTCTGATCAATACAGTCAGGCCGCCGAGACTTATGAAACAGCACTGAAGCAAGAGGGCACCAAGGCCGATGAACTGCACTACTCATTGTCGAAGGTCATCTACGACTTGAACATGCAAAGCGGTTACAAACAATATGAGGACTGGAACCTGGAACGCTCCCTGAGCGAGGCAGAGCAGGCTGAGGCCATCGCACCACTGCCCACCTATGTCATGCAACAGGCCAATTGCCTGTATGCCCTGAAGCGATACCAAGAGGCCGGAGACAAATTCCTGGCACTCACAAAGACCAATATGCGCACACCTGAACTATTCATGTATGCGGCACAATGCCGGCAAAAAAGCCAGGCAGACACAGCACAAGTGATAGCATTGATGGACAGCGCGCTCAACTGCTTCAGCAAGCCATACCCCGTGGCTGCAGCAAACATCATCCTGTTGCGGGCAAAGACCTTGGCAGAGACCGGCAACTACCGAGATGCCATTGCCGGATACAACGACTTTGAACACCTGACGGGCAGCAACCTCACAGCAAACTTCTATTACGAACGTGAGCAGATGGAACTCAAGTGCCGCATGTACGCGCCTGCACTCAACGACATAGAGAAAGCCATCAAACTCTCGCCACGCGAACCCGTACTGCATGCCGAGGCCGCCGCACTGCACTATCGTGTGGCACAGACCGACCAGGCCATCACCTACGCACGGCAAGCCATCGCACTTGATGAAGGCTTCGCAGACGCACACCGCATTCTGGGGGTCTGCCTGATGGAGAAAGGACAGAAGGCCGAAGCCCGCACACACCTCACGAGAGCCAAGGAACTGGGTGACACGCTGGCCGAAGGCATCCTCAACAAGAATGAATGAGAGAGCAGGTATATATATATATAAGGAGTAAGCATCTGCTCCAAAAGGAGCAACTCCTGCTGGTAGCCCTGAGCGGGGGAGCCGATTCCGTGGCACTGCTATGCGTTTTGCAGGAGTTGGGCTACAGCCTGCATGCACTCCACTGCAACTTCCACCTGCGCGGACTGGAGTCTGACCGTGATGAAGCATTCGTGCGAAAACTGTGCTGCGAGCGGAACATCCCATTGTCTGTAAAGCACTTCCACACTCGCGAATATGCCCGGCAACAACACACGAGCATAGAAATGGCCGCACGGGATCTGCGCTACGAATGGTTTCACGAGCAGACGGACAGCCTCAAAGCACAGGGTGTGGCTGTGGCTCATCACCGCGACGACCAGGCAGAAACGCTGCTGCTCAACCTTCTGAGAGGAACCGGACTGCGAGGAATGGCCGGCATGTGGAGCCAACGCAACCGGGTGATACGTCCCCTGCTGTGTGTAAGCCGGCAGGAGATACTGGACTATCTGGCCAGTCTGGGGCAGGACTATGTGACCGACAGCACCAATCTGGAACGTGACGCAATACGCAACCGAATCCGTCTGGACGTGCTGCCCCTCCTGCAAAGCATCAATCCGCAAGCCTCGGCCATGCTGTCAGCATTGTGCTCCATAGTGCAAGGCAGTCTGCCCTATTACCACACGGGAATATCCCTGGCCATGAAAGAACGGGGTATCACCACACAACTGTTCGGCAGGCAGTGGCTTACGGACGACCCCACATCGGATGTCCTGCTCCACGAATGGCTGCGTCCCATGCACTTCAACGCCACACAACAGATTGAGATGAAGGAGGCAGCAGACGGAACAAGCGGGCAGATATGGGAAAGCGACACACACCGGGTGCTGCTTGACCGCAATGCGCTGGTGGCAGAAGCGAAGAACCGAACCCTGCAGATGCCCGTCGTTCAGGAGTGTATTGTGGATGCCATGGGAGTCCAGAACCCATGTACCGCATATTTCGATGCCGACAAACTCACATGGCCGCTCAGTACGAGACGGGTGAAAAACGGCGACCGCATGGTGCCCTTCGGCATGACCGGATGGAAACTGGCAAGTGACCTGATGACTGACAGGAAATTGAACAGATTCCAGAAGGAGCGGCAGTGCGTGGTGGTCAGCGGTGAAGACATCATCTGGCTGATAGGCATCCGCTCTGACAACCGCTTCAGGGTGACCGCACACACCAAACGTATCCTACGCCTGACCGTAGACGACCAGCCCGGATAACCCATGCAAGGGATGTATCTCCGGCTAACGGACACACGTCAATCCTGATGGCTGGACATGGACATACAGAAATTTTTCAAACATTAAACCATGGAAAGCGAAAAAACATCTAACTTTGCATATCAATAAAACCACAAGACCCACGAATTATGAGCATAATCAAATGCCCGGAGTGTAGACAAAAAATATCCTCGCTGGCCATAACATGCCCCCACTGCGGAGTGTCCATACGCGGAATGATAAGGCAATGCCCTCAATGCAAGACTTACGTCATGAAGACTGAGACGGTTTGCCCCGAATGTTCCTGCGCGTTGCCTCCCACACAGGATGGGCAAGAGGAAGGTTCCGGAACAGGCTCCCAAGGAAATGGCTGTAGTGTCCAGTCCAACAGCGAGAAGCCCACAGGAGGAAAAACCGGAAAGCACATTGCAACAAGTTTGACAGTACTGCTTTTCCTAGGCATGGCAGCAGTCGGCTCTTACCTTTACCTTCAGCAGCAGAATGAGATACGGCATGAGGAAGAATGCTATGCACGATTGGAGAAGGTTTGCGCCCCGGAATATTACCGGCAGTTCCTCACTGACTTTCCGCAGAGCAGGCATTCCGATGAGATACGCCGGCGAATGGAGGTACTCATCAAGGAGGATGCCGACTGGAAAACTGCACTCTCTCCCATGTCACGCAACAGCATAGCAACATTCATGGAGAATCATCCGGAGTCCAACCGATGCCGCATCTGCGAGAACATGTTGGACTCCATCGACTGGGAAGAGGCCATAAAGCAGGAAAGCCTGAAGGCCATCGATACCTACCTGACCCTACATCCCGAAGGACTGCATGTAACCGAGGCCGCCTGCAAAAAGAACGAACTGGCCATGGCCAAGATAACACCAGAGGACAAGGCACTGGTGCGCGGCGCACTGGAGACATTCCTCAACAACGGCATGGGCAAGCAAGACACCGCCGTGATAAGGCAATGCATTGCCGCCGACATGGACTCGTTCTGCGGCACGCCACACGCCACGCCCGCTCAGATTGCAGCCTTTGCACAGAAGAAAATGGAGAAGGACATAATAGGGTTGCATTATCTGACAGGAGCAGATATGGACATCCGGCGCCAGAGCATGCCCGACTCCTCATTGGGCTTTTCCGTTGAGTTCACCATTGATGAGACCATGGCACGCAAAGATCCTGCCAGAAACACGGAACGCCATTACCGCGCCTCGGCCCTGCTCAACACGGAACGAAAGATTATCAAACTCACCATCAGATAAAAGTGACTGAGACAAACATACACAAGCAAATATTCAACCTCTGCCTACCGGCTGTCATCAGCAACATCAGCGTACCGCTGCTGGGACTGGTGGACAGCACCATTGTGGGGCACATGGGCAGTTCGGTCTACATAGGTACCGTGGCACTGGGTGTAACCCTGTTCAACATGATTTACTGGCTGTTTGCCTTCCTGCGTATGGGCACCACCGGACTGGTGGCACAGGCACACGGACAGCAGGACGCACAACGCATGAAGGCCATACTGCGCAAGGCTCTGGCAGCAGGGCTGACCATCAGCATCCTGCTCCTGGCACTCCAGCAGCCGCTGCTGTACATAGCCATGCACATCATGCAGCCAGATGCCGTCACGCTGTCTCAACTGGGCATCTATTTCCATATATGCATATGGGGAGCACCGGCCGTATTGTGCCAGTACTGCCTGAACGGCTGGTTCATAGGAGCACAGGACACACGTCCCCCCATGTTCGTGGCCCTTTTCCAAAACATAGTAAACATCCTGCTCAGCCTATTCTTGGTATATGGAGCAGGGTGGAAAATGGCAGGAGTGGCCACCGGAACCATGGTGGCACAATGGGCAGGACTGGGCCTGTGCATATTCTTTATGTACAAGCGCCATGCCATGCACAACATCTCATCCGGGCGCAAGACCACTCCCGTGCACTGGCATGAGTTCATGGCTGTGAACCGTGACCTGTTTCTGCGCACCCTATGCCTGGTGTGCGTAACGGTCTACTTCATGCGTGCAAGCAGCATGCAGGGCAGTGACATACTGGCTGCCAACGCCCTGCTGATGCAACTCTTCATACTCTTCTCCTACATCACAGACGGCCTGGCAAATGCTGCCGAGGCACTGAGCGGGAAATATACAGGAGCAGATGACCGCCACGGACTGCAGCAATGCATCCTGGCCCTCTTCTTTTGGGGCGGCACCATAGCCGCCATATTCACCCTGGCCTATATCTTCGGCGGCGAATGGATTCTGTGCTTCTTTACCGACATCCCCAGTGTGCAGCACCTCGCAACCGTTTTCCTGCAGTGGGTATACCTTATTCCCATGGTAGCCCTGCAGGCTGTTGTGTGGGACGGAGTATTCATCGGCATGACCTACACCCGAGGCATGCTGTACTCCATGGCAGGCGGATGTATAGTGTTCTTCGCTGTATATCTGACAACGAATGACATCCTGAGAAACGATGCCTTATGGATGGCATTTCTCTCCTACCTGTTCACCCGTGGCATCATACAGACATTGCTCATAACTCACAAACAGCGCATCTCATGAACGTGACAGGCATCATCATCGGCGTGGCTTCGTTCCTCACCATCGGCATGTTCCATCCCCTCGTCATCAAAGCAGAATACCACTTCGGGCGCAAATGCTGGTGGGCATTCCTGCTGGCCGGCATATTGTTCTGCGCAGGCAGCCTCCTCTGCGCAGATGATACGCTGAGCATCATCCTGGGAGTCATTGCCTTCTCCTGCTTTTGGAGCATCGGAGAGGTACTTGCCCAGCACAAACGGGTCAAGAAAGGCTGGTTCCCCATGAATCCAAAGCGCCGCAAGGATTACATGAACTGAATGTCCTTGCCATATATGAATCATACGATACGAATCTATATTATTTGACATATATGTACGGATAACAATCGTACACGTGTACGGTTAATAACCGTACATGAGCAGAAGTTACTGACATCCGTTATAGAAACATAATTCTCCATTCGGGCACCAGTAATTCACCTGACTTACATTAAACCCAAATCGGCCATTGGGGTTCTGATGTCTTTCCTGCGCAGTCTTTTTCAGTTTACCACCAACTTCCCGAAGGCGTAGAGGACAGAATTCCTTTTTCTTTACATATTCGTATTTTCGTCCAACCACCCGATTTTATGTTTCTCACCAGGAAAAAAATTTTTCCTCACCTGATTTATTTTTTTTCCTGGGCAGGCGTATTTTCGCACCACGTCTCCAAAATCTTGACAATATCAAGATGCCAGAGTACGACGTTACGGCAATCCGATTTGGACCAAGCCTCAATTTTGAGGTCTACATCCCCGAAGGGCGGGTTACGGCGAGAGAAGGTGGGCAGCAAACCGGGAAAGAGAGTGCGGGAAACACAGAACAAAGTTCCACAGAACAAGCAAAGGAGATAGTTCTCGGTCTAATAGCCGATTTGGGTTAAAGTCATAGGCTAAATGTTTATGACTCATTCCTGACCCGATTCCAAATATTTATTCGTAATTTTGCAATTGCTTATCCCACGCTGAGCCACCTGCATTGGTGGAGCGGTCGAAAGGGTGGGCACATACATAATGGAAAGGCGTTACTGACGCTTTGGTTTTGACGCAGTAAGAACTTCGCAAACTCTCACAAATAGTTAAAAACAAAGCAACGTAATGCCTCATGGGATGTATTTTGTACAGCCTTAGATGTCTGTAGTCACGCTGGACTATGGACATATGGGTTATACATATATTACATCAGCGTGGGGCTGCGTTGTCTGTTTCAACTATTTGGGCAATGCGAAGGCCTTTACTGCGTGGAACAGGCAACAGAGTCGGCTCCACGTTTTTTTTGTTTGTATGGGTAATGACAAACTTGGTATTTTAATCAAAACAAAAATAATCTTTTAATTCTTTTTATTATGAAACTGGTATTTCGTTACGTTATGACAGCCGTTGTGTTGCTTTCATGTGTGTGTGTCAAGGCTCAAGACCGTATGGTTGCTGTTCTTCAGCATGGTGATTCCACCCATGTGTTCTATAATTCCAATGCCTTTGTCAATGCTCTCGCCGCTGCAGAGTCAGGAGATGTGATTACCCTTTCCCAAGGCGCCTTCGTTTCTGCCACCATCACCAAGGCTGTGAAAATAATCGGTGCAAGCGCAGGAGGATCTGTTGTCAGCAAATTCCCATCTGGGATAACCGTCAATTTGAAAAGCGGAGAATCCAAGCTGTATATGGAGGGCGTGAGAATGACGAGCCTGACCATCAATGGTGACACCATCAACGATGCAGTGTTTAAGAGATGCTATTGTGAAGGGGATTGGAATATAAACGCACAAAGCAACAACTGTACTATACTTCAATGCAGGATAGAGAGACAGTTTTGTCCAGATAAACTATCGAATAATTTAATTGTAAAAAACAGCATTTTACCTTATAGTATAAATTCCAATACAATAGGAGCAAGTCTTATTTTGGAGAGTTGCAATATATATAGCATGCAAAATCTTCAATCGGCCATCGTAAAGAATTGTGTAATTCGTTATGACTGTTCTAACAGCAATGACATAATATGGTATAATACGGCATATTTGAATAATAATTTTCGTACAAAGCCTTCCTCTGATGCCATTAAATATAATATGTTTCCATTAAACGATAGCGATTTGACAACCTATTGTGGCAGCACAATTTACCATGACCTTACCGATGCCGGGAAAGAAAAACTCATCGGTACAGACGGAACATATATCGGCGCATATGGAGGCGCAACCCCTTACACCACCCTTCCCGCCATTCCTCGCGTTACTTCCGTCACTGTTCCTTCGGAATCTTATGGCAATGGAAAACTTCCTGTCACGATTACCGTTGAGGTTAACAATTAACCACAATAAAACCTCAACCTATGAAGAGACTTATACCACTTTGCTGCTTGCTATGCACCCTATGCCTGTCAGTTGGTGCCCAGCAATTGGCAAAGTATGAATACTGGATAGACAATTACGCCTACAAGGTTTCGGGAAGCATGGCGGGAAACACATTCTGCGAGGACATTGACGTGAGCGGCCTGCATGAGGGAGCACACCTGCTGATGTTCCGCGCACAGGACGACCAAGGAAACTGGTCGGCACCAGTGGCACGCCTGTTCATGAAGTACGGGACTGAGGCCACTCACCCTGCAAGGGAGATGACACGCTATGAATACTGGATAGACGATTACGCCTGCAAGGTTTCGGGAAGCATGGCGGGAAACACATTCTGCGAGGACATTGACGTGAGC
>JAHZGX010000022.1:28044-55992 GCA_019420585.1 Prevotellaceae bacterium
GACTGAGGCCACTCACCCTGCAAGGGAGATGACACGCTATGAATACTGGATAGACAATTACGCCTACAAGGTTTCGGGAAGCATGGCGGGAAACACATTCTGCGAGGACATTGACGTGAGCGGCCTGCATGAGGGAGCACACCTGCTGATGTTCCGCGCACAGGACGACCAAGGAAACTGGTCGGCACCAGTGGCACGCCTGTTCATGAAGTACGGGACTGAGGCCACTCACCCTGCAAGGGAGATGACACGCTATGAATACTGGATAGACGATTACGCCAGCAAGGTTTCAGGAAGCATGGCGGGAAACATATTCAGTGCATACATCGACGTGAGCAACCTGAGTGACGGAGAACACCTGCTGGTGTTCCGTGCACAGGACGACCAGGGAAACTGGTCGGCACCAATCTTCCAGGTGTTTACGAGGCAGCCGTTTACCAGGATACCGCTAGATGAAGGAGACTGGAACATCATCGTCGGCATAAGAAACCAACTGGTAAAGCAGGGGTGGGAAGAACCTTGGGATACCTCCCTCGGCATAGAAGAAGTATACTCTTTCAAGGGACTTGCTTTGCACGAAGGACATGTCATTGGAATAAACCTCTCGGGCAACCACCTGAAAGGTGACATACCCTGGGATGTGTTCAAGTTGCCATGTCTCACAAGCCTTGACCTTTCAGACAACGACTTTTCCGGAGATATTGGCTCGGGCATGCAGATAGCCATGGAAACAGGTTCATGCCTCACAGACAGCCTAAAGACGGTGAACATCTCGAACAACAATCTCAGCGGAAACATAGCCCTGTTTGCCAACAATTGCCCGGCACTGCAAATTCTTGATGCTTCACGCAACCGCATCTCTGAAGTGAGTCCCATGATTTCACCCAATGTCACGACACTGAACCTGAGTTGGCAGGATATAGACAAAACCATAGATATAGATCTTGCCAGCCTAAATCCCGCTGCAACAATTGCGGAGATGCCCACCATACTGCTCTATGACCACGAGAAACAGACGTACAGGCAGAACCTGAACCTGCTATGTACCGTTGCGGACATTGAGCATTACGACATAAACACCAGCCACGAATGGGGCATGAAATTTCAGTGCAGCAATGAAGCATGGAGCATTCCCGCGGTCTCACCCTGGCAGAATGAATACAATGGCGAAAGCGGAGACGTGCTCAACGTGATGAACCTGAAGACCAACAACACAAAGGAAGGCAACACGGTGAAGATGCGCCTGCACTTTGCCATGGGTGATGCCAATTTCACAGGAAACGTGGATGTGACCGACCTGCAGGCTATCATCTCGCGGATATTCGGCAACTATGGCAGCAAACCGTTCAACCATACGTCTGCCAATACGGTGAAGGACGATGTGCTGAACGTGCAGGACGTGGTGGGTGAGGTGAACCTGCTGCTTTCCAATGACGTTGCCGCCGCGCCGAGACACATGGCAAAGGCAACTGGCATCACAGGAGAATCCACCGCAGAAGCCTCAGTATATTGCAATGGAAACGAACTGAAGATATATACCTCTGTTCCCATTGCGGCATTCGACATCATTGTGGACAATGCATCTTCGTTGTCTGTGTGCGACGCGATTGCCAATCTGGGACTGACATGTGCGGTAAGGGAAACGGCAGCAGGCGCACATATAATAGGTTATTCACTTAACGGTGCCAGCCTGCCTGCAGGAGAAACGTCTGTAGCCTCATTCTGTGGCAATGATGCTGCCATACGGTATGCCGTACTGTCGGACAAGGAAGCAACCGCAATATCTGTAGACATCAATGCCATGCCCACATCAATACGAAGCACGGATATGGCTCCGCCAAGAATAGAGGCAGCCGACGGCAAACTATATGTCATTACCAACGGTTCCGGAAATGATGTCTCCTGGACTGTATCGGCACTTGACGGCAAAATCCTTGGCAAGGGTCTTATCCCGGGACGTACCTCCGGCAGAAATGTCATTGACTTGGATGCCGGTGCTACCGTAATAGTGAAGTTAAAGTCGGACAACTTCAAGTTAACACGAAAAATAACAAGCACGAAATAATCATGGAAAGAACTATTCAGACTTTAAGAGTCTTGTCCCTCCTGCTGTTAGTCACGGCAGGGATACAGGCACAGGAGGTCAACAGACTTTTTGTGCCGGACATGACAGGCGTGGAAAATTCAACCATAACATTGCCGATAAACCTAAGCAACACAAATGCAGACATCGTAGCAATGCAGTTTGAACTGTCTGTGCCGCATAACGCAATGGTTCTCAACACATCCAAAGTGGTGTTGACCGACCGCAAGGATGACCACACACTTGCGCTCTCCTCTTTAGGTCTCGGGCGTTACAGGTTCATGGTCTATTCCCCTTCAAACAAGCCTTTCAAGGCAAACTCGGGCGAAGTGATTGAGATAAGTGCCACAATAGCAGACGCTGTAGACCACGATAAAGTGTTCCCGATAGAATTATCCAACGTGGTGCTCAGCAACTCAAAAGGCGACAACGTTGCAACAACGCCCCAGAACGGAACATTCTGCGTAAAGGCAGGTGTTGACTTTACCGTATCGGGCATAAGCGTTTCGCCCGCATCAGTAATGCCCGGTGACAGCATAGCAGTGTCATGGGCAGTAAAGAATGTCGGCGACATAGCCTCTACCGGCGGGTGGAGCGAGCGCATATACCTTGTTTCACGTGACGGAACAGAGAAAAGCCTCGGGACATTCAATGGCGGAATGCAGTCGCTCGGTGCCGGCAGTATAGTTTCACGCAACACGACTATTGCAGTCCCGGAACTGCCCGGCATTGACGATGAAGTGAAAGTCAAAGTTACCATTGTGCCTAATTCCGGTTCCGGCGAGGGTGTTGCCTATCAGAAGAACAATACCGCAGAGACAAGCAGATACTCCCTGAATGTCGGGAAAAGGCTGACACTGGAACTTCCCGCTTCTGCAATAGAAGAAGGTGTGAAACCCTCGGTACGCTGCTGCCTGTCACGCAGTGGAAACTGGAAGGACACGCAGACCTTTACCCTAACCAAGACTTCAGGTGACAGCCGTCTTTCATTGCCCGATTCGGTGACCATAAGGAAAGGACAGTCAAGTGCGTATTTCTATATCACCGTGTCAGACAATGATGTCCAGGACGATGAATCCGTCTTTAACATTCAGGCTTCAGGCAACGGCTACGATCCTGTTTCTTCCACCCTGACCATTGAGGATGACGAACATCCGCAACTCACGCTGGAGACATCGAAGACTGATATCGCGGAAAGTGAGACATTCCAACTGACCGTAACAACGGGACGTGTATCAGATGAGCCTATTGTCGTGAGACTCGTATCAGAAAAGCCCAAGCGTTTCAGCCATCCCCCAACAATAACAATACCTGCCGGGAAAACATCGGCAACCGTTGACGTGACTGCTGTTGACAATGAAGAAGTTGAGTTGCTGACAAGCATAACGTTTAAAGTCTCTGCTGAGAAATATCAGAGTGGCGAATGTATCATCGTGCTTGAAGACAACGATTTGCCGGCAATAGACTTGACGCTTTCACCGATGGCGGTAAGCGAGTCTGCCGGCCCTACGGCTATTGTGGCGAAACTGCGCCGCATGACCAACACAGACAAGAAAATAACCATACACCTCAGTGATGATTCTAACGGTGACGTATACTATTCGTCCAAGAGCATTGTGCTAGACAAAGGAACTGAAGAAGCACAATTCTCATTGGGAATAATTGACAATGCCATTGTTGACGGTGACAGGCAAGTGAACATTACGGCAGCCGTATATGTCTCTTCATGCAGTTGCTCGGCTTCAGGAACCAGTGTGGGTGCCGTAACAAAGACAATCGAAATAATTGATAATGACGGTCCCTCACTAAACGTGTCCTCATCCAAGTCTACATTGCTGGAAGGAAGCGAAGAAGGCATTATGCTTACCATTACACGGAACACAAGCACAGAAAGTCCCCTGTCCGTGAGCATCAGTTGCGACAATGACAATGGACTCTCATACGAACATAACGTAACTATTCCCGCTGGGGCAAAGTCCACCGATGTGAAAGTAAAGGCACAGGCCAATTCTTCTCCGGGCGACGACCGTACCTTAGTATTCACTGTTGAGACTGCCGACTTCTCAAAAGCCACATGCTGGGTGATGCTTACAGACCAAACATTGCCCGATGGACAGATAGCAGACATCAGTGTATCTAAGAATGAAGTGGAAGTTGGCAACAGCATAGATGTCAGTATTACAATTTGCAACATGGGTGCTGCAGAGTTACCAGAGGTGACAAAAACAGGACTTTATATAAACAACAGTTCCGTTCCTGTAGCAACCCTATACACCCAGCAGCCTTTGGCTCCGGGCGAGCACGTGACGTTAAGTAAGACTATAACACTTCCTGCCAGCGTGGGCAAATATGAGATATACGCCGTGGTCAACGACGGACAATCTGTGAAGGAACTTCTGTATGTAAACAACACATCGAAGAGAATAACTGTCAAGACAACATCTCCTTTCAGTGCAACTGTCTCAACGGACAAGGCTGTCTACCAACAAGGAGAAGCCATACAGGTCAGCGGACGCGTATCAGGTAACGCCACAGCAGACACTGAAGTGGAAGTATATGTTATCAATGAAGGCTTGCGACAGACCATCAAGACTGCGACAGATGAAAGTGGCAAATTTATGACAACGTTCCAGCCATATTCGGCACAAATGGGTCACTTTATTGTCGGAGCATGCTATCCGGGAGAAGGCTTAAAGGAGGAAATGGCCTCATTTGACATTTATGGCCTAAGGCGTTCCTCCAACACAGCCATAACTTGCGACATCCTTATAGGTGAACCATTCCAGGGCAAATTCTCTTTGTCAAACCCAGGTGTATTGCCTTTGAGCGGTGTGAAGACTACCGTCATATCAAAACCGGACAACTGTGACGTGGATATAACGGTTCCCGGTAGTGTATCTGGCGGAGGCAATATTGACGTGGCTTATTCTTTGAAAGGAACGGCCATGTCTTCGGGTAATAGTTGGGAAGAGATAAAGGTCTTGATAGAAACAGCCGAAGGGCCGTCTGTGAATACCACCTTATATTATTACTGCCGCACCCCGAAAGGACAACTGCAGGCAAGCATTCCGGAGATAAAAACCACAATGGTTAAGGATGCATCAAGGGACTATCCTTTCACCATAACAAATATAGGTAAGGGTGAGACTGGAAAGATAACCCTGTCTCTGCCAGAATGGATGAGTACGGCAACTCCTCGCGAGATGGCCTCATTGGCACAAGAGGAAAGCGCAACAGTTATATTAAGGCTCACACCGACCGAGAATATGCAACTCAACGTTCCTGCTACAGGAACAATAAGCATAAACTGCGAGAACGGTAATGGAATACCATTGAGATACTCTATCGAACCTGTTTCTGAAAGTACAGGAACACTGACCATAGACGTATGTGACGAGTACACATATTATACGGAGGAGGAACCTCATGTGGCAGGTGCACAGGTGCTTGTAAAACATCCTACAACAGGTGCCATCATATCTAAAGGTCTGACCGATGAAAATGGCCTTTATTCTATTTCATTGCCAGAGGGATATTATACCATAAACGTGACTGCTGACAAGCATGATTCATACACCAACAATATTCTTATTGACCCAGAAACGGAGACAAGGGAAGTGGTTAATTTGAGTAAATCGTTTGTTGGCATCACATTCACTGTAGAAGAAACAGAGATGGAGGATCTCTATACTGTTGTTACAAATTATGTTTATGAGACCAATGTCCCAGCACCGGTCGTTGTTGTAAGCCAGTCTGCAGAGGTTGACGGTGACAATATGGTTGACGGTGAGTCAAAACTCGTAAATTTGACCTTTACAAACAATGGCTTGATAAGCGCCGAGAAATTTACACTTAGAAAGCCATCCTCCATTACGGGGTGGAATTTGGAATATCTTATAGATACAGATTCCATTGATATTGCTCCACAGCAAAGTTTCATAGTTCCTGTAAAGATAACAAAACTCTTGGAAGAAACTCCAAAATCATCAAAAGGAATAAGTAAAGTTTCAGCACAAGCATCTTCAAATACATCACCAATGTCCGCATGCATGGCAGGGTATGAATATTGGTATGCTCATAGATGTGGGAAAGCACTCAAGTCCGAAAAACATGCATATAAAATGGCACTGAAAACTTGTGCCAACAGTGCCATTCTTAACGCATTGATGCAAGCGGTTTCAGAAGGAACGGGAGGTGGAGCAGGAAATGGAGGCGGCGGAACACCATCTCCTATACGCACAGATAATTCCCCCAAATACAAAGAAAGGGATAATACAGAAACTATAGACAGAGAACCGCTGATTTGTGATCCGGATGCAGTAAAGTGTGCAGACGAAATTATCAACAAATTGGCCAAGAATTATCCTGGAGTAGACCCATATATCGAGATTTTCAACGATGCCGCAGACAAGTGTGCGGAAAAAGCAGCCAATGGCGAGAAACCTGATGCAGGAGATGTGAAAGATCTTGCAGACGATCTGAAGGAAAAATACGATGACATGGTGGAAAGTATAATAGAAGGAGAAGAGGCTTCAAGTAAGTTAGAAGGCTTGGCGGAGGATGCAAAAGACATTATAGAAAGTTGTTTAGATTACTTCATGAAGCATTCAAACAAAAAAGCCAAGGCTCTTAATGATATTCCTGATTATAGCGTGGAATCAACTGTTGAAGCCTACGGAAACCAACTTCAGACATTAGACGCGCTCTTGTTGGAATACTATGGAGATTATGTATGGTATAATGAACAAGATGCCAGTATAAACTTATTCTTCAACCATATCAAGTCTTTGAATGATGTAACGTATCTCAATGCAGACAATCTAATGGATTACAAGCCAAAATCCGTATCAACAACACAATTCCTTCGTTTCATTGAACGGATGAATGGTACGAATCCAGATAACAGCATTGACTGGAATAAGCAGCAGGAACGATGCGCATATATTCAACAATTAGAGAATGACGCGATAGACTTGGGCTACAATTCAATGAACGATATGTATCGTAAAAAGATTCATGAGGTATATGATGACTTCTCCAATCCTTCAAGTAGTGTATGCTCAAAGGTAAAGTTGCAACTGTCACAGACGGTGACTATGACACGGCAGGCGTTCCGAGGCACCCTCACCGTATCAAATGGCAGTGTTGAAAATGCAATTAAGAATATAAGACTTGTTCTTAATATAAGAAATGAAGAAGGTGCAATAGCAACAAGTCATGAATTCCAAGTTAACTTAGAAAAAATGACTGGTTTTGAAGGTGAAATGGATATGGCAAGTGGATGGTCGCTTACCCCCAAGGAGACAGGTGTGGCTTCAATCATGTTCATACCTACTAAATATGCAGCAGAGAAAGTCTCACAGGATTATTCATTTGGCGGAACACTATCTTACATCGATCCATATACTGGGCTAGAAGTTTCAAGAGAACTGTCTGCAACAACCCTCACCGTCAACCCATCACCCAACCTTGACATGACTTACTTCATGCAGCGTGACATCTGTGGTGACGACCCGCTCACGGAGGACATTGTGGAGCCAAGCAAACCTGCAGAGTTCGCACTCATTATAAATAATAAAGGCAATGGAGATGCAACGAACGTACGCATGGTGACAAACCAACCGGAAATTGTGGAAAATGAAAAAGGACTGCACATAGACTTTGAGATGACCAGTTCGCAACTCAACGGCAAGGACAATACACTTGCACTGGGAGGAAGCGCGGCAACAGATTTCGGCACTATTCCGGCACATTCCACAGCGTATGCACAATGGTGGCTGCAAAGTTCGCTTCTCGGACATTTCACCGACTATGACGTTAAGGCGACGCACGTCACGAGTTATGGCAACGAAGACTTGTCGATGCTAGACAGCGTTACGATACATGAACTGATTCATGGATTTACCGTTGACGACAAGGCGGACTCCAAGGTGAGGGGCTTCCTCGTAAATGACATCGTTGATGCAGAAGATATGCCCGACATGGTCTACTTCACCAACGGCAAGCAAGAGGAGAATGTGGCAATGGCATCCGTAAGCATGACACGCAACAGCGGAATGAAGTACTCTGTGACAATATTCCCGTCTGAGAATGGATGGAACTATGGTTCTGTTCCAGACCTTACTGCAGGACGGCAGAAACTGGTATCGGTGGTGCGACAGAGTGATGGTAAGGAATTGCCGGCAGACAACTTTTGGCAGACCGACCGCACATTGCATGACGGCAAGAATCCCTTATATGAGTACCGCCTGCATGCTATTGTGGAACTGGAAGGTGAAGAGACGTTCATCCTCACGTTTGAACCCAAACCGGAAACGGAATTGAAGGTAGAACGTTTCACCGGCATCCCGGAAGAAGTGGTCGTGCTTACCACACCGCTTACATCACTAGGTGTGGCATTCAACAAAGAGATAGAAGAAAAGACATTTACTGCCGATGACATAACTCTAAACTACCAAGGTGCAAAAGTGGATTTGACGCAGGCAACAATAACAAAAGTAGGTGACCGTGAGTTTTCCATCGGACTTGATGGTGCAACGCTTAAAAGCGGCTACTATGTGCTGACCGTACAGACGGCCGGTATTACCGATGCAGAAGGTTTTGCGGGTGCAACAGGCAAGAGTGTTTCCTGGTTGCAGGATGTGGACGAAACAGGTATTTCTGATAACCTTTCAAATAGCCATGACTTCTCCATACATCCGCTTCCGCTACATGACGTGATGTATATTGATGGCGACTTCAGTGTTATAGAGAAACTGGTTGTCTCGGATGTCAGTGGCTCCATGAGGATTAAAGAGAAGAAAGTTCTCCGTGGCTCTGCCATTGATGTAGCATCTTTGCCAACAGGCATATACATTGTGAGCGTGTTGACTGATAATGGAAAATTCATAAGGAAAGTCCTCAAGAAATAACATACCGGTTCTTGATAATCATGTAAGAAATCCTCCTGTAGCAAATTGCTGCAGGAGGATTGTGGACAATGTCTCTACTTCTCACACAAGCACCCCTACCCTCCTCCATCATCATAGAACATTGCAATAGCCTTTATTTCTTAACAGGCACAAGAATATCATGATACTCCTCTGCTCTTTCCATCACTAACTTGACATAAGAGCAGAGGGGTATTATTTTCATATCATGGCTGCGTGCATAGTCTATGGCCGCATCTACAAGCATGCGCCCTATTCCGCGCCCCTTTACATAGGCATAAGTGTGTGTTATGGCCATGACACTCCCCGACATCTCATACTCGATAAGTCCGACAACCTTTCCGTCCTCCAGGGCACGGAAAATACATTCTGCGATATTGTGCTCAATGTTTATCATAATGTGTTGTTTACGTTACGCTAATAGTCATATAATACATGCAAATTTAATGTTTTCTTATAAATAAATGGTATACGGGGAAAATTGTATTTCGCAGTTAATCCTCATGTGCATGTTCGGCATAGCACCGCATATTAAGTCGAATTTAATGATTAAACAATCCATTGCCAGTGCAGAGAAATTGTTCTAAAACGGCTGTCTGCACTGGTGCAGCGCAGACAACAGCATGACAGAACAAAAAAGGAGCCATCGCGATGCAATGGCTCCCCAACTTATGCAGGTTGTTATATACTACTTATTTTACCTTGGCTACGATGGCCTTGAAAGCCTCGGGATGGTTAACAGCCAGGTCGGCAAGAACCTTGCGGTTAATCTCGATTCCAGCCTTGTGCAGCAATCCCATCAACTGAGAGTAACTCAGTCCCTCCAGACGTGCAGCAGCATTGATACGCTGAATCCACAGGGCACGGAAATTGCGCTTCTTGTTCCTACGGTCACGGAAAGCGTAGGTCAGACCCTTTTCCCAAGTGTTCTTGGCAACGGTCCATACATTCTTGCGGGCACCAAAATAACCTCTGGTCAGACCCAGAATTTTCTTTCTCTTAGCTCTTGAAGCTACATGATTTACTGATCTTGGCATAATTTTTCTTTTTTGAAAGCCAGCGCCGTCTATCGTTGGACGAACTTCGTGCTGGGCATCCGGTTAAATACTTAAGTGAAAACTATATCTTGGCCTTTGAATGACTGTTAACGCTTGCAGAGGAGGTCACGCACCTGCTTCATGTTCTCCGTGACAACAATGTCACTGTGGTCAAGGTTACGCTTCTGCTTCTTGGTCTTCTTGGTCAGGATGTGGCTGTGGTATGCGTGATGACGCTTTACCTTGCCTGTACCGGTGAATGAGAATCTCTTCTTTGCACCAGAATTAGTCTTAACTTTTGGCATAATTGTTTTTATTTGTTTGTTGTTTATTTATCAAGCGTGGCAACGCATATACCAGGCGTTACGCACTACCCTTTTGCTATTCTCTTTTCCGCACTTTCCCTTCAGGGAACTCAGTCATCGAAATTTTCTCCCTCCACTTTGGGGCCGGTGTATTCCTTGCGTGCCTTCTGCTGGGGAGCCTTCTTCTCACGCGGTGTTTCCTCTGCGGGCTGTTCTGTCAACGTTGATTCAAGCACCTTCTTGGCATTCTGGGGTTGCTTCTTGGGAGCGATGAACATAATCATGCGCTTTCCTTCAAGTTGTGGCATCTGCTCCACCTTTCCGTAATCTTCCAGGTCAGCGGCGAAACGCAGGAGCAACACCTCTCCCTGCTCTTTGAACAGGATGCTTCGTCCCTTAAAGAAGACAAACGCCTTCACCTTGTCTCCATTAGAGAGAAAACCCTTGGCATGCTTCAACTTGAACTCATAGTCATGGTCGTCTGTCTGGGGTCCGAAACGGATTTCCTTGACATCCACCTTGACCTGCTTGGCCTTCATCTCCTTCTGGTGCTTCTTTTGCTGATAGAGGAACTTGCTGTAGTCTATCAGACGGCATACAGGAGGCTGAGCGTTGGGCGATATCTCCACAAGATCCACTCCTTTCTGCTCTGCCATGTGAAGTGCATTACGGGTGGATACAACGGTGGACTCTATGCCCTCACCGACTATACGTACCTCACGCACGCGAATCTGTTCGTTTACTCGATACTGCTGCTTAGCGTTGTCTTTCTTCATCAATAACGTCAAAAACGGTGCAAATTTAATACTTTTCCGTCATACGGCGCACCTCATCGTTGATTTTCTTTGCAAAATCTTCGAATTTCATTGTGCCTTGCTCGCCACCGCCTTGCTGACGGAAACTTACTTCACCGGACAGTTGTTCCTTTTCACCCACAATGAGCAAATATGGAGTATGCTTCAATTCGTTGTCCCTAATCTTCCGGCCAATCTTCTCGTTGCGATCATCCACGTAGGCTCTCACATCCTGGCTGTCAAAGTACTCCTGCACCTTCCTGGCATAGTCATTATACTTTTCACTAACGGGCAGGATGGCCACCTGGTCAGGGCAGAGCCACAAGGGGAAGCGTCCGGCTGTGTGCTCAATGAGCACTGCGGTGAAGCGCTCCATGCTGCCGAAAGGTGCCCGGTGAATCATCACAGGACGATGCTTCTGGTTGTCCTCACCCACGTATTCCAAATTGAAGCGCTCGGGCAGATTATAGTCAACCTGTATGGTCCCCAACTGCCAGCGGCGTCCGAGAGCGTCCTTCACCATAAAGTCAAGTTTCGGACCATAGAACGCAGCCTCTCCCAATTTGGTGGTGGTCTTCATGCCTTTTTCGGCGCATGCCTCCACAATGGCATTCTCTGCGGCCTCCCAAACCTCATCGCTGCCGATGTACTTTTCCTTGTCACTGGGGTCACGCAGTGAAATCTGTGCCTCGTAATTGTCAAAGTCCAGTGCACCGAAGATAATCTGAATAATCTCCATCACACGGATAAACTCGCTCTTCACCTGATCAGGGCGACAGAAAATGTGCGCATCATCCTGAGTGAACGAACGGACGCGGGTAAGTCCATGCAACTCACCACTCTGCTCATAACGGTATACCGTGCCAAATTCCGCACAACGGAAAGGCAGGTCTTTATAACTGCGAGGCTTGCTGGCATAAATCTCACAATGGTGAGGACAGTTCATGGGTTTCAGCATGTATTCCTCTCCTTCCTCAGGAGTGTGTATGGGCTGGAAACTGTCCTTGCCATAGTGGGCGTAATGTCCGCTGGTCACATACAGGTTCTTGCCGCCGATGTGCGGGGTAATCACCTGCTGGTAACCGTAGCGCTTCTGTATCTTCTTCAGGAAATCCTCCAAGCGCAGGCGCAATGCCGTGCCCTTGGGAAGCCAAATGGGCAACCCCTTGCCCACTCTTTCACTGAACATGAAAAGTTCCATTTCCTTGCCAATCTTGCGATGGTCGCGCTTCTTGGCTTCCTCCAAGAGCGTCAGATACTCATCAAGCAATTTCTTCTTGGGGAATGTGATGCCATAAAGACGAGTCATCATGGGACGCTTCTCATCACCGCGCCAGTAAGCCGAACTCACAGAAAGCACCTTGCATGCCTTGATGGGAGCCGTGCTCAACAAGTGGGGACCACGGCAGAGATCGGTAAACGCACCCTGGGTATAAGTGGTGATATGACCGTCTTCCAGTTCCTCAATCAGTTCGTTCTTGTATGTCTGCCCACGGTCGCCGAAGAACTTCAGGGCATCAGCTTTTGATATGTCCTTCCTGTCAAGCGCCTCCTTCTTCTGTGCCAGTTCAATCATCTTTTTCTCGATATTGGCAAAGTCAGATTCGCGGATTACCACTCCCTCGGCCGGCATGACATCATAATAGAAGCCGTTTTCTATGGCAGGCCCTATGCCAAACTGCATACCGGGATAGAGTTCCTGCAATGCCTCGGCCATCAGGTGTGCACTGGTGTGCCAGAAAGCATGCTTACCCTCGGGATCATCCCATTTGTAGAGAACCACATGAGCGTCTTCCATGATGGGGCGGTTCAGTTCCACCGTCTCACCATTCACGCCGCACGCCAAAACATCCTGGGCAAGACGCTGAGATATACTCTCAGCAATCTGAAGCCCTGTTACTCCAGCCTCGTACTCGCGGACTGATTCGTCGGGGAATGTTATCTTAATCATAGATGTATGTATGAATTTTATATTTTCCTTGATTATCTATTTTTCTGTTGAATTGCAAAATTACTCCTTTTTGCCGAAAGGGGACTTGATAACGATAAGTTTTTGGCTCTCACGTTCACTTTTTGTGAGTAGAATAATGTTTGATAAGGCTATATGCCATATAAAGTCCCAGTTCTCCTGCCTGGCTGAGGTCGGTCAGCCCCTGCTCCACTTGCCCTGCCAGAATGTGGGTCACTCCCCTGCTGTAATAGGCATCAGGGAATTTAGCGTCCACTGCCAGAGCCTTGTCAAAAAGTTGCAAGGCTCCTGCATAATCAGACAACTGTACCATGAGGCAGGCGGCATTGTACAACAGATAGGGTGAGTCAGGCTGCAGTTCCAGCGCACGGTTATAGTCCTGCTGCACCATCAAGTAGCCCAAACGTAGGTCGGAAGCCGATGCCATAGCCTTTGACACCTCCAATTGGGCAAACCGACACTGCGCCCTGAGCATCAGGCCCACCAGCGAGGAAGGATCCTGCTGCAGGAAATCATTCATGTCGGCAATGGCATTCTCGAAGTCACGCACATGGTAGTAGTCGAGAGCGCGCCGCAACAGGGCTGCCCTGTCATGTGGATTGCGCTCTAAAGTCAACGTAGCCTCGGCAATGGAGGACATGTGCTTCTCCGTCTGGGCAGAATCCAGTCCGCACTCGCTGTTGGTCAGATGCAGAGTGAGGGGAAGTGCATGGCGACTGTTCAAATCCTCCACCTCCTGGCTGAAGGGGACATACATTTTGATGTCTGATTTCTGTGGATGATAAGAGAGCACATATATAGGCTCCACCCTCAAGTCTGTCTGCCTGTTCTGCACATGTCCACGGTACTCGCTGGCATACTCGTTCTCCTGATGCTGCACGTCTTCCTCCACCAGTTTGTCATAGTCTTCAATGTCATGATCGCTCTTCTTCCTGGTACGCTTGTCATTCTTGTAAGTTCCCGTGGCCACCTGCATGCGTGCTTTGAGCAAAATAAACTCATCCCGCTCGGCACCATACACATCACCAATCTTACGTCTTATGGCTGCCCGCTTGCGATAGCCCTCCCAGAACTGCGGATAGTCACGTATGACCGCGCTGATGTCCCTGATGGCTCCTTTGTAATCGCCCACGTTATCAAGCAAGAGTGCGCGGTTATACAGGGCAATGGTGTTGTCAGGCTCTACCTTGAGCACGAAGTTGAAGTCCTCAATGGCAAGATTGTCCTCTCCCACGCTGGCACGCAAAAGCCCGCGGTTGAAATGTCCGAGATAGTTGTTAGGCTCTAGGTCAAGCGCGGCATCGTAGTCCGACATGGCCCCCCGCAAGTTGTCCTGGTTATAACGCGCCAGGGCACGATTGATGTAAAGCCCAGCCATTTTGGGCATCTGCACCAATGCCTTATCCAGTGAGGCTTCGGCCTGTGCATACTCGTGCCTGGATGCCTGAAACATAGACTTCATGCTCCATGCCTGCCCCCCATACTCATCAAGTTCAAGGGCACGGTCAACCCACTGCTCGGCTCTCACACTGTCACTCTTGGCCAGTGCCACCTGCGCCTTCAAGGCATACTGCCCTGCTTCCTTCGGCCAATACCTTATCATTTGGTCAAGTGAAGAGTCAGCCTGTTCATACTTCTTCTGCTCCATCTGACAGAGCACCAGGTTGTGCCAACTGCCCTTGTCGATAGGTGATATGTGTATCACCTGCCTGTAGTCCTGCTCAGCCAAGGCATACTTGCCATGGTTGATGCGGCAAAGAGCACGCAGCATGTAATATTGCCCCATGTAGGGATTACGTTCGATGGCGCTTCCACAGTCAATCTCTGCTCCCTGATAGTCTTCTAGATAAAACTTGGCCAGCCCGCGATAAAAATATGCCTCAGCCTGCCATGGCTTGACATTTATCACAAGATTGAACCGCTGAATGGCCAGCACATAATCCTCATAATACAAGGCATTGCGCCCCATAAGCAGCACACGGTCGGCATTAATCTGCGACATGGCAGCAATACCAACATGCAACAACAGCCCCACTGCCAACATGCGCAGCAGAGGCTGTGGGAACTTGTACAACATTCCTTTCATCGGGACATTCGTCGACAACACATCATGCGGAAACAGCCCGGCCGCCTGCAACAATTCTCTCAGCGACGCAACTTGACCTTATAATTGCAGGAAAAACGCCCCTTGGCTATGGCCTGCAGTTTAGATCGCGTCAACTGACGGCGCAACCCCTGCAGATGGTCCGTGTACACCACTCCATCCAGATGGTCAAACTCATGCTGCATGACACGTGCAAGGTAACCATCGACCCATTCATCGTGAGGCTGGAAATGCTCATCCAGATAAGTCACACGCACACGAGTCGGCCGTTTCACATTCTCATGGATTCCCGGAATGCTAAGGCATCCCTCCTCCATGGTTTCCATCTCCGTGTCGTCCACCTCTTCTATGTAAGGATTGATGAACGCATGCACGTACCCCTTATACTCCGGCATCTCCTCCGAAAGCAAATCCAGGTTGATGACCACCAGGCGTATGCTGAGTCCCACCTGCGGAGCAGCCAGGCCTATGCCCTCGCTCTTGTCCAGAGTTTCATACATGTCCTCAATCAGTTTGTCCAGATTAGGGTACGAACTATCAATGTCCTCGGCCACCTGCCTCAAGACAGGTTGGCCATACGTATATATAGGTAATATCATGTCTATGTTTTGATGATTGGTGTGCAGAGGCCATGCGTGCCCCTCATGCTCTGCCGTGCATATCTGCCCAGTCAGATACCCTTGCGTCTGTCCATCCATCCCTGCAGGATGATGGTTGCGCTTATCTCGTCCACCAGTGCCTTATTCCGCCGCGCCATCTTGCCCAGCCCTCCAGCCAGCATGGCCTGGTGAGCCAGCACGCTGGTGTATCTCTCGTCCCACATGTCTACTGGAATATGCGGGAATTGCTTCCTCAGTTTCTCGGCAAATGCCTTCACACGCGGCAGATTATCGCTGTCATGCCCATTGGTCTGCTTAGGCAACCCCAGCACAAATTGCTCCACCGGCTCCTTTGCCACGTACCGACACAGGTAATCCATCAGTTGAGAAGTAGGCACAGTGACCAGCCCTCCTGCTATAATCTGCAAGGGGTCCGTCACAGCCAAGCCGGTGCGACGGACCCCATAGTCTATTGACAAGACCCTTCCCATGCGCTATGCCTTACGAAGGAAAGGTTCCTTGATTACTTCTGATACAGCAACCATGCGCCGGGATATTGTCCTTCCAAGGTTGCACGGCTCTGTGCTGCCTCGCCCTTGGTGTCATAACTGGTAGCCACCACACGGTACATGGGCCCCTGAGATGTGGAAGCCTGCACCACACGGGGTGTGTAGCCTTTACCCGCCAGAGTGCTGCTCAGCCTGGTTGCATTAGCCTTTACGCCGAAACTACCTACCACCACGCTGTAAGCCTTCAGAGGTGCGCCCGACACCAATTGCACGCTCTCAGTACGCACGCTTACGTTGCTGTAATCCGTAGCCGGTTTTGTGTTAGTGGTCACAGGAGTCACGTTCACGTTGGTGCTTGTCTGGGAAGGAGTGGTGACAGGAGTAGTGGTCTGCGTAGCCTGAGCCTTCTCAAAAGCCTTCTTATAGGCACTCTCCTTGCTTTTGCAGGATGTCATGGCCAACACCATGCAGAGGGTTGTGCCCATCAATAAAGTCTTCTTCATAATTTTTGGAACTTGTTATGATTGATTTATGTTCTAATCTCTTTATTGTTCTTATGGCACAAAATTAGTTATTTATTGGTATATCCGCAATAGGTTTTGCCTAAAAAAAGTTAACTTCCGTCCTTTTTCGCCCTCATGCGTTTTGCAGAGCAAGGATAAAGGGGTATATTTGCAAGAAATAAGTGTAACCCTTAAAAAAGGAGGAGAATATGAAAGCTTTGAATTTTGTAATCGGTTTTATCAGCGGTGCCGCCATTGGTGCCACGTGTGGTCTGCTCTTTGCACCCGAGAAGGGAAGTGACTTGAGGGAACGGATAGCCGAAGTTCTGCGCAAGCGCGGAATCCGCCTGAACCGTCAGGAGATGGCCAATTTGGTGGATGAGATAGCCGAGGAAATCAAATCCTCACAGGAGACCGAAGAATAAACTCACGCATGCCTGAGAATACGCAGGCCGCAAGAGGCGGTCAGGACATGGGTGCGCTGGCTGAGGAGGTCAAGCGATACCTGAGGCTGCAGAAGCGTTACCTGGCACTGGATGCAGTGGAGAGGATGACACGGTTGTTCTCTGCCGTGGGAGTGACCGTGGTGTGCTTGATACTGGGTGCCATGGTGCTCTTCTTCACTCTCTACGCTTTGGCTGAGTGGGCAGGTGCCCTGCTGGGCTACGCCACCGCTGGTTTTCTCATAGTGGCGGCGCTGCTGGCGCTGCTGGCCATTGTGTTCTACAGCCACCGGCAGCAGTGGGTGGTACAGCCCTTGGCTCGCCTGATGGCCGGATTGTTCCTTGACGGAGAAGAAGAGGAAAGAGGGGGAAAGCAATGAGTAAACTGTCAGCTGCCCCCGATGTTCTGGTTTCCATCAGAAAGCAAAAGAAACTGCTCAGGAAGGAAATAGCCACCTCGCAGACTGTGATAACTGATTCCGTGCGCACTTTGGTGTCGCCTGTCACCCGGATTGGGAACCAAGGACGCAGCGTGAGCAGCCTGGTGAGTAGGGGAATGGCCATATTTGAAGGTGTACGCATCGGGCTACGCCTAATGAACTCCATGCGAATGCTTTTCGGAAGAAGGAAGCGCAAATAAGGAGTGACACACGCATCCTGCATTTACCGACTGGGCTAGTAGGAATAAGAGACGTGCACCTCACTGCCAGAAACTGTGCGGAACAACGAACGAAAACGAACGAACAAGATAACAACGTGAACTGGGAAACAGCATCCGCCGCTTTCCGGTTCACGTTTTCTTTTATCCCCCAAAAGAATTTTACCGCATTATTCCAGGAAACCGGAACAGAGACTGTTACTTGGTGTAATAATCAATGATGCGTGCAATGGCACGCTGACAGACAGGGCAGAAATCCGGTGCCTCATTGACCTTCATGCGGCACTCTTGGCTTGGGCGGTACACACCTTTGGACTGGTAACCTCCTCCCTCATAGACACCAATCTCCGTGTAAAGGTTCTTGCCGCTGGGTTTGGTGGGTATACAGGCCTTGCGGGGCATCATGTCAGCCCACTTGGAAGAAAAATCCACAAGGGTGGTCAGGTTAGGTTCCCACGGCTCAGTGTCGGCTGGGTATACCAGTTCATACTGGTCATCGTAATAATACTCATCGGCAAGCCCGGCAAAACTGTGCCCGAACTCATGCACCACCACAGGCTTGCACATGGGATGGTGAGCGGCCGAGAGCAGATAACTGTTGTATATGCCGCCCCCGCCATAATTGTCCGTATTGGCCAATATGACGATATGCTCATAAGGGATGCCCGCCAACAAGTCATGCAGACGCTTCAAATGGAGAGTGGTCAGATAGCGGTCACTGTAAAAGGTATCAAAATGGCTCTCTGTTGCAGTGCGTTTCCACAGTCCGTCATGCGGGATGCTCACTCCGCTGTCCTCTGATGACGAATACACGGCAACAAAGTTGAAGCGGTCGGCCATCGTGCGGAACGGCTCGTGGGCAAGCATCGCCTCCATGCTCTCTTGGCAGTCACGGCGGAAGATGTCCATCTCCGAGTTGCGGTATCCTTCGGCAACGAAAGCCACATCAATCTTCTCACGGCTGTCCCCCGAACGACGCAGGTACTCCCATCTCTGCCCCTCCGCCACCGGACGGATGAGGATGTCTGCTGGATCCACACGGTGCCTCATGCTGCAATGCACTTGCCTGTGGGTGTCAGAGAGAGTCACCGTGACATCTACAGGAACTTTGGGCATGGGCACAAGGAACACGTTCTCAAAAGACTTTTTCACCTGCGTAGCCTCACGGGTGGACTGCCACTCCTGAAACAGCGTGCTGAATGAATGGCGGTAAAGCACCATACCGGTAGTGTCGGCAACGGAAATCTGCCCGTTGCCCTGCAGCAGCAGGCTGTCCATATTTACGCGTCGCCCATACCAACCATCTGATGCCCTCATCTCATCCAGGTATATCTGCTGGTTCTTGCTGTCGCCGCTGAAAGTATAGTCAAGCCTAAGAGTCTTGTCTTGAAACCACTGCCCAAATTCCTGGGCGTGGCACATGCCCACCATGCCCCACAAGGTCATCATGGCGACCAATGCCGTTTGTCTTATCTGCATAAACTTGTTTGTATCTTTGATAAAAGCCCCCACACGGGAGAACCTACCACTCATCCCATACACTTACCTGCATTCAGAGACGGCTCATGAAATGTTCCCTGTCCACCACGAAGCGCAGGTGCGTGCCCTCGCCCAGCAGATTGCCGGCTTGGTCATGAGCCTCCACATGGAATGTCAGTTTGCGTCCGTTGATGGCTGTCAGCGTAGCCGTGGCCGTCAACGATGCCCCCACGGAAGTGGGCATCAGATGACTGCTGCTGATGTGCCCGCCCACCGTGGTACTGCCCTCAGGCAATTCTGGAGCCACGGCTAGCATGGCCGCATTCTCCATCAGAGCCATCATGACGGGAGTGGCCAGCACACGTAGGTCGCCACTGCCCATGCTGAGAGCCGTGTGGCTGTCCGTCACCTCCAACATGGAGGTATGCTTGACACCAATCTCCATATTCCTTTCCTAATACATTATATAATATATCGCGCGAATGCTTGCTCACTGCAGGCCGTTGCGCCTTGCCAAAGGGTCGCCCAAGGCATCAGGCCAAACTTCTCCGTCCCTTTCAGGCACGATTTCGATTATCTTTCCGTCACGCCACACCACTAATGACTGACGCGCGTGACCGGCACGTTCCAGCAAACGGTGGTGAGCCAGTTGGATGCCCTTGTCGATGCTGCGCTGCATCTTACGTAGTTCCTTGTCCGTCATACTTCCTGCTCCTCCTCCGTTTGTCCGTATCTCATCTGGAGCGAACGGAAACGCTCCTCCTCCAGAATCTCCACATTCCTTTCTCCGCAGCCACTGGCCAGTTTCACAGCAGGGCAGTCACTATTGTCATACAGAGCCCAGTAGTCACACACGGGCATGTATAACTGGAACAGGTTCTGCAGCCCCGCCTCATAACGCCGGCGTATCACATCCACGGGGATGTTGTGTCCACCCATGCTCACACGACGCTCCACACGCTTCACCGCCTGGTCTGGCGTGTCAAGCATAAAGAAGATGAGTGTCACAAAATAGCCACGACGCTGCGCCTGCTGTATGAGCTTGACGTAGGAACGCGTGGCAAGTGTGGTCTCAAAAGCGAACGATTCACCCTCCTTGAGCAGGTGGATGATGCGGTCTATCATGAGACGTCCGGCCTGAATGGCCACTCCCTCGGGGTTGAAAGGCGAGAGTCCTGCCGCAATCTCATCGGCATTGACGAACTCCCTGCAGTTGAGCATTTCGGGCAGCATAGTAAATGAGGCCGTGGTTTTCCCCGCCCCATTGCAGCCCGCAATGATGTACAGTTTCATTTTCTTCTGCTCCATATCCTTATCTTTGTATAAAGCGTTTATTCTGTTTCTCCTTCGTGGTGGTGCCCATGCCTTGCCAAGTGAGTCATCCGTCTGCCATGGAACAGCATGTTGGGTTTGTTTCCCTGGCCACCGAGTTCACTTCTTGTGGCAGTGCGGAGGCTTGGTAGACTCCGGTCCGGAAGCCAAAAGGTCGGGACGGAGCCGCCTAGTTCGCTCTAGACTCTGCTGCAATTGCCACTCCTTTATCTTGGCTTCATGGCCAGAAAGCAGTATGTCGGGCACCTTCCAGCCCTTGTAGTCAGCCGGACGGGTATACACAGGTGCCTCCAGCAGATTGTCCTGGAAACTGTCGGAGAGGGCACTCTGCTCGTCACCTATGGCTCCCGGAAGCACACGCACGATGGCATCTGCCATGACGGCAGCCGCCAGTTCGCCTCCCGTGAGCACATAGTCGCCGATGCTCACCTCCTTGGTGATGATATGCTCGCGTATGCGGTAGTCGATTCCCTTGTAATGGCCACACAGGATGATGAGGTTCTCACAGAGCGAGAGAGTATTGGCCATAGGCTGGTCAAAGCGTTCACCATCGGGAGCCGTGAAGATGATTTCGTCATAGTGACGCTCAGCGGTGAGCGCACTTATACAGCGGTCGATGGGCTCGCACTGCATCACCATGCCGGCTGACCCACCAAAAGGATAGTCATCCACTCGGCGCCATTTGTCCACGGTGTAGTCCCGCAGGTTATGGATATGAATCTCCACCAGCCCCTTCTTCTGCGCGCGTCCCAGGATGGATTCCTTCATAAAGCCCTCAATCAGCGGGGGGAGCACTGTGATGATGTCTATTCGCATAAGCCAATGATTTCCTTTACACTTCGGAAGCCTTGGCGTTCCAAATATTGGTCAATACCCAGCGCCACCTTGGCACTCACTGCCGGATCCACAAAGTTGGCCGTTCCTATTTCCACGGCACAGGCTCCCGCAAGCAGGAACTCCACGGCATCGGTGGCATTGCTGATGCCTCCCAGTCCCACCACAGGAATGTCCACCGCATGAGCCACCTGCCACACCATGCGCAGTGCCACGGGTTTCACGCACGGGCCACTCAGCCCACCCGTGCCAATACTGAGCACACGCTTACGCCTCTCGACATCGATGGCCATACCCATGAGCGTGTTTATCAGACTTACGGCATCGGCTCCCTCGGCCTCAACTGCCTTGGCTATGTCGGTGATGCTGGTCACATTGGGCGACAGTTTGACGATTATCGTTTTGCCGTACGCCCGGCGAACCGCCTTCACCACACTGGATGCGCCCTCCGCTGAAGTACCGAAGGCCATTCCCCCATGCCTGACATTGGGACAGGAGATGTTGAGTTCAATGGCTTCCACATGCTCCAATTCGCCTATCCTGCGAGCACATTCGGCATAGTCCTCGGGGCTGTTGCCCGACACGTTGACCACCACCTGCGTAGGCAGGGACTGCACCTGCGGATAGATGTGCTTGCAAAAGTAATCCACACCCTTGTTCTGCAGACCCACGCAGTTGAGCATCCCCTGCGGGGTCTCTGCCATGCGCGGATAGGGATTGCCTTGCCTTGGCTCCAGCGTGGTTCCTTTCACAATGATGCCACCCAGCAGGCTCAGATCCACCAAGTCGGCATACTCCAGGCCATATCCAAACGTGCCGCTGGCCGTCATCACAGGATTCTTCAGCGTGAGCCGACCTATATGTGTTGTCAAATCTGCCATTTCAGTTTCTCTATGTCAAAAACCGGCCCTTCCTGGCAAGCGCACACATTGCCCTCCGTGGTGTCCTCCACGCAGCAGAGGCATGCGCCCAGGCCACAGGCCATCATATTCTCAAGACTTACCTCACAGGGCACGCCCACCTGACGGGCGTGGCGTGCCACAGCCACCATCATGGGCTTGGGGCCGCACACGCTAATGCGCGTGAAGCGCTCTGCCGCGAGGAGACTGTGCTGGGTGACGAAGCCGCGCTCGCCAAGCGAGCCGTCCTCGGTGGTCACGAACACATGCCCCACGCGCCGGAACTCCTCCATCTGTAGAAGGTCATCGGCACTGCGCGCACCCAGCAAGAACGTGGGCTCCACACCCATTTCCCGCATGCGTATGCCGGCAAAGAGCAACGGAGCCACGCCCACGCCACCTCCCACCAGCAGAGGATGCTCCGAGACCGAAGCAGGCATGGTGAAACCATGCCCCAGGGGGAGCACTGCATTAAGCGTGTCACCAGGCTGAAGCATGGCTATGTGGCGCGTGCCCTCACCAGCCAGGCGCACCAAGAGCCAAAGTTCATTGGCCGTGCGGTCCACGTTATGAATGCTGATGGGGCGGCGCAGATAAGTGGACGGACTATCGTCTACGCGTATCTGCACAAACTGGCCGGGCTGCATCTCGGGCAGCGGATGCTCGGAATCGGTAACCCGGATAAGGACGTAACGCTCATGAATATGCTGCACGTCCCTGACCAAAAGATCCAGAATATGTTTCTTCATCTTTGCTCTCTACACATTACTATATATAATACTCACTGCAAAGGTATACATAAAAAAGGGTTTCCCGCCCCTAAGCGGCAAGAAAGTGGCATGTACTGGTTCCACGACCACATTTGCACACACAACGACACGGCACCGGAACTGCCTGCCATAGGGCACTTCCAGGCATCACGAAGCATCTGGCACCGCAGGCGGCACGCCAAGAGAAGAAAACGAATAAGGGGGAAGTGTACAAGGAGGCATGCGCCGCACTACTAGCGGGGAGAGAATATCTCGAAAGTCCCGTCATCAAAGAAGACACGAATCTCTATAGGCCTGCGCATTGGTTTGTTGAGATTTTTAACCGTATCACGAATTTCCTCCAAGATAGGGGAGGCCATCATGGGTTGCTCTACGGGCTGCTCAGGGAAATCAAGAGCCGGCTGCACGTCACCTTGCACAGTAGCGTCCTGCTGCTCCGCGGAGGCACTCGCATACATGTCGCCCTCACCAAACATGAGCCAATTGATGCTGATATCAGGAAAGAAGGTGTGCACCGCATTCACCAAGTTATTGGTGGGCTTGGTACGACCATTGAATATGCTGGAGAGCGTTCCCTCCGCCACACAGAGTTTGGCAGCAAATTCCTTCTGGGTCAGCCCCAGAGTTTTCATCAACTGATATATGCGATCCTTCATGCTTGAGACGTGTTTTGGAGGCAAAGTAAGCCTCTTTCGATTTCTAAACCACCCGCAAAGATACACAAACTTATTTGCTTTCCCAAGAATTCAGATATATAAATATCAACTTTCTAAACTGCTCTTGTTTTGCTGTTTGAATATTGCATTTTGAATTCAAAATCGCCATTTCGCATTCGGTGCAAAGTTCTGAATCCAATACTGAAACCTTAACCATTTGAACTTTCAAACTTTTAAGAAACCTAATGTAACTCTTGGTTTTCCAGTAGTTATAATACTTGTTTGCGCAATAAACAGCATTTATATAACCATTTTTTCTGTATTATTACATATTCATATCTTGATTTCTGCAATTACACTGCATTTCTCGCTGGTTTTTTGTCTGTTACATAAATACGTAATGTGATGCATAAAATCCTTTTTCGGAGTGCACGTTTTTGAATTTGCAAACATGAGAGATTCAGTTTTATTGTGGATTTTGCGTTCTGGTTCTGTCGTTCACGTTCATGCGTCATTCAGGTTTTGCAAATCAAAGTCGCACATTTTATAATTTGGATTTATGAATTTATATTTTCAATGGGTGCTGCTTGGGGCTTCAGACAAGCAGTTTTTACCAGAATGAAAAATTCACGTACAAGTGGGCTGGCGCAGAATTCTGAGCGATTCTCAGCGCATCAAAAAAGTGCGCAAATACCTATTTCACAAGCCGTGAAGGGGCATTTGCGCACATACGCTTCCGTCTGTAAACTGGAAAAGAAATCAGTGAAGAATGAAGAAAATCAAGTCCTGAAGCAGTTCGCCATCGGGTGTTTTACCGCCCTCAAGCCCCTTGCTGCGGGCATCTGTCTTGCGAATTTCGGCCAGAATGAGCATTGTCTTCACACCAGAATAGTTGACCATGGCCGGCATGACATCCTGACGAACCTTCCACTCGGGCTTCTCCAGCCATGCCGCCACTCCCCTATCACTTCTGTCAGGAGCGTAGTAAGAGACCATGACATCAGAAAAAAACGTAAAAAGATTTGCAATCGTTCTCTGGAGAGCGAAACTGCGTGGATTACCCTGATAGTACCTCACAATGCGGGCGGCGCGCTCCATGTCACGATTGGCCAAGGCGGCCTGCAACTCAAAGTCGTTGAACTCCCGGCTCACACCCGTCTGCTGCTCCACCAGCGATGCGGTGACCGTCTGCCCGCCGGGCGGCACAGCCAGCACCAACTTATCCATCTCGCTGGCCAGGCGGCACAAGTCCGTACCCACATGCGAGGCCAGCATCTGCACGGCCTGCTGCTCCACGCCCAGGCCGCGCTTCTTGAGATAGCGCGTGATGAACGGCGGAAGTTGACGCTCGTAGAGCCTCTTGCTCTCATACACGACACCCACCTTCATGAGCTTCTTCGCCACGGCCTTGCGCTTGTCCAGCAATCCATGCTTGTGGCAGAAGACAAGCACGGTGGAACCGTTGGGCTTCTGCAGGTAATCGTCCAGCGCATCCAGCGAGCGCAAGGCCTGCGCCTCACGCACCACCACCACCCTTCGATCAGCCATCATGGGATATGCCTGTGCCAGTTCCACCACCTGGGCGATGCCGGTGTCTGCACCGTACACAATGTCGAGGTTGAAATCGCGCTCCTCCTCTTTCAGCAAGGTATTCACGAGGAAATCACTCAACTCATTTATATAATAGTCCTCCTCACCCATCAGATAATACACGGGGGCAACCCGTCCGGCACGCACATCGCGCACCACATCCTCTGCCGTCAGGCTCTTTGCCGTTTCTGCCATAAGTTACATTATATATATGTCTCTACTTTACATTGTGCAATGCCGGAGGGGGCACGCTGGGAGGCTGGAGCCCTAGGAGCACAATACCCAACCGGCCATTAGAGTCCTGATGCTTTCCCGTGCTGTCTCTTTCGGCTTGCCACCAACTTCCCGAGGGCGTAGCGAGGCTACGGAGGGAGGAGGTGGCAGTAAAACCGGGAAAGGGAGTGCGGAAGACACAGGACAGAGTTCCTTTGGACAAGCAAGGGAAGCATATCCCGATCTAATGGCCGACTTGGGACAATGCCGCTCCTCGGCAGGCAGGCACGCGGGGGAGCGGAATCCCGTCCGGCACGTGGCAGCCTCATCATGCAATGCGCGTTGCGGGATGCTCAATAGTCGAATTTCAAGTGGCGCACCGTCTTCTTCTGCTGCTTGATCATCTCCAGTGACTGTATGCCCACCTCCACATGCTTCCTCACGTAGGAAAGGGTCACCAGGCGATCGCTCTCGCTGGTCTTCACCCCATCGGGAGTCATGGGATTGTCGCTCACCAGGAGCAGTGCTCCCGTGGGAATGTGGTTGGCAAAGCCGCACGTGAAGAGCGTAGCGGTCTCCATGTCGACGGCCATGGCACGGGTGGTGCGCAGATATTCCTTGAAGGTCTCGTCATACTCCCACACCCTGCGGTTGGTGGTGTAGACGGTTCCGGTCCAGTAGTCCAGCCCCAGGTCGCGTATGGCACTGGACACGGCACGCTGCAGCATGAAGGCAGGCAAGGCAGGCACCTCGGGCGGGAAGTAGTCGTTGCTCGTCCCCTCGCCGCGTATCCCGGCAATGGGCAGCACCAGGTCCCCTCGCCGGGCCTTGGTGCTTATGCCTCCGCACTTGCCCAGGAAGAGGCATGCCTTGGGCTTCACGGCACTCAGCAGATCCATGATTATGGCAGCGTTGGGACTGCCCATCCCGAAATTGATGATGCTGATTCCGTCGGCAGTGACCGTGCGCATGTTGGCGGAGTAATCCGGCGGCTCCACGCCAAAGCTCTCGCAGAAGATGTCCACGTAGTTGTTGAAGTTGGTGAGCAGGATGTACTCTCCAAAGTCCTTCAGTGCATGTTTCGTGTATCTGGGAAGCCAGTTGTTCACGATTTCCTGTTTCGTCTTCATATCTCGGTAATTGCATTTTACAAAGCAAAGGTAGCATTTCTTTCCGTCAGGGTGAAGCATTCGGTCATTTTTTGATACCTTTGCTGCCTGGCAGAAAGAATGCCGCCTGCCCCGGGCGCGGCAGACTCACGCCCAGGCAACCGCACACACACAAGTCACGCATACCCGATGGAGCCGCTCAACCTGCCCAAGGCCGACCTCAGAATCGCCAGGCACGGCGGACGCACGGTGGTATATGACCTCCTGCGCCGCAAGTACGTGGCACTCACTCCCGAGGAGTGGGTGCGGCAGCATTTCGTGCACTTCCTGATAGCCTGCAAGGGCTACCCCGCCGGGCTGATGGCCAACGAGATGGCCATCACGCTGGGTGCCACGCGCAAGCGCTGTGACAGTGTGGTGTATGGGCAGCATGCCCTCCCGCTCATGATCCTGGAGTACAAGGCTCCGCACGTCGCGCTCACGCAGAAGGTGTTCGACCAGATATACCGCTACAACCTCCGCCTCCGCGTGGACTGGCTGGTGGTGAGCAACGGGCTGCAGCACTATTGCCTGCGCATGGATTACAAGAACGGCACCTACCACTTCATGCCGGACATCCCTCGCTACGGCGAACTCGCCCAACCCACACAACAAGACGGCCTCACGGGACAATAAGGATGCTTCCCTGGAGCCCCAAATCCCACAACCAACACAGTCTCACGCCACCTACGTTGGTAGCCACTTGCTACATACGTTGGTAGCCACTTGCTACATACGTTGGTAGCATCATGCTACATACGTTGGTAGCATCACGCTACATACGTTAGTCGTAACACACGACATACGTTAGTCGTAACACACGACATACGTTAGTCGTAGCACACGACATACGTTAGTCGTAACAGGCTACATGCGGGAGTAGCATCATGCTACATGCGGGAGTAGCATTGTGCTACATGCGGGAGTAGCATCGTGCTACATGCGGGGGTAGCATCGTGCTACATGCGGGAGTAGCATCGTGCTACATGCGGGAGTAGCATCGTGCTACATGCGGGAGTAGCAACGTGCTACATGCGGGAGTAGCATCGTGCTACATGCGGGAGTAGCATCGTGCTACATGCGGGAGTAGCATC
>JAHZGX010000022.1:56092-81651 GCA_019420585.1 Prevotellaceae bacterium
CTACATGCGGGAGTAGCATCGTGCTACATGCGGGAGTAGCAACGTGCTACATGCGGGAGTAGCATCGTGCTACATGCGGGAGTAGCATCGTGCTACATGCGGGGGTAGCATCGTGCCACATGCGGGAGCAGCAACTGGCCCAGTCCGTGGACTGCCGGTTCCCGGGGGAGGCAGGAAGGGAGAGGGACGTAAGCCCTGCCACAGGGCGCGGGAACCGGCCTCGTGAGAATCGCGCATTTCTGGCCGCATGGCCATACGGGCGCATTTGCGCGATTCTCAGAAGACACAGGCAAACGGCCGCCCGCACCATCGGAATCCCCGCCGCCTCCTGTTTTTTCACGGATTCCTTGCACATAGTTTCACCAAACGCACTACCTTTGTCCGAGAAGTCTGGCATCCAAGACATATATTCCGAACACGGCCTTCCACCCGGAGCAAGCCCCCGGAGGAAGGCGCAAGCAAACACACATGACATGAAACAGTTCATCTCCTTCCTGCTGAAAGCCTACACCGGCACGCACCTCATCCTGCGCATCTGCTGCGGCATCGTGCTGGGAGCCGGCCTGGCCCTAGTCTGCCCCGGCATCAACGGCATCGCCATCGCCGGCACCCTGTTCGTGGGTGCCCTGAAAGCCATCGCCCCCATCCTGGTGGCCGTGCTGGTGACCGCATCGGTGGCCAAGGCCAACCGGGGACTGGGGCAACGCTTCCGCACGGTGACGTTCCTCTACATCGCCAGCACGCTCACGGCATCGGTGGTGGCCATAGCCGCCTCACGGCTGTTCCCCGTGCAACTGACACTTGCCAACACCGGCAGCGCAGGCACTCCCGCCCCCGGCAGGATTTCCGACGTGATAGGCCAACTCATGCTGAACCTCGTAAGCAACCCCGTGTCGGCCGTGTGCTCGGCATCCTATCTGAGCGTGCTCTTCTGGAGCATCATCCTGGGACTCGCGCTCAAGAAGACCGCCTCGCAGGCAGCCATCGGCGTGACGCGCGAGCTGGCCAACGCCGTGTCGCTCGTGGTGCAATGGATCATCCAGCTGGCTCCCCTGGGCATCCTGGGGCTCGTATACTCCTCCGTGAGCGAGAGCGGCATCGAGATATTCACTTCCTACGGGCAGATCGTGCTGCTCCTCGTGGGCTGCATGCTCACGGTGCTGCTTGTGGTCAACCCCATCATCACGCTCTGCCTCCTGAGGCGGAACCCCTACCCCCTGACGTGGCAGTGCATCAAGGGAAGCGCGGTAAGCGCATTCTTCACACGCTCCTCGGCAGCCAACATCCCCGTGAACATGGCCCTGTGCAAGCGCCTGGGCATCAACGAGGACTTCTACTCGGTGAGCATCCCCCTCGGCAGCACCATCAACATGGACGGGGCCGCCATCACCATCACCGTGATGACCCTGGCCGCCTGCCGCACCATGGGGGTGGAGGTGTCACCGGCCGGCGCGCTCGTGCTGAGCATCATGGCCACCCTGGGCGCATGCGGGACATCAGGCGTGGCCGGAGGCTCGCTGCTGCTCATCCCCATGGCATGCGCCCCCTTCGGCATCGACGGTGACGTGGCCATGCAGGTGGTGGCCACGGGGTTCATCATCGGGGTCATACAGGACTCCATGGAGACCGCGCTCAACTCCAGCAGCGACGTGCTCTTCACTGCCACGGCCGACCTCTTCAGCCGCAGGAAAGACAAGGCAAGCCTGCCCGGCCGCCAATCCTGAGAGAGGCAGGTGCAATCCATTGAGGCAAATCCATCCTTCACGGCAAAAGAATATTCAGAAACCACACAAACAACCCATCAACACAATCATCACACCATGCGAATCAAGGCAAGATTGACAGCACTCGTGTTCCTGCTGTCGGCAGGACTCTGCCTGCCCTCATGCAGCAACGAGCCACCCGAACCGGATGGCGGAGAGGACACTCCCGGAGAAGACACCCCGGTAAAGGACGAAGAGGAATTCCACCGCATCAACTTTATGGAAAGCAACGCCACTGCCATCAATGGATTTGCGGCCAGAGTGAGTGTCTCCTTCGACCACCCTTTGGATGACCACGTCACAGACTGGGGCGTATCGGTCAGTATCAACCGCCAGAACCTGGAGAGGATTCCCGAGCAAAGAATCCACGACATCACCAACGAGAAAGACAAAGTCGAAGGCTCCTCACTGTCAGTCACCCTGATGGGGCTGGACGGTGAAGAGACCTACTACTGCCGTCCGTTCATCCAAAGCAAGGAAGGCACGGTGAAGTGGGGCGACATCATGGAATTCACCACCCCCAGGCAGGAATTCTTCCTGCAACAAACCAGCAACAGCGCCCTGTCGGCCATGAAGGGAGAAACAAGCATCAACACTGAGAATCGGCACGCGGCACTCAACAGGAAGTACAGGGACGTGGAGACCAAGTTGGTGAATGTGTCTCTGGACAAATACCAGTACAGCCTGAAGTATTACGAGAAAACGCCCTCGGGCATCGACCATCCCTTGCTGCTGTGGAGAAACGAGGACATCATCGGCGTGGAATTCACCTATCTGCCACCCGGCGCACAGGTCAGTTTCAAGATAGCCGTCATGTGTGACGGCGAACAGAAGTTCCTGTCGCCCACCTATACAGTCAACTCCAGGAAGATTGTCGAGCAAGGCATGGTTGACCTCAACCTGTCCGTGAACTGGGCGGCATGCAACCTGGGAGCCTCATCGCCTTGGGACATAGGCACCTACCACACCTATGACGAGGTCATGGCACTGGATCAGGCCGATGGCTCATGGCGCCTGCCCAATGAGCAGGACATCACCCAGATGTTCAGCCAATGTACGTTCATCCCTGTGAGCACGGACAACATGCAGCGCGGCATGCTGGTCATGAGAGGTCTGAACAGCATCATTTTGCCCTTGGGAGGAACCAGTGATGATGAAGTGAGTCCGGACGGCTACCACATTGGCTGCTATTGGACAAGCGATGAATATCTCGACCCCAACTCCGTCCATGATAAGTCGCGTGCCTGGGCAATGCGCCTGTGGGGGATGCAGGAGGCAGACCTGCGCTTTGAGAGGATTGAACTGATAAAGAAATACGGCCTGAACGTACGTCCCGTCTACCCTCGGAAGGACTGACACCCTCTGCCCTCGCCACAGCAAACCATAACCCTACCTCTCTCAACCCACAATCCATTATGAGGCAAGGACTTAAAAACGGAGCCCCCCGCTGCCGACCCATTCAATAGGGACTTGCAGCGGGGGGCTAATGGTATGACCGGGCATCAAGGGCCCTGCCTGAATTTACTCTTCAGCCTTCTTGCGTGACACGCTCTTGCGCTTCTTGGGCTTCTCCTCTTCCCTTGCAGACATCTGTATGCCGGCAAGTTCAGGGTCTATGATGATACGCCCGCAATACTCACACACGATAATCTTCTTGCGCATGCGGATGTCCAGCTGACGCTGGGGCGGTATCTTGTTGTAGCATCCACCGCAGGCATCACGGTCAACCGACACGATGCCCAGTCCGTTGCGGCTGTTGTGGCGGATGCGCTTGAACGCACTCAGCAGGCGCGGCTCAATGGTGCACTCCAGGTTCTTGGCAGCCTCGCGCAGGCGGTCTTCCTCGGCCCTGGTGTCAGCAACGATCTCGTCCAGCTCACTCTTCTTGATATCAAGGTCAGTACGGCGGTCAGACACCAGCGCATTGCAGTCACTCATCTCCTGGGTCTTTCCCTCCATAAGAGCCTTGGCCTCTGATATGCGCTTCTCGTTCAACTGGTTGTCCAGTTCCGCATACTCTATCTGCTTGGTCAGGTTGTCATACTCGCGGTTGTTCCTCACGCTGTCCATCTGAGCCTTGTACCTCGCAATGTTGGTGTTGTTGATCTCGATGTTCTCATTCATCGCGCTTATGTCACGCCTGATGGTGTTGATCTCATTCCCAATCTTCTCAATGCGGGTGGTGAGTCCCTCAATCTCGTCCTCCAAGTCCTGAACCTCACGGGGAAGTTCGCCACGCAATGTCTTTACCTTGTCAATCTGCGTCAAGGTTGTCTGCAAGGCATAGAGGTTCTTGAGTTTGTCCTCAACATTGATTTCCGCAGGATTCTTCGTCTTTTCCTTTGCCATAATTGTTATTAGAGATAATTCACGGGATTGGTGCCGACCGACGACTTGAAGATTTCCACGTCGGGCAGTCTCTCCCCAATGATGTTGTTGAATATTTCTGTTGTGAACTGTTCGCTCTGATAATGCCCAAGCACCCCTATCTGTATCTGCTGCTCATGGCCGAAATACTGATGGTAGTGCATCTCGCCCGTCAGGAAAGCATCTGCCTGCATCTTCACGGCCTCGGGGAGCAGGAAGTCACCTGCACCGCCGCAAATGGCCACGCTCTGGATGGGGCGGCGCAGCAACTCGTTGTGCATCAGGCATTCAACATTGAACACCTGCTTCACGCGCTGCAGGAACTGCAGGGAATCCTCCGGCTCGGGCAGGAAACCTATGATGCCACTGCCTGCCAGCACGCTGCGCTGCCGCCCCTGCTGCCCGGGAAGCACCACCGTGCGCTCCTGCATCAGTGACACATCCTGCAAGCCAAGGTGCTCGGCCATGCAGAAGTTCACCCCGTCCTCAGCATTGTCCAGGTTGGTGTGTGCCGCATAGATGGCAATGTCATTCTGGATGGCCAGGCGCACGCACCTCTGCACATAGTCGGAGTCACTCACGCACTTGAGTCCGCGGAACAGCAAAGGATGGTGTGACACAATCAGGTTGCACCCCAGGTCCACAGCCTCCTTCACCACTTCTTCCGTGACGTCCAAACACAATAAGGCCCCTGACACTTCCGTCTCTGTCAATCCTACCTGCAAGCCAGCATTGTCATAACTCTCCTGCAAGGGCAGAGGCGCGAAATCCTCAAGGGCACATATAACTTCCCTAACGGTTACGCTCATACCTTAATAGATTAAGGGATAATACTATCTGAGGTGCAAAGGTAGCGTTTTTTCTCAGATGCTCAAACTTTTCAGTCCACCTTTTCGCCCTTCCCGTCCCGAGACAGCGCCAAAGACGTGCCGGAATACACAATATTATATAATACGCGTGCGCGCGTGCGCGATGCAGTGGCAAATAATCACTCCCGCCACATGGCATTACCACCGAAAAGGCTTACCTTTGTGCATCATTTCAGAGAGCGCAGCACGGACAGACCACTGCCTCGCATTTTCCGCATGACAGCAAACACACAAAATGCTCTGTTGCCAGCAGAATGGCACACACAATGGGGAGTGCAACTCACCTGGCCTCACGAAGACACAGACTGGAAGCCCATACTGGAAGAGGTGACGAGATGCTACATTGACATCAGCCGAGAAATAGCACGCAGGGAACACCTGCTGGTGGTCACCCCCCATGCCGAAGAAGTCAGGAAACTGCTCTCCGCCCATCTCACGCCCAAGGAGATGCGGCAGGTATCCTTCCGGCAGATGCCCACAGATGACACATGGGCCAGAGACCACGGATTCATCACACTGCTTGACCGCAACGGAAAGGCACTGCGGCTTGACTTCCAGTTCAACGGATGGGGAAAGAAATTCCCTGCTGCACGGGACAACCACATCTGCCGCACGCTCATGGAGCAGAATGCGCTGCCGGGCACCTACGAGAACCACCTGGACTTCGTGCTCGAGGGAGGCAGCATCGAGAGCGACGGAGAGGGCACGCTGCTGACCACCAGCCAGTGCCTCATGGCTCCGAACAGGAACCAGCCACTCACCCGGGAGCAGATTGAGCAACGGCTAAAGGACAGCCTGCGAGCCGACCGTGTGCTGTGGCTCAACCACGGAACGCTGGCAGGAGACGACACCGACGGGCACGTAGACACACTGGCACGCCTCTGCCCGGGCAACACCATAGCCTATGTGCAATGCACCGACCCCACAGACGGGCATTACAGGGAACTCCACCTCATGGAAGAGGAACTGAAGGCGATGCGCACGAGGCAGGGAGCCCCTTACCACCTGCTGCCGCTGCCCATGGCCGAGGCGGCGTTCGACGAAGAGGACAACCGCCTGCCTGCCACTTATGCCAACTTCCTCTTCATCAACGGAGCCATACTCATGCCCACCTATGGCACGCCGGACACCGACCGTGAGGCCATAAGCCGCATGCAGAGGGCATTCCCCGAACAGGAAATCATAGGCATCGACTGCCGACCACTTATCATCCAGCATGGAAGCCTGCACTGCTGCACCATGCAATTCCCACTTTCCAAATCATGAAAACAGGTATCATACAACAGCATTGCACCGCCGACGTGCAGTCCAACAGACAGCATCTGGCCGAAGGCATCAGGAAGGCCGCCGCACAGGGAGCCGAACTCATCGTGCTCCAGGAACTCCATGACAGCCTCTACTTCTGCCAGACAGAAAACACCGCAAACTTTGACCTTGCCGTAAGCATTCCCGGCAGCGAGACCGACTTCTACGCCACGCTGGCAAGGGAGTGCGGCACAGTACTCGTCACCAGCCTGTTTGAAAGGCGCGCACCGGGACTTTACCACAACACGGCCGTGGTGTTTGAGAAAGATGGAAGCATTGCCGGACGCTACCGCAAGATGCACATCCCTGATGACCCGGCCTATTACGAGAAGTTCTATTTCACCCCGGGCGACCTAGGCTTCCACCCCATACAGACCAGCGTAGGCAAACTGGGCGTGCAGGTGTGCTGGGACCAGTGGTACCCCGAGGGAGCCAGGCTGATGGCCCTGCAGGGAGCCGACCTGCTGATATACCCCACTGCCATCGGATATGAAAGTTCCGACACGCCCGAGGAGCAGGCACGCCAGCGCGAGGCATGGATGACCGTGCAGCGGGGGCATGCCGTGGCCAACGGACTGCCGGTGGTCACCGTGAACCGCGTAGGCACCGAGCCGGATCCCAGCGGACAGACCAACGGCATACTGTTCTGGGGGAGCAGTTTCGTGGCAGGCCCTCAGGGAGAACTGCTGTTCCAGGCCGGACAGGCCGAGGAGACCGTTGCCGTGGTGGACATCGACCTGAAAAGGAGCGAGAACGTGAGGCGCTGGTGGCCGTTCCTGCGCGACCGGCGCATTGAGGAATTTGCTCCCCTCACACGCCGCTACATCGACTGACCCATCTGCAGGGCATGCCACCGGCAATGCCCGCACACTGCACTGCAGGGATGGCAGGATGCCACAGCCGGGAGGAAGAGAGAAAGCAATAAGTAAGCATACACAACCAAATACAGAGCAAAAAGAAAGCAACAAAGCCATATTTCAATAAATATTTCTACGCTTTATGTTTGTATATTGACAAATTGACGTACCTTTGCACCAGTAACAAAGCAATAAGACAGTTTGAAGACATGAACAGGCGCATTCACTTCACCAAGATGCACGGAGCAGGCAACGACTACATATACGTCTACACTCCCGACTACCCGATTCCCAACCCTGCGGAAGCGAGTATCCAATGGAGCAGGCCTCACTTCGGCATCGCTTCCGACGGACTTATCCTGATAGGCAAGAGTCCGCTCAAGGAAGCAGATTTCAGCATGCGCATCTTCAACAACGACGGTTCCGAGGCACTCATGTGCGGCAACGGAGTCCGCTGCGTGGCCAAGTTCGTCCATGACCACGGGCTGACAGACAAGACCACGATTGCCATCGACACCCTGTCGGGCATCAAGGTCATCAGCCTGCACCTCTCGGCCGACGGCACTGCCGACAGTGCCACCGTGGACATGGGAGAGCCCACGCTTCACTGCCCCAGCCTGCTCGCCGTCCCCGGCGGAAGCATGACCGACGGACTGGTGGGTGCTCACCGGGGCACATTCGTATCCATGGGCAACCCCCACTTCGTATGCTTCGTACCCGATGCCACAGCCATCGACGTGGCTACCGAGGGCAGGAGACTGGAGCACGACCCGGTCTTTCCCGAGCGTTGCAACATTGAGTTCGTCTCCGTAAAGCCCGACGGGAGCCTGCGCATGAGAGTGTGGGAACGCGGGAGCGGCATCACGATGGCCTGCGGCACAGGTGCCTGCGCCACCGCCGTGGCAGCCTTCCTTACCGGGCGCAGCGGCAGGAGCAGCCGGGTGGAGATGGATGGAGGCACGCTGGAGATATGCTGGAGGGAGGACAGCGGGCACGTCCTGATGACGGGACCCGCCGCCACAGTCTTCGAGGGAGACATCTTATTGCCAACGGAAAACTCTTAAAGCTATGGCACTGGTCAACGAAAATTTCCTCAAACTTCCCGTGAGCTACCTATTCACGGACATCGCACGAAAGGTAAACGCATTCCGCGTAACCCATCCCGATGCCGACATCATAAGGCTGGGCATCGGCGATGTCACACAGCCGCTTGCCCCGGCAGTCATTGCTGCACTGCACAAGGCCACCGACGAGATGGCATCGGGGGACACCTTCCGCGGATACGGTCCTGAGCACGGTTACGACTTTCTGCGCGAGGCCATCATCAGGAACGACTTCCTGCCCCGGGGCATCCACCTGGACCCCACGGAGGTGTTCGTCAACGACGGTGCCAAGAGCGACACGGGAAACATAGGCGACATACTGGGGCTGGACAACACCCTGTGCATGACCGACCCCATCTATCCCGTGTACGTGGACAGCAACGCCATGTGCGGGCGCGCCGGGACACTCACCGGCAGCGGGTGGAGCAACATCATATACTGCCCCTGCAACGCAGGAAACAACTTCGTGCCCGCGCTGCCCGAGCAGAGGGTGGACGTCATCTACCTCTGCTACCCCAACAACCCCACCGGCACCGTCATCACCCGCCAGGAACTGAAGCGATGGGTGGACTATGCCATCAGAAACGACAGCATCATCATGTACGATGCCGCCTATGAGGCCTACATACAGGAGCCGGGCATACCCCACTCCATCTACGAGATTCCCAAGGCACGCCAGTGCGCCATAGAGTTCCGCAGCTACAGCAAGACGGCAGGATTCACAGGCGTGCGCTGCGGTTACACCATCGTGCCCAAGGAACTCACCGCCGCCGTGGCCGCCACGGGCGAGCGGGTGGCACTGAACGGGCTGTGGAACCGCCGCCAGTGCACCAAGTTCAACGGCACCAGCTACCTGCAGCAGAGGGCTGCCGAGGCCACCTACTCTCCCGAAGGGAAGGAGCAGGTGCGCGCCACCATACAGTATTACATGCAGAACGCCGCCATCATGCTGGAGGCACTCTCGTCCGTGGGGCTGAAGGTCTACGGCGGAGTCAACGCGCCCTACATCTGGCTGCAGGTGCCGGAGGGCACCACCAGCTGGCAGTTCTTCGACGAGCTGCTCCACGGCCCCCACATCGTGGGCACGCCGGGCGTGGGCTTCGGGCCGAGCGGCGAGGGATACTTCAGGCTGACGGCCTTCGGCTGCCGCTCCCACTGCGAGAGAGCCATGGAGCGGCTGGTCAAGTGGCTGCGCTGAGGAAGAGAGAGAGAACAAACAAAATCACACTTTATATATTCAGGTTTTTATGTCAAGTACTTTAAGATTTCAGGTAGTGGGAGAGGCTTTCACCAAGAAGGCCATAGAAGTACCCAACCGCAAGGAACGCCCGGGCGAATACTTTGCCAAGTACGTGTTCAACCGCCAGAAGATGTTCAAGTATCTTCCCGTAAAGGTGTACAACAAAATGTGCGACGTGATGGACCACGGCACCACCCTCGACATGGCCACTGCCAACGCCGTGGCCGAAGGAATGAAGAAATGGGCCATGGAACTGGGAGCAACCCACTGCACCCACTGGTTCCAGCCGCTCACCGAAGGTACGGCAGAAAAGCATGACGGATTCGTGGAGCACGACTGGAAGGGCGGAATGATTGAGGAGTTCACCGGGAAGGAACTCGTACAGCAGGAACCTGACGCAAGCTCATTCCCCAGCGGAGGCATACGCAGCACCTTCGAGGCACGGGGCTACAGCGCATGGGACCCCGCAAGCCCCGTGTTCGTGATTGGCGACACCCTGATGATACCCACCGTGTTCATCTCCTACACAGGCGAGGCACTCGACTACAAGGCACCGCTCAAGAAAGCCCTCAAGGCCGTGGACAAGGCAGCCACCGAGGTGGCACAGTACTTCTACCCCAACGTGAAGAAGGTGGTGAGCAACCTCGGATGGGAGCAGGAATACTTCCTGGTGGACGAGGGACTCTATGCCGCACGCCCCGACCTGCTGATGACCGGGCGCACCCTCATGGGGCACGACAGCGCCAAGAACCAGCAGATGGACGACCACTACTTCGGCTCCATACCCGAGCGCGTGGCAGCCTTCATGAAAGACCTGGAGATACAGGCCCTGGAACTGGGCATCCCCTGCAAGACACGCCACAACGAGGTGGCACCCAACCAGTTTGAACTCGCCCCCATCTTCGAGGAGACCAACCTGGCAGTGGACCACAACATGCTCATCATGAGTCTGATGAAGAAGGTGGCACGCCACCACGGATTCCGCTGCCTGCTCCACGAGAAGCCCTTCGCAGGCATCAACGGCTCGGGCAAGCACAACAACTGGTCGCTCTCCACCGACACAGGCATACTCCTCCACGCACCGGGCAAGACGCAGACCGACAACCTTCGCTTCGTGACCTTCATCGTGGAGACGCTCATGGCAGTATACCGCCACAACGGACTCCTCAAGGCCAGCATCATCAGTGCCACCAACGCACACCGACTGGGAGCCAACGAGGCACCCCCAGCCATCATATCCAGCTTCCTGGGCAAGCAACTCTCTGACCTGCTCCAGAAACTGGAGGAGACCGAGGACGACGAACTCTTCAACCTGGCAGGCAAGCAGGCACTCAGCCTGGACATCCCCCAGATTCCCGAACTGATGCTCGACAACACCGACCGCAACCGCACCTCACCCTTCGCCTTCACCGGAAACCGCTTCGAGTTCCGCGCCGTAGGCTCACAGGCCAACTGCGCAGCAGCCATGATCGTGCTCAACACAGCCATGGCCGAGGCACTCACCGACTTCAAGACCCGAGTGGACGCACTCATAGCCACAGGCACCGAGCCCGCAAAGGCCATCGTGAAAGTGCTGCGCCAGGACATCAAGACCTGCAAGCCCATACACTTCGAGGGCAACGGATACAGCGACGAGTGGAAGCAGGAAGCCACCAGGCGCGGGCTCGACGTGGAGGGAAGCGCCCCCCTCATGCTCGACAACTACGTGAGCCCCGAGTCCGTGAAGATGTTCACCAGCATGAACGTCCTCTCAGAGCCCGAACTCCAGGCACGCCTGGAAATCAAGCAGGAGACCTACACCAAGAAGATACAGATTGAGGCACGCATCTTCGGAGACCTCTGCCTCAACCACATCATCCCCGTGGCCACCCGCTACCAGAGCCAACTCATCGACAACGTGCACAAGGTGAAGGAAATCTTCCCCCCAGCCATCGCCGAGAAGGTCAGCGCCAACAACATGGTGCTCATCCAGAAGATAAGCGAGCACAGCAGCTTCATCACCGAGAACGTGGAGAAACTGGTCAACGCACGCAAGGTGGCCAACAAGCTCACCAGCGAGCGTGAGAAGGCCATAGCCTACCACGACACCGTGGCCGGCCTGCTGGAGGAGATACGTTACCACGTGGACAAGCTCGAGCTCATCGTGGACGATGAACTCTGGCCCCTGCCCAAGTACCGCGAAATGCTCTTCATCCGATAAGCACCCCTCCGCCTGCGGGCACACACGACACAGGAAGAGGCGTCTCCCCCGGCGGGAGGCGCCTCTTCTGCATTCCCGCCCCCTCACCGCCGCCCCACATCCCTCCCCCGCCAGACAGGAAACCACCGCCCGCCCTCAGCCCCGGCCCTCCCCCGCCAGGGCAAAGTCCCCTCCCCCGCCATCCCCTCACGCGCGCGCGTGTATATATATAATGTGTAGCACCTACATCACCCGCTTTCCGCCACCATTCACCCTAAACCATCGCGGGAACCAGCCCCTGCCCCCATTGGGAACAAAGCAAAAACATTTACAACAAAAAGCCCCTGGGGAACGCCAACACACCTCATGCAAGGGTAACCAATGTACCCCTAACAAGGGGTATCGAAGTACCCCATGCAAGGGGTACCGATGCACCCCTTGTTAGGGGTACAATGACACACTGCTAATGTCTGCATCGGTACACATTAAATGTCCGCTCCTGTACACACCTAATGTCTGCAACCGCACACATTAAATCTCTGCAACGGCACACCCCAAACCTCCACGGAAGCACACCCAGGAAAACCACCCACAACGCACGCAAGAAACTGACAAGCAGCACATTAAAACCACTCCAACTGCACAGGAAAACACATTCCCCCACAGGAATCATCCCCCGCACCTCTTCCATCCCCCGCACCCCGCCACTCCGAAGACCAATCCCCCGCCCCACCGCAGCCAAACCCTCCGCAAGGCACCTCCCTAGACCCTCACCGCTATAGACAAATAATCCTTACAACAAAACACACCCACAACCCTCCAGTCCACCCCTCCGACCCCCTTCCACACCACCCCACGAAGGCACAAAACATTGCCCTCATGCCCCCTTTTTCTCCACATTAAGGCGTTTATGTTTAATCCCGGAGGCGCGGGAGAGGGGTCGAAGGACAGGGAAAACAGGATAAAAAATAATGCTAACCAATTAACTCAGGAAAGGTTATGAACAGACAAGGAGAGAGAAGGAAGGACTACGGGTCTCCCCGCACCAGGATGGTGCAGGTGGAGACGGAAGGGAACCTGTGCGGGTCAATCGATGCAAAAACTGACGACAAAGGTGTCAATATCAGCGGACAGGGAGTTGCCACACCTGGAACAGACGAGACAGGCAAGAATTACAACGACTTCAGTGATTCATACTGGGGAGAAATAAAATAGCAAGTCCCAGCCTAATTGCAACAACAACAAATTATTACGGATATGAAGAAAAAACAGAAATGGGCTATTGCCCTCGCACCCCTCTTCCTGATAGGGTGCACGGAACAGATAGCGCCGGACGAAAAGCCAGGCACTGCCACAAGCGGTGACGATGTTCTGTTCTCCATCACAAAAAACTCATCTTCCCAAACACGCACCGTCTACCAGGACAACTGGGATGAAACTACATCCCAGGCCATCTATTGGGGAAACTATGTTGACAACAACGCCAAAGATTCCATCAACATCTATTGCCCCGACAATCCGGGAAGAGGCTTTGCCAAGTACTATATAGAAAAGGATGAGACTAACCCGAATGTTGCTGCTACGGTTGTCAAGACAAGCGATATTGGCGTGCAATGGGGCAACAAAAAGCCGCATACCTTCTATGCCTTCTACCCGGCCGACAAAGCAGGCGAAAAACTCCTCGACGGCCGGTCGACCATACGTGCCACCGTTGACAACAACCAGTCTCCCGTGACATATAAGCACAAGGCAAACGAGGAGGATTGGACAAAACTTACACCAATCACAAGTTTCAAGGCATACGTCAATGAGCAATATGACACTGGGACAGGAGCAACAACTCCAACAGCACAAACCATCTATGGCATGCCCGACATGAACGCTGCTATCATGGTGGCACGCACAACAATGAATGAGGAGCAGTATGGCAGCAAAGTGCCTCTGCAGTTCAATGTCCTGGCCGATGTGCTCGACCTCACTTTCCACGGACCGGTAACCCCCAACGCATTGGGCGGAAACGAAATCGGATCAACAACAGGCATTTCCAAACCATTCATCAAAATACAATCCGTGACAATTGATGTGGTAAACCCTGTGGAAGGAAAAAGCCCGGCAGAGTACGAAATGGACCATAGTGTAGCCATTTCCGGTTCATTCAATTTGAACATGTCCGAGGATGCTAATGCATGGACAGATGACTTGTCTAAAAAGATGGTAACAAAAGTCAGCGGCACTCCATCCATCCGTATTGCAACAGCCATTGTAGAAAAAGAAGGAACCTATTACCCCACCTTATTTGTTCGTGGTCAAGAAGCGACACCGGTGAAGTTGGATCAGCTACGCCTCCGTTGCTTCCTTATTCCCGGCCAGATTAAGCCTGAAGCTATGGGGAAACTGCGTGTGACCCTCCAAACGGACTGTGGCGACTTCTACCAAATGCTTGAAAACGACCCCAAAACCACCTTTGTCTCAGGAGAGATTTACCCCGTTAAATTTGGCCGTTTCCATACCCGCGGTGCCGAGTTCAACCCTGCAGTATGGATTAGCCAATTAAATCCCAACATCTACCTGTCCGAACTCTCCATCCCGGGAGCATGGCATGCGGCACAAACTAACTATCAGGGAAACCACACACTCCACGAAATGTACAATGCCGGTGTTCGTGCATTTGAAGTGCATACAAAGAATGGTCCTGTGTTAAGAAAACACGGGGATATGAATACAGAATTTGATCTCAACACAGAAACTGAGAACTTTGAAGACCCGTTTGTTTTGAGTGAAGACAAGACAATCAAAGACATTACTATTGATGAGAGTACAATAATTCCTAACAATGACGGTAGCGGCGACGGCGAAGTGGATTACTACCGCCATGATGGTACCACCTATACTCGGTCTCGCGAAGTGACAGGAACAGCAACAGTAACACGCACGGCTAAAACTACAGAATATATCACTGTACCTAAGTTTTGGATAAGATTATACCGTACCGCAGAAGACCCTAATGACGTAAACAGCACACCATTATCTCAAGCCATCATTAATTTGGCGGAGATTATGAACCCAACCGGCTTGATGTTCTTGGAAGTTGGAATGGATGGACAAACGGCTATAGAAAAAGTCCCATACAGGTCTAAAGAAACAAAAATAACCAAAGAAAAAGTAACTAATGCAACAATTACACGTAAGCAATATGCAACTGTAAGCATTCTTCCTCCCTACACTATTACATGGCATGAAGTGTATAGTGACTGGAGCGCTGCGAATTCAGATTTTACCAATGCGGAAACGATGCCAGAGGAAACAATCTCCACTGATAACACACCTGGCACTTTCACATTGCCAGGACCACAGGCATGGGGTATTGCAGTACGTTCATGTTTGGAAAGACTTGCGACCCATAGTAACAATACAACGAATAAACCTATTCTATATAGTGGTGACTTGACCGCCAATACAACCATAAAGGATGTACAAGGGCAAGTCATTGCAAAGATTAATACCAACAATACAGAGAACGAAGCTGAATACCTATACGGAACCAAGACACCTACCTACGCTCTTTTCAGCAGATGGGTTGCTGGTTCAGGAGAACACCCACGAACAATCAACCTGCAATGGAAGGCTCCTGTTCCTCCGTTCATTGACGACATAGAAGAAAATGGACTTCACGAAGGCTTGCGCTGGTGTTATACCGAATTGGACAATATTGGAAACGATATAACCATACGCGAAACTGCTGTCAGAGAGATGAATCAAGTAGCATCCGGTAACTATGCAGGAGGCCGACACCGCACATTCTATGAAACATGCCTTGGAGGTTACACAGGAGGAGCTAACACTCCATCTGCCACAGATTGCCAAGCAGTAGCAAAGCACATGCATCCTTTCGTATTAAATCGCCTCAATGACCCCACGCGCCAGAACGTCCCCATGGGCTTGGTGTTCATGAACTATGTGATTCCGCCTACTGGTGAAGAAGAAACCTACAAGTCGTCTGAACTTATCCGCGCCGTCATCAACAACAACAAGGCGTTCCTGCTCCACCGCAAAGGTGAAGATGCAACTACGGCCGATGTCAAAGACAACACGAACTCATCTTTTAGCAACAATTCCAACAACCCGCTGAAGTAACGGTGGGTCCGACCATTGGCGGGGATGCGGCAAGGGATACTATCGCCCGCATCCCCGCCAATACATGTAAAACGCATTTGGCCGCAGAGGGAGAAAGGGAAAGGCTCCTGCAAGAGGACATACCCATCATCCCACGGCACAACACACACAAAAACAAACTTAATGAACAATTACTCCTACATCATCGCCTGTACGCTTGCTCTTGCAACTGTTTCATGCGAGAACACGCTACCGGATGCGATGACACCGGAAGCAGAAACCGTCATCATTGCCAACATAGGCAGTGCCGCTTCGCGCACCGCCATAGACCCAACCAACTACTACGGAGGCCATGTGGGCATCCTGTGGACTCCGGAAGACGCCATAGGCGTTTTCGGTGGCACAACAGCCAATGCACGCTTTGCATGCAATGCCACACAGCCCACCGGACGTGCAGCATTCTCGGGCAACTGCGCCACACCCGAATATGCCTATTACCCCTATTCTGACGACAACAACGGCGCAAGCCCCACCTCACTGGCCGGACAACTGCCTGCCAGCCAGGCCTACAACTCGGCAACAGGCATCATCACCGGTGACTACAAATACGGACACCGGCGCGAAGGAGCCGAGGGAGAATTCGACTTCAACCACCTCTTTGCACTCTTCCGCTTCAACATCAATGCCACCGGCACCGTCCTCTCCGGCGAAAGCATGAAGAGCGTCACGCTCACACTGCCACAGGAACGGCAGCTGGCCGGTGACTTCACCTTTGACATCAACACAGGCACATACCGCTTCACCGGAAACACCTCCAACACCGTGACAATGCTGTGGACCGACACACCGGCACTCAACGCCGGCAGTACCTACACCGCATACATGTCCGTGGCACCCGACCTGCACACCGATGACCCGGTCACCATAACCGTGGCCACAGACAAGCACACAGCCACCTTCACACGCCACATAGCATACGACTTAGCACCCAACCAGGCCTACACCTTCAACCTGCGCCTCAGCGACTTCCAGGACGACATGACCGTGGAGGAAGTCACCGATGAACCCGTGGAGAAGGAGGAAACCGCCAACTGCTACATGATAAACACCACGGGCGAACACTCGTTCCTCGCCACGCAGATAGGCAACGGCGACAAGGGAATAATCCCAGGAGCCGGCTTCCACGTCACCACGTCAAAGATAAACCCACAGTCGGCCAAAGTGCTTTGGCAGGACACGGAGGGCTTCATCAACGAAAGCTCCGTACGCCTGGACAGCAACGGACGCGTGTACTACACCGCAGCCAAGAACACGGGCAACGCCCTGATAGCCGTCTATGCCGAAACAGGCTGCAAGGGCAACATCCTCTGGAGCTGGCACATCTGGGGCGTGGGCGACACTATGCCGCAGGACGAGGAAGTGACCAACCAGGCCCAGGCCACCTTCATGGTAATGGACCGCGCCCTCGGTGCACCCTCTACGGCCTCCGGCACCGCCATGCTCTACCAGTGGGGACGCAATATCCCCATCCCCAACAGCACAGCATATTATGTCAACGGCACCCTCACCGATATAGAAAAGTCCTACCCCGTGTTTGCCAACGAAACACTCACCATACAGGACGGCGTGCAGAACCCCGACAAATTGCTGAACTGCACGGCCAACGGAAACAATTCAGACTGGATGGCCGAAGAGAACGAGAAACTCTGGGGCGACAGCAACAAGGATGACCAGTATACCTGGTATTCCGATGGGAAATACAGCAATGCGGCAGCAGGAGCAGGATGGACAGACCAGAAGACCATCTATGACCCCAGCCCGGTGGGATACAGAGTGGCCAACAAGTTCACGTTCACTGGGTTTGTCAAGAACACCACCGGAACGACTCCTTCCGGCAATGCAACCGTGAAACTAGGTTCTATTAACTATGTGAAATACGACAACGGATGGTACTTCAAGAGGAACGCCAATGATACGGCAGGTTCGTACTATCCGATGACAGGCTCGCGTGGTGCCACGACAGGTTCTCTGTGGGTGGGCGGCAATGCTCCCTACATCACGCTTGACTATACGGGTTCTTATTGGACCAGTGCCTGCCAGAAGAACGCCCGTCAGAGCCACCAGTTCAGCCTCGCACCGTACTCTACAGAAAGTTCCACCACATACAACTCAAAAAATGCTGTAAATACAGTGGATTTCGCTTACCGTGCCAATGCGTTTGCCGTGCGCTGCGTGCGCGACGGCGTGGAGTAAGCCAGCCAGGCCGGCACAGGCTGCACGGACAGCCGCAGGTTTCTCCCCCCCCTGTCTCCTCTCCCGTACTTTTCGGATGGCTCCGCATGCGGGAGCAGGATTCGGGGATGCCCCGGGATTCTTGCGGACTCACTGTCCCGTGCAATCCTGTGGCGGCTTTTCCATTTCTGCGCGTGGCAAGGCGGAGCGCGCAGGGCTTACAGACAATGATGAGGAGTGGGCGTGCCGATTGCGGCATTGCCCACTCCTCATTTCCATATGGTCAACATGGCCGCATACAGGAAAGGGGGCGTGTCATCGGACACGCCCCCTTTCCTGTCTTGTTTGCTCCCGGTCCTTACTTGGTGAATTTGCCGGAGGTGATGAGGGCATTCATGCCCTCCAGGCGGTTCCGGTAGACCGTCACGAAGTTCTCTATGACATCAGGATAGGCGGAGATGTCCTCATCGCCGCTCCAGTCGCTGAACTTGTCCTTGTGCTTCTGTATGGCCGCCTTTGTGGTGGGCCACATGGCACTGTTCACCTCATAGGAGCGGGTCATTCCGGTGCCGAGTTCCCTTATGTCCTCCACCACGCCCAGTAGGTGGGGATAGAGAACCCTCCAACGTTCCCTCACGGCGGCCTGGAAGGCGGCATCCTTGACCAACTGGGGGTAGAAGACGCATGAGGTGCTCTTCCCCATGGAACTCTCCGTGCCTCCCGACTGGGGACTTGCACTCCAGCATATCCATTGGTCATAGGGCTTCAGGCGGTCGCCCGAACTGCCCTGTGCCTTAGCATTTTCCACGTTCTGGAAGGAGGCGCGGTCGAAGTCCCACACCGGGCCGGCACACAGTTTGCCGTCCCCGTCCATGAAGTAGTAGACGGAACGCGGGTCGAGGAACTCATGGTTCATGCTCAGTTCCCAGATGAGCCACTGGTCAACCACCGAATTGATGTCCAGGTCGGCATAGGCGGCAGTGAAGTTGCCATTGTAGATGTTGTCTTCAATGGCCTGCACCTTCCGCTTTACGGCGCTGAGGATGTCGTCGGGCACATCGTCCTTGAACATGAAGGGCACGGAATAGTGGCTGGTGATGAACTTGCAGTTCTCGTCATAGTTGTTGTCCAGTTCCAGCAGGTAGCCGCAGTTCTCAAAGGTGGGGTCGCCCCCGTCCTTCTTCACGTCCTCATAGCAATCCCTGATGTTCAGGCGTTTCTTGTCAATCTTTATCTGCTCGCACAGGTAGTAGTTGCCCACGTGGTGCCCGTCGATGACCAGCTCCACGTTCTGCCCGTGCACGTTCCAGGGGATGCCCGGCTCGATTGCCCCCGACTTCCATGCGTCCTCCATGGCATGGGCCAACTTGAAGGCCACGGCATTGCGGATCATGGAGTGGTCCAGCCAGTTGGCCAGGAGCACCCAGCGCTTGTGCTTGGGCATGCCCAGCACCAGTTGCTTGGACGTGAGTTTCACTGCAAGGGGCTTCTTGGGATATTCCTGCGAGGTGTTGCCGCGCAGGCGGATGCCGCAGGCTGCGTCACTGACATCCACGGTGCCGTCGGCGTTGTAGACGGTCATCCGGTCGTCCTCCACCCAGTCGGTATCCTTGCCGCGGATCATGAAGTCCACGAACTTGTTGACCACCTTGGCGCCGATGCCCAGGAAACCGCCTTTCTTCACCTCGCTGAAGTCGCCCGACTTAGACTGCTGTATCACCACCACGGGCAGGCCGGTGTTGCTTATGGTCACCACATAGTTGCGTGACTCCTCTCCGGCAGTCACCGTGTAGGTCACGGGCTTGGAGAAGTCCACCTCGCTCTTGCCGCTTGTCTGCTCCACGCCGTTCACCGTCACCCTGGCACCGGCCGTGGCCGTGAACTCAGGTACAAGCCTGAAGTCATGCAGGTAGGGAATCATCAGGCTTATCTCATTGCCCTCCACCGTGGCCGTCTGCACGTCCAGCGCGTCAAACTGCGGATTGTTCGAACTGTTCCAGGTGAGCCTGTTGTCCAGTATCTTGCCCTGGTTGTCGGTCACCCTGAAGGCAAACCTGCTGATGGAGGGCAGTTCCTTCACCTCATAGCCGAAGCGTTCGGCGTTCTTGGCATACTCGCTGAGCGTCAGCGGGATGTTGTAGACATGCTCGGCCTGGAAGTCCACCTGGCAGGTGGCCGTGAAAGAGGCCTTGTGCCCCGAGGAGATGACCGACACGGAAATCCTGTCGCCCTGCCTCACCACGGGCATCACCGTGATGAAGCCCTGGCAGGTGGCACCCGCAGTAAGGGTGGGACGCGTGGTCCAGGGCATCCTCACGGTGCCCGACGTGCCGGTGGCATCCCACCACGATCCGTCCCGTGCGCTGAAGGTGAAGCCGCCGCAGATGGGGCGCTCGCTGCCCTGGGGGTCGGTCACCGTGAGTTCAATGCTCTCCAGGCTCTCCCCGGCAAGGGGAGTGGAGGCGGCATCCACGCTGATGCGCAGCAGGGTGAAGAGATGGCGGAAGTTGAACTGGCGGGTGCCGTTCACCGGGGCACCGTACTTGTAGTCACCCGTGAGCCGTCCGCTCTCGGGGTTGAAGGGCTGCACGGCAGGCAGGATGCCCCGCAGGCTGCCCATCTCCCTGCCGTCATTCTCGGGGCTGTAGGGATAATAGGCACGGTAGGGCTTGTCACTGCCCGCCATGCTTCCGCTGAAGTCCGCCTTTTTGGCATTTCCTTGTGTCTGGCTCAGGAACAGGGCGTTGCGGGTGGTTCCGCCTTCGCTGTATACGCCTATCGAGTCATTCTCCTGCCACAGGACACCCAGGTAGCCGTGGCCGATGTCCTCCATGTCTATGCACGTGCGTGTCTGCATGCCGTCTGCAGGCTCGGCAATGGAGGCCGTGATGGTCTCCCTGCGCAGTCCGCCATCGGGCACCAGGCCGGTCTCGCTGCATGAGGCCATGGCCATGAGCAGCGAGACGGCCACGGATGCAGTCCTGATGATGCCCTTCATTTCTTCTTGCAGGTATACTCAAACTCCACCACCACGGGGAAGTGGTCGGCAAGTCCGATGGTTCGCGTGTATTCTATGTCCTGCTTCTCCAGGATGTTGCCATCCTTGTCCTCGATGGTCACGCCGCTGTACTCGGCCTTCTCCGTGCTCTTGCCGAAGTGCTCCACGTCATTCATGCTGCTCTTTGCCTCCAGTGTCACGTCGGCACCGGGCACGTTGATGTACCACATCTTGTCCACCACCTCGCCGCGCTGCTCATCGGAACAGCAGATGTCATTCTCGGTGTCGCCCTTGAACATGGATCGTATCATCAGCGACTTGCTGTTCCATGAGGGATATGTCCCGCTGCGGTGGAGCATCACCCAGGGGTCGTGCACTTCCAGGCCTCCCTCGGTCAGAGGGTCTATGAAGTTCGCCTTGATGTCATGGCGGGTGTAGCGCATGTTGGTGTCGCCCATGATGATGGCCGGGCGCCTGTTCGCCTTGGCCTTCTCCACGACATGGTCACGCAGTTGCCGCAGTTGGGCAAGCTGTGCCTTGACGTAGGAGTTGCTCTCGGTGTTGCCGCTGCCGCTGTAGGTGTTCATGTGGGTAATGTACACGTCCACCGTGACACCCTCGGCCACGGTCACCTCATAGTGGCGGAAGCCCTTCTTGATGCAAGTGTTGGCACCGTTGGTCAGACCGCCTTCTTCGTTGGTAAACTGCACCATGGTCTCGCCCGTGGCGGTGACGCCGTCCTTCTTCCAGAAGAAGCCGAGTCCATCGGTGTCGGCCCTCTTTGTCATTTGCTCAATGCCTACCGTACCGCGCCATTTGCCGGCATTGTAGTTGGACAGCGCGGCGGCAAGCTGCGAGTGGTGTTCAAAATCTTCGCTCACGGCCATGAAGTCCCAGCCAAGGCCGTTCACCGCGTTGCCTATGGCCGTCGTGCCGCTTTTACCTGGGCCATCCTTGTTTATCCCCAGGATATTGGGCAGTCCGTCCACGTTCAGTGTGGCGCAGGTGAAGGTGCCCGTCACCTCTTCCGGGTCGGCAGGCTTGCTGGGGCCGTCCTGTATGAGGTTGCCATCGGCATCATACACCTTGATGGTCTGGTACTTGTTGAGCGAGACGGGGAAGTTGTATATCTGCTCACGTGCAAAGGCGGCCAGGCTCGTGGCCGTGAACGTGGCCCTGTAGTTGCTCCTTGTCCTTGCCTCTATGGTGAAGAGGTCACCCGCGATGATGTTCGGGAAGAGGCTGGCATGGCAGGTAACCGTGCCGTTGAGGGCGATGCCCTCCTTCCACTCCAGGGTGATGGCGTTCTGTCCCTCGCCGCTCTGTGACCAGCTGCCGTTGCGTGCATCGAACGTGAAGTCGCCGGCCAGGCTCACCTTTCCGGTGCCGCGCGTGGCGGTCACGGTCAGGCTCTCCAGGGTCCCGCCCTCCAGGGGAGTACCCTCGGCATTGACCATGATGCGGGCAATGGAGAAGAGGTGGCTGAACACGAACTCATGGCCTGTGCCCGTTGAGGCATCACCCTTGCAGCGCCCGTACTTGTAGTCGCCGTGCAGGATGCCCTCGTCCATGCCCTGCACGGCAGGCAGTGTGCCGGTGAGCGAGGAGACGGCACGCCCGTCATTGGCTGCACTGTAGGGGTAATAGGCACACGCGGGGGCAGCAAGGGGTTCCGTGCCGTAGGCGGCAAAGGCTGCAATAGGCTCTGTTTCGGAGCCAACCTTGGCGTAGCGCTTCTGGGAGGTGCCGGTGGCATCGAACACGCCAATCTCGTCACCGTCCGTCCAGAGGATGCCCACGGCAGTGGAGCCGTCCACGGCGCTGCCCACGGCAGTGCGTGTGGCGGGAAGGCTCTCCACGCTTGCCACGATGCGGCCTTGGCCTTGGCCTGTACCGTTCACGTTTGATTCCACTTCCGAGCAGGAAGCACAGAGCAATGCCGTCAGTGCGGCAGTCATTGCGAAGGTTTTACGCATAGACATGTATTTTTTTTGATGTGTTTAAGTTATATCTGATATATGCATATTACCCCCCCCCCCCACGGGAAAGATGCGGCAGTGTCCTGCCGCACCTCTCCTGCCGGGGGAAGGGGTAATATCCGTTCCTGGATTCCTTTTTCTCCTCTCTGTTCCTCTTTTATTCCCAGTTTATGGCATTGGTGTTGTTGTCCACCGCGCCCGAACTGTAGCCCGGGGCTGCAGAACTGACCTCGGACTGGCCGGTAGGCTTGGGCTCCCAATCGGGATTGATTTGCAAGCGGTACTTGTTATTCAAATTCAATATGTCGCTGAGAACAGATGAATAGCCATTTGCCATGTTCATCAAAATGATACCTACAGGATAATAACTTTGTCCATTAGTTCCCATGGCTTTGACTTTGTTGTCAATCCAAGTGTTGTAAGTTGATGCAATACCCTCATAAGAACTAGAAACAGCGTTAACATCCCCAGATAAGAAACCATAGGCACCGCGATATCCTCCAATGCCGAGATAAATCCAATTATTGCTGGAATAATTGGTTGGATTTGCGTAGTTGTTCTTCGACCACGCCAATATAGCCTCAAGTTGTGCGCTTCGTTCTTGACTTGAAGGCAGATAAGCGCGGTTTGATGATTCTGAACCTTGTCCATGATAGACGCTATGTGATTGAAATTCCACCTGACATTGACTTGAATAAAGTGTTATGCCAGACTGTCCGGAACCATAATGCAGGCGATTCTTACTATAGACACCCTCTCCAAACATAGTAGAACTAAGGTTCAAAGGAACATTGGCAAAGAAACACTTACTTCCTTCGATTGTAGGAATACTATTGGTGTTGACAATGACAATAACATGTCCAAGTACATCGCCTACCGTAGTCTTGGGGCTGATGTTCGTAGCCATGATGACTTTAGTATTGGCTGCACAGGCTTTGCTTACCGCTTCTTCCCATGTTTCATCATTCTTTGTGGCACTATTTTGAGCGAATGTAACAAATACTACCATATATTCATCCTCTTTCACTTTGTCCGTAATTTCCGCCAAGGATGTTTCAAAAGTAGGAGCATTATTCATGGCTTTTCCCTCAAGAAAAACATTATTGCCAGAAACGTCATATGTACTACCGCCATTTGCAATTCCAAGGTTAGTAATTGTGTATGTATACCTTCCCCAAGAGCCCTCTCTTGTGGCATTATATCGTGTATCCAAGTGGAAAGCACGCACACCTGCAGAGTACTGCTCTTCAATAGAATAATATGTTGTATTACCATCGATGGTCTTCGGTTGGAAATCCTTATTCAGTGAGTTCCAAGAGCCTGGGATTGAGACTTCCGACAGATATACGTTACGTGGGATATTTCTCATCCAGGTTGCTACATCCCAATCAGAACTTGTGTCGTCAAGTGGCTTTAGCTCGCCCAGATAATGAACCATACCTGGTTTGAGTTTGCCCTGCTCTCCTGTTGCTCCATCGAGTTTTTTCGTGAAAGTATGATTGTTGGAGAGGGTAACGGTCAACGTCCACTCATCGTTAACCTGTGCTTCCTGAGGAATGACAAACATGCAGAATTCCTTCTTTTCGTTCTGGCCTAAAGTCAGCAAGCCACCAGTATTAGGGTCATAAGCACGGATGTTTGCAACATTAGATGCATCTTCACTGGTACGGACTACACGACTACCTCCTGCAAGGTCTACGGTGAACTTGCCTGACAGTTTAACGTCTGGAGAAGCAGCAATCTGGATATTTTGAATTGTCACGGATGTTGCTGTAGAAGGTCCCGTCAGAGTGAAGCGTATGGCCGTGGAAAGAGGCTTGTAGCCGAGATTCACAGCGCTGCCATTATTGACTCCCGGGGTATATGCGGACATAAAGCAGGCATTCATGTCTGGTTTCAGAATGCTTGTCCCATCAACTATGCTGTATTGAGTAAGGGGAATTTCGAGCCCGGAGAAGGTCGTCCCGTTTGCCGTGACACCTGCTGCCGGATAGATAGAATAGAAGTTTGCCTTGGGCTCCTTGCCCCACTGCACGCCGGCATCGCCAACCATCTTCAGTTCGGTGGCATAGCTCTGCTCCTCAGAGTCAACCGCAACGCTGTAGGTTCCCGTCTTCCGATCACATTCCGGCGAGGTGACAATCACCTGGTCATCCTGCACCCAGTAGATTGGGAAAGCATTGTTCTCTTTACCGCCATACACGGTACGGGTTTGGGAACCCTTGTTTATGGAAACTCCAAACTGCACGTTCTGCCCCGGCGTTGGATTCGGTCTTGTCTCCTGTTCCTCCTGGCAACCGTAAGCCACGAGCAGCAGGGAAGACATCATCAATAAACTTCTGATTTTCATAATATGCATGATTCTTTACGTGTTACTACTGTTGGCTCTGAGGCGTTGTGTCCCAGTCATTGTTGGTGAAGTTGTAATTAAAATCTTCATTCACCTTATGGGATTCAATACGTGCATTGTCTCCTTCTGCTGGATTCCTGACCGTGGCCGACCCGCACAGGTTCCCTTCCGTCTCCACCTGCACCATCCTGGTGCGGGGAGACC
>JAHZGX010000023.1 GCA_019420585.1 Prevotellaceae bacterium
ATCAAGACGCTGCTTCTGCCCGCTCCTGTTTGAGAGCCACTCCGAACCGCCTCTGCAGGCCTGTGTCAGATATTGCTACCGCGCTTCCGGTGGCGGGGCAGCAGCCCCCGATGCCGTTGTCGGGGAAAATCCGTAATTTTGCAACGGGATTGAGAATCCCCTCTCCATGACATGTGAGAGGGCAGGCTCTTTCCTGCTCAAAAGCAAACGGCAAGATGATGGAAACGAAAAGACTTGTCCTCAGGCATTGGGAGGATGCTGATGCCGAGGCTCTGTTCAGGTATGCGAGCCACCCGGACATCGGCCCCATTGCCGGCTGGCCTCCCCACACCTCGGTGGAAGACAGCCTGGAGATTATCCGTACGGTGTTTGCAGCCCCCGAGGTGTATGCGGTGGTGCTGAAAGATACAGGTGAGCCGGTGGGCTGCTGCGGGTTGATTTTTCCCGATGGGCTCCATCTCTCCCACATGAGGCAGGGGGAGGCGGAAGTGGGCTACTGGATTGGCAGGCCGTATTGGGGGCAGGGGCTCATCCCAGAGGCCGTCGCGGCCCTGCTGGCAAGGTGCTTCGGTGACTTGCATCTTGATGCCGTATGGTGCGCGCATTATGACGGGAACACAAACTCGAGGCGGGTCATCGAGAAGAGCGGATTCAGGTTCCACCATACGAATCACGGCGTGGCTTCCCCGCTCGGCGACAGGCGGGCCGAGCATTTCTACATCATGACCAAAGAGGATTACCGTGCCGCTGCGCACGTCGCGTCAACCGGGAACGTTACGATAAGGCAGGAGGCGCAGGGGGACTTGCCGGCCATCCTTGAACTGGTGGAAAGGGCGTTTGAGAGCGTGGAGGAAAGCGACCATCAGGAGCAGTGCCTGGTCAGGCGGCTCCATGAGTCGGACACGTTCGTGCCAGAACTGTCGTTGGTCGCAGTCAATGGCGGGGGGATTATCGTAGGCTACATTTTGCTTACAGAGGTGGAAGTCATATCGGGAAGTTCCGCTGCGGTTTCCCTGGCCGTAGCGCCGCTAGCAGTCCATCCTGCCTGCCAGGGTCGCGGGATAGGTGGAATGCTGGTTGAGGAAGCCCACGGGAGAGCAGGGACAATGGGATATGGCTCTGCTGTATTGCTTGGACACAAAGATTACTATCCGCGTTTCGGCTACCGGAAGGCCATCGGCTGCGGTATAAGGTTTCCTTTTGATGCCCCGCAGGACTGCTGCATGGTTGTCGAACTTCTGCCCGGTGCCTTGAGCGGAGTTGAGGGCACCGTACATTACCCCGAATGTTTCCAACAGGATTCAGGAATAGAGTAGATCCAGGGCAGGATTGGCTGTCCTGTGCGCAGTTCAGGTGTTGAGGCTGGTTTTTACCCGCCGCCGTCCAGTTCCCGAACCGTCATTCCCCATGTCCCCTCCTGCCGGGAAACCTTCCGGCTTCTGCCGAAGGGCAGGGGAGCGGAGGCGGCTCAGTGGGGCAGCACGGGCGTCTCGGCGCGGGCGGCTTCCTGCATCTTCCCCTTGTTGCCTATGGCCCGGGCTATGGCCTTCTTCACTTCCATTGGGTTGGCTATGTAGTCGAGCCGGTGCGCGGTGCCGCCGCTGCCCACCAGTTCTATGCTGCCTGTGCCCAGGATGCGCTGCAGGAGGGTCTGGGTGAAGTTCACGGTCTCCACCTTGTAGAGCGGTATCTCCTTGATGGAGATGTCCAGGATGCCGTCCTTCTGGATAAAGCGCGTGTCGGTTACGGCAAACTCGGTGCGCGAGCGCAGGACGTTGCCCCACAGGGCCACGATCAGTGAGGTGCCCAGCAGCGCGATGGCGGTTCCCAGCAGGGTGGTGGCGTGCTCCGGGCGGAAGTGTATGGTTACCAGCAGTGCCACGCTGGCAAGTGCAAGCACGATGCTGCCGATGGTCTGGCAGGCAGTGAACGTCCAGTGATAATGTCCCCGCAGGACCACGGACTCGCCGTCCTCGAGGCTCTTGGTGATGTAACTGCTCATGGTTTTCATCAGTTTAGGTGGTTCGACATGGGGCAAAGGTACGATATAATTCTGACATGCAATCCCACCCGCGGCGCAAAAACCTTCCACCCGCCAGCACCTGCGCTTTGCCCTGCTGCGGAATTGTCGTACCTTTGCGGGCACAAAAGCATTTGCATTATGGAGAAACTGGAATCTACCGCAGGAACCTGCCCGCAGGGCATGGAGGGCATCCGCAACGTCGTGTTCGACTTCGGCGGGGTGCTGATTGACTGGAACCCTCGCTACTTCTTCAAGTCCTACTTCCGCGACGACGAGCGCATGGAGTATTTCCTCACCCACGTGTGCAGCCCCGAGTGGAACGCACGGCAGGACGCAGGGCGCAGCCTGGCAGAGGGTGTGGCCGAGGCGAAGGCCCTCCACCCGGAGTTTGCCGAGGCCATCGACTGCTACTACGCGCATTTCCCCGAGACCCTGGGCGGCTGCATAGAGCAGAACGTGGAGCGGCTGCGCCGCTACAAGGCAGAGGGCTACGGGGTGTACGGCCTCACCAACTGGGCAGCCGAGACGTTCCCATACGCCCTGCGCCGGTTTGACTTCCTCCGTCTGCTCGACGGCATAGTGGTATCCGGCGAGGAGCACCTCAGCAAGCCAGACCCCGCCATCTTCCGCCTCCTGCTCAGCCGCTACGGCCTGAAGGCGGAGGAATGCCTGTTCCTCGACGACAATGCCGACAACATACAGGCCGCTGCGGCATTGGGCTTCCGGGTGGAACTGACAGATTGCCGTGCCTGAGGTGGGCATTTCAAACTTTTCGTTTATAAGGTTAATAGATAATATAATGAATTGAATATGAATAATGTGTTGTTGTTGACCACGTCTGTAGCGGAGGGCATGCCTGTGGAGAAGTATTATGGGCTTGTTACGGCAAACCAGGTTGCAGGAACTGGGTTCTTCAAAGACTTGACTGCTTCTCTCTCTGATCTGTTTGGAGGAAACTCTGGAGCGTATCGCGAATCGATGAATGAACTGCGTGAGGATGTGACGAAGCACCTAAAGGAGAAAGCCGCAGAACTGGGAGCTAATGCTGTGATTGGAGTAAGATTGGATTTCGATAACATATCGGCAAAGGATATGTCGATGTTCATGGTATCTATACAAGGTACAGCTGTGAGGCTTTCTGAGCCCAAGGGAGAACTTCGTAACTTGGATGGTATGGGCGTTTCGTGGGAAATGTTGTATAATGGATACCAGGTGAGAAGGCTTACCAACATGATAGAAGAAGGTAAGCATCTAAAAGAAGATGATTGGAAATGGGTCTGCAAGATAAACTCTACAGATGTTTCCGAGTCTCTATATTAGTATTATATGGTCTGTCGTAATCGGATAAGAGAGGATGGTGGAGCCTACTATGTTCCTGCTCAGATAACAAATGAAATGGAGAATTACAAGGCTTATTTGGGAAGTCTTGACTATGATAAGGCCGTAGAATATGCTTACCGGGACGCGTATGGACTTCTTGATGTAATAAAGAAATATAATCTCTTTAACGCAAAGAAGATAATGGAATTGCTAAAGGATGAGCATGATTTGGACTTGGTGGTGTCTCTGCTTGGAACACACAAGAAGTCATATAGCGAGGAAGATGCCTCTGACATGGAGGCTTTGCTGCAATGCTTGCGTAATCTGCCAGAAGTATGGCGAAAGGAGGAGACCCAAGGAGGCCTTTTTTCAAAGGGCGGACTCAAATATGTATGTACCTGTGGCTGCAAGAATGATGTGGGAAGCGAGTTCTGCTCAAAGTGTGGAAAGAACATTTATGGACTTATGCCAGAGCAGCAAATCCAGATAGATGAGTTTGCCGAATTGGCGAATGTCTTGTCTGCAATGATGAAACGTTCTTAAATCTTGGGTGGTAAGATGAGGCCTGTGCGAGGCAGAGTTCCTTTATTGACATGATTCTGTGTTCTGCTTCATAGTTGTTTGCCCTCAATTGTGTACTTTTGTTCTCTGAAATAAATAATAAAGAGACAAGTAATGACAAGAAGATTCCTCTCGGCCCTGGTGCTGGCCCTGTGCTGCACCATCAGTGGCCTGGCCGTGCTCAAGGAGCGCGACCTCCCGCGCACGCTGGGCGTGCTGAAGGCAGAACTGCAGGAGAAGTGCGAGCAGCAACAGGTGTTCATGAACATGTACGAGCAGCGTGGAGCCCGTCAGCATCAGATGCTCGTTGGATACATGCAGCAGTGCGAGCAGATAGGCTTGATGCTCTATTCCCAGTCGTCCGAGAACACCTTCGACCTGGCATATGCCTGCCAGCAGGCCACCAACCTGGCGGGCGACCTCAGGAAGCGCAACAGCCGCATGCACCAGTATGACAAGATCATCGCGCAACTGCGGCACGAGATAGAGCGTTACGAGGTGCTCATCCAGTCGCTCAAGAGCATGCCGCCCGTTTCGGCCAAGGATGCCGACAGTGTCGTGTCGGTCTATGACAGCATCCTCATGCAGGCCATCGACTCGCTGGCCGAGAAGGCCGACTCGCTGAGAGACGTGCGTGACACCGTGAAGACGAAAGCCCCCAAGGACCTGCGTCCCCGAGGCCGTGCTCCCAAGGAGGAGAAGGAACGCACGCACCCGCTTTACCTCAGCGGCCAGGAACTTCAGGACAGGGAAGACTGCCTGAAGTATGCCGAGACCATCAAGGCAAACCTGCAGCGTTTCCTTGACAACATGGAGACGGAAAACACCTATTATCAGAGCGTCACAGCCAAGGTGGCCCAACTTGACTCCTTTGCGCAGGGGCGGTACAAGATGCTTCAGGCAAGCATCTTCCGTGACGGCTCCGACAATTATGTGGAGGTGCTCACCCATCTGCCCATGTATGCCAGACGCGCCAAGATGTCCCTGACGGACAAGTACAAGCCCTTCCAGGGGCATGGCAAGATGTTTTCCGAGTGGCGCGGTGCCACCGTGCTCTTCATCAGCGTGTTCCTCGTCTTTTATCTCAGTCTGGCCCTGCTGGTCAGTTACGCCTTCTTGCGCTGGGTGCTGCCCGCCAAGTGGCGCGGACGTGACTTCAAGTTGCGCCTGCGCATGCTCAACAATGTGGTGGGCATAGCGCTCTTCGCTGTCATCGTGATGGTGGTGCACAGCACGACCGACCACAATTTCATATACATGGGAACGGGACTCATCATCAACATGGCGTGGCTCATGGAGGTCATCTTCCTTTCCCTTTACATCCGCCTGCGCGGTGAGGAGATGCGTCATGCGTCCACCATCTACATGCCCCTCATGGTGACAGCCTTCATGGTCATCCTTATGCGCATCGTTTTGATACCGAACTCGGTGGTCAACTTGCTGCTGCCCCCGGCCATGCTCCTCTTGTGCGTGTGGCAGATTGTGGCCACTCGGAGGCACCGCAGTCATTTGCCTGTGCTCGACATGGTCTATATCCGCCTCACCACGCTGGCCATGGTGGTGTGCACCGCCGCCTCTTGGATGGGCTATGCCCTGCTTGCCGTGCAGATTCTGGTGTGGTGGACCTTCCAGTTGGCGGCCATCATGACCATCACCTGCCTTTATGACCTCATGGGCATGTACGAGCGCCGCGTGATGCTGAAGCGCCTGGCTGCCGCGCAGAACGGTGGCGCGAAGCCTGCTGCGCTCTCTGAGCAACAGGTGTCCGCGCTCCTCGATGCCATGCGCCGGGGGGATTTCATCGAACGCACGTGGTTCTATGACCTCATGCGTCGCACTCTGCTGCCCATTATGGGCGTGGCCAGCGTGCTGCTGAGTTTCTACTGGGCAGCCCAGATTTTCGAGATGACCAGCATCTGCGAGAAGATATTCCTGACCGACTTTGTGCGCTCCGGCAACTTCATACGCCTGTCGCTCTTCCGCCTGTGCGTGGTTGCAGCCCTATGGTTTGTGTTCCGCTTCCTCAATTACGGCATCCGTGCCTTGTACTTCCACACGCGCCGCACGCTCATCGCTACGGGTCAGGCACTCAACCTCACGCTGGCGCGCAATGTGATATCCATCCTCACGTGGGGCACCTATACGCTCATCGCCCTGGCTCTCCTGGAGGTGCCCAAGAGCGGCATCTCCATTGTGGGCGCCGGTCTGGCCACGGGCCTTGGCTTTGCCATGCAGAGCATCTTGGAGAACTTCTTCTATGGCATCAACCTCATGGCGGGCCGCGTGCACGTGGGCGACTACATTGAATGTGACGGCATCTCCGGCAAGGTGGAGAGCATTACCTACCAGAGCACGCAGATTGTCACGGCCGACGGTTCGGTGATAGCCTTCCTCAACAGCGCGCTCTTCAGCAAGAATTTCAAGAACATGACGCGCAACCACCGCTTCGAGCTGATCAAGATTCCCGTGGGAGTGGCTTACGGGAGCAATGTGCAGCAGGTGCGCCAGATGTTGGTGCAGGCCATCACGCCCCTCTGCCAGGAGACGGACAGCGAGGGAAGGAGCGTGGCCCGCACGGATGTGCCTGTGAGCGTGGTGTTCTCCGACTTCGGTGACAGTTCGGTTGATTTGCTCGTGTGCATTTGGATGCGCGTGGAGGATAAGGTGGCCCTCACGGCACGCGTGCGTGAGACCATTTACAACACCCTTACTGCCAACGGCGTGGAGATACCCTTCCCGCAGTGTGACGTGCACATGAGAGAGTAAAGCGCGGGGGTGCAGGCAGGAACTTGACAAAAGAAAAAAGTACATAAAGATATGGTACATAGCAAGAAAAGAGTATCTGACTCTTGCAGGACTGCAGGTGCAGGTGGTTCCGTGAACAGGTATGCGGATGAAGAAGCGCAGGTCCCGCCTCATGGACGAGGACTGATGGACTGGTTGGTGGCTTCGCGCCCGTGGTCGTTTCCTGCCGCGCTCGTGCCCGTGGTGGCCACCACAGCGTGGCTCTACTGGCAAGGCGGCGCGCAGGGGCGGGCAGATGGTGACTGGTGGTGTGCGCTGCTGTCACTGGCCATGCTGGTGTTCATGCAGGCGGCAGCCAATCTGATTGGCGATTATCATGACCACGTGCACGGCATAGACCTGCCTGGGAGCCTCAATGGAGTCAGGCACATACAGAGTGGCATGTTCCGCCCCCGAGAGATACTCCTCTACGGCTACGCCTGCTTGGCCGTGGCTCTGCTGCTCGGCATCTGCATACTGTCGCGCTGCGGCTTCCAGGCTGCGTGGCTGGGAGTTGCCGGCGCGCTGCTCGTCATCTTCTATCCTTGGTTCAAGACGCATGCGCTGGGCGACTTGGGTGTCCTGCTCGGCTTTGCCCTGCTGCCTGCCTTGGGCGTTGCCTTCGCCGTTACGGGGCTTTGGCTCTGGCAGCCCGTGGTGCTGATTCTTCCCGTGGGACTCATCACCGTGTCCATCCTTCATGCCAACAACACCCGAGACATCCTCAATGACAGCCGTGCGGGCATCGTCACCTTGAGCATCTGCTTGGGCGGACGTGCATCTCAGCAGGTGTATGCGGCAGAGAACGTTCTTGCCTACCTGCTCCTCCCAACCTTGTGCGCCTGTGGCCTGCTTCCGTGGACATGCCTGCTTGCATGCCTCACCTTCCCCCTGGCTTTCCGCAATGTGGGTACCATGCTTCGCGCACAGCCTTTGGCCGAGGAGCCTATAGCCACGGTTGACCAGCATACGGCGCAGACCCAGTTGGCCTTTGGCATGGTCTACGCATTGTCTTTTGTCATGGCTTCATGGATGGGGTGGTGATGAGAAGTGTGTGGATTTCAGTGGCTGCGGCCGCCCTGCTTTGGTTTGTGATGTTCAGTCCTTGGACAGCTCCCTGCATACCCTTTTGGCCTCTGATGTCGGTCTCGGCTATCTTCCTTACGTTGCTTGCCCTGCATTTCGGGGGCAACCCTTTTTCCGGCAAGTTGCGTCCTCTCTCTTCCGTGGCCATGGGCGTTGGCATGGCCATTGTCCTGTGGTGCCTGTTCTGGTTGGGCGATAAGGTGTCGCAGTTCCTCTTTTCCTTTGCCCGCCCGCAGGTGGATGCCATCTATGACATGGGCGACGACTTTCCCCGGTGGGGCATAGCCCTGCTCCTGCTTTTCGTCATCGGACCGGCCGAAGAGGTGTTTTGGCGCGGATTCGTACAGAGGCGCATGAGCCTGCGGTGGGGAGCCTGGCAGGGTTTCCTGCTTTCCACCCTTTGCTATACTGCCGTGCATGTGTGGAGCGGCAACCTCATGCTGCTTTTTGCTGCTGCAGCCTGTGGCTTCTGCTGGGGCATGCTTTACTGCCTCATGCCCAAGCGTCTTCCGGCTCTCATTGTGTCCCATGCCCTTTGGGATGCTGCCGCTTTCGTCTTCTTCCCCTTCTGATTCCGGTCTGTCCGGGCACTTCCGGCCTGCTTTGCTGCGGAGCGTGTCTCCGGGTGGGGAAAAATTGTGCCCGGCCACTTTTTGCCGTTTTGTGGGAAATACGTAATTTTGCATCGGCAACAGGTTCACTCCATGAGTGATTAAAAGGGAATCGGGTGAAACTCCCGTACAGTCCCGCTGCTGTGAGCCGCCCTTAGCAGGCGCGAACATGAGCCACTGGTTTTGGTGATGTATGCATAGGCAGCACATCTCTCCCGGGAAGGCGTTCGCGACCGGGCGGCGAGTCAGAAGACCTGCCGTTGCAAGAGACTCCGATATACGGTATCGAGGAATGCCGTGGAAGACGAATCTTACTTTACTTAATAATAAATAGTTTATCATGCAGAAGAAATTACTCTTTCTTGTGCAGTTTGTGTTATGTTCGCTGTTGTGCCTACCCTCCAGGGTCATGGCACAGGGCGAAGATGTCATCCTGCAGCCGCAGTTTGGCAAGCAGACTGTAACGGTGGCCACAGGGCAGGAACTTACGTATTATGACCCTATGGGCACGGCTTCCATTCCAGGTTCGATGTCCAGCAACGCCCAGTCGATGCTTGTCTTCAAGCCTGCCGAAGCGGGCATGTCTGTCCAGATTACCTTTGAACGGCTTGAGTTGATAGGCAGCAGCAGTTCATATCCGGCTTACATGAACGTGTATTACGGGGAGGCTGACACCGATGCCACATTCGCTTACGCCACTACCACGAGCGGCGTGACAAGCAGCAACCTGCGGCTTCCTGAGGGTACGCTTGCCGAGCAACTTACGGGTACGTTGTCGGCACCCAAGACTTTTTATTCCAACACCCCCGACGGAGCCATGTCGGTGGGTTACCTGTACCGCTATGCCGAGGACTGCGAGGGATGGGTGGCCAAGGTCAAGTGTGTGAAATTGGAGGATATGCAGGTTACCAATGCCGGCTCCTCCTATGACCATGTGCCCTCATCGCCCCGTCAGCGTACCGGGGTAGCCCTTGCCGGTGTATATGTCAACGCTACGGGCGTGATGAATGCGGATTATGTGATGTCCATCTCTTATAAACTCACCAAGAACGAAGGCGTGACAGACCCTGCCAACCTGCGACTCTATCGGGGTAATGCTGCTTATGCCGCCGGACTTACTCCCCTGTCTGCCAACTTATCGGAGTCCGACGGGGTCTGCACCTTCGTCTTGGATGAGGCTTTGGATAACGGAACCAACTGGTTCTCCATTGTTGGCGACATACAGTCCGAGGCCGCCATTGGCGCGCAGGTGCAGGTGGAGGTGACTGCGGTGACCACCAAGGCAAAGCCTGAGGGGGTGAGCCCCTTTGTGGCCGGGGAACCACGGCATGTGTCTGCTCCTGCCATTGTACTCCTCTCTGCAGAGCACCAGACGGTGACGGTGGGGGATACGCCTTTGGCGTTCTATGACGATGGAGGGTTGGACGGTCAGGTGACCAAAGGCTTCAACGGAAGTGTCACTTTCCGACCCGCCACCGAAGGCAAGAAGGTGATGGTGGATTTCAGCAAGGTGAGCATTTTCAGCGGGAGCATCTACAGCCAGTACCTGAAGGTATACAATGGCAGCGAGGCTACAGCCGACAACCTGTTGCGTGAACTCAAGACGGGCGATACCGTAAAGGTGCGTTCCACCGCGGCCGACGGGTCGCTCACAGTGACTTTTGAGAGCACCACATCGGGATACACGGGCGATGGTTTCGAGGCACAGGTCTCTCAGTTCGAGCCTCAGCCCATGGAAGTTGCCTCCATCGTGGCCACGCAGGACGTGAAAGGAACCCTCTGTGCAGGCGATGCCGCATGCCCCGTGCTCTGCATCAATATACAGACAAGCAACACCGAGCCTCCACTGAGTCTGAGGAAACTCTCTTTCAGCACTCTTGGCACTTATCCCCAGGTGAGCCGTGCCTCTGTTTACTATACTAAGTCCAGTGCAGGCTTCAGTGACAAGGTGAAGGTTGGAGAGGCAGAGGTTTCCGAAGACAACTTTGAATTGACGGTTACCGAGGACATCTCCTTTGTTGAGGGAGACAACTTCCTGTGGCTGGCCTACGATATTGCTCTCACGGCCATGAATGGTCAGAAGGTGGATGCGGCCGTAACCTCTGTGACCCTGAGTGACGGAGACCATACGGTGGAGGAGGGCAGCCCTGCCGGTGAATACCTCATCCGCAACATCGTATTCTCGCACCTTGACCAGGGCACCGTCACCACCCGTGTCAACGGAATGGTTGAGTTTGTCCAACAGACCAAGAACGAGTATTCTTCCGACTATGAAAGCGGTACCGATGACCGCATCAACATCTTCGAACCCTTGCATGAGGGCATGGTGTGCCAGATAGATTTCACGGCGTTCAATCTGTATTGGGCCAGTTACGGCAATGAGCACGCCAGACTGAAAGTGTATAGTGGGAAGGGTACCACGGGCGATGTCTTGTGGGAGATGACCTCGAAGGAACAGAAGAGCCAAGGTCCCGAACGTACCCTGCGAAGCACTTCGGCCGATGGTGCCATCACGGTGCTGTTCAATAGCGGCGTGACTCAGAGTTGGTCCACAGCCTCCGGCTTCCAGGCCACGGTGAGCGAGTACCTGTCAAGGAACATGGTGGTGGATTCGCTGACCTCCCTTCCCGATGCCCGAACGGTAGCATCGCCAGGAGCCACCAGGCAGGATGCCATCACCTTGCAGGTGGTGGCATCGGGAAACTTGAATGCCAAGAGCCTCCAGAGTGCCACGCTTCTGCTTGAAGGCAATGTGAAGGACATCACCGGTGTCAGCATTTATGCCGTGGATGCGGCCAGTTCTGTCGTTCCGGCTGATGCAGAGCCTCTGTCTCGGCAGGACATTGTGGTTCCTGATGGAGATGACAATGCACTTTCCGGCACGCTTCCTGTTACTCTTGTCCTTGCAACTCCCTTTGTACTGGCAGAAGGCGTGAACAGTTTTCGTGTGTGCCTTGATGTATCGCCGGATGCCCTTTCGGGTGACTCCGTTGTGGTGAATGTGCAGGGCATCGAGGCTACAGACACAGTGGTGAATATTGCTGCAAGTGCCCGCGGAAATTGTCTTTGTATCAAGAATATATATAATCTGCAGGCCGGGAACAATGGTGAAATACAGGTGGTCGACGGGCAGCCCTTGCTTTTCTATGACGATGGTGGAGCCGAGGGGGACTACACTCAAGGCTTTGACGGTACGGTCACCTTTGCCCCCAAGACACCTGGTGAGAGCATTCGGCTGACTTTCAAGTCCTTTGGCCTTACTTATCAAGACAACCTCTATCTGTACAGCGGAGGCGAGGTAAAGGACACCCCCGATGCCAAGTACTCACGTTACGACACGCCTGATTACTTTGTCTCCGAATCGGAGGACGGTAAGGTGACCATGCACTTTGTGACGAAGATGGCCAGCGAGGGATTTGCCATAGAGGTGACGGCTTACAGGAAAGTTCCGCTTCATGTGGCTGTTGTGACCACGCAGGACATTGCCCCCGAGAATGTGATGAGGGGCGAAGAGAATGTGGCCATGATACGTATGGATGTGCAAGTGGATGGCGAGTTGGAGCAACTGGACATCACCCAACTGACTATGCAGGATAGTGACGATATCAAGGCAGGTGGAATCAAGGTGTTCACCACAGATACTCAGGGCACGTTTGCTCCTCTTGATCTTTATGGTGAGGCCACTGATGACAAGGTCGCCATCAATGGCTCTTACCGCGTGACCAAGCCCGGTGTATATGTCTTTTGGCTTGCTTATGACATTGACTCCACTGCCGAGGCCGGCCAGGACGTGCACGCCTCTCTGACGGGTATCGTGGCTAATGGAGAGGAAGTGGCTGTGGATGTTCCCGCAACGGCAACCACTCAGGTGAAGAGTGGCTTCCATGGCACACTCACCGTGGGTGCAGGGGCTGACTATGGCACCATACAGGCTGCCGTGAACGCACTTCGGGATGGTATTGACGGCCCTGTGACTATCAACATCAAGCGTGGAATCTACAAAGAACTTGTGGAGGTTCCCGCCATCAAGGGCACTTCCTCGGTCAACACAGTGACCATACAAAGCGAGTCTGGCAACTATCATGATGTGAGGGTATACTATGACCAATATACTGAGCCGCCTTATAGCGATGACAGGATGTCGGATGAGTATGGTGTGTTTACCTTTTCCGGAGCCAACTGGGTTACACTGCGCGGGTTGGAACTGACCACTGCTGACCTTACTTTCCCCGGCGTGGTGCACGTGAAGAATGTGACTCGCCACCTTACTATAGACAGTTGTTATATACATGCCGACAAGTCAACCTCCTACAGCAATGACATCAATCTGGTGTATACATATGCCAAGGGTGAGGCCAACATGAACAATGACTATCTCTGTGTGACCAATAGTCTGCTTGAGGGCGGCTACATCGGCATACGCATGGGAGGCACTGGCATTGTGAAGTTGCCCAAGGAAAGAGGTGGCCGCATTGAGAACAATGTCCTGCGCAACCAAGGTTCCAAGGCCATATATTGCATGGATGAACTGGGTGCGAAGATACGTGGTAACCGCATTGAGAATAGTGGCGAGACCAGCAGCAGTTTCTATGGCTTTGATGGTCAGGTGCGTGACCTTTGTGATGATGCGTTTGTCATTGAGGGCAACACCTTCAACCTGAATACTTCCAAGGAGGCTTCTGCCATCTATTTGCGTGAGGCTCACGGTACGCAAGGCGTTCCTGCGCTGATTGTGAACAACGAAATTCTGGTGACAGGAGGCAACAGCAGTTGCGCCGGCATAAAGATGAGCAGCAAGAGCGAGCATACATATATCGCTTACAATACCTTGCTCATGAACTGTGACGCAGCCTCGTCTGTCTTATATATAAATAATGAGCAGGGCGAGGGAGTGCATGTGATGAACAATATCATGCAGAGCCGTGACGGCGGATATGTGTATCGCTGCTACAATCAAGACACCACTCCAAGTGTACACTTCGCCAACAACACCGTGTACACAAGCGGTGAGACCTTTGCCTATGACAAGTCTTCTTATGCCACCTTCGAGGATTGGAAGGCTGCAAGCAGCGAAGACGGCAGTTACAATGAGCAGGTGGAGTTCCTCAGCGATGAGGTCTTGGAGCCGGATCATGAGAATAACCTGTGCCATGCGCTGCCTCTTGCCTTTGTGGATAGGGATATTGTCGGCAACCTGCGTGATGCCGAGCATCCCACTATGGGCGCATATGAGTATGATGCCGATGAGGCTGCACCTCAGATGGGCGAGGGTTACCCTGCCATTGCAAATATTACCGATGAGTCGGCCGATGTGTTTGTGAAGGCCAACAAGAGCGCATCCCTCTTTGCTTTGGTCAAGCCTGCAGGCGAGGCCGCCCCTTCTGCCGATGATGTGCTTGCCTCTGGGCAAATGGTTATGGTGCGTACCAATGCCCTGACCGGCCTTACTTTGGAGGGACTCACCAAGGATGAGGAGTATGTTGTCTATGTTGTCCTGATGGGTCTGCGCGGAACGGCTACCGAGGTTTATGCTTCGGAAAAGTTCGTGGCAGGCGGCGAGGTGATTGCCGAGATACCCTCCGTGGCTGTACTTGCTGAGGCTACGGAGAGTGTGGAGCAGGGACAGAAAGCCACGCTGACCGCTTATGTGACCAGTGGTACGGCTCCTTTCAGCATTATGTGGACCAATGGCAAGCATGTGGATGTGGCAAGTGCCACGCTGGATGGCCTGGGTGAGTCTGCTGTGGAGTATGCACCCCAGGAGTGTGACCTCTATTACGTGACCGTGACCGATGCCAATGGCAAGGAGGCCAAGGACACTTGCCGGGTGATTGTGACAGGCGATGCCGTGACCGCAACCTTTGAGAATCTCCATCTGGAGCAGGATGGCTTTTGGTGGGGACCCGATACCAAAGGTCATCTGGGGCAGAACGCATGGGGACTCGATGAGATGCAAGGCTCATTTGTGAGTGGTTCTTATTCTTTTGAGAACCGTTGCATGGCCGAATACGACACTTGGGGAGGCTTTGCTTACTCGCGCCGTACTTCCACGGACTTCAATGTGCTGATGACGGATCAGTTCAACTCGTGCGTGGGTACCGGTCATCATGGTTCTGAGAATTATGCCGTGGCCTATGACGGTGGCACCATACAGGTACTGAACAGTCCGCAGGAGGGCGACAGCATACGCGGTTTCTACATTACTAATTCTGCCTATGCACTTACAGCTATCAGGGAAGGGTATGCCATGGCCAGGAAATTCATTGAGGGCGATTACCTTAAGGTGACTTTTATCGGCCACAAGGCTGATGGCACGCAGTCCACTCTCGATTATTACCTGGCCGACTATCGCTTCGCTAACGAAGCAGACCGTTATAGCCTGGACACTTGGCAATGGGTGGATTTGCGCCCCTTGGGTAAGGTGACAAGCGTGACTTACAGCATTAGCGGATCTGATTCCGGATCTTACGGACTCAACACACCCGCTTATTTTTGCTTGGATGACTTTAACGGTGAACGTGAAGTGACCGTGGCAGAGGTGCAGACCGATGGAGAGGAAATGGACTTGAGCGCGTTCTTCCATTTCAATGACGCTACTGCCACCATCACTTATGCTTTGGCCGATGAACTGCCTGCCGAACTGAAGGGAAGCGTTTTGCTGACTTCTGACGGCAAACTTACGGTGAAGGACAACACCGTGGAGCGCTTTACCCTGACGGTGAAGGCCGTGCAGAAGGGCAAGATACAATTCGTGAGCATTCCGTTTGACATGCCCACCACGATAGGCAGAACTGATGCTGCAGACGGTGATGTCTCTGCCGCCCGCTACAATGTGGCCGGACAGCGAATGGCGAATGGCCAGAAGGGTATCAGCATTCTCCGGTCGCAGGATGGTACTGTGCGCAAGATACTGGTGAAGTAAGCGCAGATTCTCATTTCGCTGAACAACGGGGACAGGCACACTGATGCTTGTCCCTGTTTCCTTTTTCCGGATGCACAAATCAGATGAAGGTCTTGGGCAAATGTACTTTTTCCTGTATCTTTGCAGAAAACGGCGGATGAAGATGTCCGCAGGCTGATACAAATACGAACGGATAAACATGAATGTGAGAGAACTGGACGAGAAAACCCTGCAGGACGGTCTGCCCGAGGGATGCCACCTGAGGGTGTGCCGCTTTGCTCAACTGACCACGGGTGAACTGTATGACCTGCTGCGCACACGCTCAGAGGTATTCATAGTGGAGCAGGATTGTGTGTATCAGGATGTGGACAACTATGACCAGACTGCCATACACCTGTGGCTGGAATGCCGTGGAGTGAAGGTGGCCCAGTGCCGCATATGCCCTGCGGGAACCAAACTTCCTGACCTGAGCATCGGGCGTGTCATTACCACAGAACGAGGGAAGGGGTACGGGCTCATCATCATGCACAAGGCCATTGAACTGGCCCGTCGCCTGTTTCCCGGGCAGCCGGGGATCTTCATTGAGTCGCAGGCCACCAAGCAGGCATTCTATGAGAAATTGGGCTTCAGAGCCATATCTGCCCCCTTCATGATGGAGGGCCTCTTTCATCTTAATATGTGGCTGGCCTTTGACAATCCATCAGAGGCGTGATTTCCTCCTCTCCTTTCCTTTTTGTCCCCTCTCTTTCCTTTCTCTTTGAATAAAAGCGTACCTTTGCTGTTGTTTAACAAGGGTTTGCCATTCGGTGGCAAACGCTATAAAGAGTGATGACAATGAAAAGTTTTGGTCCAAGAGCGTGGCTCCTGCCACAGCCCGTGCTGATAATAGGCACGTATGATGAGAATGGCAATCCCAATGCCATGAACGCCGCATGGGGCGGCACCTGGGACATGCATGAGATAATGATTTCGATGGGGCGGCATGCCACAACCCGCAATCTGAACAGGAACGGGGAGTTCACCGTGGCCTTTGCCACTGCGGATACCCTTGCCGCTGCCGATTATGTGGGACTGGTCAGTGCGGACGACCAGCCGGAGAAGATGGCTCATGTCGGATGGACAGTCCAAAGAGCCGAGCATGTGGATGCACCGCTGTTCCCTGATTTCCCTATGACCATGGAGTGTCGCATCAAGGAAAAACTCCATGAGAGCGACACGGGCTACTATATCATAGCCGAGGTGGTGAACATCACCTGCCGTGAGGATTTCCTGGCTGCCGACGGGAAACCCGATGTGGAGCGCATGCAGTTGCTGACATTTGACCCCGTGCACAATGGCTACATTGCCTTGGGAAACCGTGTGGGCAATGCCTTCAGCGATGGGAACAGGCTGAAATAAATTAAAGGAGAGGAATATGAACATGTATGGCAGAGCCACGTTGGCATTCTTCCTTTTGGCTACAACTTTGATGTTGGGAGGCTGCAAGGAGGATTATTCCAATGGAGAGAAAGTGGGGAACCTCATTGAATTTACCCGCAAGGGAGTTGTGTATGACTCTTGGGAAGGGCGTCTCAACATGACACAGACTGGCATGAACACCAGTGGCGAACCTTTCTCATTCAGTTTCGACAATGACCGAACCGACCAGGATTCCCTTATTGAACTGATGAAGCAGGCGCAGGTGGAGGGCTGGAAACTCAAGATACGCTACCATGAAGTGTGGGGCTTCAAGAATGTGTTTTACAATAGGGGTGAGACTGACTACTTCGTGGACGGCGTGACGGTGCTTGACAAGGATTTTTCCAACCCGCTGAGGATGCTTGGCACGCGTCAGGGACACGTCATCGACACTGTATACGTGGTGGTGGACAAGCAACAGATTCAGAATGCAATAAAGTGAACGATGGAGAACAGAAAACTGATAAACCCGTGGCTGGGACTTGAGGGCTACAATTGTATAGGCTGTGCACCCAACAACCCTTTTGGGGTGCACCTTGAACCTTATGAGGAGGGAGACGACATCGTGGCGCGCTGGAAGCCTTCTGTCAATTACCAGGGATGGCTTGACACGCTGCACGGAGGCATTCATGCCCTGCTGCTCGACGAGGTGTGCGGCTGGGTGGTGATGCGTAAATTGCAGACTACAGGCGTAACCTCGAAGATGGAGTTGCGCTACCGCCGTCCGGTGTCGACTTCCGGAGGTGAACTCACGGTGCGGGCACACATCCGCGACAATGTGCGTAACCTCTATACCATAGATGCGCAGTTGATTGACGCAGAGGGGCGCGTGTGCACCGAAGCCACGTGCGTCTACTTTACCTTCCCGCCCGAAAAGGCCAAGCGGGACATGCACTTCATGCCCATAAAGGTGGAGGGGGAGGAGTGAATGGCCGAACACCTGACCTTTGCGTCCGGCACCAAGGCCGAGCGTTATGCCATGCTCCTGCCTCAGATTGAGGCTGTCATGGAGGGGGAAACCGACCTTGTTGCCAACATGGCAAACGTTGCCGCCATGCTGTGGGAGACGTTCGCGCCTTCCTGCTTCCCGCAGGTGGAACTGGAGAATGCTGCTTCGGCCGGAGCCTCACCACGCACCCCTTACCCCTGGATGTGGGTCGGGTTTTACCGCGTGGTGGGTGAAGAACTGGTGCTCGGACCGTTTCAGGGGCCGCTGGCATGCACCCGTATCAAGCATGGACGTGGTGTGTGTGGCACGGCATGGGCTGAGAACCACACGCTGTTGGTGCCCGATGTGGAACTCTTCCCCGGCCACATAGCCTGCTCCAGTGCATCGCGCAGTGAGATTGTCGTGCCTGTGCGTGACAGGGCGGGGCACGTGCGTGCCGTGCTCGACATTGACAGTCGCGAGAAGCACACCTTTGACTCCACTGACCGCGAATGGCTGGAACGCATCGCGGATTTGTTTCAGAATAATCATCAATTCCTATGAAAAGAGTAAAGATACACACATCAGAGGGCGACATTACGGTGCGCCTCTATGACGAGACCCCGCTTCATCGGGACAACTTCCTCAAATTGGCATCTGAGGGATTCTATGACGGTACGCTTTTCCACCGTGTCATACGCGATTTCATGATACAGGGCGGCGACCCCGAGAGCAGGAATGCTCCTGCGGAGAAGTCGCTTGGCACGGGTGGTCCGGGCTACAATGTGCCGGCCGAGATTGTGTATCCGCAGCATTTCCACAAGCGCGGAGCACTGAGTGCAGCCCGCCAGAGTGACCAGGTGAACCCTGAGCGAGCAAGCAGTGGAAGCCAGTTCTACATTGTGTGGGGCAAGGTGTACAAGCCGCAGGAACTCCGTCAGATGGAGAAGCAACTGGCCATGCAGCAGGAACAGCAGGTCTTTAACCAGCTGGTGGCAGAGCACCGCACAGAGGTGATGAACCTGCGCAGGAACCGTGACCAGGAAGGCTTGCTTGACTTGCAGAACCAACTGGTGGCCGAAACCAAGGCCAGATGCCAGCAGATGGGGAAGCCCGAGTTCACTGCCGGGCAGACTGAGGCATACACCACCGTGGGCGGCACTCCGTTCCTGGACGGCCAGTATACGGTGTTCGGGGAAGTGGAAGAGGGACTAGATGTGGTGCAGAGGATACAGCAGGTGGAGACGTGCATGGCAGACCGGCCTAAGGCAGACGTAAGCATGACCATGGAGGTGCTGGAGGACTGAACACGTATGGCGAAAGGTTTTGACACCCTTTTCTTCGACCTTGACGGAACGCTGGTGGACAGCGGTGAGGGCATCATGAAGACGGTTCAGCATACGCTGGCTCAGTTTGGCATTAGTGTGGCAGACCATCATGTGCTGCGCCCCTTCGTGGGACCTCCCCTTGAGGACTCGTTCCGGGACTTCTATGGCTTCTCAACGCAGGATGCCGGGCGTGCGGTGGACATCTACCGTGGTGAGTTTGCCAGGCACGGAATATTTGACCAGGAAATGTATCCCGGCGTGTTGGACTTCCTGGATGAGGTGAGGCGCAGGGGATATGCCACAGCCGTGGCAACCAGCAAGATGGATTTCCAGGCTGCGATGGTGCTGGAGCAAATATTCCCTGAGTTGGGCAAGCGGCTTGACCGCATATTTGCCCGCGACAGCGAGGGGCGCTTGCACACCAAGGCTGATGTCATACGCGAAGGGCTCTGCCGGATGGGCATTGATGAACCTGAACGTATCCTGATGGTGGGCGACCGGAAGTTTGACGTGCAGGGTGCGCGCCAGTGCGGTCTGCGTTCAGCCGGTGTGCTGTTTGGTTTCGGAGACCGGAAAGAATTGCAGGATGCCGGGGCTGACTACATATGCGCCTCTTATGAGGAACTGCTTGCCCTGCTTTAGTAACATAAATATAAACAAATTAAAATGTAATTTCAAATGAATAGATTTCTATTGCTTCTATTTTTTGCCTTGACTTCCTTGCCAACCAGCGTTCGTGCGCAATCGCAAAAACAACAGGAGGAAATCCAAAAACTAGTTCTGAGAGTGGATTCCCTTGAGCATGAATTGTCTGTTTTTAGGCAAGGCTATGAGATTAACATGCTTAATACAAAACTCACAATTTTTGAGAATGAAGTATCTGACTTGGCTAACAGCATTCAGATATATATATTCCATAGAAATTTTGATTCTAAAATGGGGGAGGCGTATCAACGGTTATATGAGTCAAAACAGGGTGCCTTGCGTGCTTATCGTGAAACTTCAGAACAACTAAAGAAACTGTTCGTCTTACAACTCGTAGCACAGACATATAAAGAGAGTGACTTCGATTATTTGAAGTCCTGTTATAATGTAACAGATAAGACTTTTGACTCAATAGAAAGTTCCATGGAGTTATTAAAACTTACGATAGACGAATATTTGAAGCACGTATGAGTGTAGCCTCTCTTGCAGCGCGGAGTGAACATCATCAGCGGGTGGAATGTGCTGATGAAGTGAAACCCCCGATAGTATAACAAAGGAAAAATGGGGCTGCTCATAATGTTCCCTTGCCGTTGTTCTTATGTTTTATGCGATGCTTGGGATTACTTTGGGCTGTTCGGCATCACCTTTCGTGTAATACGTATTTTCCCTGCCCCGGCAATATACATGTCCCGGCCAAGTGTGTTGTTCTAGAGAAGCAAGGAAATCTGCGTTTCAAATACGGCATGCATTTTCCTATGAGAGTCTTTGGTCTTGAC
>JAHZGX010000024.1 GCA_019420585.1 Prevotellaceae bacterium
TTATTCCAATAGTTTGCATTATTCCTGCGAAATCCATCCGTATGTGAGCGAGTTTTTGTATCTTTGTGTGTCTCTTTGCTCCTTGATGTTGGAATAGGGGTGAGGAATGTGACTGATACATTATATAATGTATGTATATAAATTAAGGAATAAGCGCATGAGATTGATTAGTTGGAACGTGAATGGCTTGAGAGCCGTGGTGGGAAAGAACTTCCGCGAGGTGTTTCAGTCTCTTTCGGCTGATTTTTTCTGTCTGCAGGAAACCAAGATGCAGGCCGGGCAACTGAATCTGGAGTTCCCGGGTTATCGCTCTTGGTGGAACTATGCAGACAAGAAGGGATATAGTGGCACGGCCGTGTTCAGCCGGCATGAACCTTTGAGTGTCACTTATGGCATGGGCATTGACGAGCATGACCATGAGGGACGTGTCGTCACGCTGGAGATGGAAGATTTCTTTTTGGTGTGTGTATATACTCCCAACAGTCAGGATGGCCTACGCCGTCTGGATTACCGCATGCGTTGGGAGGACGATTTCCGGTCTTATCTCAAAGGGCTTGATGAACGCAAACCCGTGGTTGTGTGTGGCGACATGAATGTGGCACACAAGGAGATAGACCTGAAGAATCCCAAGACCAATCATCAGAACGCAGGATTCACCGATGAGGAGCGCAACCAGATGACGGCTCTGCTGGATGCGGGTTTCGTGGACACGTTCCGCCAATTGCATCCCACCGATGAGGGCATTTATTCCTGGTGGAGTTACCGCTTCCATGCCAGGGAGAAGAACGTGGGGTGGCGTATAGATTATTTCCTGGCCTCAGAACGTTTGCTGCCCAGGGTGCGGCAGGCCAATATCCTGACGGACATCATGGGCAGTGACCATTGCCCGGTGGAGTTGGTGCTGGAGTAATAGGGCACGTTCCTCTCCAATGCCTAAACCATCGAACTTGATTTGATTACAGGTCGCCATCGTCTTCTTTCCATTCCTCCGACATCCCGAAATCCTTGTCGGCAAACAGGTCGGCGAGTCCCGATATTTGCTTTAGCCGCAACAGTTCATCCTTGTCCATCCCTATGTTGCGCATAATCCAACTGTCGGACATGCCTGAACGTGTCAGTTCGGCAACAATGTTGCTCATCAACTCCACGTTGTGCATTCCTCTTGCTCTGTTGTGTCTGATGGTTGAACTCATCCTGTGCGACAGGTCCTTGTCAATTACTGCAACCGGTAACAGGCCGCCTTCGCGTTCATAGACACGCTTGGAGGTCTTCATGACTTGGTAGCGGTGAAAGCCGTCCACAAGTTCGTACTGGTCTGTGTCTTTAAGGTAATAACAGACACAAGGCATGGTATAGCCATCCTCCCAAATGGACAACTCAAGCAGTTTCATTTCGGGCGGAGCCACTACGTTCGGGTTGTAATTGTTGGCAACAACCTTGTCCAAAGGAACGGCGATTACGTTATATACCGGGCTTTTATATTTTGTCATGGCTTAATGATTTGTATTTTTTCATTGTCCTTTCTTTGGATAGTTTTTCTTTCTTGGTAAGTGCGAATCCCATGTATTTGCAGGCATGGTCGTTCTTCAGTATGCAGATGCACATACGCTTGTAGGTCGGTATTTCCTTGAATTCGGGAATGTCTATGTCGTCAAGGTATTCCATTCTGACTGGTCGCTTGTCTGTATGGTATGCAGATGTCTTGCCCACTGAAATCGGGACATTCCTTTCCCGAAGTTTTCTTATGGTATCTTCGGAAAGGCATCCGCCGCGTTCTCTCCAGAATCGCATGCTTACACGTAGTTTATCACGGTAATTTTCTGCAGTTTCCTTCGGAAGGGTGCCAAGAAGAAATTCCATATACCGCTTCCATGAAAAACCTGTCGGGCATTTGATGGATTTCCATCCCATGGCAGTTGTGCTTCCATAAATGCCGGCGAAATTCACTCCGTTGACTCGGCTGACCATCTTGCCCCATGTGTCCGGATCAATGGCTTTATATACCGACAGTGTTGACAGGGCTTGCGAAATGAACGGACTTGCCACACGCTGGCGTTCCATAGGTATGCCTGCTTGGTAATATAGGTCATACAGGCGGTTGTATCTCCATCGGAATTTCCCGTTGGCAGTCCAGATGTCGGAAGTCTTCCAGTCGTATATGGGATATGCATTGTATACGTTTCCACCCATCATGTGAATCCATTTCGCAGAACCGAAATGGTGGTAATTCCTGTTGCTGTGTATGGTACGCCAGCGGTTATAACTTTCCTGCGTGCGTATGCCTACGAGACAGCATATTCTGCGAACCTGTTTCCTGTGTTTCAGCCATTGGGCAAACAATTGCTGGAAGTCATAGTCCCATAGTCCGTCATGGAAAAAAGCGAAGTCGTTTGCCGTATGGCAATTCTCCGGCATGCTTCTTACCCACATGTCTTTCTTGGATTCCTCCCATGGCCGCCAAAAGGATTGATACATGGATGTGCATGTCGTTACCTTGAAAGGAACACAGCAGTGATACACTTCAAGTATGTCACTGTCTTCTGCAAGCCGGGCTGCCACGTATTCCGTGGTCTGGGAATACTGTGCTTCGTAATCCAGATGCAGCACTCCAAGTTTTTTGCCGGGGAGGTTTCTGCGCATGTATTCCACGCACAGATTCAGCAGCACACCGCTGTCTTTCCCGCCGGAAAAGGAAACGTAGACATAGTCGAAATTCTCAAAAACCAGTTTCAGGCGTTCCTGTACGGCATCGTATACATTCAGCCTGTGTATCATTGGCTCTTGTCTCCTTCCCCTGCGGCACGCCGCATCTTGTTGTATTGTGCAAATATGGTGCATGAGATAAAGCCATATTGGCGGAACACGCTGACATGCCTTTTGTGGCAGAGGGCAGTCACGGGCTTGTTTGTGGCGGAAAGAATATGGGAGATGAGCGCCTCAAGTATCTCGTGCTTGTCATTGTTGACATAATAATTGTCAATATACAATCCTCCCGGAGTGTCTTTTACCGGCATAAAGCCAACGACTTCACCTTCACACATGCATATGTGCCACGTATGCTGGGGTGTCGTCTTGAACGGGTAGTTGTTGTTCTGACGGATTATGTCCGGGTTCATGACCAAACGTGCCACAAGTTCATACAGACGGTCTTCTGTCCCATGCAGGTTTATCACTTCCATGTTGTTCATTTCCCTATTTTATTATTCTTCTTGCCATGTCTGCCCGGCAGGGAATGTCAGGCGTGTTTTATTGCAACAGCCTTACCGGCCCGATGAGGCCGGATTCCTGCAAGGGTGAGTCTGCGTGCCACGGGTTTACGCTTGTCCATGTAGGCCGTTCCTGCTCGGGTAACTTCTGGTCGCCGATGAGCCTGTTCTGCCAGTTGTTCACCACTTCCACACGCAGTGTGTTCGCACCTTTGTGCAGGAGATTCGTGATATTCAGGCGGTAAGGCGCAGTCCATACGCCTCCGGCATACTCTTCGTTGACATACACGCGTGCCATCACCATTACCCGTCCCAGGTCAAGCCATACGGGTGTTTCCGGATTCTTCTTCAGTTTGAACGAGTTTGTGTAGGTGGCAGTGCCGGAGAAGTAGCGGATGCGTTCGTCCTGACTGTGGTTCCATGCAGTCAGCGTGTCCATGCTGCAACCTTCTTCGGGGCCTCGCCGACCCTCTTGGAAGGTTACCTTCCAGGGCGTGTCAATGGTCAGCATCACTTGCTTCTCTGCGGGGTCGTAGGCGGTCAGTGACTGGTCGGTCTCCTTTCCAAACACGATGAAGGCACTTTCGTTGCCCTCCAGATGCAGGCTGACGTTGGTCAGCGAGCCGTTGTCCTGCAGGTTGTCAATCCTCATGCGCTCTGCGGTGACGGGATTCCATATTTCCGCCTTCATGCCTGTCACGCGGAATTGAGGTTGCAGGTCTTGTGCTTGGTCGCTTTGGTTGCTTACGAAGTAAATCTCTCTGCCGGGCAAATGACGGTGAATAAAGGCGAAAGGCTTTTGGTTGTCCACATGACAGTCAGGTTTGATACCCATGCCATCCAGCACGCTTTTCAGTTCCGTGCCGGCTGGGTATACATGTCCTTTGCCCCAATTGCCGCCGGCCCACATTTGGTCAGCCAGAGCCTTCACTTCCCGGTCGGCTTCGGGCCATCCCTGCATGCTGGGTGAGGCGATAGGCTTGGGACCTATGACCACAAGCCCTTCCTTGACCAGGCGTGACACGTCTGCCAATACTTCGGGACGCATGGTCTGCTGGTTGGGCAGCACCAGTAACCGGTAGGTCATGCCGCCTGCCAGGCACAGTCTGCCTTGGCTTACCCATGCTGAATGCAGTACTTCTGCGTTGAGGTAGTCGAAACTGTAGCCGCGGGGAAGTGCGGGATTGCACTCGCCGGTCATCTTTGGTGCGTCTTCTCCAATGAAGTATGCTACATCGGCCACGTAATTTCCTTGCTGGAGCATCAAGTTGCATCGGCGCAAGTAATCAGTGAAGAGATCCATCTGGGAGAACCATGTGTTCTTGCGTTGAAAGTCGTTCCCGAACGGAGCGCTTACTCCGGGCAGCGTGTCGTCATCGGGTTGCTGGATGAACAGATGGAGCAGGGTGGCGTTGATACCCTCGCAGAAGAAACGGTCGGTCCGCTGTTTCATGACAGCGGGATAACGGCTGAAGTTGGGACCTCCCGCCGTGCATGACTCTGCCCATACCTTACGTTTGCCATAGATATGTGCGCACGAACTGGCCGCACGGTTCTCTATGTCGCCCAGTGATCCTTCGCTCCAGAATTCTCCGCCCACTTCATCGCTCTGTCCGCCGTACATCAGGAACTCGCTGGGGAATCCCCAGTGGCCGTAGCATTCAAGCCAAGTGGTCAGCCCGTGACGGTTGCTTGCCTCGCGCAGCCCGCCCACATAGTCATATGCTACGCGGTCGGCCACAAGCCGGCGCAGGTCCCACAGGAAACGTTCGCTCTTGTCTTGTGAACCTATGACGGTGCCATAGAGCGTGGGGATATAGGGAACCGGGTCATATCCGTATCGTGCACGGAAGTAGTCTTCCATGTCATCCGTCCAGTTCAGTCCGCCAGTCTCGTAACTGTCCTCTACCACAACCTTGAATGTGCTGCGGTCCTCGGCGGGTATGCGTCGGAGCAGTTCACCCAGGAAAGCATCGAAATGGCTTGCCACATGTTTCCTGTTCAATTTGTCCACTTCGTATCCCGTGCCCTCCTTGCTTGCCGGCGCGTTTGTCACACCTGTGGGCACCATGCCTGTACGCATGATTGTCCATTCCCCTTTGGGGGCAGCCCAGCGCAGGGTGCCGTCCCGGCTCATCTTGTCTGTCAGGTCTCTTATGTCAGAGGGTTGCGTGACTGCAGCTCCCGCATGCTCCTGCTGTGTTGGCCACATGTATTCTCCCCACATGGGCAAGGGGGTCTGGAACATCTTGGCCAGCGACTTCTCCATATATCGCTCCACCTGTGGCCGGTCTGAAACCCTGGCTTGGAAATGGCAGTCTCTGGGGCCTCCGCAGGTGATGAGGCGCAAATCCTGTGTCTCCACATCGGGGATGCTGATGCTGATGGGTGCCCAAGGCACGAAGCCCACATTGAGTTCCGTGTTAGTGCGGTCCAGGTGCACTGTCTTGATGTCTCTGTATCCGTCATCCTGCTTGGCCTGTATCTTCACATCGGCCAAGAGGTATTGCCCGGTGGTGAAAGTAATGCTCCTGATGGTTTGGGGGGCGTTGAAATGCAAGTCGGTCACTTGGTCCTTGCCCTCTTTCTTGTCAATGGTGAGCAGGGTGTCCAGCATGGCAGCGTGTTTGGGCAGTGCCAGCACTTTCACATCGGTGGCTTCCTTGCCCAATGAAGGCAATTTGATAATCTGCTCGTGCCCGTTTCCCTTTACTTCCACGCTTTCTTTCTTGAGGTAGCGCATGGCTTGCCCCGGCTTGATCCATGGGCCTCCGCTCTGTGACCATCCCGGACAGTTGAACACCCCAATCTCGATGCCTAGTTCTCCCGCTCTTTTCAGAGCCGCATGCATCACCTCCCACCACTCGGGCGTGAGTACCTTTATCTTTCCCGGCTTCACGGCATCCTGCCAGATGTTGCCTATGAATGCACGCGTGATACCTGCCTTCTTCATGGCCTCCAGGTCGTTCTGCACGCCCTCCACTGAGATGTTGTCGCTCATCCAGTACCAGTAGACTGCCACGCGCTGGTCATCGGGGATGTCCCTGAATTTATCTTCCAGTGTGTCAGCATGCAGTGTGCCGCTTGACAGACTGCCGAATAACAGCAAACCGGCCATGATATTTCTTGCGATGTGGATCATGTGTTTCTTCGTCTTTTAGTTAGTATGTTCTTTTTGCCTATGTCACATGCAGCGGGGCGGGACGTTGGTATATTCGTCCCGCCCTCCGCTTTCTTTGTCAGCCTATTTGCACCAAGGTGGCACCGTAGCCATATTCCTTGAAAGAGGCATCCTGCACGCTACACTGCTTGTAACGGTATTTCAGTTCCTGGAGGATGTTCTTGCGCAGTACTCCTTCCCCCTTGCCATGGATGAAGACAATGCGGTGCCCTTTCTTTTTCAGGTTTTCGTCCATTACCTTGCGGAACTCCTTCATCTGCACCATCAGTATGTCTCCGTTGCTTAGGCCGTCTGTGGTGTCCAGGAGTTCCTGTGCGTGCAGGTCTACCACAGTCTCTTCCGGCCGGGCGTTAGGCTTTGATACCTTGTTCCGTGGCTCCGTAGGCTTCTGCTCTCTTGTGGGCGGCACGCCCAGCAAGGCTTCCTTGATTTGCTCTGCATCGGCAAATACGGTGCGTGCCGGCTTGTCATCTTTCACCACGCTGATGGTCCAGCACGGGTCACGGAAGAATTCGTCGGGATGGAATGTGTGCAGTTTGTAGAATTTCGTGCAGTCAATTCTGAGTTCGGTTGACAGGGCGGGCTTCAGCATGAATGCCTTATCCTGTTTCCAGGCAAGGGTCTGTATGCAGAGCCTCTCCAGCGAGACCAGTTCCGTGCGCTCCACTTCCGTCACGAAGAGTTTGCTGTTCGGCTCGGCCACACCGTTGAACAGAGCCGTCCATGAGCCTCCTTCTGGCTTCAGGATGAGCACCTGCACATAGTAGTTGCTGTCGTTTACCATGTATGCCTCTATGCCGGTGACCGATATTTCCTTCACGTTGTCAGGTACGAAACTCAGGTACAGGTTCAGGCTGTCTCCGCCTTTGCGCTCCTGTGCCTTGGGCTTGAAAGTGATGGGCTTGTCGGCCGGTTCCAGTTCGGAATCCTCGTCCTTGGGCCTTGGAGTATTCTTCGCCCCTTTGGACAGTGCGGTGTGTTCGCCCGTATTTACTTTGCCAATGTCATATTCACTGTCATCTACCACAACCACTTCCTTGCGCAGCATGGGTATTTCAAATCCGTCCTCATCCTCCACCAGGACGATGTCCTTGCCTTGGAATCCGCTTATGCGTCCTCCGCCCACTTCGGAGAGGAAACGCACCTTGTCGCCTATCTTCATGTCCTTAATCTGTTTTCAGTCCTGTTGAAAGACAAATTTACCGCTTTTCTGCGGAATAGAATGAGGGTGGCGAAAGAAAAAGCCTGTGTCTGTCAGTCGTGGTATGTTTTTCCTTCCATGCTCTCTGTTTCTTCCAGTGCAGGCATATTGTGCGGTCAAACGTGGTTCTCAGCCCGCGATTTGCAGTATCTTTGCAGGCGTGAAGATAAAATGACATGGAAACAAAGGAGATACAGATAAGCGACTATAATTATCCGCTGCCGGATGAACGCATTGCCAAATTCCCGCTGCCTGAGCGTGACAGCAGCAAACTGCTCGTGTACAGGCATGGCGAGGTGAGCCATACCAGTTTCCGCTCCTTGCCCTCGCTCCTGCCCGAGGGAGCGCTGATGGTGTTCAACAACACACGCGTCATACAGGCACGCCTGCATTTCCGCAAGGACAGTGCTGCGGGACAGCCTCAGGGGGCACTTATAGAAGTGTTCCTGCTGGAGCCGGCCTTGCCCGTGGAATACCAGGAGAATTTCTCCGCGCGCGGACACTGCCGCTGGCATTGCATGATAGGCAACCTGAAGAAGTGGAAGGAGGGTGAACTGCACCGCACGGTGTGCGTCGGCGGTCAGGACATCGTGCTCTCGGCCACGCGTCAGGTACAGGCGGGAGGCACGTCACACCTGGTGAATTTCCGCTGGGATGGGCAGGCCACCTGGGCGGAACTGCTTGATGCCATCGGCGAGTTGCCTATACCGCCATACCTGAACCGGCCTACCGAGGCTTCGGATCTGGTTACTTATCAGACTGTGTACAGCCGCATCAAAGGCAGTGTGGCGGCACCAACGGCCGGACTGCACTTTACTGAGAAAGTGCTGGCCGACATTGACAGTCGTGGAATAGAGCGCAGGGAGGTGACGCTGCACGTGGGTGCCGGCACGTTCAAGCCGGTCAAGAGCCAAAACATTGGCGGACATGACATGCACACGGAGCACATCTCGGTAAACCGCAGTGTGCTGCAGGCTCTGCTTGACCATCATGCGGAGGCCATCGCAGTAGGAACTACCTCGGTGCGCACCTTGGAGAGTCTTTACTATATGGGTATACGCGCACACCGTCTGATGCAGGAAGGAACGGACACGGGAGAGGGTGAGGAACTGCACGTGGTGCAGTGGGAGCCTTATGGGAATGAAGTCCCGGAACCGTCTTCGCAGGATGCCATAGGCTGGCTGCTCTGCTACATGGATCGCCACGGCCTGGACGTGCTGCACTCCAGCACGCAAATCATCATTGCGCCGGGCTACAGTTACCATATAGTGAAGATGATGGTCACCAATTTCCACCAGCCTCAAAGTACCCTGCTCCTGCTGGTGAGTGCGTTTGTGAAGGGAGACTGGAAAAGGATTTATGACTATGCCTTGAACCACGACTTCCGCTTCCTCAGTTATGGTGATTCTTCATTGCTGATACCATGATAGCCACAGAAAAGGACAACGGAGAGGAACTCTTTCCCATAGTGGACGAGGAAGGGAACATTACGGGGGCAGCCACGCGTGGAGAATGTCACGGGGGCAGCATGCTGCTTCACCCTGTGGTGCACCTGCACGTGTTCAATTCGCGGGGTGAACTATATCTGCAGCGCAGACCGCAGTGGAAGGACATACAGCCGGGCAAGTGGGATACGGCCGTGGGCGGACATGTGGATTTGGGTGAGAGTGTGCGCCAGGCTCTTGTCCGTGAGGCGGCCGAGGAGCTGGGGCTTGACTTGCACCCCTTGCAGGTGGAGTCACTGGGTCATTATGTGTTCCACTCTACTCGTGAGCGTGAACTGGTTTTCCCGCACCGTGTCACTTATGACGGGAAGGTAAGACCCAGTGCCGAAACTGACGGTGGACGCTTTTGGACGGCAGACGAATTGCGGGATGCCATGGGGCGGGATGTCTTTACACCTAATTTCGAGAGTGAGTACCGGAAACTCTTCGGCTGACTGGGGGGCTATAATTATAATATAGAGGTATCTCTCAGGTTGCCCAGGCAATCATTCCGTTCCTCCACCAAGGGCATGATAGAGTCGGATTGTGGCTTGTATCTTGCTGGTGTAATCTTGTGCCAGTGTCAGTCGGGCGTTGAGCAGTGATTGCTGTGCGGCAAGTACCTCGAGATAGTTGGCTGAGGTGTAGCGTACAAGCAGGCGCGTCTTTTCCGTTGCGGCTTCAAGGTCGCTTATCTGCTGCTGTGCGAGACTGATACGGCCGCTTGCGGCCTGCCATTCAGCGAGTGCATCGTTCACTTCGTTGCCGGCATCAAGCAGAGATTGCTCAAATCGCAGGGTGGCTTCCTGCTGGCGTGCCTTGGCTATTTTCAGGTTGGCAATGTTCGTGCCTTTGTTGAACAGTGGAGCCGTCAGTGATGCTATGGCAGAAGAGAGCCATTTGCCGGGGTTGAGTATTGCTCCGCCACCGGCATTTGTCCAACCGAGCGATCCTGACAGGGTCAGGGCAGGATAGAAAGCGGAACGTGCAGAGTTGGTGGCGTAGAAGGCTTCGGCAAGTGCTGCTTCTGCCTGTCTCACGTCAGGACGGTTAGAGAGAAGTAAGAGAGGTACGCCGGTAGACATCTCATCAGAAAAGTGCTGGCCGGTGAGCGTGCTCCGATTGATGGCGTGAGCCGGCTCTTTCAGCAGGGTCGAAATGGCGTTTTCCATTTCGCTGATGCTTTTGCGGATGGTAATCATCGAGGCGTTGAGTGCCGTACGGCTGGCACGTGCTTGATGTACAGCCACATCGTTGGACTTTCCTGCTTGTGCAAGTGCCTCCAGTGTGGTTATGGTCTCATCCCAGTTAGTCAGTGTTTCGCTGGAAATGGCAAGTTGCTCGTCCAGCATCAGCAATGTGTAGTAACTTTCGGCTATGGTTGCCGTGACCTGTGTTTGTACCGCCTGTTCATAAGCACGGCTTTTTTCGAGCGCGGCAGCGGCTTCTCGTTTGGCGTTGGTCACGCGTCCAAATATGTCCGCTTCCCAAGTGGCACTCATGCCAATGTTGTAGGTCTTCTTCGTCTCACCGTTGTAGTGACTGGTACCTGCCTGTGGTGCCAGAGTGGCGGATGGCAGGTATGAGAGGCGGGCATTCATCAGCACAGCCTGAGCCTCTTCCACTTGCAGACGGGCAACGCTAAGGTCGGTGTTGCGTTTCAGCCCAGTGGTGATGAGCGTTTGTAGATGCGGGTCGGTGAAGAATTCACGCCACGGTTTTGATGCTATTGGAGTACTGCTTGTTTCTCCTGCTGGTGTCCGGTAGAGGCTGTCGGTGTTGACATCCAGGTTGGGACGTGAATAGTGGCTATATAAGCCGCACCCGTTTAACAGGCCGGAAACGGCGAGCAAGATGAATATATGATATTGGCGTTTCATTTATTTTCTCCTTTTTCTCTCATATTTTATTCTGCCTTCTTTCTTGCCGGCAGGAATTGTTCCTGCAAATACTGGAAGATAATGAACAGCGACGGTACCACGAAGAGTAATCCAACCGTTCCGATGAGCATTCCACCCACGGTGCTCACACCTACTGAAATGTTTCCGTTGGCTCCTACTCCGTGTGCGAACATCATAGGCAGCATACCGAAAATCATTGTCATGGAGGTCATCATTATGGGACGCATGCGGGCTTTTGCTGCCGACATGGCGGCGGCAGTAATGCTCATACCTTGACGGCGGCGTTCGGAAGCATATTCTGTCAGCAGGATGGCAGTCTTGGCCAGGAGGCCGATGAGCATGATGAGTCCGGTCTGCATATAAATATTATTCTCCAACCCCCATAGTCTGGCAAACAGGAAACTGCCCATTAGGCCGAACGGAACGGAGAGGATAACGGCAAAAGGTATCATCAGGCTTTCGTAGAGGGCGCAGAGAATGAGGTAAATGAAAACGATGCAGATAACAAACACCAGTGTGGTGGTGTTGCCTGTGGAGGCTTCCTCGCGCGACATACCGCCGAATTCATAACCGTAGCCTTCGGGCAGTGTTTCCTTGGCCACTTCGTCAATTGCCTTCAGTGCCTGCCCGGAACTGTAGCCATCGGCGGGAACACCTGAAACACTGATGGCAGAGAAAAGGTTGAAGTGTGACAGGCTTTCTGAACCATACACACGTGTGAGCGTGAGGTATTGGGAAATGGGTGACATTTCCCCGTTGCTGTTGCGTACGAAGATGTTGTTCAGTGCCTCTGTGTCGAGCCGGTATTCAGGAGAGGCCTGCACCATGACTCGGTAGAGTTTGGTGAATCGGTTGAGGTTGCTGGAATAGTTGCCGCCTATATATCCTGCCAGAGTATTAAGTATGTCGGTGGGCGATATTCCGTTACGCTTGCATTGGGCCGCATCCACCTCCACCATATACTGCGGGTATTTGTTGGCGAATGTAGTGTAGGCACGCGATATTTCAGGGCGCTTGTTCAAGGCATCAATGAGGCTGTTGGTGTATTTCAACAGTTCGTCTATGCTGCCACCCTTCTTGTCTTGTACATAGAGGTCGAAACCGTTGTTCATGCCGTATCCCGAGATCATTGGTCTGGTGGAGACGCGGATGGTGGCAGCCTTTATGCCGTCAGTGCGACGGTAAATCTCTTTCATCACCGAGTTTACGTCGTCTCCCTTTTCCTTACGCTCGTTCCAGTTCTTTAGACGTATTGTGAACGAGCCGGCGGATGCCGACTGGTTGTTTACGGCGTCTTTGCCGGTGACGCGTGAATATATTCTTATTTGTGGTATGTCGCGTATTGCTTTCTCAATCTCGTCCATGATGCGCCCTGTCTCTTCAAGGTTGCTGCCCGGTGCGGTCTGCACATTTACGTTGATGCTTCCCATATCCTCTTGTGGCACAAGTCCTGTCTTGGTGGTTTTCATCAGCATCACAAGTGCAATGCCGGCCACGGCAATGCTTCCCACGGTAATTGTCTTGTGACGGAAAAGGAATGAAACGCCTTTCATGTACTTCTGCTGCATGTGCCTGAAAGAGTGGTCGAAGGCATAATGAAAGCGATCGGAGAAATCAGCTTTCTCTCCGTTTGCCTGATTGGCACGGGGATGCATGATGAGCGCACAGAGCGCCGGGCTGAGTGTCATTGCATTGAGCAGCGAGATGGCCACGGCCACAGCCATTGTCAGACCAAATTGCGTGTAGAATGTACCTGTTGTCCCGCCCATGAAACTTACGGGAATGAATACTGCCATGAACACGATGGTCGTTGTCATCAGTGCCGAGGTCAGTTCGCCCATTGCATCCACTGTGGCATGATAAGCAGAGGTGTAGCCTTCATCGAACCTTGCCTGCACGGCTTCCACCACCACAATGCTGTCGTCCACTACTGTGCCGATGACAAGCACCAATGCAAAAAGTGTCAGCAGGTTCAGGCTGAATCCTACAACACTGAGGAAAGCGAATGTTCCCACGAGTGACACAATGATGGCAAGCGAAGGGATGAGCGTGGCTCGCAGGTCATGCAGGAAAAGGTAAACCACCAGCACCACAAGGATGATGGCAATGATCAGTGTCTCCACCACGTTGGCAATGGAGGCATCCAGGAAATCCTTTGTGCTTGTGATGTCTGTCAGCACCATGCCTTTGGGCAGCGATGTGGAGATGTCGGCTGTCACCTTGTCTATTTCCGTGATAATCTCGTTTGCGTTGGAACCGGCAATCTGCGTCATCATGCAATTGGCTCCCGGGTGTCCGCTCGTCTCGCTGAGCATGGAATAGTTCTCCGCTCCCATTTCAATGCGTGCTACATCCTTCAACCGCAATACATCTCCGTTAGGCAACGATTTGATGACCATATTGCCGTAATCTTCTTCTTCCTCATAGCGGCCTCTGTATTTCAGCACATACTGAAACGTGTTGGCAGACTCTGCTCCGAGCGTTCCTGTGGGCGACTCCACATTCTGTTCTGCCAGTACTGTGGTGATGTCCGAAGGCATTAGTTTGTATTGGGCCATCCGCAGTGGGTCAAGCCAGATGCGCATGGAGTAATTGGCTCCCCAGATGTTTACGTCACCTACGCCGGCAATACGCGAAAGGCGCGGCTCTATGTTGATTTTCATGTAGTTTGTCAGAAAGTTCGCATCATATAAGTCATCCGGCGAATAGAGCGAGATGGCTTTCAGCGAATTGTTCTGTCGCTTGCGCACGGTGATGCCCGATTTTGTTACCTCTGCAGGGAGTTTTCCCTGTGCCGATGCCACGCGGTTTTGCACGTTTACCATCGACATGTCCGGATTGGTGCCCTGCTTGAAGTAGACGCTGATGGAGGCCGAACCGGTGTTGGTGGCGGTTGAGGTCATGTACATCATGTTTTCCACACCGTTCAGTTGCTCTTCCAATGGTGTGATGACGCTCTTCATCACTGTTTCGGCGTTGGCTCCCGTGTAGGTGGCTGACACACGTACCGTGGGCGGTGCAATGTTGGGAAACTGTTCAACCGGCAACTGACTTAAACCGATAATCCCCACGATGACGATGGCTAAGGAAATCACTCCCGACAATATCGGTCGGTCTATGAATATCTTTGTGGTCATGTCTTACTCCTTGTTGTTTTGTTGAGGACAGACCGTTGTTCCTTCCTTCACCAGCCCGGCACCTTCGGCTATGATTATATCGCCCGGTTCCAATCCTTCCTGTATTATGTATTCCGTGCCGTTGCTTTGCTGATAGGCCGTGACAGGGAAAGATTGTGCCTTTCCGTCAATCACTTTGTATACGAACTTCTTGTCTTGCAATTCGTAAGTGGCTCCTTGTGGGATGGCTATGGCATGCTTCAGCGTGGTTGGGACAATGACTGTCGCACTGCCTCCGCCACGCAACAGGCCTTTCGGATTGGGAAAGTCGGCACGGAGTGTGACTGCTCCTGTTCCCGCGGTGACGATGCCGCTCAGTGCCGATATGTTCCCCTTCTCATTGTACATCTTTCCACCTGCCATGCGCAGTTCAACTTCTGTCATGTTCTTCATGAACTCATCGGATGAACCATATTGTTCCATCAACTCTGTAACCTGACTTTCGTTCATTGAAAAGTATGCGTACATGCGGCTGTCATCCGACACGGTGACAAGTGGCTCGCTGATATTGCTGCTCACCAGCGCTCCCACACGGTAGGCAATCATGCCGGCCACACCATTCACGGGACTTTTCACTTCTGTGTAAGAAAGGTTGTTGCGGGCGTTTACCTCCTGCGCCCGTGCCTGTGCCAAGGCGGCCTTGGCTGCAGCCAGTTCATTACGGGCGGTGTTGAGGTCGTAATCTTGCACTACGTTTTTCTCGCGCAACATCTTTGTACTTTCTAAATTGAGTTGGGCTGTTGCGAGTTTCGCCTCTGCACTCTTCACGTTGGCTGAAGTTTCGGCAAGCACTGCCTGATAAGGTACTTGGTCAATGATGAATAGTGTCTGACCCTTTCTGACTTTCTGCCCTTCGCCAATGCAGATGTGTGTAATGAGCCCGCTTACTTGTGGGCGGATTTCTACTACTTGTTGTCCTTCCAGCCGGGCTGTGTATTCCTGTTTCAACGTGCGGCTTTCTTCTTTCACGGTCAAAGTCTTGTAACCGGAATTCTCTTCACTTGGAGTCCCTTTCTTGCAGGAAGCCATTGCCAAGCCAGTAAGGACGACCAGCAAAATCTTTCGATACATGATATTCCAAATATGATTAAATTTCATTGTTTTGTACTACAAAAATAGCCATTCTCCGGAAAATGAAATGCGCGTCTTAATGGAAATGGAGGTAAATAATGGTTTTTTGGTGGCGAACAAACGGGCAGAGAATCAGTTTTTAGAATAAAGTGAAGTAACTTTGCACTATTCAGACAATGAATCTTTAATGAAGAATGTGTCGGCTTACATAGACATGGTATTCTGCCTCATTTTGCTTCCGCTGATGATTTATGCGTTTCCGGTGGAAAGGTGGTGGGGCACGCATCCTTTGTATTTCTGCCTGTTTGTGGGCTGGTTGTATGTCACGTATTTCCTTTATAAATATTTCATCATCCCTCGAATGTTTCATGCAGGATGGCAACGCATGTTTGCCTTGTCTGCCATTGCTGCTTCCCTGATTGTCACGTTCGTGTTCTCTGACTATGAGATAAGGTCGCCATTCTATCATGTCAATCAGTATCAACGCGAGCAGTATGCCTATCTCATTTGGGGAATGAGGCAGAATCGGCAGGCAGTGTGGTTGCATTACATAGTTGTGGTCATCTTCTGTTTTGCTTTGGGAATGTTGAATGAGGCGTATTCCCAACGACTTGCACGCAAGGAAGTGGAGTATGAACGCAATAGGGCAGAACTTGCGCTTTACAAGGCGCAGATAAACCCGCATTTTCTCTTCAATACACTCAATACAATTTATGGATTGCTCATCACGCATTCCGACAAGACTGAGGCCACGCTGGAACGCTTCATCAACATGACAAAGTACATGTACAACAATGCCAACCGTGAGTTTATATCCTTGGTGGAAGAAGTGGATTACATCAGTCAGTACTTTGACCTTCAGAGATTGCGGTTGAACGAATATGCAGATGTCAGTTTCGTTCATCAGGTGGAAGACGAGGCCATGCCTGTGCCGCCCATGTTGCTGATTACTTTCGTGGAGAATGCTTTCAAGTACGGTATTTCTTCCAATGAACCATGTTTTATCCGCATCCGTCTGACGCAGCAGCACAATATGCTCTGCTTTGAAGTGGATAATTCTGTGTTTGAGCGTGATGTGAAGAACTCTAAACGAATGGGCATAGAAAACTGCCGTCGCCGTTTGTCATTGCTCTATCCCGGTTGCCACACTTTGGACTTCGGATGTAACAGTGGTGACAATACGTTCCATGTGCGGCTTGAACTTAAAAACGAAAACGTATGATGAAATGTATTGCCATAGATGATGAGCCTATTGCACTGAGTATCATCAGCCGTTACTGTGAGCAGCGGGGAGGTGTGGAACTGGAAACCTATAGTTCCGCGCGTCTTGGGATGCAACGCATACACGAATGGATGCCTGATGTCGTATTTCTTGACATTGAGATGAACGGTACGTCAGGAATTGAACTGGCGCGGCAACTTCCACAGTCCTGTTGCCTGATATTCACCACGGCCTACGCTCATTATGCATTGGAGGGCTTTGAGGTGAATGCTGTTGATTTCTTGCATAAGCCGTATTTTTACGAACGTTTCAGCCGTGCCATGCAGAAGGCAGAGCAATGGCTGCGCATGCATGACCTGCTTCGGGTGTCTGAATTGTCAACTCGACGGATTGTGCTGAAATCGGAATACAAGAATGTAACTTTGTCCGTGGATACGATTCTTTATGTGGAATCAATAGACAATTATGTCAAGGTGCATCTTGCCGACGGCACATCTGTTCTTTCCAAGATTCCACTACATGCAGTTGAGAAACAGTTGCCGCGGGGAGAGTTCGTCCGCATTCACCGCTCTTACCTTGTACTTCGTTGCCGTATTATCGGTTTCTCGCGCTCTGAGGTGACATTGTCCGGGGATGGTAGGAAACTTCCTATTGGAAAGAAATACCTGGACAATGTAATTTCTGTACTGGGGGAAAATGTATGACGGTGAGTCGGATGTTACTTGGTTGGTCTGTGCTCAGATGTCTTCTCTTCGCTGATACGGTATAGAGAGCGGGGTGGAAGTGCCAGCCTGGTTTTCTTGCGGTATGTTTTGACCACGTTGGCCTGGGACTGGTTTTTCTCTTTTCTTAGGGTGTCACACTGGTAGGATTGTACATGCATCTTGTGGCGTCCCGGCATCTGCCTGTTGCTGATGACGATGGTTCGCATCGTGTCTGTGGGATTGGCCAGCAGGTAAGTCCATTTGCCTTGGGGTGATTGCAGGGCCGTGGCGGCCAGGAAGGGATGTCGTGTGTCTATGGGATATACTCTGCAGCCTCTGCGCACGGCGTGGCTCAACAGGCGCAGGGCATGATACTGGGGCCGAAGTTCGTAGTCTGCTGAGGGAATGTAGTCCTGTGTGCTGTCATTGAGATACTCCTGGCGCAGGTGTCGCCATAGTCCCAACTGTTGCATGTTTCGGTGCTCCTGTGCTTCGCTCAGGCTGTAATACTGGTCCATGAGGCTCCAGTAACTGGCTCCTGCAGCCCCGGCATTGAGCAGGTTGATGACTATCCGTCCCATCAGCACACCACGATCCGGGCGGTTGATGTCCCGTTGACGGGTGGCACCTACAACTTGGTTGCTGCCGAACTCACCCACGAAGTGTCGCTTGCCGGCCCGGGCTGCCAGATGCACGTTGGTGCGTTCCCAACTGAGTATGCTGTCGTTTGGCGTGTCATAGCCAAACAGATAGGTGTGGGAGCAGAACAAGTCGGCCCAGGGCAGGTTGCGTACCGCATCCTCCAGGAATGTGTGCCTCCCCGTTCCTCCATCGGAGTCGTCGGACAGGGTGAACTGCACCTTTTCCCTCAGTCCATCGTCCTTGAGCCGTTGCTCAAGCACCTTGCACATCATGGCATAGCGTTGTGCACGGCTTGTGCTGCCTTCCGTGAAACTCCAGTCCGGCTCATTTACGGGTGTTATCTCCTTGATGCACGTGTATCCCATGTTGAGCAGATGCTGCAGGCATACGCTGATGTTCTCTGCCCACTCATCGTATTGTGAAGGGCCGAAGACCCATCCGTCGGCCTGTTCGGGCAGCATGAAAGTCTGTGGCCGAACGCCCCAGAACACCAGGCATACGGGTGTCCCGTCCTGTTGTGCCAGGTCAAGTTGGCGGTATAGGCCGTGCATCTGTGGGGACTGGAAGGTGAAGCGTGTGAGGTCGGTTTCGTTGGGGGTGCCGTTATCGTTCTCCGGCTCATACCATGAGGGCAATACCATCACCCTCCACTTGCTGAAGGCCAGGTCTCTCAGGCGCGGTACCACTATGCTGTCCCAGTCTCCCTCCTTCACTCCGATGTCTGCTGCGGCATTGCTGGAAAGGAAGTGCGGGTCCAGTTCCACTCCCAGGCCGTCAATATTCTCCACCGATGGAGTCGTGCTCACAGCCAGGCAGAGCATGCCATTATCAGCATCATGTTTACGTGCATTGTGCCGCGCCTGGGCAGGAGACAGAGTGACGGCCAGGAGTGTGGCAGCCAGGAGTGTATGGTGACAATGTGTTCTCATCAGTTTTGTGGTTAATGTCTCATGCAAATTTACGGCATTTACACGATAGGGGCAAATAGGGGAGTGCACTAAGATAATCCTTCGCAGGTTTGCCATTTTTGTAGGTTCCTGATTCGTGGCTACGCGGACATGCTCCCGGGTGGGCAACGCCCCCTGTCCCGAAGGGGCTTTGCCCCCTCGTAAGTGACTTGTTTCCGCTCGCAAGTGACTTGTTTCCATTTGCAAGTGACTTGTTTTCGCTCGTAAGTGACTTGTTTGCTACCCTTAAATGACTTCTTGGTTCTGGCATGCTGCCAAGACGGACGAATGAAAGGGGACGGATTGCGGATGTGTCGCATCTGCCGGCATTGCCATCATGCGGGTTCTGCCTCATGCCAATGCGGCCAGACGCACAGCAGGGGCGAGCCTCATGAAGAGACCCGCCCCTGCTTATAATGTCATGGTAAACTTTGACTGTCGCCGAAGTGATTTCCGTTCGGGAATATTCTTGAAGTCCCGTCAGGAACTTCAGTCTATTCCTCTCACTTAACCATCACTTTCTTTCCGTTGATGATATACAATCCCTTGCCTGTCTTCTGCACGCGGATTCCGTTGATGGTGTAGATACCGGTGGACTTCGCAGGAGTGTCGGCCACGGCATCTGCAATGCCCACGCCGGTATTCTTGTAGAGTGCGCTCACCTGGTCGGCTGTGATGGCGTTGCTGTACACACGGGCGATGGCAATGTCTCCGCTCCATGCGTTGCTTGCCTTGGTTGCAGTGGAGGGATCTCCGCCGATGCCGAACCAGTTGCGGCCTACGACTGGGAACACCACTCTGCCGGAAATCTCGCTGGTGCCAGCCAGTTCGCCGTTCACGTAGATTCGGGCTTCTCCAGCCTCGTTGTCCCATACGCCAACGATGTGGCAGAACTCACCTGCAACGGGAGTGAACTTGCTGTCGCAACGTCCCCAAGTGCTGATGTAGTTGTCCGAAGCGTTGGGGTTGAAGCGGAACTGCTGTACGCCGTCTACGGCAGCGGTCTCAAAGCCTGTGCCGCCGGTCTGCATGGCAGAGAAGGGTTTGGTTACCACATTGGGCATTTCGCCTTCGTAGTCGGCCATCACCAGCATTTCCAGGGAGTGGCTGTTCTCCAGTCCGCTGCGGAAAAGCATGTTCTGCTCGAAGTCAACCTTGTAGAATTGGTTGGCGCTTTCGCCCATGACGTTCTCGCTCAGGCGCACCACGTTGCGCTTCACTTCCTCGTTGTAGTACACGGTGGGAGCGGGAATGGTGTCGGCAGATGTCATGGTCTCCACGTTCATCTTCATGGGAGAAGCATCGTAGGCTGAACCGTCTTCGTTGAAGGCGATGTCCAGAATCACCTCAGGTGCAGTGAGCCATTCGTCGGACTGGTTGGTGTAGGTGCTGTCGGCCTTCATGCCCACCACGCTGTGTGTGGGATCCAGTACGGGGTAGGGGTCTATGCCCAGTGTCTGGTACCACTTGGGATTTGTGGTATTGCCCTCGTTGAGGATGTAGCAGATTTCTCCGCTGGCCAGTTTCTCATCGGTGATGATGGTGCCCTGTGCGCCCTTGGTGGAGAACACATGCTTCATGGTCACGTTGAGGTTGCGGATGATGTAGTCCGTGCTGTCTGCATAATAGAAGCCGCTCACGTCGCTGTTGGTCCAGCAGTTGGTGAATACTCCCACTGCGCCACCGCTCCATCCGCAGATGCCTGCGCTTTCTCTGCCGCCAGTGACATTGCCTGTCACGTAGCAGTTGGTGATGTAGAGGTTGGCCTTGCTGCCCATGTTGGTGCCGTACAGGCCGCCCACGTTGGCTCCTGTACCTGTCACGGTGCCTTCCATACCCACGCTCTCTACCACGATGGTGCCCGCTGTGGTGTTACCGCCAATGACTGCGGCATAAGAAGCGCCCTCGATGGAGCAGGAGTTGTCAAGCACAAAGTTGCGTATGACGGCACCGTCAGTTACCTGTCCGAAAACGCCGAAGTAGTTGTCGGGACTGGATATCTGGAAGTTGCTGAAGCGGTGTCCCTGCCCGTCGAACGTACCCTTGTACTGAGCGCTGGGGGATCCGATGGCTTTCCAGGCCAGGCCTTCCATGTTGATGTCGGCATCCAATACGGCTGATGCGGTGGGCTTGCCGTTGGCGATGGTAGAGAAGGCTATCATCTGGTATCCGTCTGTAATGTGGTAAACACCCTTCTCGTCCTGCTTGGGAATCAAATTCGTGATGAGGGGCACGTTGAGCACAGCCATCTCACGAGCCTCAGCGGTGGTCATCGTGCCGTTCTCGTAGGCATTGTAGATGGCATCGATGTTGTCGAAAACCACTTTGGCATCATCACCCAAAGATGTTTCAATATCTATGGCAATGCTCTCAATAAGGTTAGCCCTTTGGTACATGGCGTAGTAAGCCTCCTTTCCATCAACGATGGCGCGCAGTGTGGCCGACAGGTTGTCCAGTGCCTTGCTCTGCTCATCAAAGTTGATGGCAGTCTCAGCCGTCTTGACATTAGCCTCTAACTGCTCCTTTAGGACAGTAGGATAAGTGCGTGCGGGTGCCTGATTCTCATTAGTCGGGTCATATAGGTTAAGCATGGTGTTGGCGCGTGCCAGTTGGTCGTCCAGTACCTGCTTGGTTGTCGTGATGGTGGGCTCGTCGCTCTCAGTGCCGCAATATGTGAGATGTGCGTTGCCGAAGAGCAATTGGAATCCGATGCCGTCAGAGGCGTTGCGGCGCAGGCCCACGGTCAGGACACCGTCCTCGCCCACCTTGGTGATGACGCTGGTTTCGTAACGTTTGCCATTTATGACGTAAAGCATTCCGCCCAATCCCATTGGCACATAGCCCAAGGTGTCGTTCTCTTCGGTCTTCTCTGTGCTGGACTCGTCTGTGTAAATTACTTGGTCGGCATAAGCGAAGGTGATATTGCAGTTCACGCCATCGATGGCAGCCTCCTTGGAAATCATTCCCTCACGTGCCGTGGAGATAAGCGTAGTGCTCTCATTGGCATAGAGGAAGGCGTGCTGGTCGTAATTATAGCGGTTGCCGCCAGCCTTGCTTGTCGCATTCATCGTGAACTTGTAGTATCCGGGCTTCAGTCCGGTGAGGGTCTGATACACGTTTACAGAGTCGGCACTGTTGTTCTCGGCTGCATATCTGACGGTTTCCTCAACGGTACCTGTATGGGTGCTGTACTTGGTGCCCTCCCATCCGTTGGCTCCATCGCTGAAGTCCGGGTTGATGAGCATGCTGGTCACGTCCATGCCTGGCTGGTATCCGCCGGCAATGGCTTTGTCAAGCATAGCCTGTACGCGCTCGATTTCCTTAATTATGAGAGAGTCAGCAGCCAGGTGCTTCTCTGTGATGTACTTATAACCTCCAAGCGGCCAGTCCTCGCTGGGTGCGGCATCGCTCTGCAGGTAGTTCTCCAGTGCTTCGCGGTCAGGACCGAAGAAGTTGTGGTTCTCATCCAGATATGCGGTCACCTCATCGCACTTTGTCACGTAAGAGGCATACACCTTGGTGCTCATGATCACAGTGTCGCGCATTGTCAGCATTTCTGTGTAGGCTGGCAGGAAAGCCTCAATGGTGGACTTGGTGGACAGAGCCTGTGCCAGGGCGTGGCAGTCATCTATGAGTCTTTGTTCTGCCATAGCCTCGTCCAGATACTCGTATTCTGCCGTCTGTATGCTGCTCACAGCATCTTCCACATCTGCATCGCTGGAAATGCCAATGTAATTCTCGCCGGCCTTTATTACGATTCCGTGTGTGGGGTCGTTCACGGGATGGAGGTCATCGCCCAGCGTCTGGAACCATGCCAGACTGTCATAGGTCTTGCCTATCAGCATGGTGCAGAGTGCTCCGGTGGTCACCTCTTCATCTGTGATGACTGTTCCCTGTGTGCCGTTCAGTGTGTATACGTTTTTGAGCACGACGTCTACAGCAGGAGCCACAAGATAACTGTCATCACCTCGCGGTGCATCGCATTCACCGATGGCGTAGCAATTCTCCACTAAACTATGGGTGCCTATCCATCCGGCCAACAAGCCATCTTCCTGCACACCGTGCACACTGCCTGTGGCGTAACTGTTGCGGAGGGTCACGGTACATCCGTTGTCGCGTCCGGTTGCACATCCAAGGATTGCACCACAGTTCAATCCGCCTTCTTGCCCGTTGACGGTACCTTCCATGCCCAGGCTCTCAAGCAATACGTTGCCTGCCCATTCGCGTATCTCTCCAACGAAACCTCCTGCGTGTGTGGCACCGTTGATTATGCAACTTTCATCGAGGCGTATGTTTTTAATATAAGCGGGTTCGCCGGCACGTGCTGCAGCGGCATCCTGAGGTGCGGCGGGCTCGCTGCTCATTACTGATACGAGTCCCACGGGCTCTTTTGTGTTGGTTATTTCAAGTCCGCTTATGCAGTGATGCTGTCCGTCAATATGTCCGCAGAAGGGCTTTGCCATGGTTCCGGGAGCCACGTAATGCCCGTTGGAGGTCTCGTCCATCTCAATGTCGGCTGTCAACCTCATGTTGGCAAACTGGTCTTTCTTGGTCAGGCTAGCCCACCATGCCAGTTGGTTCGCGTTTTCCACCTCATACCATCCATCGGCAGCAGGCGACATCCATGTTTCGTCCCATGTGCCGCATATGTCGCAGAAACCGTCAGCCATCCGGTGTTCCGGCTGTGTCTTTTCCTGTGGAGTATTGGTGTATTCCTTATTTCCGAGCGGGCTTCCGTCGCATAGCCAGTCGTCGGCCTTGCAGTACACAAAGCCATGTCCTGTGGCAAAAGGTACAGGCGCCTTGTCCTCGCCAATGGTCTGGTAGAAGTTCGTTCCGCCCTGCTCATAGTTGTTCAGTGCGAATGCCAGGGCACCGCTGGCAACATCCTCTGCAGCGACTTCTTGCACGTTCGCGGGAATGAAAGTCGTGCCTACGGATATATAGTAGACGTTTGTCCATGAGGCATTGCTTCCGCGGCTCACATAATTGAAACTGTTGAGGTTGTTGAAGGCCACTCCTGTTACCTCACCTGCGAAGAGACAGTTGGAAATTTCGCCTTTGCCTGTGCTCCATCCAACGAATCCGCCGCAGTGCTCGGTCACGTTGTCACCGATAATCTTGCCGGCGAACACCACGTTGTTCATCTTGTAACTACCCTCGGCAAAGGCCATGATGCCTCCTCCTCCCGTGTCGTAACCCTTGGTGGTGGTCATTTCCACATCGCAGAAAATGTTTTCAATGACGGTTCCGCCATTGGCATGTGCACGTCCCACCACGGTTGAGGGGTGCTGGTTGACACTCTGCAGGGTACCTGTCACGCGCAGGTTTCGTACTGTGCCTGCCATGTACTGGAATATGCCGCAGTCATATACGGCATCCTTCCAGGCGATGCTGATGGTGTGTCCCTGTCCGTCAAACACTCCCGCATAGGGCTTTGTGCTTGTACCGAACATCGTGGCATCTTCGCCCAAGTCGATGTCGGCTGTCAGTACAGCGTTTAAATCACTGCTACCGCCGTTGACAAGTTCGGCGAAGTCCTTGTAGTCCTGAAGGCTTCCAAGTTGGTAGACACCGTCCACTGGTTCCAGTGCACGCGTCAAGGTGCTTGCAACCATCAGCATGGTTGCAAGACAGCATCGGAGTAATGTTCTTCTCTTCATGCGCTTTCCGAGTTTTTAGAGGTTATATGAATATTGTTGTATGTAAAATCTGTGCCGGCACTCGTCCGCAGGGGCAATGATTCCCACTCCGGGGGCAGGTGTCGGAATCCCCCAAAATGTTATAGCCCGCGTCAAAGTTAGTGAAAAAGAGTTAAATTGAATGTCGAAAATAGAGAAAAATTATGCGAGGATGCAATTTTGTTCTCTTTGGCATTGGTAAAGCCCTTTTGAAATGGAGGGGAAGGAGGACGGGTTCAGGTTGATTTGGAAATAAGAATATTAGGTGAGAATATGCTTCGTGGTTTGTCTGCAATTTTGTAACTTTGCGCTATGTAAGCCTTTCTGATGCTTTCAAAAGGAGGTGTGGACGGGCTTCCTGTCTCTTGTTTGTGCAGAAACATAAATGTGAATAACCATATACATATCAATTAAAAGGCAAGATGAAGAACTTAATGAAAAAGTGCTGCATGGCCACCGTATTGCTGTTGGGCGGTTCCGTGACATGGGCACAGGAGTTGACGCAGTATGTTGACCCCAGGATTGGAACAGGCGACCATGGTCATGTGTTCATGGGTGCCAGTGTTCCTTTTGGCATGGTCAATGCCGGTCCCACACAGTTGGAGATGGGTTGGGACTGGTGTTCGGGCTATCATGAAAGTGGCAAGAAGATTATCGGATTCGGGCAGATGCACCTCAGCGGAACCGGCTGCGGTGACCTGGGCGACATTTCGCTCATGCCCACATATGGTGATGTGGAACTCTCCCGGGAAGGTCTGGCCAGTGAGTACAAGCATGAGAACGAGGTGGCTGTGCCCGGCTATTACCGTGTGCTGCTTGACCGTTTCGGCATCCAGGCAGAGATGACCGCCACCAAGCGTGTGGCTCTCTACTGCTTCACATACCCCAAGGGCAGCAACAACGCAAGGGTGGTCATTGACTTGGAAAACACCGTGGGCGACAATACCACCGAGGCTCGAGTGGCACCCATCGATGAATATACGCTTGTGGGATACCGCCGCAGCAGCGGATGGGCATACGACCAACGCGTGTATTTCTGCATCAAGTTCAACCGCGCAATACACAACTGGTATTCAAAGGGCTTGGATGCTCATTACGGAGAGGCCACTTTTGAACTCTCGCCTGGTGACCAGGTGATGGCCAAGGTGGCGCTTTCTCCCACGAGCGAGGCCAATGCAATCATGAATATGAACCAAGAGATGCCCGGCAACTTCGACTTCAAGGCTGTGGCAAAGGCTGCCGATGAGGCATGGAATACCCAACTTGCACGCGTCAAGGCCACGTTCCGCACAGAGCGTGAGCGGAAAATCTTCTATACGGCTATGTTCCACTTTATGGTGGCGCCGCAGATTTGGTGTGACGTGAATGGCGATTACATGGGTTCTGACCTTGAGATACATCGTTCTGCCAAGTTCCAGAACCTCACCACGTGGAGCCTTTGGGACACTTACCGTGCAGCCCATCCCCTTGCCACCATCCTGATGCCTGACAAGATGAATGACTATGCCAACACCATGATGGCCATTTACCGTGAGCGCGGGGAACTGCCTGTGTGGCACCTGGTCAGCTGTGACACATATTGCATGGTGGGAGAGCCCGGCATACCAGTGTTGGCCGACATAATCCTGAAAGGCGAGAACGGGGACATCGATCCCGAAGAGGCATTCGAGGCCATGAAGGCAAGCCTTCTGCCCACGGAGTATGCCAAGTATAAGCGTGTGCCGCTCAGAGGAAAGGATTACCTGGCCGACTTGGGCTATCTGCCTTATGATGGCCGTGAGGGTGAGACGGTGGCCAAGAACCTTGAGTATTATCTGGCCAGTTGGTCTGTGGCTCAGGTGGCAGGCAAGTTGGGACATAAGGAGGACAGCATCCGCTTTTATAATTTGAGCCAGAACTACCGCAAGTTGTGGGACAAGCGCGCAATGTGCATGCGTGCATTGGACAGCAAGGGCAACCTGCGCCCGCTTCCCGAGGACTTCAATCCCCAGTTCCAGACCGGTGACTACACGGAGGGCAACCCTTGGCAATATACATTCCTGGTGCCTCACGACGTGAACGGACTGGCTGAGTTGATGGGTGGAAAGCAGGAGTTGGACAAGCGTCTGGACGGCCTGCTGAGCGCTTCGAGCGACCTGGGAGACAACCACAACCCCGACATATCCGGGCTTATCGGGCAGTATGCCCATGGCAATGAGCCCAGCCATCATGTGCTCTATATGTATAATTATGTGGGCCAGCCACGCAAGACGCAGAAGCGCGTACGCCAGGTGATGGATGAACTTTACACCGACCAACCTGCCGGACTCTGTGGCAATGAGGACGTGGGGCAGATGTCTGCCTGGTACATCATGTCGGCGCTGGGGCTTTATCAGGTGGAGCCGTGCGGTGGCGTTTACCAGTTGGGCTCGCCCATCGTGGAGGAGGCAGTCATTCCCCTGCGTGACGGAAAGACCTTTACCATCCGCACCCATGGCGGTTCCGACAAGGCTGTCTATGTCAAGAAGTACGTGCTCAACGGCAAGACCATCAAGGGGAACACCATCCTGCACAGCCAGATAATGGCCGGAGGAACGCTGGACGTATACATGACAGCCAAGTGATGATTCATTTTCTTATTAAACACAAAACGTATCAGATATACCCGATGAAAAGATTATTGTTAGGCATGATGCTGGCTGCACCGGTGGCCGCATACGCAACTGCAGCAACCGAAATCCCCGAGCCTGTCCTGGCCAAGAAGAATCATGTGGCAGCGCAGAGCACTCTCAAGAGCATGCGCCCCGCTGAGAAGGACCGTCTCTTCCGCAGCGATGCCGTGGAGAAACAGATTCTGGCTCTGAAGGACAAACTTACGGCCATTGATCCGAAACTCTACTGGATGTTTGCCAACTGTTTCCCCAACACCTTGGACACCACCGTACATTACAGCAATGCGGATGGCGATGATGATACATTTGTCTATACGGGTGACATACATGCCATGTGGCTGCGTGACAGCGGTGCCCAGGTGTGGCCTTATCTCCGTTTCGTGAATCAGGACGAGCCTTTGCGTCACCTCATACGTGGTGTTATCCGGCGCCAGTTTGCCTGCATCCTGATTGACCCCTATGCCAATGCTTTCAACATGGGGCCCACCGGCGGCGAGTGGCAGACAGATGAGACCGAGATGAAGATGGAACTCCATGAGCGCAAGTATGAGATAGACTCCCTCTGTTACCCTCTCCGCCTGGCTTACGAATACTGGCTGCGCACGGGTGATGCGAGCATCTTCGATGAGAAGTGGATTAGTGTGGTCAAGGCCGTGCTTGCCACTTTCCGCGACCAGCAGAACTGGAACGGGATGAAGACCAATTATCACTTCCGCCGTGAGACCAAGGCTCTGCATGATACCCGAAGCAATGCCGGTTACGGACACCCCGGCAAGGCGTGCGGCTTGATTGCCAGTGCCTTCCGCCCCTCTGACGACAGCACCGTGTTCCCCTATCTGGTTCCCAGCAATTTCTTTGCCGTGAGCGTGCTGCGCAAGGCTGCCGACATTCTGCGTAAGGTCAATCAGGAGAAGGAACTGGCAGGCGAGTGCGAGCAGTTGGCCAGTCAGGTGGAACTGGCTCTGAAGGAATATGCTGTGGTCGATCATCCCAAGTACGGCAAGATTTACGCCTTCGAGGTTGACGGTTACGGCAGCACTCTGCTGATGGACGATGCCAACGCTCCCAGCCTGCTTTGCCTGCCGTATCTGACCGACGTGAGCATTGACGACCCCATCTATCAGAACACCCGTCGCTTCGTATGGAGCGAGGACAACCCTTACTTTTATCGTGGCAAGGCCGGCGAAGGCATTGGCGGTCCCCATATCGGCTATGATATGCCTTGGCCCATGAGCCTTGTCATGAAGGCATTCACCACCAATGACCGTGCCGAGAAGGAATGGTGCGTGCAGCAGATACTCAAGACAGATGGCGGTACAGGCTTCATGCACGAGTCCTTCAACAAGGATGACGCCACCAATTTCACCCGTTCGTGGTTTGCCTGGGCCAATACTCTTTTCGGTGAGTTAATAGTTGACATGTATGCAGAAAACTAAATCATTGAAGTGGGGAGCCCTCTGTTTGGGGCTCCTCGCTTTTTTCCTTGCCGGCTGTAACCCGGTCAGCAGGCAGGAGCGTGAGGAGGCCCTGGCGTTCCTGTACCGGTATATGCCGCTTCCTGACAGCGTGGACTATTCCCGCGATTACTGGGAGCGTTGCGTGGAGACCACTCTGAAGGCACGCCATGAGATGCCTTGGGGCGAGCGTGTCCCCGAGCGCGAGTGGCTTCACTTTGTGCTTCCCGTGCGCGTCAACAATGAGAGCCTTGATGATGCGCGTACGGTGCTCTATCAGGAGTTGAAGGACCGGGTGAAGGACCTGAGCATGTATGATGCCGTGCTCGAGGTCAACCACTGGTGCCATGAGCACGTCACTTACCAGCCGTCAGATGCCCGCACCAGCGCGCCTTTGGCCACCATGGCTTCTGCCATTGGCCGCTGCGGTGAGGAGAGCACCTTCACCGTTGCCGCCCTGCGCGCCGTGGGCATTCCCGCGCGGCAAGTCTATACACCCCGTTGGGCGCATACTGATGACAATCATGCCTGGGTGGAGGCTTGGGTCGATGGCAAGTGGCATTTCCTGGGAGCCTGCGAGCCGGAGCCGGTGCTCGACCTCGGCTGGTTCAACGCTCCTGCGGCCCGTGCCATGCTCATGCACACAAAGGTCTACGGCCATTATGACGGGCCGGAGCAGGTTGTCCGGCAGACGGCTTGTTACACGGAGATTAACGTGACGGAGAATTACGCCGAAGTCTCCCCGCTGGTGGCTCGGGTGACGGATGCCGACGGCCATCCCGTGGAGGGGGCATCGGTATCCTTCCGCCTGTACAACTATGCGGAGTTCTATCCCTTGGTGACCTTCCCCAGCAGTGAGGACGGCTGTGCGTCGCTCACCAGCGGACGTGGCGACCTGCTTGTGTGGGCTTCGCATGAAGGCCGGTTTGGCTTCTGCAAGGCTTCCGTGGGCAAGCAGGACACCGTGCAGGTGGTTCTTGACAAGGATTCCACTTATGTGGGCGAACTGGACATTGACCTCATGCCGCCACCTGAGCGGGACAACCAGCCCAAGGTGTCTCTCTCACAGCGCAAGGCCAACAAGGCTCGTCTGGCCGTGGAGGACAGCCTGCGCAATGCCTATATGGCGGCAGCCTTCACCCGTGACAGCACCGACCCTCTGATGGTCAAGTCCAGGGCCAACCATCAGGTGCTGGCCGACTTCCTGAAGACACAGCCCGATGCAGAGGTCGGACGCAGGTTGCTGGGTACCCTGAGCGACAAAGACCTCAGGGATGTGATGCCCGATGTGCTGGCTGACCACTTTGACAGCGTGGCCGTGCAGCCCGATTCCCTGTGGCTTGACTATGTGGCCTCGCCGCGTGTCAGCCAGGAGATGCTTACTCCCTGGCGTGCCGTGCTCGGGCAGGCTTTCCGCGGGAAGTCGGCTCAGGACATCGTACGCTGGGTGCAGGACAGCGTCACGGTCAGCGAGGAACGCAATCCCATGCACCTGTGCATGAGTCCGCTGGGAGTCTACCGCCATCGTGTGACCGACAGCCATAGCCGTGACATCTTTTTTGTCTGTGCAGCCCGCAGTGCACTCATACCCGCCCGCATCCATCCCGTCACGGGGCAGGTGCAGTGGGCAGATGCGCAGCATGTGTGGCACGGCGTGGACTTCTCCGGGTTGCCCGATGCGGTGCCCTCGCAGGGTATGCTGTATCTGACCTATAAGGATACTGACATCAAGGAAGATCCGGCCTATTATACCCAGTTCACCCTCTCGCATATCACCGATGGCGTTCCCCGCCTGCAGGAGTTCGATGAGAGCGGTGTCACCTGGGCGCGTACCTTCGCTCTGGGCACCCCCATGCAGCCCGGGCAGTATATGATGGCCACGGGCACACGCCTGGCCAACGGCGGTGTGCTGTCCCATCTGTCTTTCTTCCGCCTGCCTCAGGGCGGGGCGGCTGTGGAGCCGCTGCACCTCCGCAGGAGTGACGACCGCCTCTCCGTCATCTCCTCGTTCAACTGTGAACTCGGCTTTACCACGCCCCGCGGGAGGCACCGCACCATACTTGATGCCGTGGGACGCGGTTATTTCGTGCTGGGTCTGGTGACCAGCAACCACGAGCCTTCCATGCATGTGCTGCGGGACATGTGCGACAACAATATCTATCTGTGCCGCTGGGACAGGCCTTATCTCCTGCTTTTCCCCTCTCGTGAGGAGTATGACCGCTTCCGCCGAAAGGATTTTGACGAGTTGCCCGACAATGTACTCTTCGGCATTGCAGACCCCGAGACCGTGCAGGCCATGCACATTGAGGAACTCACCCACGGCTCCACCGAACTGCCCATCTTCATGATGTGCGACACGTTCAACCGCGTGGTCTGGTACCGCCAGGGCTATTCCATCAACATGAGCCAGCAGATCATGGATGTCATCATGCAGTTGATGGGACTCCAGTAAAGCCTCGGGAGGCATATATATAATGAGTGGGGAGAGTGGCGATGCACCGCACAAGGTGCATCGCTGCTCTCCCTTGCTTTGCCTTCCCAAAGCCCTCCTGTCTATAAGCATTTCCTATTTGAGATTTTCATCGGCTTAACCCAAATCGGCCATTAGGGTTCTGCTGTCTTTTCTGTGCTGTCTTTTTCTGTTTGCCACCAACTTCTCGAAGGCGTAGCGGGCTACGGCGAGACCATCGAACAGCAGAAAGTGGTCGGCACATGGCTCTGCGACTATGCTGAACACCGACAGCCCTTTGATGAAATAAAACATCGCCATACACTCAAGGAGGTTGGCGATGTCGCGGAAGGTCGGTATGACTGGAAGATTGAGAAAGGACAAAGAGGCATAAGTCTATGATTACCTACTATTGTTAATAAACGGTGTAATCAACAATCATAACGGATGAAAACAGTCCTTTTTTATACTGACCTGAAATTAGTAATGTCTTTTCTCGTTCAATCTTTTCTTTGATTGGATATTCATTATTAATTATTAGAGCAATTTCCTCATTATCTAATTTAAAAGAAATGAAGGGCGGCGAGCGGTAGGCACTGGATTCAACATTCTCTATCTTGGACATAAACGAATGTGTATCCTGTGAGTTCATATATCCAATATTAACAATTGAATACAATGAAAATGTAATGCAAAATGTGCCCCAAAGTGATATATATAAAAGCCCTTTCTTTAATTTCTTTATGCACTTAAAGTATAATCCACAAATAAAGCATATTGGGATTACTACTATATACATAAAGGAATACTCTAAATAATATATCCTCAAATACTGGGGGAGAAAAATCCCCACAAGTAAAATTATGCTATAAAGCACAAAAAACTTATAGTAGGATTTTTCTCCGTTAGTAGATTTGGAATTCGTTCTATTTGAATGTTGTTTTTTAGAACTCATCTGTCATCATTTAAATTATTTATGATTTTGCCAGTACCTCTTCCCAAGGCACTACTTGTACCCTGTTGCAATCCAGAATAGCCGGCATACTTACCTAATTCTTCAAGATATGCTTTTTGACTATTGTTAACCTTTTTCATTCTGTTAGAAATAGTGCTTGCGCTTGCATTTCTACTTAGATTTCGCTGTAACTTCCGTGCCATATGTGTATGACAGGTCATATCCGACATTGAACTTGCCGTTGAACTGCACGTTGTCCTGGGTCAGATGCTGGCTCTTGGAAGTGATGCGGTGCATATTGTCGTAACCTATCGCGAGGGTGTAGGACGCGGACTTGCTGTCTGCTCCGGTGTATGTACCCGTAGCGGAAGCGAGGCGATACAGCCCGTCGTATGTATAGGCATGCGACATCTTGCCTCCGGCATTTCCGCTGGCAGGAAGCGAGGCATTGTTCACCACCGAGAGGACATTGCTTACAGCGTCGAAGGTGTAGTCGTTGTCCATGATGGCCGTGTTGCCGCTGTTCACCGCGAGGTTGCTCAGGCGACGGTGTCGTAGGTGTAGAACGTCTCCGCGCCGTTGCAGTACTTCAGGTAGCTGCGCTGCTCGAACTTGTCGTAGCCCAACTTGGTGATGTAGTCATAGCCGTATGACTTCTCGCCGCGGACTTTTTCAAGCAGGCCGCCGAGATTGTAGGAGTAAGTCACTTTCTCCTCGTCGGGATAGATCATCTCCAGGAGGCGGTTGTGGCTGTCATAAGTCCACTGGGTGACGTAGGTGGCAATCGCCTGGTTGGGCACGATGAGCGTGCGGCGGGTCTTCGTCACCTCACCCATCTTGCCGTAGAAGTATTCGATGGCACCCGTTCCGTCCTCACGCATCATCAGTCGTCCGATGCGGTTGTGGGAGGCGTTGCGTCCGCCGTAGTAGTACTTCACGTTGTTTTCCGGATGGTCGGGATAACTGATACCCGTCAGACGGTGGTAGTCGTAGGTATAGGTAATCATCTTGCCTTCCTCCGCCATGTTAGCCGTCTGCTTGGTAAGCACGTTGCCGAGCGGGTCGTAGGTGAACGATGTCTTGCCGCTTGCCGGATGGTTCACCTCCGTGCGGCTGTCGCCCATATCATAGACAGATGTCGTCACGTTACCCTCGGTGTCTGTGACCCTTACAAGTCGCAGGATGCCGTCGTACTCGAATGTGGTGGTAATCTCACCATCCGGGGCCACTGTGCTGGATGAACTTTGTGAATTACCTATGTCACAATATGACTTGGCAAGAAACATGTCTTATTTGATTTCATATATGAATTCTATTGTTTCATAGTGTTTCCTATATTCTTTTTTTAATTTTACGACCCTATTATTCTTATCATAAGTAAAGACACATGTATATGAAATAATGGCGTCAGACATGTTTGGCTTATATGTATAACTATATTGAGTAATAAGACAATCCTTGACTATAATTTCAATACTTAACACATAGTCAACACTGGCATCAAGATATGTGTAATACTTATTGATATTTTGTATAGAAATCTTTTTTTGTTCCCCTATTGGCTTTGTAAATGACAAGATTTCGCTTGGGTCATAACTTGATAAAATATCAGCAATAACACATGCATCCTTATATATGACCTCGGGATATTTTAGCATTATTCCATAATCTGTTAGGCTATTAGATTGATTTAAAAATATCTTTTGACGCGTTTTGTCATCTGTGGACAATTTAATCAATCTACCCTTTTTATTATATACCCCGATTTTTTTCCCGTGTAGAAATAAACTTCTCTCTAACTTATAACCATTACTTAAAATGTTTACAACAGTCTGTGATTTCAATTCCAAACTGTTTAGAATTGAAATCACAGAAAGTATTAATATCGCGCAAAATCTCATTACTAATTTTTATTTAGTTTCTTTCCAAAAGATAGTTCTTCCGTATACTGCTGTTGATTGTAATCTTGTTTTTCCAGCATTCATATTACGTTTGCCGTCATTAAAATGCGTTGGAGCAATGCGAATTTGAGGTGCTTTAAACGATTTTTCAACATTTTTCTTCCATTTTGCATAATGCCCATCGGAGATTTTCCATCCAAAAGTCTGATATCATAAACGCTGGGAAGGGTGTCTTTCTTGTTATTTCTACCCAAAGCCATCAATGCGTATGCACGTATCTAGACAATGTTGTTGAAAATGGATGCAAATACATTTCTTATCCGAATGGTTGCTTGTTCACGGTTGCACCAACGGCGGATATATGTGTAACTATCGCTAAACATTCCGCTCTGAAAAATACATCTATGTTTATTCTTGCGAGCCTCTTTGATAATTGCCAAAGTTTCTTTTTCTTTGCCATTATGGATAAGAGCCATAAGATATAGCAGTCGGTCGGGGTCATAATCCATTTTTGACTCGTCAGGGAAAAACGTGTCTGCATTAGGATTAGCAATTATGAATTTTGATATTGTATCCTTTGCATTTTGGAATATGCCCTCAATTATATCAGTGAGTTCGCTCTTGTCGGTAACTTTCGCTATCTCGTCTGAAGATAGGACTTGCCCTGATAGAGAGTAAGCTCCTGTTCCACGCAAGCTCAAAGGTTCGTTCTTGTTATCCGAGGCATCCCATATATTCCACCACAAATCATCGGCATACATAGGCTTGACAGTGAACCGGACATCACCATTCATAAAATACAGACAGAAGAAATAACCGCTCTCTACTTTGAAGTTGACATAAGAACTTTGGCGAAAGCCATACTTACGACTCACGCTACGCCTTACATCGGCTATCATTTTATGATATTCCTTGTCGGTCATCTCACTGTCAATCCAGTTCTTGTCCACAAAATTAATACAATTCTCGCTAACATCCTCAACGACCTTTCATTCTTTCTCCGCTGACGCTACGAAAGCGCAAAGCAATAGCAACATCTGGTTATTGAAGTATAAATCAGATAAATTCAGATAGTGCAATTTTCAAGTAAACGATTTTGCATTTAACAAAATCATAGGAACGTAGATAGAGAGTATTGTTTGTGTTCCAAAAGATTGGTTCAATTTGGTCTTCTTCGGTTAGATACATACAATACTCTCCACTATACATTTCATTACTGTATGTTTGAATTTTGCTAATTCCATTTTTGTCAATTTGGAAGAAATGCAAGTCTAAATGAATGTCGCAATCTTCACGGACTTGACAGACGAAAACTCCGTTTTTGTTAATGGCCGATGGTTCAAGGTTTGTATCATCAACCCATTTGCCTGATGTGGAATCATACCACCACATACTATTGTTATGATAGTCAAGTGGTATTCTTAGACCCAACAATTTCAGTTTAGGATAATAAAGCAAATTATCCATATTAAAAAGTTCTTCATTCGTTACAGCCTCGTATATCGCACATTTATCCAATGAATCTAACCCGGCTATACGTTTTTGTGTGTCTTGAAAAATTTTATTCAAAACATCTTGTTTGGCTATCGAATCAATACGTTGTGGATAAATATTATAATCATTTGCTGTGCTATTAGCATGCATGTATTCTTCCTCACTGATTTCTTGAATGCAGAAAATAGCATTTCCAATAGATTGGGCGGTATTGGCAGTTTCTGTATCAAGTTTTGATGATTGGTTATTACAGGATATGGTAATTATTGAAATTATCAATATCCAAAATCGTTTATCGATCAGTTTCATTGTAACCTATGTTTCTTAATTGTTTTTCAAGATTCCAACTCGCAGGCTTTTTCTGTGGGGCAAACCATTTTGCTCCGGATTCAAGCCATTTATTCCGGTATTCTGTTCGAGACTCTGGCGTATAATCCTCATTACCCCATTCCACCCCACAACATGGGCAAATATCGTATGTCGGAGTTTTTCCGTTATCTCCCCACGGCTTATAATTACCTAAAGGATAGCCGCAGACAGGGCAGAAATTATTTCTGTCAATCAGTTTCATGTCAGAGTTTGGCTACTAAAATGAGAATCACGCCGAGAACGAGGAAGCCGAGAAATCCGTTGGCAAAATTGTTGTCGGCATGGTCTATGACACTGAAATCTTCCGAGCCATAGCAGATGTATTTATATGAGACTTTCTGCCCGCGACGGAACAGCCACAGGCAACTATACCGAAGCCCGGCTCCAAGATGCAGAATAACCGTGCGAAGCCAATAATATGGACTGGTGAACAAAAGAACAATCGCTGCTATGATTATTTTGAAGATGAAAATGACTCTATCCTTCATTGTTTGCCTCCTTTTCGCCAAAGAACCACGAATAACCAAATAATAAAAATAATATCAAACAGAGATAGTACATTGTAGCACCAAAAATGCTGCCGGAAATTAAAGATGCTGTCAAAAAATGCTGCTTGCGTTATTTCCGCGCACCAGAACTCAGCCGCTGTTGCGAACTTGAGATAATCAATAAAAGCCCAGATGTGTGCAATAATCAAGACTGAAATTATTACAGCACCTACTATTTTCTGCCACTTATTCATAATTGTAACGTGATGTATATGAATGATATGCAATTTTGTTCGAGCGCAGATAATCCTCAAAAGTGCCATATCTGTCGAGATTCTGCAAATAATCTCCGTAGGCTTTATAATATCTGCGGCAATTCTCTACCAAGTTTTCACAAAGAGGCATATTCAACTTTCGGGAAATGCGCTCAAACTCATTCGTATCCTCAATCATTGCCGGAATGTCCGATATACTTGCTCCTTCATAGCCGTCCAACACTCCAGATGGCATTTCATGTATGGAGAACTCAAGAAAATATTTGAGAGCATCATACTTGTATTTGAGAGCATCAACATTATCAGGTTCATATTCCAGCAACATATCCGCCAATTGAAACGGCTGATACTTCCCTCCGCTGTGATCACAAAAAATAGCCAGTGGACTGTCAGAGTGTATGCAGGAACCTTCATGTCCCCGGAAACAGTGGAACAGAAATCTTAAGCCATCATATCCGCCAGTCTCCAAATCAGCGGCTATCACCGGACATATAACCTTGTTTATAAACACTCTGTTCCAGCAAATATCATTATGGTTGTCCCAAAAGTCCTGAATCTCACCGAGGGGCAACATACCACTCTCACAATCCGTTTTCTCCCATTCGGAGAGCAGAGCGTGCCGTTGTTTCCTCTCAGGTTTGCTTAGTCCATTAGCCCGGAATTTGCTGCAAATTTCAAGATAATCAGATAGTAATCGGTTCATCGCTTGCTGAAGGATCATATGGAGAGTTTCAGATTTGGCACAATGGCATCTATCATGGGCTTTGGAACCTCGCATTCCCTTGCCATGAGTGGCCAGCGTGAAGACACTTCGGTAATACGGTCGATTATTTCAGTAGCCTCCTTTATATTGTTGCGTCTCGCAAATTCCATAAGGTCTTGGCGGGTGATGTCGTCAAACTTTCCGTTGATCGACATCTGGTGCTGTGCGGTCCATCCTCCCTTGGGATTATAGGCAAATCCCATGTCGTACGCCGGCGAAAGGTTCCATTTGCCTTGTTTGTCCATAAGGAAGGATATGTTTTTGGTATGGTCATCTTGGTTGCGGATTACCACATTGAATACCATGCGACGAAACATTTCCTGCGCCTGTGAGTATGGCAGCCTAAGTGCCCTCATTACGTTGAACGCCTGCTCGTAAGAGTAAGAACGTGGATTGCGGTAGTCATAGTGTGCTATGCCGCAGAGTGTCTGCATATGGATTTTCTCTCCTTTCTGGCGGTCAAAACGCTTGGTGAGAAAATGTGCGCGCCCATTCTCTTCTATCAGACTGCAATCCGACATATCTATGCCGCATTCCTTTACAAGCCCATAGAAAGAATATTCCAGACGGCCGAAATTCTGTGTTTCCCTGAATCCGGCTTCAGCGGTGACACCGTCGAGTTTTATAAGGTAATAGTCAAAGCCTTCCGGGGCCTCAATCTGTCCTGATCGGACTTCCCCTGTCAGTGGATTGTAGGCTATGATGGCTTTTGCCCTCTGTCCTCCGGCTGAGGTGCCGAGGCGCACTATTTCGGCTATCGCCGCCTTCTTGTCCTCTTCAAGATTGGCTCCGAACTCTTCCTTTTCAGACAGAGCCTCGCTTGCCACTTCAACAAGGGAGTCAAGTTCTATTCTTACATTTGGACTGTAGGGTGCATCCATGGCGGGTTCAAACTCCAGCGCTCCCATGCAGCGTTTACCGAGGAAACATAGTGTCTCCACAGCATTTCCGCTGCTACGCCCGGTTAGTGCAAGCCAACGATCGAACAGTGCCCGGCCGTAAGTATCTGGCAATGAATCGGCGAGCATACCGGGAAGCCCCTTGAACGTCTCACGGCCAATGTCGGAGAATGAATACACCCTTCCTTGGCGCACAGGCATTAGAATCGGCGAGGGTTCAAGTCCTTTGCCGATGAAACTATCGGCATACTCGAAATGTGCTAACTGGCGGTTGCTGTCCCATCGGAATGTCCCGACGGGCTGACCATACAGGTTTGCTCTCGCTATATCTACCATTCTGATTCCTCCGGATTAGGTTGGGGGGTGGTTTTGTTGTTGCCGCTTGCGCGTTTGCGCTGCTTCTTTTTGCTTGCCTTGACAAATTCAAAGTATTCGTTGGGGCTCATCTCATCTTCCTTAATAAGGGGAGAGAATACATCCAGTTCGCCCAGAACGCGGAGCACACGCATCAGGGAATCGAAATAACTTATATCTCCTTTTTCGATTTTCTTTAATGTCGTCAGTGAGACTTGCGCCTGTTCTGCGAGCGATGCCTGAGTGAAGTCCTGTCGGAGTCGCAAATGCCTTATTTTTTGTCCCAGCCGACGGCGGATTTCGCCGTCAGGCAACATGTAGATATTTTCTCCCATAGCCGTACTTGCACCTATTAGACTACAAATATAGCAATAATAGTTCAAACTGCGACTGTTTTTGCTAATTGTTTTGGGCCTAACTAAAGGTTGTTGTCTGATTCGCAGTTTAATCCTATATCCATACTATACTGACAAATCAATAAAAATACTTGTAATTTGTTAGGATTTAGTTAAATCCTTCATTCAGGATACACGTCTTTTCTAATCCTTTCACTCCCTCAAAACAACTCCCCCCCCTCCCCCCCTCCTCTAATGGATAGTTGTACCGTTATTTTCTCATGTAGTTGATTGTCAGCGTTAAAAGTCGTTCGAAATCAATTATCGGGCATTTCCTATCTTCTTGCACTTTTAACCAAGACTGTCTCCGCTATCCCAGCCAACCATATTATCGGATAATACCGACTTATCTTTTAAAATCTTATAATGTTGTATAACTCTTTTTGTATAGTTAATACCAAACAAAATATACTCAATTCCACTTCGCTTACAGTTTTGCATGGTGGAACGAGTGTATATGTCTATACACAAAAGTCCTAACTGATATTCATTGTTATTATTCCGTTCCTGATTAAAGTAATTCTCATACACATTTATCAAGTATGTCGGTGAGGAGGATTTGTCGTTTTCCTCATGTTCTAAAGGGATGACTTCACCATTTTCCATAATTACAGCAAATGGCAAAAACTCTCCAAATTCAGAAAGGAAAGTATAGATATATTCTTTTGCAAATTCTATCAAAGATAGTTCGTCTTCTGTTAGTGTCATAATTCTGTATAAAAATTAATTCCTGCATGACCACACGGTCACGGACGGAGGTTGGCGAGGTCGCGGAAGGGCGGTGTGACTGGAAGATTGATAGAGGGCAAGGTGAAATCAGCCTGTAATCCATTTATTTATCTTCGTAAAAGGTTACAGGTCTATTGAAAGATGGGAAAAACTCAAAATATAACACAGTTATTGTATCTCCTATTTTGTCGTTATTCCCTACTTTTATTAATGAATTACCAGTATAGGTCTTATTTCCCAGGCTAAACTCATACAGATAATTATTGGAAGTCCATCTGTGAACCAATGATGACTCATTTGCTGTTATTGTGCCCTTACATCGGTTTCCATGATGTTTCAGAATAACTGTTAAAATTGGAGTTGATAAAGCATATATCAAAACGCACAAACAGAAGCAGAAATACACTTTCCCTAATGACATTTTTATAGGAAAAGTCTTGAAATGTGCTTTTTCTCTTGTTGGCTTTTTCATCGCTTGCCTCCTCTGCTAAAGTCTTTTTTCTTTTTATTACTTTGGGGATTGATCCAAAACAGGAAAGACAAAATAAAGAAGGCAAAGCCTGAATACACACCTCTTTCAATACCTGAATCACGGCAAAAGATTCTATCAAGTACCCCATCATAGTAAAACACGGTATTGTTTTCTCCAAGGGATAAACTATCGGTTAAATTTATAGTTATACCGGTATAGTATTCCTTGCCTCTATAAATTATTTTTGCTGAAGGGTGGCGTTTATAACCATGTCTCACATCCAGTTCTATTATGTCACAAGTTATATTATCCTGAGTACTCTGAATCTCGGTTTCTCTGACATAACAAGCATACATATATAATGCAAACAGCCCGGCAACAACATTTATCACAATTATGGCTATTCTCTGTTTCATCGCTTGCCTCCTTTCCGATGGCATAAATACAACCGACTTTGCACCCACAGATTACAGGAAAGAGCAAAGCCAACACACAGAATCAATATCGTATAGAGTGTTGCCATACGCAAAGTTACAATAAATAATCGACATTCGATGTGACAAATGTCCCATTAGAGCATGAAAGTTCAAAACGGGATTATCGTCCGTGCCGCAAAATTAATACAATTCTCGCTAAAACCGTTACGTTACTATGCGTAAAGTGCTTGAAATGAGTAAAAAAAACTGAAATCTTATCCCTTTATAGCGTGATTTTGCTATTGCATCCCCATTTCCCCCCTTTTTCCCTTCTGTTTTGACTACTAATTAACGTAGTTTGTACCTCGCTTGTTTCTTGAATCGGATATGGCGTTGATTTTCAGCAGTGGTAAGCAATTCCTTGACAACTATCTTGCCTCTTCACAGGCATCGTCGTCTACGCCTTCAAGGACAGCTCATTCCGTCTATCGTTACTCAAATAATTTGGATTCTTTGTCAGTCAATTTCAATATTGTCAAGGAGTTTCCTGGCTTCGTTTACAATGTCGTATATGGAGTCTTTATCAATGTCAAAAGTTAAAGAATGTTCGTAATCCCAGTCATTCTTTTTGTATTGGGCTGGAAGAATCGTGATTTCGGCATCGTTTTGTCGGATATGTACATACGTCGATTGATTATGAAGTTGTCGCCATGAACTCTGTTTCATCGCTTTAATCAGTTGGGCGGATGTTAACTCCTCGTATTTGTCGCGATTACTGGCAATAAAAACTTCTCCAAAAGCATTATTGAATTCGACATCATCACAATCTATTGGAGCGAATTTTATAGGATAGCTCATAGAGTACCCAATCCCAGTCTTACCATACCCCGTTAGGAAAATATATTGTTTGGTTGTTCGATAAATTCCACATCCTCTTTGCGTTTTGGGTTCCTTCGTCATTCTCGGCTTTATCAACTTAACCTTTATCCAACCCAATATCTCCTGCCACTTTTTCATTTCAACGCTTCGATTTTAGCAATAGTGGAATCTGGCAATATGTCTATGCCGTAGAATAAATGGCTGCTCTGATAGCCGAGAAAGTCTATGTATTTTAGGATAAGCGCATATTTGCTTTGTGTTCTTGCCATGTCAATGTTGCCGTTCTCATCAAAGCAGATAGCCTCATGGTGGGCTATGCGGTTACGAAATGTCTTTATCTCCTGAAGTTCGTTGAACACCGCTCTTTGCCCCAATCCGACGGTGCGATTTGGGAATATACGCAATAAGTTCTGACCACCAAGTCTAAACGGCTGTCGTGTAAACAAATGTGTCCAAAAGCCGAAAGAGACCGAGGAAACAACACGGTCGTTTGTATATCGCCCGTTTTGCCTAAGCGTAGCGATTATCCGAAGTACTTCATTTTTCTGCGGCGCGTTTTCAATCATACCGACGGGTTGCATCTGACTCTCCACCCATTCTGTATCATTAAATACGCTCTGATAATGAGCGTTTATGGCATTACGAAGCACGACCTCAAAGATATTCAGTATGCCATAAAACTTTTGGCATAACTTCACGTTATGCCTATAAAGGGTAAGTGCTTTGGCTGTATTACCGCCGCAAGCAACTAAATATTTGTTTAGGCGAGCCGGAGAAAACGCCTTTTCATACTCAGAATATTTCACTTCGTGATTTTTAACGTATTGCAATTTGCAAAATTACGAAATTATTTCTAACTTTGCAACGGAATCCCCCGAGTGTCCCTGTCTTCGGACAAACCTCGGGGTTTAGTTTTTTAGGCCACTCCTAATCCGGGTGGCTTTTCTTGTGCCTTTCCCAAAAGTGGTATTGTTATAAAAATACTTATCCACTGTTAGGGTCAAGTCAAATCCTTCATTCAAATACAAGCCTTTCCCCGTTTGGGACAAGGCAGCGAGCCCCGGCACGGGCAGATGCCGGCCGGGACTCGGAGATCCATCAACGTGAGCCGGCAGATACATGGAGCATCTGTAGCAACAGCGACAAGGCTATCAGTGAGAGCCCGACATAAAAGGCTGTGCCAAGCATCCTATCTTCATGGAAAAGGACGATGGCAAGGGCGATGCTGTAAATCGGCTCCAAATTGAAACTGAGGCTGACGGTAAACGCACTGATGCTTTTCTGCGCCTTGTTCAGGAAATTGCACATGCAGACGGTACAACCGAAAGCCAACAGTAGCAGATAGCCTAAATCTGCCGGTGTGGGCACTATGGCGGCGGACGGCTGCCAATGCAGATACAGAGGTAGCAAAGCCCCCAATCCAACCGCCCCGCCAATCATCTGGAGGGTAGTCGTCTTCAAAGCACCGCCTGACGCGCCCACCCGTCCGTTGAGTATGGCATAAAAGGCAAAGAGCAAGGCAGACGCCACACCGAACAGGATTCCAATGCGGAATGAACTGTCGAAATGGAATATCAGGGAGATGCCGACCAGTGTCAGTGAACTGAGCAGAAGTTCTGCCAATGAGATGCGTCTGCGGTTGACCAACGGGGCAATTACAGCCGTAAAGAATCCGGAGAGGCAGAAACAGACCACCCCGACAGAAACGTTGGCATATTTGATGCTGGCGTAAAACATCGTCCAGTGCAACGCCAACAGAAAGCCCGTAGCCAGGACTTTCCAATCACCGGGGACGATGTGGATTCTTTCCCGTACCATGCCGACGGCAAGCAATATAATGGCCGCCAACAACATGCGGTACCATGTAATCAGTACGGCATCCAATGAAATGAGATTCCCGAATATGCTTGAGCACGCAGCCAGAAGGATGGCCGAATGCAACAGTAAAAATGCTTTCTTCATTATTGTTGATGTGAAAATAAGTCTGATAAATATACTTCTTTATCCTTGCATGTGTGCGTTGCAAGGTGCTTTTGGCAGGTATAGAAATCCCTTATCTCCACACATGGGCATGGGGATGACGCTCGGAAATTTCCAACCTTCCTCTCGATTCCGGGAAGGCTGGTTATGGTACGATTTCCTGATTTATGTCTTTGTGGAACATCATGTTTGTTATTCTCTTTTCCTAAATCGGCCGCAAAAGTATATAATTTCGATGAAACAGCGCAATGTATTCCTGTTTTTGGCAAATGGCTCAGGGAAAAAGCCATGAATGGTGAATTTGAGATTGCACCTCAATACCGTTCCAAAAGTAAGGAGATTCCCCCCCCCCCCCAAAAAAAAAAAATCGGCCATTAGAGCAGAGTCCTTTGGGACAAGGCAGCGAGTCCCGGCACGGGCAGATGCCGGCTGGGACTCGGAGGGTGAAAGGGGGCAGCCTATGGCTGGAGGTCATCATATTCGCGCACGTCAAAGCAGGGACATGCCTTGCGGGCGAAAGCATTGTGGCCCACGATGAGAGCTTTCGGGTAATCCGTCCTCAGGCGTTTCAGCAAGGCTCTCATGGCTGCCTTCTGTTGCGGGGTGCGAGTGTCGGCCGGCTGTCCGTCCGCATCCAGCCCTCCCTCGTAACAGATGCCTATGGAGTGAGCGTTGTGGTGCAGGGTGTGCGCCCCCACCATTTCCGGCGGACGGCCATTCTCTATCGTCCCGTCACGCCTCACCACATAGTGATAGCCGCAGCCGTTCTTCCAGCCTCTGTCCAGATGCCATTGGTTGATTTGTTCCACCGAACTGGTCTGATGCGGCATGACCGCACTGCAATGGATAATCAAGAGCGTAATCAGTCTCATGGCTTTTCTTCCTGTTGAGGTTTACGCCAGTCCTCCGTTGGTGATGCAGCTGGACACGACCACGCTTGAGGCGATGGCGGTCAGGATGGCGATGATGAGGTTGATGACTTGCTTGAACTTTACGTTTTTCATGACTTTGAATTTTTAAGAATTGAGAATCATTGGAATGGGTGCCGGTGGCTTGGACTCCCCCGGGCGAGCGGGTGCCCTTGCATGGCTTTGGGCTATAGGCGCATTCCGGACACGCCTTCAGGGGAGTCCTTTGCCCGTCAACTCAGGTCGTCGCCGCTGTCACCGCCGGTGCCGCCGGTGCCGGGGTTAGTGCCGGGGTCGGTACCCCCTCCGCTGTTCCCGCCTCCCTGGGATCCTCCGGGCGAGGTGGAGTCCCCGGCGGATGCGGCGGTACCCACCCTCTTCAGGCTGGCCAGGAGACTGAGGCTGCCCGAGGAGAACTCTCCCGTGGCACGGGCTCGCAGGCGGACGCCCTTGATGTTCTTGGCCACGGAGAACTCCTTCTCCCCGGCGGCTCCCGCCTTGTGGTTGATTCCGATGGAGAAGATGGCCAGGTTGTCAATCTTCACCGCGTTGCCCTCCAGGCAGATTTCCCTGACGCAGTCCACCATGTCGGTGAGGAGCCCCAGGATGGTGCCCGGGGAGTAGGGCGTGTTGTGGGCGGCCATGTGCTCGGCCAAGCCCTCCTTGTCCACAATCCGGCGGACCACGGGAGCGGCGTACCACTTGCCGCATGCCTGCGGCATCTTCTGGTTCTTGTTTTGCTTCAACTGATACTGGATCATTGTACTTGATTGGTGTTGATGGTTGTACTTCATGCTTGCCCTCTCTCGCGCCTCCTTGGCCTCCCGGACAGGCCGTGGTGGCGATGTGCCAACGGGCTTTTGGACACGGTGCAAAGGTACGGCGGCGGTGGAGGGGCAGTCTCGAATTAGATGGAATTAGATGGAATTAAGGTTGATTTGTTAGCATATATTAACACTTTGGGAAGGTTGGTTTGGGAATAAAGTTTCTAACTTCGCAATGTAATCGCTAGAGAAAGGACACAAGATGAATACCATCACCATAGATTCTGACATGTACAAGGATGCCGTTGAGTACGCAAGGCGATACAACATGAGCGTCCGGGAAGTGGTAGAATACGGCATACAATTGGTCATTGGATCCATAAGTGGCAAAACAGCCAACAAGAGGGCTGAAAAAGTACATGAGCCCAGTCTTGAAGAGGCGTTGGGATATATGGACTCCATCGTGTCCGATGGTTTTGGCAAGATGCCTGTTCCTGCTGATGATGACGGACGTGACGCAAGAACGGAAAAATATATGCTATGAATGTTTTCGTGGATACCAACGTGCTTATTGATTACGTCTGTGTAAGAGACGAATTTTATGAAGACGCCAAAAGACTGTTTGCTTTAGGTTATATGAACAAACTGAACCTAAGCATATCGTCTTTGTCCATTATAAACACCATGTATGTTGGGAGAAAATACGGGATATCAACCATAAGAAAACGCCTCAAGTCCATGCTGGCCTTTGTCAAAGTCTGTGACCTGAAGGCTTGTGTCGTGAAGGAAGCACTTGACAGCAACTGGAAGGACTATGAAGATGCCGTCCAGTATAAATGCGCAAGGCATACCGATGCGGACTGCATCGTAACCCGAAACAAGAGAGACTTTGCAGGTGCGGAGATTCCGGTATATACTTCAGGCGAATTGCTGTCGTTGCTGCAAGCCTAAAGCGTCATTCTTCCCCTGCATGCCGGCCGCAGCAGATTGTCCCTGCTTTCCTTGCATGGGAGGGCAGTTCACGGGTCGCCCAGGTAATGGAGGATGATGCGCAACTGGCGGGGAGTGAACAGGCGTGCGCGAGGCGTGTATCCCGTCCGGGACAGGGCTTCCTTCAGTTGCGGGCAGCGGTTCACCCACTTCATGAGGTGGCTCTCGGCACTGCGGGGCTTGGCCTCGGGGAAATAGAGCATGGCCAGTTCACGCTTGCTGACCATGCTGTTCAGTAGGTTGTCTTGTT
>JAHZGX010000025.1 GCA_019420585.1 Prevotellaceae bacterium
ACGACCCCGAGATTACAAATCACGTGCTCTGGCCAACTGAGCTAAAGAGGCAATTGCAGCCGTTTAGCAGATGCCGTCACGACTAAACGGCTGCAAAATTAGGCATTATTTTCGAATTACCAAAACTTTCTCCCGCTTTTTTAGCGAGTTTTCTGTTTATCCTTGTTTTTGGACAACTGGCGAACCAATGTATCCACTGATTTCAGCGTTGCTTCTTCAAATGTGTCGCACACCTCCTGGGCAAACAATGTTGCACCTGCCACCTGCAGCCTTATGGCCACTTCCTTGTTCATGGCAGTCTCCGGCTTGACGACCTTCAATGACACCTCAACCTTTCCTGTTTCACCACCGAACTTTCCCAACTTAGCAACTTTCTTCTCGATGAAGTCCATAAGTTTTTCCGTGGCATCAAAATGAATTGCCTGAATCTTTACATCCATAACTTCCTCCTTTCTTAAAAGTTTCACTTCGCTCTTGGATGAGCCTGCATGTATACTTCCTTCAATTCCTCAAACGAGGCATGTGTGTACACCTTTGTGGTAGACAGACTTTCATGGCCAAGCAGTTCTTTAACAGACTGCAGGTCGGCGTGATGGTTCAACATAGATGTCGCAAAACTATGCCTTAGTACATGGGGGCTACGTTTCTGTTGTGTGGTCACGAATGAAAGATAGTGCTTGACCATCAGCCTCACGCAACCGGACTCCATTGAGCCTCCCCGACGTTCATCCACGAACACGAAATCCGTTTCAAAACGCACTCTTGCAAGGAGTTCTGCCCTCTCCGTCAAATACTCACGCAATGACACGCTCAACTCCTGACCATAAGGGACAAGCCTCTGCTTGTTTCTCTTTCCGGTAACCCTCAATTGCATCTGATCAAGATCAACATCAGACACCTTCAAGCCAATCAGTTCAGAGAGTCTTATGCCTGTGGAGTAGAACGTCAGCAAAATGGTTCTGTCACGATGTCCTTCAAATGAATTAGGAAAGAAACCTCCATCAAGCAACTTGTTAATTTCACTTTCACGCACATAACAAGGCAAGGGCTTCTCCTTCTTTGGGGCACGCACCAAATGAGCGGGATCCTTGTCTACGAACTTGCGCTTGAGCAGGAACCTGTAAAACGTACGCAACGCACTTAGACGTCGCCCCACACTACTGGCCTTGCTCCCGCGTTCCATAATGGAAACTTCCCATTGGCGAACCACATCTGCATCAACATCATTCCAAGTAAGTTCATCATCCAGTCCCTTATAAAACCGCTCGAACTCCTTCAAGTCAGCCTCGTATCCTGCTATAGTATGCTCGGAAAGATTCCTCTCATACCTAAGATAGTCAATAAAGAACCGTATCCACATCTTCGTGTCTTTTTATAAAGGCGAAGGTAGGACTTTTTTCTCGCATCCCCAAGGGGATAAGCCGAATTTTAGGAAATTTTAGTCTTCCACTCTATGCAGTTTCTGCACATATACGGCGCGTTCCTTGGCGAGACGCTTCAGTACAGAGGGCTTGTCGAACTGTTGACGTGCGCGGAGTTCCTTTACCACACCAGTCTTCTCAAACTTACGCTTGAACTTCTTCAGAGCCCTCTCAATGTTCTCACCTTCTTTTACAGGTACTACAATCATTGTTTTGTTTTATTTAATAATACTAACTTTAGATACTTGCACTAAATGCGGCGCAAAATTACGTATTGTTTTTGACACAGCAAAATTTTCCAGTCTTTTTATGTTAACGTACCCCTTGAGAATTATAAGCGTTTTTAGAGGAAAACCATATTCCAACCATAACTTAGTTGATTTCTGTTTCTCTGAATATCCTTACATATAATTTCAAAAAATATAATTCATTGAAATCGCATTGTTGTCACATCCAGCATATATAATATTGTATGCATTTCTCTACCCAGTACTAGAGCAAAAAAAAGAGGAACGCGCACGTGCACGTTCCTCTTTTGGTCTCCCGCCCTCCATGCCTCCAGGAATTCCGGTGAAGCATTACGGGAGGTGAAACTACTTAGTCCAAACAAAACGTTCGCTCCACCAATCAAACACGAGCGAAATCACAAGTTCGGATTGATTTTGTTCCATTCACTGATGGCAGGGATAATGTTCAGAGTCACCAGTTCGTCACGCATCTTGCACAAGTGTGCATAGGATGCATCCAGTTTGGCATTCTCTTCGGCCGTGCCCTGAGGCACCTTATATGTACAACCATTCTGATCAAGAGTCGTATCCATGGCCATCATGATATGGTCATATTTCTCTGTCTGCACATAAGTACCTGCAGGATAAGGGAACTTCTTGCCACCCATAACGCTTGCAATCATCTGCACAGACAACAGAGCCGGACTCTGGAACGAAGAACGGCCACGCAACTTGATAATGGCAGCACCACCCTTGGTCACGTCAGTCTTCATCTGCTCCCACTCTTCTGCAGAAAACTCAGGAGTGCCAATGATATCTGCCAGAGGCTTTCCCGCCACCTTTACCGCACTGCCAAACACAGCCATCTGCTCACCATGTCCGCCAAAAGTGTGGGCACCCTCAATCTGGTTCTCCATTACGTCAAACTTCTTAGCCAAGGCACTCTGAAGGCGTGTACTATCAAGGGCAGCCAGGGTGGTAACCTGTCCAGGCTTCAGTCCGCTGTACAGCAACGTCACCAAACCCGTCAAGTCAGCGGGATTGAAGATGATGACCACGTGCTTCACATCAGGGCAATAAGTCTTGATGTTCTTGCCCAAATCCTCTGCTATCTTGCAGTTGCCGGCAAGTAAGTCCTCACGGGTCATGCCTTCCTTGCGGGGAGCGCCACCACTTGAGATAATGTACTTGGCATCCTTGAATGCCTCAGCCACATCGGTGGTAGCAGTTATCTTTGCGTCGCAGAATCCGCTCTGGCGCATCTCCTCAGCCACACCTTCGGGAGAGAATACGTCATAGAGGCAGATGTTGGATGTCAGATTCATCATAAGTGCGCTCTGCACCATGTTGGAACCAATCATGCCGGCAGCACCGACAATCACCAGTTTTTCATCAGTCAAAAATGCCATAATGCTTCTTTTTATAATTATGTCTTTAGAAAATATCTGGTAACAAAGTTAGGGCTTTTAACTTTCCCCGCCAAGCCTTCCCGCGGAAATACTTACGACAAAGGTAACGAGATGATGTTTTTGCAAACCTTACCTTCCATTTTTGCAGAACGTGATATGCATACAATGCCCAGCACCTACATAGTCACTACCCACATCGCGACGTTCCTTCAAAAAAGCATGCCAAGAACACTCCAAACACAAGAGAGACAAATTACAATCAGTGTTTCCCGGGAGTGTCCTTGCAAATCAGGAAAGGAAGAACGCAATGCCACCACTCCCAGTTTCTATAGTGCCCGGAACGGGACTCGAACCCGTACGACCGCAATGGCCAAGGGATTTTAAGTCCCTCGTGTCTACCGATTCCACCATCTGGGCAACCTCTTACGTGTGCAAAGGTACGCCTTTTACACGAAAGGCAAAAAGAATGGGACTGGAAAGTTAGCAAATTCACCAACGGAGAAGCACGCGCCAACAGTCCCTCAATTACCGCGCTCCACTTCTGTCATTGCCATGCAACATGACATGGCAATACAATTATATATATAATGTATAAAGTGTAAACGAGAATACACAGGTCAAACAAATAGCAGAAAACATTAAAAAAAGTACCATATAAGTTGAAGGATTTATGGAAAAACGCTAATTTTGTACAACAAACCGAAATATAAAGTTAATAATGCAATACCGGCAATCTTTACTGGCCACATGCAGTGCGGCTTTAGTCGCTTTAGTGGCTTTCACGGCGTGCAAGGAGAATATTGACACGTCGGCACGTTATGTTTTCAAGTACAATACGGTACTCTCTTATCTGGAGAAGCATGAGGTGTATTCGGAGTACGTAGACCTTCTCAAGAAAGTAAACGTAAGCGAAGTAAGTGACACGAAAGTAGCCAGCCTGATGGCTGCACGAGGTCACTACACATGTTTTGCACCCACTAATGAGGCTATTCAGAAATATCTGGAGGACGTGTGCCAGCGTGACCCTGACATTCTCTCCCACCCCTCATGGGATGCCTTTACCGACAGCAGCAAACTTGACTCCATACGCAAGGTCATCGTGTTCAACTCCATCATTGATGGCGGATTGGAGAACGAACCTTATTCAACTGCAGAATTCCCCACCGAAGACAAGGCTGAGTTTGTCATGTCGTGCTTGAACGACAGGAAACTGTCCGTACACTATGTGGATAATCGCCCAGACAGCATCTACATTAACATGGACTGCCCTGTAAATGAGACCCAGCGCGACATTGTCTGTTTGAACGGAATAATCCATCAGGTAGAAAAAGCCATTGCTCCATCAGGCGTAACCTGTACGCAGTACATCAACGACTATCTGGAAAAGGGACATGATGGTTACCGTACCTGTTTCAGGGTGCTGAGAGCCTGCGGACTGCTGGATACTCTGAATGCCGTGCGCGATGAAGTATATGAGAAGTTATACCTGACAGGCAAAATTCCCAATCTGGAAAACATGCAAGGCCATGGATTTGCAGAGGGAAACATTGCTTATGCTCCAAAGCACAGGCTCTACGGGTTTACCATCTTTGCCGAAACTGATGACTTCTGGCGTGCCCAAGGCATTGATCCTAACTCTGAGAACCTGTTCCAAGAACTCATCCAATGGATTCTGGACAACAAGCAGTACTCCAATGAGGACGTATTCGTAACTGATGAGACATATACCTCCGACAAGAACCTGCTTTACCAGTGGATTACCTACCACATGTTGCCCATGCGCATACAGCCAGACAGGCTGGTATTCCACATCAACGAGTATCGCTTCAACTTGAACAATCCCTACAACTACACCATACCCGTAATGGAATACTACACTAGTATGGGGCCCCGCAGACTCTTTAAACTATACGAGTCCAAGCAGAGCAATGGTGTCTATATCAACCGCTTTGCCAACCGAGACCTTGCACGCAATGGCTCGGGTGAAGAAACTGATTGTGACCCGGATAAGGTTGGATGCCGCATAATGAAAGAGTCGGAAATGGCCGTGCTCAACGACATTGAAAATGCCTGCATCTATCCCATTGACGCTCCCTTGTCATACAACGATGAGGTTAAGGAAAACCTGCAGAAGACACGCATCCGATTTGACGGAATGAGTCTGATGCCTGAGGCCATGAACAATGACATCCGCCTGAAAAAGGCTACAGAGGAACGCTACAAACATGTGTACATTCCAAACACGGCTACCACATACAACTATTTCGAGAACATGATGCAGAACGACCAGACTAAGTTCGTGTATTACAACGCATGGAACGATGACTGGTGCAATCTCAACCGTGACGAGATGAAGGCTGTGGGACGTTACGAACTCACATTCAAACTTCCTCCCGTGCCTAAACGTGGCACTTATGAGTTGCGTTACTGCGTACTGGCCACTGGCAAACGTGGCGTGGCACAGATGTACTTCGGAACAGACTTGAATAATCTGCCTGTGGCAGGCATCCCCATTGACCTAACTATGAGTGCAGACAACCGCTTTTCGGGATGGGAGCGTGACACAGGTGACGATGAATATGATGCCGAGGTGGACAAGCGAATGAGAAACAACGGATACATGAAGGGCTCACAAGCCATTGACTCCAACGATGGCACAGAGCGTGGATACAATGACCGCAACAACATACGCCACATTATCGTGCGCAAAACCTTGGATCCAAAGGAAACTTACTACCTAAAGGTGAAATCCGTGCTTGATTCTGACAAAAATGAATTCTACATGGACTATCTGGAGTATTGTGCAAAGGAAGTATATGACAACCCCGAGACTCCCGAAGATATTTGGTAATACAAGCCAGAGCATCTTGATTTATTGATGTATAGTTCTATAGAAAATAAAGAAAAGACAATTGCTAAGAAGTGGTGCAGTGATGCACGTAACATAGAATGGATATGGTTAATATATTTTCATTAGGTTAATTTGAATGGTTGATATCCGTTTCGTTGGTAAGAAGATATCTTAAGTTTTATCAGATAACTCTGTGTGGGGCACCAAGAAAAATTGGTGTCCCACTTTTTATTTAGGCAGGTAGAGACCGCCAGCACACAGCATTGGCAAAGACGAAACACGGCTCAGTAGAAATTTGGTGGGATAATTTCCCTGCATAGACATTAGATTGCTTGATCCCAATCGGCGGACATGTCGCTTTCTTTGCCTGTCCAAAGGAACTCTGTTCTGTGTTTTCTGCACTCTCTCCCCCCTGTTTACAGCCCGCCTCCCTCTGCCGTAGCCCGTTACGCCTTCGGGGAACTAGCGACATACTGAAAAACCAACACTGGGAAAGCATCATAACCCTGACGACTGATTGGAGAGGGGCAAGAAAGAAAAAGGCATGGTATTTTTTGTTTACATATCCACATCTTTCGCCACCCCCCCGATTTTATGTTTCTAACCAGGAAAAAATATTTTCCTCACCTGAAATATTTTTTTCCTGGGCAGCCCAATTTTGCAGGGTATTTTCAAAAATTAGGACAATGGTCCCTTATAGGGAAGAACATGCCGTATTTGAGACGCGGATTTCTCGGCTTCCTCGAGCCGCACGTGTTATTTGACCGAGACACGTTATTGCCCCAAACCGACAGTGCTCTACTATGGCCAACGCTGCGCCCTTCGTTGACCGATGAAGCACTCTCCGTTTTTAACGCTTTTCAGATATGCCAGAATACAGACTGCAGTTTCACACATTAACATGACTCCCGGCACAAGAATTCCGTTGAATAGTTATACCTTTGCGCCATACTGCTTATGGGCAAGCACATTGTTTTCGCCACCTCCACAGAGGTGCTCCGTGTTCCATCCCACGCTGTTGTATATGTTTCAGCCGACGGGAATTACTCGACCATTACCACGGTCGATGGCGAAAACTTTGTGGTGACCCAGCAATTGGGACAGATTGAAAGACGAATTGCAGAGACGCTTGATACCAATGACAACCGGTTCATCCGTATCGGCAAGAGTTTGATTGTTAACCAGGAATTCATCACATTCATCAATCCTACCCGACAAAAGATAATATTATCGGACTGCCTGACGTTTCGGCATGAGGTTTCTGCCTCAAAGGAAGCATTAAAGGCGTTGAAAGAGTTTGTGGAAAAGGAGGCACAGAAATGAACAACAAACACACGGATATAAACGATGATGAAATCCGCATTATCTCATCAGATGGCAACAAGCCCATTCGTGCCAGGCGGAAGATGCCTCTTACCTTGATATGCGCAACGGTGATAACGATACTGGCCATCTGTGCAGTGACAATCACACTTTTCCCTGCCGGAAAAGACACAGAAGAGAATGTCACCAACGCGAAACAGCATGAACTGCCTATGCAGGAAATCCTGACGGCACAAAATTCCGCACCGCGAGAAAAAGCCTATACAGCCAGGAAAGACACAGTGGCCGGCAGTGCGGAGTTGAGCATACTCGTCCCGCACAATGCGACAGCCACACTTGAAATCGGGGAGGAAGTATCAAACGACTCCACAGCAGTGCTGATTGCCCAGGCGGCAGACATAAGGAATGACAACGGCAAGATTGTAGGCTCTTATGTGGTAAAAGGTGAACTCGTCAGCAAGAGCGAGGCAAAAGCAGGATTTTGCTCAATCATCAACGGCGAGATAAGCATCGGCGTTTCTGATGCAACTCCAATGCTGGAGCAGGCATTGGTGTCCGATGGCTATTTCTTCCGCCAATACCCTCTGGTGGTTGCCGGACAAATCGTTGAGAACAAACCCAAGGGAAAGTCCATCCGTAAGGCTTTGGCTGAGATAAACGGCAAGATATGCGTGATAGTCAGCAAAGACAGACTGACGTTTCACGGCTTTTCACAAGCCCTCACAGACATCGGCGTGCACAATGCCATATATCTTGTAGGAGGCACATCATTCGGCTACTATGTAACCAACACCGGACAGAGAGTCACCTTTGGCGAAGTTTCCGAAGAGAAGGCAGAGAACATCAACTACATAGTCTGGCGGTAAAGCATACCTCATTTCATACACCCACGGCAGCATTTCATACAGTACCGAACAAACAGCATTGCCGTACGTCTCTTTTTTCTGAACTTTGCAGAAAAAGAAGAACAAGAATGAGACTCCCAATCAAGACCCTGACAATCCTGCTGGCAATTGCATCTTCGTGCACTCCCTCAGGCAAGCTCACACAAGCAGACGGCAAAGGAGAAAATTCCGTGTATTACTGGAAAACCATTTTCTGCCTTGACAGCGCCAACCGTTCGTTTATTGAACGGCACCATATCAAGCGTGTGTACCTGCGCATGTTCGATGTTTCAAAAGACGAGTATGCCCTGGAAGTCAGCGATGGGGCAATCCCCAATGCGTCCGTAAGGATTAATGAATCAGATTATTACCTACTGAAAGATTCCTTAAATGGCATGGAGTTCATACCTGTGGTATACATCGAACTCGATGCATTGAAGGCGATGTCAGGCCATGAGAACACCCTGGCATCGAATATCGTCACTAGAGTCAGGAACATGTGTCAGTATAACGGGCTGCCCAACGTGCGGGAACTTCAGATGGATTGTGACTGGACGGCCTCAACCGAAGAGTCGTTCTTTAAACTCTGCGACTCAGTGAAGCAGAATATCGACAGTCTCCGGCTCTCGTGGCATCTCAGTTCCACCATCCGTCTCCACCAACTTTCACGCAAGATTCCCCCGGTTGACAAAGGTGTCCTGATGGTATACAACACAGGAACCTTCAGCAACCCAGATGCCGCCAACTCCATCCTGGATGCACGGGATGTCAAGCCCTACCTCAAGCACTTGCCTGCCTATCCGCTTCACCTGGATGTCGCATACCCCACCTATTCCTGGCAACTGCTGTTCCGAAAACGCCAGTTCATCGGTCTACTCAACGGCATGAAGCTGTCCGACAGCACGCTCTTCACACGCAAAAGCGCGAACGTCTATGTTGCCCGGCGTGACATTCCACATAACAACCGGCTTATCCGCACGGGAGATACGGTGCGTGAAGAAACATCCGACTATGAGGAGATTGCCAAGGTAAAGGATTTGATTGAAAAGTCACTTCGCGGCCGGCATCACCTCAACATTCTCTATCATCTCGACTCCAAGAATCTATCAAACTACACACCCGATGAAATCGACAACATCCTTTCCTCTCATCGCTAGCCTGGTGCTGTTCTCCATCACCAGAATGCCGGCTGTGGCCTGCGGCCCCTACTCTCCCATCATTCCCACTCCTGAATTCTTTGCCCTTTCTGAACCTCACAAACCCATGTCGTACTACGAACGGGACGAGAATCTGAAACTGTGGCAAGCACTGACCTCCAGACAGATTCCGCTGGCCGACATTGAAGAGGCGGTATATGAAGACTCCTGGAGCCGTTACAGCGAACTTACAGGATATGCACCCCAAAGAACAGACAATCTGTTTTACACCTATCTCAACAACTCTGATGACCGGGAACTCTCCAACTTCCTTGAAATGGCAAAATTGCTGGAAGAGCACTGGAGCAATACACGCTCGCCGTGGTACTACCCTCAGGACAGGAGTTCGGACGGAGGCATTGAAGATTTTCACCGTTTTGCCAATCAATTCCGAGACTATAAGGGAAAGAGACTCAGAGACCGCTATGCCCTGCAGGTTTCCAGGGCGTTATTCGCCTCACGTGAATATTCCGCCTGCATTGAGCATTTCGACACGGCGTTTGCCGACATCCCCGAGAGCAATCTCATGAAGCGCATGGCGCAGAGATACGTGGCAGGTTGCTGGAGCCGACTTGGCGAGAAGCAACGGGGAGACTCGATTTTCGCCCTGGCAGGCGATGTGTGGTCAATAACCGCCAACGAACCTGCAGAATACATGGCCCGGCACAATCCCAATGCTCCGCAACTGATGAAATACATACGCAGCCGGGCAAGCGACAGCGCGTTCATGGTCAAGATGAATCACATTGCACGGCAACTCCTAAGGAAGAGACAGGTCAAGCACAGGGGAGACTGGCATTTCCTTTCTGCCTACGTATGCAACGAGTTCAATTATAACGCATCCCTGGCTCGTGAACAAATACGCTGTGCCGCAAACCAGTCCTTTTCAACCAACGAGTTGAAAGACCTGGCGCATGCTTACAAGATGAAACTGGATGCCCAAAGCGGAAACAGGAAGACACTCCTCCGTGACCTGGAATGGATGGAAAGCATGACCGATCCTTGTCGCCCCGAAGCCGGGGAATGGATCAGGAGATGCCGCAACATCATTTATGCCGACTGGATTCCTAGACTTTGGACAAAGCAAGACTACAGCACCGCCATACTGCTCTGCGCCTACGCAGACAACCTCATGACCGGCAATCAACGGACCATCATATGGGAAAGGGGAGCATGGATGGACGAAACGTGGACAAGTTATTACATTCCACCCGTACGCTCCATAAGCACAGATGAAATGGGGGACAACGAGGAGCAGCACAACGAACTGGATTACAGTTGTCTGTCTTTCCAGATGGCAGGAAGCCTCACATCGGGACAACTCGCTGCCGCATACCGCGGAATCATAAGCGACGAACCGCTATACAACTTCCTACGCCGCAAAGCACGCACCGACAGGGACTATTACTATGAACTGATAGGTACACTCGCCCTGCGCGAGGAAAACTTTGCCCGTGCAGAGCACTACCTTTCACGTGTCAGCGAGCACTACCTGAAGACCATGAACATCTGCAAGGCCGGCTACCTTGCAAAGGATCCTTTCCGCCCCTATCCTTCCCGCTGGAAGGAAGTTTCCTCTTCCTATAGTGACGAGACATGGGCCGTGGAACATGAGGCATCACGGCACATATCCAGGTCGAATTGCCTGGCAAAACTGGAATTTGCCCGTAAAATGCAGACATACAAAAAGGCCGGAAAGCACGGTAAGACGGCCGATGAACGAGGCATGGCACACCTGATGTATGCCATAGGCCGGCGCAACAGCCTGGAGGAATGCTGGGCACTGACACAATACTGGCGCGGTGACGGCACGGGAATCTTTGAGCCGGACCTGCAATACTGGAATGACGATTTTGCCGAGAACCACTATGGCTTCCTGTATGACTACGTGCACACCATCGGCTACAAATGTACCGAAGCACGGTATCAGCATGAGATAAAAGCCGCCATGAGCATGCTCGCGTCAGACGAGGCCAAGGCAAGGGCCGAGTACATGCTGGGCAACGTGGCCACCGTAATCAAGCATTATGGGAACACCAGCACTGCCCAGCATGTAAGAGCCTCCTGCGACAACTGGAAATCCTGGCTATGAAGCACCCGGCAACATCGGGTATTCCCCAGGACACACAAGCCGTCAGTGAAGGCTGAACGTTACGGGAAGCGTGAAGGACCCTTCCACGGCCTTGCCATTCCGAATTGCAGGATTCATCTTCCTAAGTTTCCTCACGGCAGCAAGAGCAGCAGCATCTAGTTCCGGGGATACGCTTTTAATCACCTGGCAGTCCACAAGGTTGCCCTCGCGGTCAACCATGAGTCTGACCATGACCTTGCCTGTAATCTTCTTCTCCTGAGCCATAGGCGGGTAGACCAAGGCGGCAGACAAGTCCTTCATCAGGGCACCAAGTCCCCCGGGATATTCCGGTTCTCTGTCAGGCCCCGTGATGACCTGTTCTCCCGTGCTTGAACCGGTCTTCTCCTGCAAGGGCACCTCCACGTCCACGGCATGGAAGTTATCGCGCGAAGGCCCCTCGTTCAAGGTAATGAGCGTGGCATCGGTGGGCACAGGGGCGAATGTCATGGTGAACACCACCTTTTCGCCGTTACGGCTATGAGTAAGCTTGGGACTCATTTCCGCTCCCGTCACGCTTCTTATCATGAACTCCTTGTCCCCGGTGACGTTTGAGGTTATGGCCGCATAGCAGTTCACATTCCAAGGCCCGTTGCCGGTCTTGGTGAAACTCAAGGTCATCTTTGTGTAATTGCGCGAGAGAGTCACCGATTCCACGACACCCCCCGGGTTGATGCTCTTCACCTTCGGACGGGATACGGTGCGCTCCAGTGCTTTCAGTTCCGCATTGCGGATGGATTCCGGCGTGTCCACCTTCTTCACCTTTACCTCCGGGAGCACGTCCGTGGCCGGGCAGAAAGGCACGGTAACCGTCTGAAGGTCGGGAGAGGCCTTGGACGCATTGAACTCCACCATCCTGTTGCCGTTGCCAAAGCGGAAGGCCACCAGGATGTCCTCACTGCCAAGCGCATTCTGCAGAATCTGTTCAAACATCTCATCGGGAAGGGCATTGAGGTTGCGGTCATACAGACCAAGTGCCCAAACGTTTGAGCCGGTTTTCGGGCGGTTGAGATATGTGCCCTGCAAAGCACTCTCCACCTTGCAGGGAAGCAAGAGCGGATACACGACGATACCGTCTATGATGGCTCCCACGCAGATGCCAGTGAAGGTGTCGGCCTGATAGATGAAGGCCGAATAGCCTGCGTATTTGCCGGACTGCCGCACAAAGACGTGGGCATCCTGCTTGGCATAGGGAGTTTCCACCCGGAAGTAGCCTTCGTCATTGACCTTGACAGGCTCCCGAGCCACAGTCTTGACATCCCCGGAAATATACAGCCAGCCTTCGCGGTCAGCGTGATAGGTCTTGTACCACTGACCCTCATCATAAGCGATGAGCGGATAATTTCCCTCCACAATCTTCTCTTCGCCGGTTTCTGTCTTTCCCTCGGGAGCCTCCCCGGGCCAGTGATAGACAAGGCTGGGATTGAACCAGCCCGGGGAGAGGAGCGTCCACTGCAGTTTGGGCGACTTGTCATCTGCGTCCCTGTATATCGGCGCACTGCCTTTCAAACGAAGGCTCATCGCTGCCGGGAACAACGGTACGGTCACCTTTGCCGGTGGTGTTGCCACGGCATTGCCTGCCAAGGCCATCAGAATGGCCATCGTAATCTTTCGCATCATCATATCCTTCAGAAATTGATCAGTATTCCGGGGCCTACGGAGGTGTTGCCAACCCGCCACTCATCCATAAGGTGGAAGAGTACGCCGTCCTTTTCATACGTGGTGCCACTGGTAGCCTTGAAGCCGGACTTCGTCAATGTGCCTGCTATGGCATTGGCGAAATCTTCCTTCTTGATGTCGGGCATCAACTCACAATAGGTAACGTAGAAGCCTTCCAACCTTGCCTCGGGATTAAACGCATAGCCGTCGGATACCTCCTTTTCCGTGACGAACCATCCGCTGCCTTCCCGTTCAACATGCTTCTTCTCATATACAAGGTTATCGGTGAAAAGAGCAATGCCGTGAACATCGTTCATCGTGGCACGTCCAATCAGTTTGACACTGAGGGAGTAATCCATATATGTCCGAGCCTCGCTCTCATCTCCGATTTCCGCTCCTGCCTTGAGTGCCACGTCGGGAGCAGTCATGGATAAAGAATAGCCGAAGAACTTGCCGTCCCGGATGCCGGTAACCAAGGGCATGACGGCATTGCCCGGATTGGTATACCAGACACAGTCCCTGCAGGCATTGTAATCCCCGGTGGTGGCTTTCTCATACGTGGGTGTCCGGCTTTCGCCATGCTGGATGAAATATTTCGAGCCCACCTTGACACCCTGGAAGTATTCGGAAAGTTCACACAGGTATGAGTTGTTGGCCAATGCTTCAAACGTGATATCCTCGGCAATGGGAATTACGAAATTCCCCTGGATGTCCACCACGGCACTCTGCCGGTCTGTATAGTTCACGATGAGGAGGTTGGGAGAGGCAGCGCTCATGTAATCGCACTTCGCCTCATACACCGTCTCGCCCCGGCTGTTGGCCACCCTCCATCGGCCGCCCACTGCCGGATATGCCAACAGTCCGTGCCTGAACATGTAATTCCCATCCATTGCCTCCGAGGAATAGATGTCAAGGGAAAAGGCCTTGTCGCCCTTCTCGTCAATGAAGGCAACGGTGTTCATGGCCTGCCCTTCGTCGTCATATTCCACTTGGGCAAACAATCCGTCACCGTAGTGCATCGGATCAAAGTCCTTGCACTTGGCACTGATGTTGGAAATCCTCTTGCCTGAACGGTCTGTCACGTAATAGTCAAGCGCAGCCGAGGAGTCGGCAGGCAAAGTACCTACGAGAAAGCGGTCAGAGGAGAGCACCTTGGCTGTGCTGTGCTCAGGGGCAATCACATATTTGCCCTCCTGGTCTATGATGCCCTGCTTTCCGTCTGAGGTCTGCACCTCTGCCAGTCCATAGGGCGTAAACGCCTGCGCCACCTCCACATTATCGGGCAGAGTAGCCACCGTGTTGCCATCGGTATCTATAATCTGTATTGGCTGAGTCCTGTCACCGGCCAGGGCACGGCCGGCCACAAACGCCGTGACTTCGGAATAGACGGTGCTGGATGCCGGCTTGGCCTCCTTGCCCGAAATCTTGTAGAGCACGGTCATGTCGCCCGTCTTCACCCAAAATGCGTTGTCGCACACAGGGGAGAACTTGGCATCAGCGCCTATCGTCAGGCAAACCGATTCATGGCTCCTTGTGTTGTAAATTCTCACTTCGCCCTTGCCGTCTGACAGAAACACGTGCTCAGGCAGCATGTCAGGCGAATCGCTCTCGCCCGTCTTGTCCGAGCAGCCGGAGAGCATTGCTGAAGAACCGGCCAGCAAAGAAAACATCAAAATGCCAGAGAGGCATTTCCTCCGGCCCTCATGCAGCAGTTCCCTGCCAAGTGCAGAGGCGCCGCCACGGCATGCCACAAAAGAGTTGGCGGTGCCAAGGTTAACATCATTAGTCTTGTCCATAAACTTGATTTTCGATTATTGTATATTCCAAATCACACAAAAAAAGGCGTGCAACCATTCTTTCCGCTTGTTACTCATTATGGTTACCGCCAAGTGACCTGTACATCAACAAGCACAGAATGGCCCACGCCCTATCAGCGTGAACCTTCAGTCTGCTTGTCCTCGATGTACGAATATTGGCGGTATTCTAATGAGTGAAGACAAGAGCCAAAAGCCCAATATCTTTATATGTGGTATTTCAAGTTTGTGGAATGGAAACGCTCCTTGCTGATTGTGCCGCGCCATCGGGGCGGCTTTTGCTTGCAGCCTGCGGGGTGAGGCTCATCTGAGTGCCTGCGTCCCCTTGCGTTCCTTTCGTTTTCCGTCTGTTCCTTAACCTCCTCTTTATGCGTTATTACTGCTCCGAAAAGCCTTGCAGAACAAAGCCGAAGCCTTGTCATCACGGTTGCAAAGTTAACTTATTTTGGCAGAAACAAGCCAAGGCGGTGCTGAAAAAGAGTTGCAAGTCCGGCAAAAACAGGAGGCCGCCCCTTGCAAAGGCATCCGGCAACCGGCCAATGCGGCAAAAAGATAAGGAAGGGACGGGTGGTGAAGCCCGCAAGAGCATGTAAGATATTTTTAATCGGGAGAAAGAAAAGCCACATTCCTGCAATTTCATGCCCGAAATGTGGGTTTTGACAATGCGCCGCCTTGTGCGCGTCAATGCGCCGCTTTGTGCCTGTCAATGCGGCGCATTGTGCCTGCCTTTCTTCTGCCTTGTGAAAGGCAATGCTTCACAGGAGATGAACAGAATGCAATTTTGTATAAAATTATGCAGCACATCCACAAGAAGAAGATGTCGCCGGGACACAGGAACAGGCACAAAAGGCACGCATTGCAGGCCAAAGGAATAATATTACTACCTGTCAAGTTCAAGATACCATACAGCGTTTATGCGCTGGGGAGCAAAAGCCAGGCGTATGGTGTTCTTTACCTTGCTGCCGGGTTCTTTCTTGAAGAACTCCACGGCATAGGTAACCCTTACATTGTTCTCATCAATAAACTCCATCTCCTCCACGTGATAGTCGAGCACGGGGAAGGCCTGCTGCTGCATCCTTATCTCCCTCTCGTCCTCCTCACTGATCATCTTCACACTGTCGTTCTCTATCACATAGAGCATGGCAATGGCGGCATCGTAATTCTTGTTCCTCACATGGTTGAGATACTGTTCGGCAAGGCCGAGCACCTCCATTGTGTCGGCCTTGACGAACTCTGGTATTGCACCGGATACCTTCTCCTTATCCGACGAGCACCCGGAGCACGAACCGAGAAAAAGCAAGAATGCCACGATGGCTGTAACAGCCGTGAATATTCTTTTCATTACAATGAGCTTTATGTAAAAAAGAAAGGCACCTCTCCATGCTGAAAGGTGCCTTTCTCTCGCATTTTTCAATAAAAACTTAAACTACTATAAAATCAGATCAGATGTTAGGCTTAACGGTTACAATGACCTTGGCTTCCATGTCCTGCCACTTCGTCTTGATGGTAACAGGAATCTCAATCTTGAACTCCTGGCCGATGGCGTTACCAGACATATTCTTGAATATAACCTTGGTGTCTCCGCCTGTGCCGCTGATTTCAACATCATACTTCTTCGTGCCATCTGCATTCTTGATGTCGCTCAGCAACACGTTGCAGGCAGAACCGATGGAACCGTTCTTCTGGATGTTGGTCTTTGCAGCATCAGTTGTGTATACAGGAACCTCAAAGCCATACCACTTGACAAGTACAGCATTGTTTACAGCATCCTTGCCGGTCTTGTTGTTCCAAACAACACGCTTGTTGGCTGCGGCTACTTCCTTAACCTCAATAGAACCGGCCAAAGTTGCTGAACTGCCACCGCCTGCGGTGATGTCCTTCACTTCAACGTTCTTGGTGCTGGCTGTTATTGCAAGCGGAGTAATGAAGTTCATGTTGTATGCATCTATGATCTGAATCAGGTCAGTGCAGTACTTGTCTACCAGTTTAACAGGAGCAGACTTGCCGACAAGCAGTTTGGCACCGGCTGAGGGCTTGCTGCCTTCTGCGCCGTTTTGGCTCTCCCAGAGCTGAATGTCAGAACCGCTGATTACGGCAGCCTTTTCATTCTTGTAATTAAGCGTAAGACCATCATTGGTGATTTTCCAATCATCCTTTGCGGTTGAGGTGGCTTCAGCAAGTGCCCCGAGTTTTGCCTCGTCGAACACGATGCTAGTCACATCGCCATAGTTCACAAGGTCATCGATTGTAGCCGGAGTGGCACCGTTCTTCAGATAGCCCTTGAGGAAGTTGCCAAGTATCTGCGTGGTTGCAAACGAGGCATTTCCGTATGTTTCATCGCTTTCGAGTTGCGGATTGATGAAGCGTGCGCCCTCTTTCCACATGGTCTGGTCCTTACCCACGCCATCGGCATAAGCCATCCTGGTCAGTTTCAAGGTCAGTTTGACACTGAAGATGATTCTGCTCTTCGGGTTAACCTTGTCCTCATAGTAACCCCAAGCGGTTATCTCCTTACGCCCGGCCTCGTACTCAGCCTGTGTAGCGGCATTCTGAGTGGTGTTGATAGTCCAAAGCAGGTTGTGTGTCTGGCCTGCGCCACCTGCATCTGGCTGGTCTGCAATTGTTCCGAACTTAGCAGCAACGGTTCCGTTCTCTTTCATTGCCTCGGCCTCGCTCTCGAACAAGCCGGAATGCAAGGTATACTTGTTGTGGAATTCGTCACGGGACATGTCGTATGTAGCATACAACTTGTTCATATTCTCCTCGAGAACACGCAGGTCTTTGACATCTTCGCAGCATGCGTATGGTTTCTCGAAAGCATCAAGTTGTCCGTAGGTCTTGACATCAATCTTGTCAATCCACTGAATCTTGAAATAGCGTACATCAACAACCTTTTCCTGCTTCGGATCGCGCACGTCCTTCAGCACGGCCTGAATCATCGGCTGACGGCCGATAGCATCGCGGTTCCCGGTCGTGGTGTTGTCGCGTGCCGTAGACACAAGTGTATGACCGTCTTCATTCAACTTGGCAAAATGCTTCTGGTCTGTTTCTTTCTCTGCCTCGTTCTCATTCTTCAACTTATAGTCCATCACATGGAACTCGAAAGCAAGACCATATTTCTCCATGTCATAGAGTGTTCCCTCCTTGTCGCAGACCTCTACGAGAGAGAGCAGGTCAATATTGTCTTTATAGTAAACCTCCGCCGCGATGTGCTTCTTGTTGAACTCCGTAGGCAGAGCGTCTGCTTTGGTTCCGTTGTTGTAAACCGTTGAATAGTTCCAGAAGTGCGATTTCTCTGCTGACTCTGTAGGCTTACCGGCATTGTCATGAGCAGTCTTGTTGTGGATGTAAGGAGTCTGTGATGTCTCATACAAGCGTGCCCAGTCAGAATAAACCTCAGCCTTCTCACCATTCTTTTTCTCTTCCTCAGTAAGGAACTTGTCAGAAAGGGTTGCCTTAAGCGCAACGATAGTGAAATTGTTACGGTCTGTACCGAAGGAATCATCCACAGTCTTCTTTATATTGAGTTTCATCACACCGCCTGTGATGTCCCACTTATCAATAGCAATAGGCGCACTCTCGCTCACGGCACGTGTGTTTGTTGCCTTATTAGATATGAATGACAGTGAAGTGATGTCGCTCTTCAGCACATTCTTCGGGTTTGCGAGATACTCCTCTAGTTGCTCTGCGTCATCGATGACATAACTCTTATTGCCTGACTTTGCAGCATTAGCCTCCCAGTCATTCTTGTTGGTACCCCAATCCTTATACTGGAGGGTAGTGAACTTGATGCACTCGATACCGTCAACGTATGCAGTGGGAGCAAAGACAAGGCTCTTGAGGCGCTTACCTTCGTATGCGAGGCTTGCGTTGATGCTCGTCACGGAACCCTTCAAGTCGTCGATGTTAGTATCCATGCCCTGCACCTTCTCGGAGAACTTCTTAATATCTCCGTCACCGATGGCTGCCAGCAAATCTTCGAGAGCCTTGATGCGTCCGTTCTGTGCATTATCGGTACTCGTCTGATTGCTCTTCAAGGTTTCGAGTTGATCCTCCAAGTCGCCAATCATTCCTTCCAAATCAGTTCTCAGCGCGGTATCAGCAGCCTTGTAGGCATTTTCAATTCCCTTGATATCTACTTTGATTCCGTCAATAGCCAAATTGAGGTCGCTGATGTTTACTTTGACTCCGTTGACCGTTGCGGTGAGGTCGTCAATCTTACTTGACACCTTCTGAATTTCAGCATTCGTGTATGTCTTTGCCTCTGCAAGGTTGGCTTCGGCCTGCTTCTTCAGGTCTGCCACCTCAGTGTCGAGACGGTCGCCGATGGCCTTGTTGTCCTTCTCAATCTTCTCAATCAGTTCGGAATCCTTGTCCTTCAGATTCTGAATGGCGGTCTCGTTAGACTCGCGCAGGCTCTTCAGTTGTCCCTCAAGTGAAGTGATGGTTGCGGCCTGTGTCTCGGCTTTAGCAAGCAGGTCTGCCACCTTTCCGTTGAGCAGGCGAATCTCCTCATCCAGGTTGTCCTTCACGGTCTGGAGATTTGTCGTGATGGTGCTGAGCGTTGTCTTCAGTCCGCCTATTTCCGTGGCGTTCTCCTCGGCAAGTTTTTCAGCCTTCTCTGCCAGGGCGTATGCCTCGTTGGCGCGTGCCTTGGCAGCCTCAATGCCCTTGGTCAGTTCGGCATCAGCACTGATGAGTGCAGCGATGCTCTTTCCCTGCTCCTCAATCTTGGCGTTTGCAGCAGAGATGGAAGCCTCAAGGGTTGCAACAGCCTCGTCCACCATCTTGCGTGCGGCCTCAATGGAAGCCTTCTCTGCTTCGGCACGCTGGATGTCAGCGTATGCGTTGGCATTCGTCTCCGCGCCAGCAATAGCAGCCTGAAGTGCCTCGTCAGCCTCCTTGTACGCGCTGGCGAGTTCCTCGGCCTGTGAGTTCAGGCGATCAATCTCGGCGTTGACTGTTTCCACCTTCCCCTCAATGAGAGAAGTGAGGTCTGTTTCGTTTTCTGCAATGATGCCACGAATCTCGGTGAGGTCGTCATCGTAGTCCTTGCAGGAAACGAGCAGCGTACTTGTTGAAGCCGTGATAAAGGCTCCAAAAAGCAATGCACTAACAAATTTTTTTCTCATGTCAAAAATTTAATTAATTAAACTTGGGTATATTATGATTCTTGTTATCACACCCGAAACTGTCCATATCTCTTAGCAAGAGATTGTGAAACATACGTAAAAGTGTTGCTATAAATGGATTAGCGACATGAGGAACATCGTTTTTTTGATTTTCATGAAGAAATTTATGCAGATTTGTTTGCTTGTTTGCAATATGTGTCGTACTTTTGCTTCGTAAATAATCTCTTGCTAAGAGATTGTGATTTTTCCACCTGCTAAAAGCAGGAAATCCAAAGATTTGTATTTTTCATGCGCTGTTTGTAGCGTAAAGTGTATTGTTGCGTTCCCTGCTTATATATAATAATGTGTAAGTTTGGCGCACATATGCGTTGGCGCACCTCCATGATGACACACCGCCCGGGAAGATTAGACAAATGCTTCCTTACTATTACAAAAAATCGCAAGAGATTACTCATGCGATTTTTTGTACCAGAATCGAATCGACCCTATTTGGATGGTGCATATCCCTCGGGAAGGCACTCAGTGGATGTCGGGCATGGGAGGGAAAGAAAAACAGGAGGGAAAGAGAGGGAGAAGAAG
>JAHZGX010000026.1 GCA_019420585.1 Prevotellaceae bacterium
CGCATGTAGCATGATGCTACTCCCGCATGTAGCATGATGCTACTCCCGCATGTAGTATGATGCTACTCCCGCATGTAGCCACATGCCACTCCGTGGTGCGGCAATTTTGTGCCGGCGCGCGTGATATTTTGCCGGAATCTTTGGCCGTTCGGAAATAATCGCTATCTTTGTCCTTGACGTTTCCTATTATTAACTAAAACTAAGAAAAGGAGGTAATGTATGTACAAGTACAAGCTCATCCAGAGGAACAATCCGCAGAAGAAGAGTGACCCCAAGAAGTGGTATGCCATCCCCTCTCCCGAAGTCCCGCAGTCGGTGAAGGCCATGACACGCGCCGCCACGGAGAACACCACCACGGCTCCCATAGAGATGGAGGCCGCCCTTGAGTTGCTCGGCAAGTATGCCGCACAGCAGCTGCAGCAGGGCCACACGGTGCGAGTGGGCGACCTGGGCACGCTGCGCGTGACGTTCGGGAGCGAGGGCGTGGAGGACATCAACCGCTACAACGCCGGGACGATGATCAAGAACCCGCGCATCATCTTCACTCCCTCCAAGGGATTCCGCGAGAGCGTGCTGCAGGACATCCAGTTCCAGAACGGCGGCGTGCTGGAGGACAAGGTCAACTATGCCTCGCTGGGCGACTACAGGCGTGCCAAGGGCATCTCCGGCGGCACCGGCGAAGGCGGCTCGGGCACTCCTGGCGGCGGCTCCGATACTCCCGGCAGCGGCTCGGGCGGTGGCACCGGCGACACCGGCGGTTCCGGCGACGACCTGTCGTGATTCCCCTCCCGCGGGGCGGGCATGGAAGGGCAGGGAAAGGGGTTACCTCCCTTCCCCTCTCCCCGCAGGCAAGGCGGCCCGCAAGCCATTCCCCGGCTTGCGGGCCAATTCGTGTCCAGCCTGCGGCTGGGTGCCCGCGGCCTCCCGAGAAGAGAAATGTCAATAAGGAATTACGCTTTTCCTAATAGGAGCGAACGGATATTGAGATAAAAAGGTTACCTTTGCGCTTGGCATGACAAATCGCAATGTCTTGCCGCACAATTTCAAGACACGGTAATAACACATTAAAGAAGGAGGTCAAAAGACAGACAGAAAACGAACGGAACGCAAAAGGGAGTTGTTGCTCGGAAGAGTCTCATCCCGCAGGTTGAGAACATAAAACCGCCGCTCAGGAATGTGCGGCACAAACAACAAACCGAGGAAAGCGTCTCCATTCCGCATACTTGAAATGAACAGATAAAATAGATATTGAGCTTTTAGCTCTTGTTCCATTCATCTATGAATACCGCCAATATTCGCACAATAGGAACAAGCAGTCTGAGAGTTCACGCTTATAGGGCGTGGACTATTCTATGCTTGTATTGTGCAGGTCACTTGGCGGTAACCGATAGATGAGCAAGCATAAAGAATGGTTGCACGCCTTTTTCGTGTCAAAACATTAACAAGCAAAAACAAGATCCATCTATGAGAAAGAATTTATCCTGCCTCCTGCTTGCATGCCTTTGCCCGCTGTTTGCACTGGCGCAGGACGTGATTGTGAAGAAGGACGGCAATGCCGTTATATGCCGCATTGTGGAGGTGGGCAAAACGGAAGTCGTGTACAAACGCTGGGCAAACCTGCAGGGCAGCAACTACGTCATGAACATCTCCGACATCACCTTCATACAATACGAGAGCGGGGAGAAGAAGGTGTTCGATGCGGCACATCCTACGCCGGCCGATGCGCAGCCATCGGTGATGCAAAACAGGCAGATGGGGGAACTGGACGATGCCGAACTTCTGAATTATGCGAAGAATTACAAGTATAAAATATCCCATGTGCGTATAAAGCGGCTGAAAAGAACTGCGTGGATTGCAGGACCGATAACTTTCGCCTTCGGTACGGCTGTAGTTGCTGCATTTCCATACGATGGCTTATGGGTTATAGGCTCAGCATTGGCTGTCGGCGGCATCGCCACAACTACAGCTTGCCTTGTAAAGGCGCGCAAACTGAGTAAATACAACGTTCAGAGCACGCCGGTGTATGGCCGCGAATTCCTGTTGAAAAACGGCTCATCGCTATCCACCAACATCTGTTCGCTGACGGACGGACGTTCACGGACCCCGGCTTTGGGCGTGGGACTTAATTATAATTTCTAAAGCCGTTTAACGGACAAGACACATGAAAAGAATATATCTTATCGCTGTTGCTGCCACCTTTCTTGCAAGTTCATGCTCGTCTACCCACAGCAGTGCTTACGGCATAAGTAGCAGAAATGTAAACACACATGTAAACAGCACAAATGAATATGACCTTGATGTCCTGGATGATTACATTACATACACCATTGATGTCTCTACAGAAGAAGGGCGTCTGAGATTAAAAGGACTAAGCCTAGAGGAAGCAAAAGTCGTGGCAGAGCACCAGGCTGCCATAAAAAACAAGGTTGATTGTATATTCGATCCGAAGTTCGATGTTTTTACAGAAGGAAAGCACGTACTCCGAATTACGGTGGCAGGAAGACCCGCTAACTACAAAAACTCAAGTCTCAAGAAAAAACTTCCAGAGAATAAAGTCATCATAGTAAGGTGAATGTAAGCATTACTGCCTGGCAAAGTAACGGAACGCTTGTCCTAGCAGAAAAACTCACAGGTCAGTGCGGATACCTTCAAGGGCAGGAATAAATCTACTCTTTCCAACGGGAGTGGTTCTCCAATGCGGAGAATCATTCCCGGCATATACGCGCTAGGCTTTCCTGTCACGTCATCGTGTTTTGTTGCGGGGGCGTGCGCCCTCTTCCTTCCCTCTCCTCTTGGTCTGTTGGGGATTTCTGCGTACCTTTGCAGCCGGAATTATATATAATAGGTATTAGTACGATGAACATACTGGAATTGAGCGAACAGGAGATTGTCAGGAGAAACAACCTGCAGCAGTTGCGTGACCTGGGGATTGACCCCTATCCTGCTGCCGCCTATCCCGTGGACGCTTACAGCACGGAGATACGTGAGTCTTTCGTTGACCTTCCTGCCACCACTGGACCCGACGGAGAGCAGGTCCCGACGCCTCCCACCCGGGAGAACAGCCGCATGGTGTGCGTGTCCGGGCGCATCATGAGCAAGCGCGTGATGGGCAAGGCCAGCTTTGCCGAGCTGATGGACAGCCGCGGGCGCATACAGATTTACCTCACGCGCGATGACGTGAACGCCTCTCCCGAGGACACCACCATGTACAACGTGGTGTGGAAGAAGCTCCTCGACCTGGGCGACTTCATCGGAGTGCGCGGCTACGTGTTCCGCACGCAGACCGGCGAGGTCAGCATCCACTGCACGGAACTGACCGTCCTGGCCAAGAGCCTGAAGCCCCTGCCCGTGGTGAAGGAGAAGGACGGGCAGACGTTCGACTCCTTCGATGACCCCGAGCTGCGCTACCGCCAGCGCTACGTTGACCTCATCGTCAATCCCGGCGTGAAGGAGACTTTCCTCAAGCGCGCCACCATCGTGCGCACCATGCGCCGCATCCTCGACGAGGCAGGCTACACCGAGGTGGACACCCCCATACTGCAGAACATTGCCGGCGGCGCCAGCGCCCGCCCCTTCATCACGCACTTCAATGCCCTCAACCAGGACATGTACATGCGCATCGCCACCGAGCTCTATCTCAAGCGCCTCATCGTGGGCGGCTTCGAGGGCGTGTACGAGATGGGCAAGAACTTCCGCAACGAGGGCATGGACAAGACCCACAACCCCGAGTTCACCTGCATGGAACTCTACGTGCAGTACAAGGACTACGAGTGGATGATGCAGTTCACCGAGCAGATGCTCGAGCAGATATGCGTGGCGGTCAACGGCCGGCCGGAGGTGGAGATTGACGGCAAGGTCATCTCCTTCAAGGCTCCTTACCGCCGCCTGCCCATCCTGGAAGCCATCCGGGAGAAGACCGGCTATGACCTCAGCGGGATGACTGAGGACGAGATACGCCAGGTGGCCGTCAAGGTGGGCGTGGAGGCCGACGAGACCATGGGCAAGGGCAAGCTCATTGACGAGATATTCGGCGAGACCTGCGAGGGTACCTTCATCCAGCCCACCTTCATCACCGACTATCCCGTGGAGATGTCGCCCCTCACCAAGATGCACCGCTCCAAGCCGGGACTCACGGAACGCTTCGAACTGATGGTCAACGGCAAGGAACTGGCCAATGCCTACAGCGAGCTCAACGACCCCATCGACCAGGAGGAGCGCTTCATCGAGCAGATGCGCCTCTCGGAGAAGGGTGACGACGAGGCCATGATCATCGACCAGGATTTCCTGCGTGCACTGCAGTACGGCATGCCTCCCACCAGCGGCATCGGCATCGGCATCGACCGTCTGGTGATGCTCATGACCGGCAAGTTTGCCATTGGCGAGGTGATGCTCTTCCCCCAGATGAAGCCCGAGGTGAAGGCACCGCGCGACCGTGACGAGCTGTTCCTCGAGAAGGGAGTGCCCCAGGACCTGATTCCTGTCCTGCGCAAGGCGGGCTACAACCTGGTGAGCACCCTGCAGGGAGCCAATCCTGCCAAGATACAGCAGCAGATTGTAGAGATCGTGAAGAAGTACAAGCTCCAGCTGGAGCGCCCTTCTCAGGAGAGCATCGCGCAATGGACGGCATAAGCACCGTGGGCATTGTGGGCGGCGGCAGTTGGGCCACCGCCATTGCCAAAATACTTCTTGAGCGTGTCCCGCATATCCATTGGTATATGCGGGATTCCGCGCGTATTGAAAGTTTCCGTGCCACCGGGCACAACCCTGCCTATCTGTCAGATGTCAGTTTCGACATGGATAGGATTACGCTGACCGATGATGTCAACCAAGTGGCAGAGGCATGCCAGACTCTTGTCATGGTGATTCCTTCGCCTTACATCAAGGACACGCTGCAGGGGCTTTCGGTCAGTCTGCGTGACAAGTTCATCGTGACGGCCATCAAGGGAATCGTCCCGGGCGAGAATTTTGTGTGCACGGATTATCTGTCCGTGAAATATGGAGTTCCCCGGGAGCAGTTTGCCGTCATCGGGGGGCCGAGCCACTCCGAGGAGGTGGCCATGAGTCACCTTACTTGTCTGACCGTGGGCTGTGCCAATGCCCGGCGCGCCGAGAATCTCGCTTCCCTGCTCCGCAATGATTACGTATGCGTCAAGACGAGCCGGGACGTTGTGGGCATCGAATATGCCGGCGTGCTGAAGAACGTCTATGCCCTGGCTGTCGGCATCTGCCATGCCTTGGGCTATGGCGACAATTTCCTTGCCGTGCTTGTGAGCAATGCCCTGCAGGAGATGCGGCAGTTCCTGGAGGCCGTCTATCCCATGGACCGTGATGTCTGTGACTCCGTCTATGCCGGTGACCTGCTGGTCACTGCCTACAGCCGGTTCAGCCGCAACCGCATCTTCGGCACGATGGTTGGGAACGGGTGCAGTGCCCAAGAGGCTCAGGCAGAGATGCACATGGTGGCCGAGGGTTATCACGGTGTCAGGTGCATATGGGAGATTAACCGTCGGATGGGAGTCAGCATGCCCATTCTTGACGCTGTGTTCAACATCCTTTACCGTCACGCTGCCCCGGAGCAGGAGATACGCCGGCTCAGCAAGGCATTATGCTGACCCCAGGCCGGTTCTCGCGGCCGGGACGGATGACGGAGGTGCAGAGATAGAATGATTGACGTAAATATATAATCAAAGTAATAGTCATGATTAAGTTAGACATCAGCAAATCACTGGTTGCGCCCGAGGTTGTCGCAGCCTACGAACAGACAGTGGCTTCGGCTCAGCAGGCGTTGGAGAATGCAACCTGCGCGGGCAACGATTTCCTGGGGTGGCTTCACCTTCCCGGCCAGGTTACTCCCGAGTTTCTCCAGCAGATACAGGCATGTGCCGACACGCTCCGTGAGAACTGCGACACCGTGGTGGTGGCAGGCATCGGCGGCTCTTACCTGGGTGCGCGTGCCGTCATCGAGGCCTTGGGAAACAGTTTCCAGTGGTTGACCAATAAGGGTGAGAACCCCAACATACTCTTTGCCGGCAACAACATCGGCGAGGATTACCTGTATGAGCTCACCGAGTACCTGCGTGGGCGCAACTTCGGCGTCATCAACATCAGCAAGAGCGGCACCACCACGGAGACGGCCCTGGCTTTCCGCCTGCTCAAGAAGCAGTGCGAGGAGCAGCGCGGCCTCGACATGGCACGCAAGGTGATTGTGGCCGTGACCGATGCCCGCAAGGGAGCCGCACGCACCACGGCCGACCGTGAGGGCTACACCTCCTTCATCATCCCCGACAATGTGGGCGGGCGCTTCAGCGTGCTCACCCCCGTGGGCCTGCTCCCCATAGCCGTTGCCGGATTCGACATTGCCAGCCTCGTGCAGGGTGCTGCCGACATGGAGCGCGCCACCGCGGCCGACGTTCCCTTTGCACTCAATCCCAGCGCACAGTATGCCGCAGTGCGCAACGCACTCTACGCCGAGGGCAAGAAGATTGAGATCCTCGTGAACTTCCAGCCCAAGCTGCACTACATGAACGAGTGGTGGAAGCAGCTCTATGGTGAGTCGGAGGGCAAGGACCTGAAGGGCATCTTCCCCGCGGCCGTGGACTTCAGCACCGACCTCCATTCCATGGGGCAGTGGATACAGGAGGGCGAGCGCACCATCTTTGAGACGGTGGTGAGCATTGAGGAGCCCGAGCACAAGCTGCTCTTCCCCCACGACGACGAGAACCTCGACGGCCTGAACTTCCTTGAGGGCAAGCGCGTGGACGAGGTGAACAAGATGGCCGAACTGGGAACCCAGCTCGCGCATGTGGATGGCGGCGTGCCCAATATCCGCATCAGTGTGCCCCGCCTGGATGCCTACAACCTGGGTCAGTTGATTTATTTCTTCGAGAAGGCCTGCGGCATCAGCGGGCAGATTCTGGGTGTCAACCCCTTCAACCAGCCCGGCGTGGAGGCATACAAGAAGAACATGTTCGCCCTCCTGGGCAAGCCCGGTTACGAGAAGGAGACCGAGGCCATCAAGCAACGCATTCAGAAATAAATACTTGTGGCATTGGATACAAGCATGTACGGAAAGGACGGCCGGGGAGCAAGCAGCCTCAAGGCCGTCCTTTTTGATATGGACGGAGTGCTCTTTGACTCCATGCCCAACCACGTGAAGGCGTGGTGTGGGGCAGTGGAGCAGTTTGGGCTGCACATGACACCGCAGGAGGTGTACATGAACGAGGGGCGCACGGGCAGCGGCACCGTGGACATGCTGGCCATGCGTGCCTGGGGGCGCAGGGCCACGCAGCAGGAAATGGATGACATCTACCGCGTGAAGAGCGAACTCTTCAACGCCCTGCCGGAGGCTGCACCCATGCCCTGTGCGCGTGCGGTGCTTGACGAGGTGCGCGCCCGCGGGCTCCGCATCGTGCTGGTGACGGGCAGCGGGCAGCGTTCCCTGCTGGAGCGGCTGGAGCATGCCTTCCCCGGCTGTTTCCGGGAGGAATACATGGTCACGGCCTTCGACGTGCGCCACGGTAAGCCCCATCCCGAGCCCTATCTCATCGGGCTGAGCAAGGCGGGAGTCACTGCCGCCGAGGCCATGGTGGTGGAGAACGCCCCGCTGGGCGTACAGGCCGGTCACGCGGCGGGCATACGCACGCTTGCGCTCAACACGGGTCCCCTGCCCGATGAGGTGCTGTGGCAGTCGGGAGCCGACTGGGTGCTGCCCGGCATGCAGTCCCTCGCGGAGCAGACCGACCGCTTCTTTTCCTGACAGACAACGCCTGCCGCCCACCCGGCAGGCGTTTTTCTTGTGCCTGGGCCACGGCTTGCCCGCCTTCGGGGGTGTTGGCATGGAAAAATGGGTTATCTTTGTAAACGTCAACACCAGCCTGACCCGGGAGAGAGGGGAAGGCTTGACTGCCGACCTAAAATGACATGACTGCAAGCGAAACAATGGAAACCACGATGTCTTTTCAGATGGAAAACGGCTTGCTTACGGCAAGCAAATGCCGTTTCGCTGGAAAAGTGGCTCGCTCACGGCGAGCAAACGCCGTTTCGCGGGAAAAGTGGCTCGCTCACGGCGAGCAAGCGTCATTTTGGAGAAAAAGTGGCTCGCGCTTGGCACGCAAGCGTCATTTTGGACTGAGTATGGATTATTGGTGTTAAATATGGGGGGAAGCATTCGTAACTTCCTTTTTTTTGTATATTTGTCCTGTCTTTATTCATTTCCACACACTTAAGAATAAAAAAGACATGCGCACATACATCACATTCTTCTGCCTTTGGGCACTTGCATCATCCATGTCAATCAACGCACAGGCCGACGGCACCTCGCTGCAGGGAATGGCGGAGCGCGTGAGGAAGTTCGGCGCACGCATCCCGCAGGAGAAGGTGTACGTGCACATGGACAACACGGCCTATGCGCCGGGCGATACCGTGTGGTTCAAGGCGTACCTGCGCATGACGAACACGGATTGCCCGTCGAGAGTGAGCAAGACTCTCTATGTGGAACTCCGCGACCCCGACGGATACCTGAAGGAGCGCAAGCAGGTGTGGATGACCGGGGGAGAGGGTGACGGATACTTCGCGCTGACGGACAGCACATATTTCCAGGGAGGATTCTATGAACTGAGGGCATACACCCGCTGGCAGCTCAACTGGGGCGCCACGGAACACCGGCACACGCCCATGGCCGAGAGATGGTTCTTCAACAAGGCTGCCGCGAGGGACTTCTTTCGGGATTACGAGAAACTTTACAGCCGCGTCTTCCCCGTCTACTCGGAATATGAGGAGGTGGGCGACGCACTCTATCCCGTGATGCGCACTCGTCCGCTGATGCGCCGCTTCCGGCATGAGGAGGCACCGGCCGAGCCCACGCTCTCGCTCTTTCCCGAGGGCGGGAACCTGGTGGCGGGAGTGCAGAACTTGGTGGCCTTCGAGGCTGCAACCGAGGACGGGAAATGGCTGGAGGGTTGGCTCCGGGTGGGCGAAGATTCCGTGCGCACCGTGCACCGTGGCCGCGGCACCTTCCTCATCACCCCGCAGGCGGGACAGAAGACCCGGGTGACCTTCACCTGCGATGACGGGCGCACGGTCACGGCCTCGCTGGACAAGCCCGACGAGACGGGCGTAAGCCTCTGCGTGGGTGCGGGCAGCACGGAGCGCACGGCGCAGATGAGGATTGCCGGAGGCCTGGACGCCGACTCGCTGGCCGTGACGCTGATGCACGAGGGACGCGTGGAGGACTTCCGCGTCCTGGCCGGACTGCCCCTGCGGGAAGGCGCACGTGTGCTGAGCCTGGACAGCGCGCAGGCTGCGGGAGTGCACCAGCTGACGGTCTATGACACCCGGGGGCGCATCCTTGCCGACCGCCTCTTCTTCACCGCGAAGGCCGGCGACCTCCAGCCCACGCTCACGGTGAGCGGACAGCAGGAATATTATGAGCCCTACGCGCCCGTCACGCTGACGCTCAGGGGAAAGGCTGCGGGTGCCAACGTGTCGGTGGCCGTGCAGAGCGGCAGGGGCGCGGTGGAACTCAACGACAACGGCAGCATACTCACCGAAATGCTGCTCGCCAGCGAGATAAGGGGATTCGTGCCCAATGCAGCATGGTATTTTGAGCGGGACGACGAGGAGCACCGCGCGGCACTCGACCTGCTGATGCTCACTCAGGGATGGCGACGCTTCCCCTGGCGGGAGATGGCACTGAGAGGCCACTTCGAGATTGTGCATCCCGCGGAAACCACGCCCGTGCTCACCGGCGCGGTGCACACCTACCAGGCGGTGCAGCGCTTTGACCCCTTGCTTGCCGAGGAAACGGTGGTCACGGAGAAGTTCATGGGAACTTCCAAGGAGGAAATCGGCAGGATACTGAGTGAGCGCTTCGGCTTCGGCGACCGCTGGGGGCGGGGACTGCACCGTGGCAAGGACCTGAAGGAAAACCGCCGAGCCGACAGTATCAACGCCACGAAGGAATTGCGGAAGAGGCTGATGGAGGACGGCGAGAAGTTGCGCAGGGAGGTCAGGGTGCGCGCCGACTACTTCCACTCGCACGGCGGAGGCATCAATCCGGGAGGCAACAAGTCCGTCTCGACATCCGCGCAGGCATCCGGCCTGATGGCCGAGGCTGCAAGGGACGCCCGCGACTGGGATGCCGTGTGGGGCGAGACCACCACGCGGCAGGGAACCTTCCGCCTGGACCTGCCCGTCATAGACGAATTCTGCCACCTCACGCTGGCGGCCTCGGACACCACCCGCTGGAGCAAGGCGGAGAGGACGGGAAAGAAAGCGCACCAGTGGTACTGGCACGACGAGAGCGACTACCCGGAGTTCTACATCCGCCTCGCCTTCCCCTATCCCAACTTCGTCAAGCCCTACACATATTACCAGACCGAGGCCCGTGTCGTCCAGCCCGGCAAGGCTGGAGGAACCACGCAGGACACGCGCATGAAGGAAGTGAGCGTGACGGGGCGGAAGCGCAGCCGCCTGCTGAGCCGCTCGGTGGCACTGCCCGTGGTGAAGATGGATGCCATGGAAGCCTATAACATGCTGGTGGACATGGGACTGATGAACGCATGGTTTGCCTCGTCCTACCAGTTCAGCACGGCCCTGGCGCGCGGCCTGGTGTCCGACATGGGGCAGAACCGCCCTTACGACATAAATTTCATCCTGGGCCAGAACCTGGCCAACCTTGATGAGCTGGGTGCCCTGGAAGGCCAAAGCCCGACCGCCATGATAAAGAAGGCGGGGCTGCTGAGCATGACCGACAGCGTGTTCGTATACACCGACTATGCACCCCGGCTCGAGGGCGACCGCCGCTACCGGGCCGCCAACCAGCCCGAAGTGGACATCAAGGTGAAACTCCGCCTCATGCCGCGCGACGTGTCCGTGGACCGCTACATGAAGCTGCCGGGATTCGCGCGCACCGCCGAGTTCTACAGTCCCGACTACAGCCGGAGGAAGCCCGCCCCCGGGGAGACCGACCACCGAAGGACTCTCTACTGGAATCCTTACGTGCCCCTCAATGCCAGCGGCGAGGCCACCGTCTCCTTCTTCAACAACGGCCATTCTGCCGCCATACGCGTCAGCGCGCAGGGGCAGGCCGCCGATGGCACGCTCCTGTGGAACAAGGAGGAATGAGTGGGGAAAACTTGTTTTTTTTTTCCTATCAACCAATATAAGAAGTAATTTTCAAAACAAGCGGAGGGGAGGCTGTTATATATAAGAAAGGAATTTACAAGACGATAAACAACGGACACAAAATGGAGAAACAACAAAAATCGGTGTTTGCTTCTTTTCCTGACAGACAACGCCTGCCGCCCACCCGGCAGGCGTTTTTTTTTTGCGTGAGCCATAGTTTGCCCGCCTTCGGGAGCGTTGGCATGGAAAAATGGGTTATCTTTGTAAACGTCAACACCAGCCTGACCCGGGAGAGAGGGGGAGGCCTGACTGCCGACCTAAAATGACATGACTGCAAGCGGAACAATGGAAACCACGATGTCTTTTCGGATGGAAAACGGCTTGCGCTTAGCACGCAAACGCCGTTTCGCGGGAAAAGTGGCTCGCTCACGGCGAGCAAACGCCGTTTTGCAGAAAAAGTGCCTTGCTCACGGCGAGCAAATGCCGTTCAGCAGAAAAAGTGCCTTGCTCACGGCGAGCAAACGCCGTTTTGCAGAAAAAGTTCCTTGCTCATGGCGAGCAAACGCCGTTTTGCAGAAAAAAGTTCCTTGCTCATGGCGAGCAAACGCCGTTTCGCGGAAAAAGTTCCTTGCTCACGGCGAGCAAACGCCGTTCAGCGGAAAAAGTTCCTTGCTCACGGCGAGCAAGCGTCATTCAGGACAAGGCATAATGTCATTCAGGAGAGAAGAAGCCCTATATTCAACAATACATAAAAACTTTTCAGACATGAAGAAGGTATTTTCGCTTCACAAGCCGAGGCTGACCAATGGCCAGCACTTCGCCTTCATCACGGCTTTTGCACAGGAAATCCAGGCTGTTTCCGGCGCGCCGGCCAAGTTGCAAACCATATTCGATGCCCTGACCGAGGCGCAGAAGGCTGAGGACAGGTATCTCAAGATGTCGCAGGGGAGCGAACTGACCGGGAAGATACGCGAGGCTGACACGCTGCGCGACGAGAGCTACCGCAAGCTGCGCGACATCGTGAAGGTGTGGGCAGGAAGCGGCACGGAGCCACAGGCCGCTGCGGCCACGGCCCTGCAGAGGGTCATCAAGACCTACAAGATCAACACCTCGGCACAGATGGACGAGGAGTCGGGACTGATGGCCAACCTCATCACCGACCTCTCCACCGCGGACATGCAGGCCAACATCAAGGCCATAGGCGCGGAAAAGTTGCTCGACGGCATGAAGCAGGGCAACGGGCAGGTCATCACGCTGCTGAAGCAGAGGGACGAGGCGGACTCCACCAAGGTCGTCGGCGCGCTGCGCAAGGCACGCCTGGAGTCAGACAAGGCATACACAGATGCCACCGATGCCATAGAGGCATTCAACTTCGTGCAGGGCGGCTATGACAGCCTCATCGACAGGTGGAACGCCACCGTGAACCGCTACCAGGAGATGCTCAACCGCAAGACGGGCAGCACCAAGCACAACCCCTCCGACGGCGACAGCACGGGCGGCACGGATTCCGGAAACACGGGTACTGGCGGCACGGGTTCCGGCAATACTGGCACTGGCGGCAATACTGGCGGTGACGGCGGAGGCGACCTGGCTTGATTCCCTCCCATCCCGCATGGCGCGCCCGGAATTTACTACGATGATAATTATTGACTAAGTTTTCAAAACAACAGCCGGCGTGGCTTGCAAGTATTTGCAAGCCACGCCGCTAAAAACCGCATATCGTATGAACCGGACTTCTTCCTTTATCGTGCTTGCCTCTCTCTTCTTGCTTTGCCCCATAATCGCCATGGCCCAGCAGCAAGCCGCAGGCCGCGTGACAGATGCCCTGACGGGCGAACCCATTCCCTTTGCCACCATGTATGTGTCGGCGGGCAAGGGGACGCTGACGAACGAGGAGGGAAAGTTCGCCATTGACCTGGCAGCAGGCGAGACCCTGCAGGTCTCGTTCATGGGATACAGGAAACGGCAGTTTGCAGTAGGGAGCGTGCCCGAGACCATCAGGCTGGAACCCACCGACACGCAGATGAAGGAATTCACGGTGGTGGCTCCCAACAGCATCCTGGAGAAGATTGTCAAGCGCCTGGACAGCGAATACAGGGCACGGGAGAGCAAGTCTGCCAACTTCTTCCTGCGCCAGACTTTTGAGCAGGAAAACGGGAGGAGAGAGATGGTGGAGAGCTTCATGAACTCGGCATCCGCGGTCAACCTTAGGAAGACGGCCGTCCTGAGTGCGAGGCACTACCGCATGGGGGACTACTCGGAGGTGGGGAACATGTTTGCGGCCTCCAACCTTCAGCACCTCTTCGACTTTGCGCCGCGCGTCTACGAGACGCGGTTCTGGAAAGACGTGGCTGTCCCGCTGGGGGTCTGCCAGACCATCGGCTCATCCCATGCCGTGATTGGTACGTCGGGAATCCTCTCGGGCGGTGGGTCACGGATCTTTGACAATCGCGGGGAGGTGCTTGGCTATTACGAGACCCGCATAGAGGAATACACCGAGAACGGGGAGGATTTTTTCAAGATACATTTCACGAGAAACAAGGACCGGTACAACCGTGGGCTCGTCGTGGGCACACTCTACGTGCAGGCCAAGGGCTACAAGGTGCTGGGATTCGAGGGGCGCATGTCAAGCGTGGCGCTTGATGTCGGGAAGGACTTCTGGACAGAGGCCACTCCTGCCGACCCCGTGGTGCGCATCGGCTACACCCATCGCCGCGGCTTCACCGAGGTGGAGTATGTGATGTGCAACCTGGAGGCGGCGGGAATGAAGTGCCGCTCCATAGCCTACAATCTGGGCACGCGCAGGATAAAGCCCCGGCACGGCGGGAAGGGCGTGAAGTTGGGCGACAACCTGCTGGATGCCATCGACCGTGCGGGCTACGACTCCACGCTGTGGCGGCAGACCTATATCCAGCGCACCGCCGAGGAGGAGCGCATCGCGAGGGAGAGCACAGGGCAGGGAGGCGGCACCGGGATGGAAATGGCGCGGCAGGACATCGCCCCCAGGCTCAAGGCAGACTCCCTGGCGGGAACGGGAGGCTTCCGGCCGCTCGTGGAGCGCCTGCGTGCCTTTGGCCGTACCATACCGCAGGAGAAGATATTCATCCACATGGACAACACCTGCTACCAGCTGGGCGACACCATCTGGTTCTCGGCCTACACCCGCCGTACGGACACAGGCCGCCCGTCGGACGTGAGCGGCGTGCTCTACGTGGAACTCTACGGGCAGGAGGGCTATCTGGTGGAGCGCAAGCTCATACGGATGCACGATGGGCAGGGCGACGGCTTCTTTGCCCTCAACAAGATGATACAGTATGCCGGACTCTACGAACTGCGCGCCTACACGCGCTGGCAGCTCAACTGGGGCGGATATGACCGCAGGCACTCATCCTACGCCTTCCAGTGGTTCGAGTCCAAGGAACTGGAAAAGGCTTACTTCCGCGACTACGCACAGCTCTACAGCCGCGTGTTCCCGGTGTATGACAGTCCGCAGGAGCCCGGTGACTTCACGCGCGATGTCACTCTCAGGGGCAAGCGGAGATATTTCCGCCGCGACAGGGACAAGCGCAGCCTCACGCTCACGCTCTACCCCGAGGGAGGGGCGCTGGTGGAGGGACTGCCCTGCCGCATGGCCTTCGAGGCCGCATGGAACGACGGCGAGTGGGTGGACGGGTGGCTGCACAGCGGAACCGACTCTGCCAAAGTGGTGAACCGGGGACGCGGCACAATCATGATTACTCCCACGGGAAAGAAAAAGAAGCAGAAGGTGACGTTCGTAACCGCCGACGGCATAAAGACGGAGGCACGCCTGCCCGAAGCAGACACCATGGGTGTTGCCCTGCGCATGGGGCAGGACGGAGGCCGGTGGACTGCCCACATCAGCCTGTCGGCCAACCTGCCCGCCAATGGACTTGCGCTCACCCTCATGCACGAGGGCAGGACAATGGCGTTCCGCCGGCTGGAGACTTTGGAGGAGAAGGCGGGTGGCAGGCTGTTTGCCGTGGGCGACTCCCTGCTGGAAGGCTCCGGCGTTTATCAGCTGACCGTCTTTGACGGCCGCGGGCGCGTGTATGCCGACCGCCTCTTCTTCGTCAGGAGCGGGCAGGACATGCAGCCCACCCTCTCGGTGAGCGGGCTCAAGCCGGAATATGCCCCTTACGAGCCCGTGAGCCTGCGTGTGAAATCCCGGCAGGGCGAGGGCTGCGTGTCGCTCACGGTGAGGGACGACAACATGCGCGACTTCCTGCATGACAGCGGCAGCATCCTCACCGAGATGCTTCTTGCCAGCGAGATACGCGGATTCGTGCCGCAGCCCGGCTGGTACTTCGAGCGCGACGATGAGGAGAGGCGCACGGGGCTTGACCTGCTGATGATGACACAGGGCTGGCGACGCTTCCGCTGGCAGGAGATGGCCGTACGCGGAGCATGGGAACTGAGCCAGCCAGCCGAACAGGCACCTGTCATACGGGGCAAGGTGTACAAGCGCAATGCAGACTATGTCAACGTCCATAGCAGTTCCGACATGATGGAACTGAGGCCCGCACTGTCTGCCCTCTTACACCGTGATGACATCTTCTTGCAGTCCGCAACTCCATCCCTGATGGGTAATGCCCGGGGAAGTCTGGGAGCCACCGATGATGACATCAGCAGCACAGAGAATACCTTCCGGGAACAGGAACAGGCCTTCCGGGAGCAGGAGGGGAAGACGCAGCGGCAAGATGAGCAATACGCACGCACGCAGCGATACCAAAAATGCGACAAGGACATCAAGGTACACTCCGAACTGCTGTCGATGGACGGGACAAAGATATCCATAAACGAGCGCGTGACCAGGAACGGACGCTTCCAGATACAGTTGCCGCCCTTTTATGGCGATGCCGCCTTCTTCCTCAGTGCCGCCGATACCACCAAGTGGAGCAGGCGCAAGCGCAGGAAATACACGTGGATACAGGGGATGGAATACGATTTCAATGACCAGCGCGCTCCGCTGAAGAGGTCCAGCAGACGGCGTTTCGATATTCCTCCCGCCGACTACATCTCGCGCGTGCAATGGCCTTACCCTCGCTTCATGTCGCCCTACACCTATTACCAGACTACGCTGGCACAGAGGATGGAGAGGAGTGACAGCATATCGCCCTTCTCACTGGATGCCGACAGCACGTACCTGATGAGGGAGGTGCGGGTGCACGCGCGGCACAACGGCCTGCGCGCCTTCGATGACTCGCAGCCTTGTCTCATCGTGGATGCGGGGGAAGCGGGAAACATCACCTTCGATGCCGGCATAAGCAGTTACGCGCGCTACCTGGTGGCCGACTACGGGCTGGACTATCCCTTCGTGCAGGCTCCCGGTTGGCGTGAAAGCACGCCGACCAAGAACACCCAATACAGCAACATAGAGTCAAGATTCGGAATCACGCCCACCCGCAGGGCACTGTCTCCATACCGCGAGATGTTCGAGGGCGTGCCCGAGGACTCGCTCTATGCGCGGAAGTATCTGGTGTCATTTCCCACGATACTGTCCAAGGAAGAGGCATGGGACTACATGCGGGGCACCGACAAAATGCTCCTCTACACCGACTACAACCGCCGCCTGCCCGGCAACTGGCGTTACAAGGGCACCGACCTGCCCGTCACCACAACGGTCAGTTATCCCTACCAGGACCAGACCGAACGCATGCGCTACCGCGACCGCTACTACGTCCTGCATGGCTTTGCCTGGCCTGCCGAGTTCTACAGTCCCGACTACAGCAAAGGCCATCTGCCCGACACGCCCACCGATTACCGCCGCACGCTCTACTGGAACCCTCGTCTGCCACTCGACCGGAACGGAGAGGCCGAAGTGAAGTTCTACAACTGCTCACGCCAGACAGAACCAAGTGCGGATGCACAAGGGCAGGCCGCCGACGGCACACTGCTCTGGAACGAATGAGGCAGGGCGGAAGCGTGCATGTCTCAAGCCAACGGCATGGCACGCTCAAGTCAATGATATTCGGGAGGGAAGAGTGGGGCATAAGAAAGGAAGCCGCACCACGGTGAATCCTGTGGCGCGGCTTCTCTTTGTCAGTATCTTATGGTTTGCTCCCCGTTCACACTCCCTCTTCGTCTATGCAGGAGTCGGCGGGGTTCTCGTTGATGGGGGTCTTGTCATGCTCTATGCTGATGCTGCCGTCCTGTGCCACTTTGACGAGGAACGGTTGCGTCATGTCGCTCTCGGGATAACTGACGCAAGTGCCGAAGGTGAGCAGCCCGTCTTCGTACCCGATGCAGCGGAATCCGTCGAACATGCCGTGCTTGCGGAACTCCTCTGTTATCAGCGAAGCGAAGTCTTTCTTTGTGAACTGTCGTTTCAGGAAGGGCTTCCCGTCTTTCTCTATGGTCAGTTCAAAGAGGTTGTCCCTGAACTTCGTGCCGTACTGGTCAATTACCACGGGCAGAGAATTGCATGGTTCCCGGTGGATGATGAATGTCACATGGCTGTTCCATGCTCTCAGGCTGTCATTGAAGTCGCAGGCAGCCATGCTGTGCGTCACCGTGTCCTGCTCCACGGCCGGCAGCAGTTCCATGGTTTCTTTCTCCTTGTTTCCCTTGCATGCTGCCAGTGTCATGGCCAGCACGGCCAGTATCATGAATGTCTTTTGCCTCATTTCTGTTTGTTTTGTGTGTGGTTGTCCTGTTTAACCATAGACAAAGTTAGCGTATTTTTCTTTCCTATGCAATAATCTTCATCCTGATGTGGGGCATTTCCCTTTTCGCTTGCTGTCATTGCGCGGCATTCCCTGTTGTGCCTGCCGGTGCTTTTCCTTCTGTCGTGCGTTAAAATACGTTCGTTTGCCGTGTTTCCTTTGATAAATTCTGTAACTTTGCCTCACTATGAAGCGCGTACTGTTTTATTTGCTGCTCATATCCGCTGTGGTTTTCCTTGCCTTGGGCGGACTGCGTGACTGCTCCCTGCATAAGGTGCTGGGTGACAGTCATGCTGAACCTGTGGCTGTTGACACGGTGGATGCCGTGATGCGGCTGCGGGCACAGAGCCGCCTGTATACTTCGGAGTACCGCATGCACAAGATTGTCACTCATGACGACCTCCTGCGCTTCCAGGGCAGTTTTCTGGGATTTGATTATGACAAGACCTTCCACTTGGGCGACCGCAAGATTGCCTTGCCCATTGATGTCACCTTCAAGGCCTATGTGGACTTCTCTTCTTTCTCAGAGCGCAATGTGGAGCGCTATGACTCCCTTATCCACATCATCCTGCCAGACCCTCGTGTCATTCTCACTTCGTCTGCCGTGGACCATGCGGGCGTGCGCCAGTACACCAGCCTGTTCCGCAGCGGCTATACAGACCGTGAGATGGCCGAACTCACCGCGCAGGGGGTGGAGAGCATCATTGCCGGCATAGGGCAGACAGATATAATAGAACGCGCGCGCGAGAGTGCCGCGCGCATTATCATACCACTCATGCAGCAGTTAGGTTACAGGGCCGATCACGTGGTGGTCACGTTCCGCCAGGGGCTTGACCTCAGTGATCCTGCCGTGTTCTATGACAGCGAGCATTCCGTGGTGCGCTGGGAAGGAGGCAAGCGATGAGGTTTCTCTGTCGTTGGCTCTTGCGTCTGTGTTTCTTGGCATTGGCGGTATTGGCGGTGATGTTGGCTGTCCGGCACTTTGTTGCGGGCAAGCCTTGGCCTTCATTCTTCGGCTTTTCACTGAGCCGTCCTCTTGTTGCAGAGCCCACTCCCATGCGCATCCGGGCCGTGCGCGACATTGGCCAGTGGGAGTTCCTAAGCGTTGACGACGAGGAGGTGGTCGACACCATACGTCGCCACTGGCTCACCACAGATGACCGTTTGGTGCGCATCTACAGAGGCACGTTGCGCCTGGGCATTGACTTCCGCCAGTGTGCCGATGATTGGGCGTTGGCCTACGGAGATACCGTGAAGGTGCGCATGCCCGAGGTGCACTTGCTTGACCATCTGTTTGTCGATGAGGCTAGAGCCAGGAGTTTCTATGAGAGTGGGCACTGGGATGCCGCCACCCGTACCGACATGCTCCACAGAGCCGAGGCCGCCATGCGCAGGCGTTGCCTCACCCCCGAGAACATGCAGTTGGCACAGCAGGCTGCCCGTGAGCAACTGACGCGTTTCTTCTTGGCTCTGGGCTACTCTCATGTTGTGTTTGAGGGTGATGAGAGAGAGGAATAAGGTTTTTTCCTGCTTCCTGTCTTTGTCCATGGATTACTTTTCGTAGAGGGACAGGAGAACTGATTGAGAGGAACTGGAATTTGTGACAAGCCTTCCATGCAAATGAGGAAAAGAATATGCCTTCTGCCTGCTACCGTACTTCTTGCTTCTCCGATTCAAAAAGAATGGTTCAGTTTATTGCTGTAAATAGAAAAAGCAGTAACTTTGTATTAGTTATATAATAAACCCAAACAACGTTATGAAGAAATTTTTGACTTTGGTGGTAGTGGCTCTCATGAGTTGCACCGCAGTGATGGCTCAGAAAGAGAAAGGCCTGACATGGGCTGTAGAGGGCGGTATCGGCAGTGAGTTGGAATTGGGCGGCCGTGCACAGTACGGTCTTTGCAAGTATCTGGCTTGGGACGTGCTCAATGCGAAGTATGCCTTTGACTATACTGGCAAGAATGCGCATGAGTGGGAACTGACCACGGGTGTGCGTGCTTTCAGCCCTTCGTTCGGTCCCAACCTGAAGGCTTTTGCCGCTCTTGACCTTGGTTATGGCGGCATCAAAGTGGCAGAAGATGGCTATGATGCAGCACATTGCTTTGCCTTGGACTTCACTATAGGTCTGCAAGTATATAAAGGGCTGTATCTGGGCTACGGCTTCGGCGGCCTGTTCAAGGATGGAAGCCATAAGGATCATCTGCTCCGCATAGGTTATATGTTCTGACCGTCGGTGGAGTAGAAGCATACAGAGAAACTCCAAAAAGTTTGTATTATACACACATTGTTTTTATGTGGAAGGAGGGATAGCAAGTGATTGCAGTCCCTCCTTTTCTTGTTTGTCTTTCCTCTTGGGGGATGCTTTCCGGCATCCTTCCTCCTTGCAAGAGTCTTTTGCCCCGATTCTTGAAAAGACACCACGAAAACGCCTCAACTGGGAAAAAATAATTTTCCAGTTGGAGAAATATTTTTTTCTAGTTGGAAAAATAATATGCGCGATAATCCTTATAGGCCAAGAATATCTTTGCCGGGCAATATGAACTGCCCTAAAAGGCAAAATCCATCTGCCTTTACGGGGTACAGTACTGCTGCATGTGCAAAGTTAAGGAGGGTGTGTCGAAATGCGCATTATGACACATCCTCTGACACTGCGGTGCTGCAGGTGCAGAGGAGCAAAAAGAAGAGGAGGGCGCATCCTTTATGCCGGGATGCGTCCTCCTTTTTAATTGAATGAGGATGATGCCTACTTTTCCACGTCAGAACCTCCACCCAGTGCCTGGTACAGGTTGATGGTGTTGGAGATTACGTTGTAGTCATTGGCCACCTGATTGAGTTGTGCGCTGAGCAGGCTGCTCTGTGCCGTGAGAATCTGCAGATAGTTGATACTGGTTAAGTCCCACAGTTTCTGTGTCGCATCCACGGCATTCTCGAGGCTTTTCACCTGGTTGGCCAAGTATTCCTTCTTGGCCTGTGCAGTATGCACGGCGGACATGGCTGTGTTTACCTCAGAGCCGGCATCAAGCAGCGTCTGCTGGAAGCCCAGGGTAGCCACCTCAAGTTCTGCCTTGCTGTTTTTGTAGGCGGCACGCAGTTTCCCGTTCTGGAAGATGGGCTGCGTGAGACTTGCCACGGCAGCCATGATGAGTCCTCCGGGATTCACCACTCCCAGCCCGCTGATGCTGTTGGAGTATTGTCCGCTGGCAGAGATGTTGAGTGCCGGATAGAAGGCGGCCTTGGCAATGTTCTTGTTGTAGAACGCACTGGCGAGCGCAAGTTCGGCCTGCTTTACGTCAGGGCGACGGCTGAGCAGCCCGATGGGCAAGCCTGTGGTACACACTGCTGGGGTGCGGAAGGTGGCCAGGGTACCACGTTCGATGTGCGAAGGAGTCTCGCCACAAAGCGTGCTGATGGAGTTCTCCACCTGCTTGATGTTGTTCTGCAAATCCAGCATACTGGTGCTGATGCTCCAGTAGTTGGCTTCGGCACTTGCCACTGCAGCCTGATTGGCCTGTCCTGCGTCAAAGAGCATCTTGGTCATGTCTACGTTCTTCTTCCACGTTTCAGATGTCTCGGTGGCAATGCGCAGTTGTTCATCCAGCATGGCCAGGGTGTAATAGAGATTGGCCACGTTAGCAATGAGTGCGGTCTTCACGCTTTGGCGTACTGACTTTTGGCTTTCCAGTGCCACCTCTGCCTTTTTCTTGGAATTGCGCAGAGAGGCGAAACAGTCAATCTGCCAACTCATGGACAATGGGAATGCGTAGGTCTTGCTTGCCCCGTTGCCCATGATGCCCTGATATTTGTCACGGTCGTAGGGATCCACAATCCCGCTGATGGTTCCGCTGGGAGCAAAGGCAAAACTGGGTGCAAAGGCAAGGCGTGCAGACTTCAGGTTGTTCTGCATCTCCTGTATGCGCAGGTCTGCCTGCTTCATGTTGGTGTTTTGGGCAAGTGCCTTCTCTATGAGAGACTGCAGGGTGGGATCCGTGAACACCTGACGCCACTCTATGTCACCCAGTCCAGTGTCACCGCCGCTTTGGGCATCACCGTAGATGCCCTCGGCCGTGACGGAGGCGGGACGCTCGTAACTCTTGTATACCCCGCAACTGCTCATGAGAGCGGTTGCAAGGGCTATAGTCAATATCTTGTATGCTTTCATTGCTTGATGTGTGAAGTTATTTTTCTTTTTGGACTTCTGCCTTCTTCATCTTGGAACGCTCCTGTTCCATCTTGAACTGCTGGTCTGCCTCCTCCACCATTACCGGGCGGATCTTCTCTTGAAGCCACTCAAAGAATATGAAGAAGACGGGTACGGTGAACAAGATGGCCAGTGTACCTATCAGCAGACCACCGATGACACCTATGCCGATGGTGCGGTTACCGTTTGCACCTGCACCGGTGGCGAATACCAGGGGAATCATACCGAACACCATGGTAAGCACGGTCATCAGAATGGGACGCAGACGTGCTTCGGCTGCTGCATAGGCTGCTTCCACGATGCCCATGCCCTTGCGTCTGCGCTCCAGAGCAAACTCGGTAATCAGGATGGCCGTCTTGGCCAGCAGACCAATTAGCATGATGATGGCCGTCTGCAGGTAGATGTTGTTCTCAATCTTGCCCATGAAGAGGATAGGCAGGGCAGCATACCCCTGGTTCCAGAGCCATGCAAAGGCAAACGAACCCAAGATGCCTGCAGGAACCGACAGGATGACCGAGAAGGGAATGAGGAAACTCTCATACAGCATGGACAGGATGAGGAAGATGAGCACCACGCACACGCCATATATAAGATAGGTGTCCATGCTGTCTTTGGTCTGGTTCTCCTCACGACTCATGCCGCCGTATTCAAACGAGAAACCGCTGGGGAAGGTGTTCCTGAACTCCTCCTCGATGATGTTCATCACGTCGGTATTGCTGTAGCCGGCTGCAGGCACCAGGTTACAAGTGATGGAACTGAAGAGGTTGAAGCGTGTGTCCACCTCGGCACCCAGCACTTTGGTCAGTTTCACGAACTGGCTCAGGGGAGCCATCTCCGCCCCGTTCCTTACGAACATGTTATCCAGGTCCTCGGCCGTGAGGCGCATGTTCTCATGAGCCTGCAGCATCACGCGGTACACTTTACCATACTGGTTCATGTTGCTCACGTAGGAGCCACCGCAGTAACTGCCCAGTGCGCTCAGCACGCTGGAGGGGCTTATGCCTGCCCGCTTGCACTGGGCGGCATCAATCTCCACCTTATACTGAGGGAAGTTACGAGCATACGAGGTCATGGCACGTGATACTTCCTCGTGCTGGTTCATGGCTGCTAGGAACTTGTTGGTGTACTCCAGGAACTGAGCCTTGTCGCCGCCACGGGTATCCTGCAGGTTCAACTCGATGGAGCCCATGCCGTAACCGGGAATCATGCCGGGCTCAAACACGAAGCACTGTGCGTCGGGCACCTCTTCCATGAGTCGTTTGTTGAGCAGTCCGGTGACCACCGTGCTGGTGCTCTTGAAATTGTCCACTAGTGACCAGAAGCCATAGCGTCGTTCAGACCAAGGTTTCAACTTCATCACAAACATACCGTAAGCAACACCTTGGCCGGCCATGAAACTGTAGCCAGCCACGCGCTGGTAGTCTCCTATCTCTTTCGTTTCCTTGATGATGTTTTCCACGCGATCCATAATCTCGTCTGTGGTGGCCAGGTTATTGCCGGGTACGCCGTTGATTGCCATCATGCAAGTGCCTTGGTCTTCCTGTGGTACCAGACCGGAACTTAGATGACCGGCAAAGAACACGATGCCTACGAAGCAGAGAGCCACACTGACAAAGGAAAGGAAGCGCACCTTGCGGTTCACGCAACGTTTCAGCGCAGCGGTGTACTTGCCGAGCATGGCGGTGTAACTGGCCTCATAAGCCTGGCGCGTGCGGGCATTGATGGTGCCGAAGAAGCCCTTCTTGCGCTCCTCGCTTGCGGGACGCATGAGCATGGCACACAGGGCCGGGCACAGCACCAAGGCGCTTATGCAGGAGATACCCACTGACGTGGCCAGGGTAACACCGAACTGGGTGTAGAATATACCCGAAGTACCGCCGGTGAATGACACGGGAATAAACACGGCCATGAACACGAACGTACAGGAAATCACGGCCATGGTCACATCGCTCATGGCATCCTTTGTGGCCAGGTAGGGACTCGTGTAGCCGGCATCGAACTTGGCCTGCACGGCCTCCACGACCACGATGGCATCGTCCACCACCGTACCGATGGCGAGCACCAGGGCGAAGAGCGTAAGCAGGTTAAGCGAGAATCCGGCTGCGGCCATGCAGGCGAACGTGCCTATGAGTGACACGATGATGGAGATGGAGGGGATGAGCGTGGCGCGGAAGTCCTGCAAGAAGAAGTACACTACCAGTATCACCAGGAAGATGGCAACAATCAGCGTCTCCTCCACATTGGCTATGGAAGCCAGCAGGAAGTCGTTTGAACTCTGCAATTGCTTAAACTCCAATCCATCGGGAAGATCCTTGCTCAGCTCTTTCAACTTTTCCGTAATGGCATCGTTGGTCTCCTTGGCGTTTGCACCTGCCACTTGGAAAGACAGGAAGGAGGTGGACTCATGACCGTTACATTCGCCGTGGTAGGCGTAGGAAATGGCACCCAGTTCAATGTCGGCCACGTCTTTCAGACGCAGCACATTGCCGTCGGGCAGTGCCTGCAGCACGATGTTCTCGTACTGCTCCAGTGATTCTAGACGTCCTGTGTACTTCAGCGTGTACTGATATACGTTCTCAATACCTTCGCCGTGCGTGCCGTTCACAGGCTTCTCACCCAGTTGTCCAGCAGGCGCTTCCAAGTTCTGTTCGGCCAAAGCATAGGTGATGTCGTCGGGTATCAACTTATACTGAGCCATCACGTCGGGCTTCATCCAGATGCGCAGCGAGTATGTACCGCCCAACTCCATCACATCGCCCACGCCCTTGATACGCTTGATTTGGGGAATGATGTTGATGTCAAGGTAGTTGGAAATGAAGTCCTGGTCGTACTTCTCCTTTGTGTCCATCAAGGCGTTAATCTGCAGGAATGAGGTCTGACGCTTGGCCGTTGACACACCAATCCTTGTTACCTCCGATGGCAAGAGTCCTTGCACGCGGCTGACACGGTTTTGCACGTTCACGGCTGCCATGTCGGGGTCGGTACCCTGCCGGAAATAGATGGTTATGCTGGCTGAGCCCGAGTTGGTGGCCGTCGAGGTCATGTAAAGCATGTCCTCCACTCCGTTGATACCTTCCTCCAGTGGTTGTATCACGGCCTTCATCACTGCCTCAGCGCTGGCACCGGTATAGGTGGCACTCACCATCACCGTTGGTGGAGCAATGTCAGGGTATGACTCCAAGGGCAATGAGAAGTAGGATATCGCTCCCACCAGTACTATGAGGATGGCAATTGACATTGCCATGACTGGTCTTTTAATGAATATATTACCTTTCATCTTGGTGATTATCTATGTATAGTGTAATTCTCTGTCTGTTGTGCTTACTTGCCGAGTTTCTTCACGTCCTGTCCTTCACGTACCATACCTGCGCCCTCTGCAACGATTTCCTCTCCTCCCTTCAGCCCAGAAGTAACTATGAAGGTCTTGCCTTGGCTTTGGGGCAGGATATCCACCATCTGTGAGTGAGCGATGCCCTTGTCATCAACCACGAATACATTATACTTGTCCTGGGTTTGCACTGCGGCGGTGGCAGGCACGGTAAGCACGTCCTTGTGCACCACAGGTATAATAATGTTGCCGGTGCTACCTGAATGCAGAATGTGGGTGGGGTTGGAGAAGGCTGCACGCAACTGCACGGAACCTGTGCTGCGGTCCACCACGCCACTGGCACTCTCTACGCGGCCCTTGAGTTCGTAGTCGCTTCCGTCTACCAGTTGGAGCGTGACTTCAGGCATGGACTCTATGGCTTTTTCAGCCGACTCATACTGGCGTATGAGAGCCAGGAATTGGCTTTCTGTCATGCTGAAGTATACATACATTTCGTTGTTGTCAGACACTGTTGTCAATGGCTGTGGCATGGCGCTGCTCACCAAGGCTCCCTGACGGTAGGGCAGGGTGCCGATGACTCCGTCGGCGGGACTGGTCACTGTGGTGTAGGAAAGGCTGTTGCGTGCATTCACCACCTGCGCCTTGGCCTGTGCCACCTGTGCCTTGGCCGTAAGCAGAGAGTTTTGTGCAGTTTGCATATCTATCTCGCTCACCACCTTCTGGTCGTACAACTTCTTGCGGCTATCGTAGTTGAGTTGGGCTGTTGCTTCCTGTGCCTCGGCGGCCTTGAGTGATGCTTCGGCAGTGTTCAGTGCTGCACGGTAGGGTACTTGGTCAATTACAAAGAGTACCTGTCCCTTCTTCACTTTCTGCCCCTCGGTCACGCAAAGTTTCTGCAGAGTGCCTCCCACCTGGGGATAAACCTCAATGTCCTGACAGCCACGTATGGTGGCGCTGTACTTCTCGGTCAGAGTCACATCACTCTTGGTCACTTTAGTGGTCTTGAAAACGGCGCTGGGCATCACACCCTGCTGCTGTTTGTTGCCACATGAGCTGAGCACAGCCATTGCGGTCACTGCTGTTGCCAGCACTGTCATCAGTTTCTTTGTCATAATTCCTCTCATTCAATAATTATTTGTAACTCTATATTTTTGTGTAATCCTATGTGCGTGTGTTCTGCACTGAAAATCGGCTGCAAAGTTACGACAATTCGGCTTAACATGTTGCCTTCCGTGATTCTTATACCGGGTCTTTTATTGTTCAAAACAGGAATATAATTTGTCTTTTAACATGATTTAAGTCCTTGCTTTGATTTATGAGTGTCATGGCGTGGGCAAGTATGTTGCTTGAGTGGAGATGTGCACAGGACAGAGGCTTGTCGGGGATTGTACCGGATTTTTCGTTTAAAGTTCATGGTAGGAGATTTTTGACGGTCAAATATGGCCTTTCATACAGCATGTATTTGTGCGGGTGGCAGTGTTTGTGGAGCGATGAGTTAACTTATTTGGGATGGTTTGTGCGTTTAACCCAAATCGGCCATTAGAGTTCTGATGCTTTTCTGTGCTGTCTTTTTCAGTTTACCACCAACTTCCCGAAGGCGTAGCGGGCAGGATTCTTTTTTTCTTTACATATTCGTGTTTTCGCCCAACCACCCGATTTTATGTTTCTCACCAGGAAAAAAATTTTCCTCACTTGATTTATTTTTTTTCCTGGGCAGGCGTATTTTCGCACCACGTCTCCAAAATCTTGACAATATCAAGATGCCAGAGTACGACGTTGCGGCAATCCGATTTGGACTAAGCCTCAATTTTGAGGTCTACATTCCCGAAGGCATAGCGGGCTACGGCGAGAGGAGGTGGGCAGTAAACCGGGGGAAAGAGAGTGCGGGAAACACAGGACAGAGTTCCACAGGACAAGCAAGGGAGATAGTTCTCGGTCTAATGGCCGATTGGGGTTCAAATGTGCTTTTGGGGGCTGGATAGTGCCATTGTGCGTGTAGAGGAAAAAAGAGCGGCAGGCTGCCTGTCGTGTTAGGCTCCTTACCGCTCTTCGCTTGCCAAGTCATCCGCTAACGGACGTTCCTTTATGAGTTCATGCTGAGGAGGAACTCTTCATTGTTGATGGTGTTCTCCAGTTTGGACTTCACTTCGTTCATGGCCTCTATTGGGTTCATGTCGCTCAGGAACTTGCGTAGAATCCACATGCGGTCGAGGGTCATCTTGTCCTGCAGCAGGTCATCGCGTCGGGTGCTGCTAGCCACAATGTTCACGGCAGGGAATATACGCTTGTTGCTCAGCATGCGGTCAAGTTGCAGTTCCATGTTTCCCGTACCCTTGAATTCTTCAAAGATCACGTCGTCCATCTTGCTTCCTGTGTCAATCAGTGCGGTGGCAATGATGGTGAGGCTTCCTCCGTTCTCTATGTTGCGTGCTGCTCCGAAGAATCGCTTGGGCTTGTGCAGTGCATTGGCATCCACACCTCCGCTCAGTACTTTGCCGCTTGCGGGCGATACCGTATTGTAGGCTCGTGCCAGGCGAGTGATTGAATCCAGGAAAATGACCACATCATGTCCACATTCCACCATGCGCTTGGCTTTCTCCAACACGATACCTGCAATCTTGACGTGCCGCTCAGCCGGTTCATCGAACGTGCTGGCTATTACCTCGGCCTTCACCGTGCGTGCCATGTCTGTCACTTCCTCGGGGCGTTCATCGATAAGGAGCATCATGAGGTAGGCTTCGGGATGGTTGGCAGTGATGGCATTTGCGATATCCTTCATCAGCATGGTCTTACCCGTCTTGGGCTGTGCCACGATGAGCGCACGCTGTCCCTTGCCTATGGGAGCAAACAGGTCAACTACTCGCGCAGCCATGGAGTCGTTGCGTCCGGTGCATAACTTGAACTTCTCATCGGGGAAAAGGGGAGTAAGGTTCTCAAAGGGACTACGGTCACGTGCTATTTCAGGATCACAGCCATTCACACTGGTAACCTCTATGAGCGGGAAGAATTTTTCGTTGTCACGCGGCGGACGCACAGGGCCTTCCACCACATCACCGGTTTTCAGGCCATAATGGCGTATGGTCTGCGCATTCACGTAGATGTCATCAGGGCTGCTTAGGTAGTTGTAGTCACTGCTGCGCAAGAATCCGTAGCCTTCGTTCATGACTTCCAATACTCCTTCGCCGCGTATGTTCTGCCCAAAGTCGTAGTGTTCTTCATAGTTGAGTGATGCTTCTAATCCGTAGTTGTCGGTCTCGGATGCTTCCATTTCCGGGGTTCTGTAGGCATTTCTTGCCCTTTCGGTAATGGCGGGTATGTGACTCCCTTGATACATGGGATCATAGATAGGACTTTCATTGCCAGTGGCGGGGATGTCCTGTACGATAAGAAAATCATCGCTGACTCGTATGAAATTCTTCTCCTCGCTGTTTGTAGTATCTTCGTCGGCAGGCTCTGTCACCTTGTTGTCAGTGGCTTCTGCGGACATATTGCTTACGTTGGCGTTTTTAGTGCCTTCTTCTGTATTGGTGTCAGATGCGCCTGGAATGTTCTCTGCTTGTTGAACCTCTCTGCTTGTTGTGGTGTCCGGTATTTCTTCGGGCCTTATCTTGCGTGGCCTTCCTCTCTTTTTGGTGCCGGGTTCAGTGCCCGTGTTGGCTGTTTGTGCTGTTGCTGTGGTACTGTCTTGCGTACCTTCTGCTTTGTTCTCCTCGGTTTGCTTGTTGGCGTTTTCCCCTGCAGTGATATTGGCTGCTTCTTCTGCAACTTGGGCTGTGCTGTTGTCTTTTACACTCTCACTTTTGGGTTTGCGTCCGCGCTTTTTGGGAGTCTTCTCTACCGTGGCAGCCTCGGATGAAGCCTTTTCACTGGTTGTGCCTGCTGCACGTTTGGTCTTGGTGCTGGCGTTTGTCTGCTGGTTAGAACCGGCCACTGCCTCTGCGTCAATAATATTGTATATGAGTGTGGTGGCATTGTCCGATAATTCTGCATTCACGCTTTGTGCCAGTGCAGACAACTCTTCGAGTGACATTTTCTCAAGTTCACTTTTTGTGTGCATAATGTGAATTATATGCTTTTTGTGTTTGGTTTGTTTGTATTCTAAAGGGAATTGGGTGGAGAGCGAAGAATGTTGCTTTCCTTGTTCAAATCGGAATGCAAAATTAGTTCTTCTCTCTTAAACGTGCAAACAAAAGTCTTGTTTTTTGCTTTTCACATGCCATTTTTCAGTACTTTTGTGCCATGTTGAATATGTACAATAATTGTAGTGGTCGTCTGGCGTGCTGCTGGATTGGCCTTTTTTGATGTTCTCATGAGTACAGTATCATACTTGCAGGTGCAGAGCCTGACGCGCAGCGTGGGTGACAAGACTCTCTTTGCTGACATTTCCTTCAGTGTGGCACAGGGGCAGAAGGCGGGACTCATAGCCCGCAATGGGACAGGAAAAAGTACCTTATTAAATATAATAGGCGGAAAGGACAGTGCTGATTCCGGGCAGGTGGTGTACCACAAAGGGCTGCGCATCGGCTACCTGGAACAGACCCCGCGTTATCCCATGGAACTGAGTGTGCTGGAAGCCTGTTTCTGGCACGGTAATGAAACTACCAACCTGATAAGGGAGTATGAGACGTGCATGAGCACTCCCGGCACCCCCGGGCTGCAGGATATCCTTGACCGCATGGATCACCAAAATGCCTGGGACTATGAAAACAGGAGCAAGACAATTCTCAGCAAACTCTCCATTACGGACTTCCACAAACCGCTCAATCAACTTTCCGGTGGACAGATGAAGCGTGTGGCATTGGCCAATGCGCTTATTTTGGAACCAGACTTCCTAATATTGGATGAACCGACCAATCATTTGGACGTGCAGATGATAGAGTGGCTTGAAGGTTACTTGAAGCGATCTGGCATCACATTACTGATGGTCACGCACGACAGGTACTTTCTGGACAACGTATGTTCCGTAATCCTGGAACTGGATGATGAGACCATATACACTTATCATGGCAATTATGCTTACTATCTGGAGAAGCGGCAGGAGCGGCAGGAAAACATACGCAGCGAGGTGGCACGCGCCAACAATCTCTATCGAACCGAACTGGAGTGGAGGCGGCGCATGCCTCAGGCACGTGGACATAAGGCGCGCTACCGCGAGGAGGCCTTTTACGACCTAGAACGGAAAGCCAAACTGCGCCAGGAGGAGCGGCAGGTAAGGTTGGAGACGAAGTCAACCTACATAGGTAGTAGGATATTTGAGGCAGAGTATGTGAGCAAGAAGTACGAGCGTGTTATACTCAAGGATTTCTATTACTGCTTTTCGCGCTATGAGAAGATGGGCATTGTGGGTGGCAATGGAACCGGCAAGACTACTTTCGTAAAGATGCTGCTAGGACTGGTGAAGCCCGATTCCGGACGGTTCGTGGTGGGTGAGACGGTTCGCTTCGGCTATTATAGTCAGGATGGCATGCACTTTGATCCGCAGATGAAGGTGATAGATGCCGTGCGCAGGGTGGCTGAATACGTTGATCTGGGAGGAGGCCATCATCTTTCGGCCATGCAGTTCCTGCAGCATTTTATGTTCACTCCGTTGCAGCAGCAGAATTACATAGCCAAGTTGTCCGGAGGGGAACAACGTAGGTTGCATCTCTGTACGGTGCTCATGCAGAATCCCAATTTTTTGGTACTTGACGAGCCTACCAACGATTTGGACATCAATACCTTGCAAATTCTAGAGCAATACCTGCAGGACTTCCATGGCTGTGTCATTGTGGTCAGTCATGACCGCTATTTCATGGACAAGGTGGTGGATCATCTGCTTGTGTTCCGTGGCGATGGCGTGGTGGAGGATTTCCCCGGCAATTATACACAGTTCCGCCAGTGGGAGGATGGGCGTGAGTCGTGTCAGGAAAAGGCATTACGGGGTGATACCATGGCGGCAGCCTCTCCTGAATCTGTGGAAAGCAAGAAATCTCCACGCACGAATCAGAAGCGTAGGATGACTTTCAAGGAGAAGCGAGAGTTTGCTGCTCTGGAGCAGGAGATTGCTTCTTTGGAGCAGGAGAAGGCCGACATAGAGACCCGCCTTTCCTCAGGAACCATCAGTGTACAGGAAATAACAGACTTGAGCAAGCGGTTGCCCGTGCTCATTGAGGAGTTGGATGAGAAGTCCATGCGCTGGCTGGAACTGAGCGAAATTGAGCAATAAACGGCATGCCGGTGAGGCATACATATTCTCTCGGTGTTTGCTGTAACGGATAATTAAGCGAGAAGGCCGCGTTCGTCAAGACGCGGCCTTCTCGCTTAATATTATTATTATTGTATACGTGCGGGGATATGCAAACAGTCTCCTGTGGATTACGCTTCTTCCCACTGCTTGCGCAGCAGGTCAATGGCAGCAGGCAGCACGGTGGTTCTGTCACCTTCGCAACCGCACTCAAATGAGATATGTCCCTGATAGCCCATTTCCTTCAATGCCCTCATTCCTTCGCGGTAATCGTCCTTTTCACCGTCTTCTCCCGGCATCAGTCTGCGGCCGCGGCTGGCAATGTGCACGTGCTGAAGGTACTTGGTGCCTGCAGCCATGAAAGCGGCGTAGTCAGAGGTCTCCTCCTGCATGTGCCAGAAGTCACCCATGCACTTCACGCCCTCGCTGTCGGCATCCCGGCAGATTGCTGCTGCGTCCGACACCAGGCGCAGGTAGAAACACTCACGTCTGTTGAGGGGTTCCAGGATAACCTTCGTTCCACACTTCAAAGCAAACTCTCCCAGTTCGTGCAGTTGCTCGCACAGGTAGTTGCGAGTGTCCATCGTGTGGGGCTTGCAGGGCTGCTGGCTGTTAAATGCAGGCACCATGATTACACCGCATGAACCTATTTGTCCGGCGGCTTCCACTATTTCGCGCATGGTGGTGTCAAACTGCTGCTTCTGCTCGTCTTCTGCCAGAATGAATCCGCTGAAGCCGGCACAGATGGCGCTCATCTTGATATTCCTGCCTTCCAGAGCCTTGTTTATCTCGTCAACCCTTTCTTTCAGATTGCTTCCGCCCACCTCCAGGCCGTTCACGCCATGGGCTTCCATGAAGTCAAGTTTTTCCTGTAGGGTATCGCCCAAAGCCACTCCTTCCTGCAAGCAAATGTTTAGGGCCGTGTCAGACTTCTTCTCTTTGGGCATTGAACAGCAGGATGACAGCAGTGGGGTGGAAGCCACTGATGCCGCTGCCATGCTGGAGAGCGAGCCAAGTATAAAGTTACGTCTTTTCATGCTTGGATGATGTGTTTGTCGTGAAAGATTACTGCCCTTGTCCAGGTTTCTTTACCGTATAGGATGCCAAGTCCAGCGGACCCAGTTCCAGTTTGGCGGGCATGAGATCCATGGGCGACTGTGTCATCTCATCCCAGGTGGTTGTGCCACCCGTGTAGGCAGCCTCACGTGCCATGATGGCTGCCATGCATGATGCGGCGCACTCGCTTGCCTCCTCATGGGCAGTGCCTTTGCGGATGTGGTTCACCCAGTCAACGTGCTCCAGCACATAGGGATCATGCTGCTTGAATTCCTGGTTGGCAGCCTCGTCATCGTACTTCCAAAGCACGTTGCCCTGCAGGTCCTTTATTTCGTTTGTCTCGCTGTTCCATGAACCTTTTGTGCCCTGTATGAATTCGCTTACCTTGTTGCTGCACCCGTCTATCTGGCGGCACATGCTGTGAAGGTGTATGCCGTTCTCCATCACAAAGTCAGTGCTGAACATGTCATACTGGTCTCCGGTCACCCTGCGCTGGCGTGCACCGAAAGAGGTGGCAGTCACGGGTTTCAGTCCACTCATCCAAAGGAACACGTCAATGTTGTGCACGTGCTGCTCTACGATGTGGTCACCGCTCAGCCATGTCCAGTTTACCCAGTCGCGTATGTTCCATTCCATGTCGCTCCATTCGGGCTGGCGCTCCCTGTACCACAGCATGCCCTGGTTCCAGTACACGTTTCCTCCGGTAATCTCGCCTATGATGCCGGACTGTATTTGCTTGTTGGCTTCCACATAGCAGCGCTGGTGATGACGCTGTGTGCCGGTAACCACACTCAATCCCTTTGCCTGTGCTTGCTTGGCTGCAGCCATGATAGTGCGGTATCCCTTCGGGTCTACGGCTATGGGCTTCTCCAGGAATGCGTGTATGCCTTTCTCTGTGGCGTACTGGAAATGTGTGGGACGGAATGCGGGGGGGGTGGCAATGATGACCATGTCCACTCCGGAGTCAATCACTTTCTGATAGGCATCGAATCCCGTGAAGCACATTTCGGCAGGCACTTCCTGCTGCCGGTCATTCTGTAAATGCGCGCGCAAATCCTGCAGGCGGTCGTCAAACACATCACCCAGAGCCGTCACCGTGATGCCGTTGGCAGCGTCAAGCAGGTTCATCACTGCGCCTGAACCGCGTCCGCCACAGCCGATGACGCCTACCTTGAGTTCCTTGCCATCGATTGCCTTGTCAGGCAATTCGGGTACATAATACTCTCCCTCCTTTTTCAGAGGAGTCTGTGCGTTAGATGTTCCCTTGCTGCATCCTGCCAGGATGGCTGGTGCCACCATTCCCGCTGCACCGATGATGGCGGTGCTTGTCAGGAATTTCCTTCTGCTTAAATCTTTCTCTTTCATTGTCGGATTTTGTTTGAAAGGTAAGTTTATTCTGTTCGTTTTTTATCATTATTGTGCTTTTACTCCATCGGGTACCTCACACACTACACGGAATCCAATGCCCTTCATGTCAGAGAACCACCATATGCTCTTGGGATTCTGAGGGTCTGTCTTTAACCATGCCGTGTAGTCGGTGTGTGCACGTGATGCGCAGCGCACATCAGCGGCATCGTCGGCATAGCAGCCTCCGCGCACCACATATTCAGTGCCCGATGCAGGGCCTTTGGGATCCGTAGCCCCATCCTGCATCTTGCTGTAGGCATCCTCGGCATACCAGTCAGAACAATACTCGAGCACGTTGCCCAGCATGTTCTTCAGGCCAAAGGGGTTGGCTTTCACTCTTGATGGTTCCTGCGTGCGGCTCTTGCTGTTGTTGGCATAGATGACATAGCCGTTGATTGCAGTTGTGTCTGCGCTGAAGAACCGGCGCCAAAATCCCGTGTTGGAGAAACTTGCGGGCTTTCCTTCAAAGAAGTAAGGAGATTCCGTGCCTCCGCGTGCCGCGTATTCCCATTCCGCTTCGGTGGGCAGGCGGTACTTCTTGCCGGTCTTGAGTGAGAGCCATTGGCAGAAGGTCTCGGCTGCATAGTGTGTCATTGTGATGGCGGGACGGCTGCCCATGCCCCATCCCTGGTCGGGCATGCCGAAGGGAGGTGTCGGGCCTGACACAGCATCCACATCGGGACGGTTGTTGTTGGCGTATATCTTGGACGGGGGGGTGCGTCCCTCAGACATGGTCTGTGCGTAGAATGCCCAGTATTGATCCCAAGTCACTTCTGTCTCGGCCATGTAGAACGGTGATACAGTGACCTTGCGCTGTGGCTGCTCATCGGCATGGCTGAATTTCTCACCCTGCTTGCTGCCCATGAGGAACGTTCCTCCGGGTATGGCTTTCATGCTTATGGTGACCGAGGTGGTGGGCACCTGTTCGGTAAAGTTCTCGAATTTTGTCACGGCAGTTGCCTCCGTGTAGGTTGCGGCGGACGTGTCCACCGGTGCCTTGTCCATCTTGGCATGCTTGTAGCCGGGCATGCTGTGGCCTGCGTCCAAGTGGCAACTGATGCACTGCAGACCCAGTTTCTCTTCGTTGTCCTCATAATAAAGGTGTGCAGATACTCCGTCATCGGACAGTCCCTGGGGAAACAGGTTGACATGGCAACGCTTGCAGGACTCATTGAACACGATGGTCTGTGCATATTCCAGTTCCCTCTTGCTTTGGAAATCAATGTCTTCCTTGTCCTTAGTCAGAGCCGTCCACACATCGTGCATGCCCATCCTGGCTTTGGTCGAGAAGTGCTCCCAAGTGCCTTTGGGCGGTAGGTGGCATTCAGCACATCCTGTCTTTACGCCGCTGCGATTGTTATAATGTGCGGCCTGTTTCCAACTGTCTGTGGCTTCGGGGTGGAAATGGCATGCCATGCAGGCCTCGTCTGTTGAACTCCATTCGTAGTAGTGGTTGCCCACCAAGGCTATGGCGACTCCTGCCAGAAGTGCGCCTGTCAGAGGCAGCCATTTGTTGCAGTGCCTCTTCTTGTCTTTTCGTGATGTGTAGCCAGTCATTTTGCGGGTTTCATTATCAATTCCGACGGAATCTTCACAAGTTTCTTGCCGCTCACCCGCTTGATCACGTTCCTTCCTGTGAACTTGAGTGACCAGGTACTGTCTGTCAGTTGCGTGAGTTGTGCTTCCTGCGTCTCGCTTCCGAGGTCGTTTGACAGGTTTATTGTGGCAGTGCTGTTGCTCTTGATGTCAAAGGAGGTCACCATCCACACGCCGTACACATTCCCGTTCATGTAGCCGTTCATGGGGCCAAAGTCCTCCATCGTTGGCACCAAGACGGATTCTTCGTAGAGGTCAATGTTCAGGTTGATTTTTTCCTGTGGGCAACTCAGTCTCATCTTCCACGGACCTTGTGCAGCCAGCGTGGGCGCGCAAGCGAGCAGAATGCATGATAATATTTGTTTTATTGTCGGTTTGTGATTCATTTCTCCACAAATTTAGCCATTTCTTTTTATAATCCATACATTTTTTACATCTTTTATGTTTTTCCTGCATTGTATTGCCCTGTTGACTGCGGTCGAGGGATGGCGTGGTGGATTGGTTCGAGTGAGGTGGATTGGAGGCTGGTGCCCTCGGGAGGGTACTGCACAGTGATGGCCAACGGAGAGCGCTTCGTGTGGTGCGGTATCAAAATGAATAGGCATAGTCCCTCGCCATTGTTCTTGTGCTTTATATGATGCTCGGGGCTGTTTCGGGCTGTCCGGCATCGCTCTTCGTGCACACGTATTCCTTGCCTCGGCAATAAACATGTCCCGGAAAAGTAAGGAAATCCGTATCTTGGATATGCCATATTTCTTCTTTGCAAAAGTCTTTGTCGTGATTTTTGAAGAGATTTCGCAAAAATGCGCCAACTGGAAAAAATAAAAATCCAACTAAGGAATTTCTTTCCCCCAATTGGAAAGTCGAAATTAAGTATTTCGGAGAAATGTATGAATGTGCCAAAGAAAACATCAAGGGAAACCTTTAAGACGTGATACTCCATCCGGGCAGGCTTCTGCAAGCAAGTTGCTCTCATCCACAAATGACTGGCCCAATTCTTGCAGGCAAAGAAGGCAAAGTCCATCTGCCTTCCCGGGTCAGTACTGCTGCATGTGCAAAGTTTAGGAGGACGTTTCCAGGCACATTGCTGTTGGAGTTACGCGTGCGTATATTAAAAATATGAACGATTAAGAGCACAAAGGAGTGCACCGTATCCTGCGGTTTCGGAATTTTGTTATATCTTTGCCGCGACGTGATAATTCACAATATATAAGGTTTTTAATGAACGAACATAAGAACCTGCCTGACTATGTGCTTGAGAGCAGTTGGGAGGTATGCAACAAAATGGGAGGCATCTACACGGTGCTGTCTACAAGAGCCAAGACGCTGGAAGCCATGCTTGGCGGAAATATTCTTTTTATCGGGCCAGACCTTTGGCGGGGGCACGAAAATCCACTTTTTACGGAAAATCCGGAGTTGTGGCCGGAGTGGGTGGCGGAGATGGCAGCGGAAGGTGTGGGCCTGCGCACGGGACATTGGAACATTCCTGGGATGCCTAAAGTGGTGCTGGTGGATTTCCAGCCCTTCTTCAGCAAGAAAAATGAGATATATGCCCAGGCATGGGCAGACTTTGGGGTGGACAGCCTTCATGCTTATGGCGACTATGACGAGGCCAGCATGTTTGCCTATGCGGCAGGCCTGGTGGTTGAGGGTTTCTGGAAGCATTGCCTTATGCCGACGGGCAAGAAGGCCGTATATCATGTAAATGAGTGGATGGCCTGCCTGGGTGCACTTTATGTGCGCAAGAATGTGCCGGAGATAGCCACCATATTCACCACCCATGCCACTTGCATCGGACGCAGCATCGCAGGCAATGGCAAGCCCCTGTATCAGTATCTGCATGCTTATGATGGAAGGCAGATGGCGCAGGAACTGAACGTGGAGTCGAAGCATAGTATCGAAAGGCAGACGGCCATGAACGTGGACTGCTTCACTACAGTGAGCGACGTGACCGCCCGCGAATGCGCCGAACTGCTTGACAAACCGTGTGACGTGGTGCTGGAAAACGGATTTGAACCGGACTTTGTTCCTGCGGGAACGACCTTCACGGCGCGTCGCCGACAGGCAAGGGCTGCCATTCTGAAGGTTGCCGGCGCACTCCTGGGAATGGACATGGCTGACGACACGCTCATTGTGACCACAAGCGGACGTTACGAATATAAGAATAAAGGGCAGGACGTATTCTTGGAATCTATGTATCGGAGCCTTTATGACGAACGCCTTACCCGGCCGGTGCTGGCTCTGGTGCAGGTGCCCGCCTGGATTGCAGGCCCCCGTGCTGACCTGCAGGACCGCCTGCAGCATCCTCTGCCCGTCAGCAGTCCGTTGCAGGATCCTCTCTGCACCCATGTGCTTCGGGAGCCTTGGAATGACTGCACAATGAATTTCCTACATGCCCACGGAATGAAGAATCAGCCCGGTGACCGTGTGAAGGTCATTTTCGTACCTTGTTATCTTGATGGAAGGGACGGCATCTTCAACCGTACTTATTATGACTTGCTCATAGGCAGCGACCTGGCTGTGTATCCTTCTTATTATGAACCTTGGGGCTATACACCGCTTGAGGCTGCGGCTTTCCATGTGCCGTGCCTGACCACCTCGCTGGCCGGATTCGGCTTGTGGGCCAACAAGATGAAAGGAGCAGACAGCCGTCTGAAAGATGGTGTGGAGGTTGTGTTCCGTGACGATTACAACTTCGATCAGGTGGCAGATGCCATCTGCAACACACTGGCAACCTTGTGCAACATGACTGCCAAGGAGATCACTGCTGCAAGGAAGAAGGCTGCACAACTGGCCGAGAAGGCGCAGTGGAAGCACTTCATAGCCAAGTATGAGCAGGCTTATGTGCTTGCTATGGATAATGCGGCGCGCAGAAATGCTGGGGGATGCTGATAAAGGGGACGTGAACGGAGAAAAAGTATAAACATAAATAAGGAATTATGAAGATTAGAGCAAGCTACGCCAACCAACCTTGTTGGAAACCGGTGACAGCCAAGAGTAACATTCCAGCAAAGTTGAACAAGTTGGAGGAGTTGGCCCGCAACATGTGGTGGGCTTGGAACCACAGTGCCAAGAGCCTGTTCCGCAGTCTGGACAGCAAACTCTTTGATGAGTGTGACGGCAACCCAATCCTCTTGCTTGAGAGGTTGAGTTTCGAGAAAATGGAGAAACTCTCCCATGACCAGGCTCTGATACAGAGAATGGATGAGGTGTACAAGGAGTTTCGTGCCTACATGGACGAGAAACCCGACCAAAACCGCCCCAGCGTGGCTTACTTCTGCATGGAGTATGGTTTGAACCACGTACTGAAGATCTATTCTGGAGGCTTGGGTGTGCTGGCTGGAGACTATCTGAAGGAGGCCAGTGACTCAAACGTGGACATGTGTGCCGTGGGCTTCCTGTACCGTTACGGATACTTCACGCAGTCACTCAGCATGGACGGCCAGCAGGTGGCCAACTATGAGGCTCAGAACTTCGGTTCACTGCCCATTGAGCAGCAACTTGACGAGAACGGCCAGCCCATGGTGGTGGATGTACCCTACATGGATTACCAGGTGCATGCCTATGTGTGGCGCGTAAACGTGGGGCGTATCAAATTGTACCTGTTGGATACGGACAATGATATGAACTCGCAGTTTGACCGCTCCATTACCCATGCCCTCTATGGAGGCGACTGGGAGAATCGCCTCAAGCAGGAAATCCTGCTTGGCATCGGCGGCGTGCTCATGCTGCAGAAACTGGGCATCAAGAAGGACGTGTACCACTGCAACGAGGGACATGCAGCACTGTGCAACGTGCAGCGTCTGGCCGACTATGTGCGTGAGGGCAAGTCTTTCACCCAGGCTCTGGAACTTGTGCGCGCTTCTTCACTCTACACCGTACATACTCCCGTGCCTGCAGGACATGACTATTTCGATGAGGGGCTCCTGGGCAAGTATATGAGCGGATACCCGCAGCTCCTGGGTATCTCTTGGGATGAGTTTATCGGCATGGGACGCATGAACCCAGAAGACAAGGGGGAGCGTTTCTGCATGAGCACCTTCGCTTGCAACACCTCACAGGAAGTCAACGGTGTGAGTTGGCTGCATGGTGAAGTGAGCAAGAAGATGTTCGCCGGCATCTGGAAAGGCTATTATCCAGAGGAGAGCCATGTGGGTTATGTGACTAATGGCGTACACTTCCCCACTTGGTGCGCCAATGAGTGGCGCAAACTTTATGCTGCGAATTTTGACAAAAACTTCATCCACGACCAGAGCAACCAGTCTATATGGGAGGCTATATATAATGTAAGCGATGAGGAAGTGTGGGCCACACGAATGGCATTGAAGACAAAGTTGGTGGAGTATATCCGCAAGCAGTTCCGTGACCGTTGGCTCAAGAACCAGGGTGACCCCTCACGCGTGGTGTCGCTGATGGACAAGATAAACCCCAACGCCCTGCTCATTGGCTTTGGCCGGCGTTTTGCCACTTACAAGCGTGCTCACCTGCTCTTTACTGATTTGGAGCGTCTGTCCAAGATAGTCAACAATCCTGATTATCCCGTACAGTTCCTCTATACCGGTAAGGCACATCCGGCTGATGGCGCAGGACAGGGGCTTATCAAGAAGATATACGAGATAAGCCAGCGTCCCGAGTTCTTGGGCAAGATTATTTTCTTGGAAAACTATGACATGCAGTTGGCTCGCAGGCTGGTGAGCGGCGTGGACATCTGGATGAACACGCCCACACGTCCCCTGGAAGCATCGGGCACATCGGGCGAGAAGGCCCTGATGAACGGTGTGGTGAATCTGTCTGTGCTTGATGGTTGGTGGTACGAGGGCTACCGTCAGGGAGCAGGCTGGGCACTTACCGACAAGCGCACTTATCAGTATCAAGAGCATCAAGACAAACTCGATGCAGCCACCATCTACGGTCTGCTCGAAAATGAGATAATGCCTCTTTATTATGCCCGCAACTCAGAGGGAATCAGCACCGGTTGGGTAAAGGTCATAAAGAACAGCATCGCGCAGATTGCTCCCCATTACACGATGAAGCGTCAGTTGGATGACTATTACAGCAAGTTCTACAACCGTCTGCACACCCGTTTCGAGGCTCTGGAGGCAGATAATTGCAAACTCGCACGCGAGATTGCCGACTGGAAGGAGAATGTGGCTGCCCATTGGGACCAGATTCATGTGGACAGCATCGAAAAGAGTGAAGAACTGCTGAGCGGTAACCTGGAGGCCGGAAAGAAGTACAATATCCAGATTGTGATAGATGAGGCCGGACTGGACGATGCCGTAGGTGTGGAACTAGTGACTTTGACTACCGACAAGGACGGGCAAGACCACGTATATCATGTGAATCCCTTCCGCATGGTGGAGCGCAATGGCAATAAGTTTACTTTTGCAGCCTCACATAGTCTGGACAATGCAGGAAGTTTCAAGGTGTGCTACCGCATGTATCCAAAGAATGAGAATCTGCCTCACAGACAGGATTTCTGCTATGTGAAATGGTTCGTATAATTGCGTGATAAGACAGCCGTTTGCTGTGAGTGGGCCAGGCATGTATATATGTTCAGCCTGCAGAACTGCATAATGAAATTGCATGGGTCCCCTCGGCCATACAAGGCTGAGGGGATTCTTTATATTCCTTCCAAAGCCTGTGTGCATCGAAAAAAGTTCGTATCTTTGTCCGAAGGATGGTTATACATATTATATATAATAGGTGACTTTATGCGGAAGACGTTTTTCTTGACCCTGTGGGTGCTGTTCTTTCTGGGGCTTTTGGCCTTGGGGGCAATATTCTACGGCATCTTCAACGGCTATATAGGCTATATGCCGAATATCGAACAGTTGCAGAATCCGGTAAACAAGTTTGCCTCCCAAGTGTTTTCTGCTGACGGTCAGTTATTGGGCACCTGGAGTTACAGTAAGGCAAACCGTATCTTCGTGGGTTATGATGACCTTCCCCAGTCCATCGTTCAAGCATTAGTGGCCACCGAGGACAGGCGTTTCTATGAACATAGTGGTGTGGACTACAAAGCCTTGTCACGTGCTATAGTCAAGAGGGGACTTCTTAGGCAGAAAAGCGCAGGCGGAGGTAGTACCATCACGCAGCAACTGGCCAAGCAACTTTATTCCGAGAAGGCCGGAAGTGTGCAGGAACGCCTGCTTCAGAAGCCTGTTGAGTGGGTGATAGCCGTAAAACTTGAACGGTTCTACACGAAGGAGGAGATTGTGTCTATGTATCTGAACTATTTCGATTTCCTCCACAATGCAGTGGGCATCAAGACGGCTGCTAAGACTTATTTCAGTAAGGAGCCCAAGGACTTGAGCATCACAGAGAGTGCCACTCTTGTGGGCATGTGCCAAAATCCCAGTTACTATAATCCTGTAAGGTTTCCCGAACGGTGTACCAAGAGGCGCAACGTGGTGCTTGGACAGATGGTAAAAGCCGGTTACCTCACGCAGGCAGAGGCCGAGAAACTGCAACTTGAGCCTCTTGTGCTCAACTTCCACCGAGTGGATCACAAGGAGGGTCGTGCCGCTTATTTGCGTGAGATGCTCCGCAGGGTGCTCATGGCCAAGAAGCCTGTAAGGAGTGATTATGCCGCTTGGCAGGGACAGAATTTTTATGAGGACTCCTTGGCTTGGGAGACAGATCCGATTTATGGATGGTGCAACAAGAATACCAACCGTGAAGGAAAGCCTTATAATGTGTATACAGACGGTCTGAAAATTTATACTACTATCAACAGTCACATGCAGGAGTACGCTGAGCAGTCTGTCACGGCACATGTGGCTGGGGAACTTCAGAAAGCATTCGAACGTGAATTGCGATCCAACCGCAATGCGCCTTATGCCTCCTCGCTGACCGCCGCTCAGGTGAAGGAAAATCTTCAGAGGGCAAAGAGGCAGAGCGAAAGGTACATCAAGATGAAAGCCACCGGCTATTCCGAGTCAGAGATTGACGATGCTTTTGCCACTCCTACCGAGATGGTTGTGTATACGGGACAGGGTGACCGGGACACGACGATGACCCCCATGGACAGTATAAAGTACTACAAGTCATTCCTGCGCGCAGGTTTCATGTGCATGGATAACGAAACAGGAGCTGTGAAAGCATATGTGGGTGGAATTGACTACTCACATTTCCAATATGACATGTGCACCCAAGGGCGCAGGCAGGTGGGGTCTACCATTAAGCCTTACCTGTATGCTTTGGCCATGGAGAATGGTTGGAGCCCTTGTGATGAGGCACCTAACGTGCAACAGACTTATCATGTGGCGGGTAAAGAATGGACTCCCAGGAACGGGAGCAAGACTCGTTATGGCGAGATGGTCACACTCAAGTGGGGATTGGCACAGAGTAACAACTGGATTTCCGCTTGGCTTATGAACCAACTTTCTCCTGCTGCCCTGGTTCGGCTGATACATGAGTTCGGCGTGGAAAACAGGGACATTCATCCTTCGCTTGCTCTTTGCCTGGGACCTTGTGACATTTCCGTGGCCGAGATGGTTGGTGCTTATACGGCATTTGCCCGCAAGGGAGTGCGCCGCTGCCCGCTTTATGTGACCCGCATAGAGGATAGCAACGGCGATGTGGTGGCAGAATTCCAGCCTCGCGTGCGTGAAGTGATTTCCGAACAGGCCGCATGCAAGATGGTGACCTTGATGCAGGGAGTGATAGACAGCGGCACCGGCCACAGAATGCGGGCACGCTATGGACTCACCGCTCCCATGGCAGGAAAGACCGGTACGACGAATGACAATTCTGATGGATGGTTTGTGGGATATACGCCAAGCCTGAGTTTCGGGGCTTGGGTAGGTGGTGACGAGCGTGACATACACTTTGCCAGCATGGCTGTTGGCCAGGGAGCCAATTCTGCACTTCCCATTGCGGCCTATTTCTTGAAGAAGGTGTATGCCGACAGCAGTTTGGGGTATACTCAGAAAGAGAACTTTGATTTCCCGTCTGGTTTTGATCCATGTGGGCAACAGGGTGCCTCGGATGGTGATGCAGAGCCCGAGAGCGTGCCTGTCTTGGACGATTTGGCCAATTAAATGAAACGGATGACTTAAACCTGTGTAGCAATGAAATATCTGGCACTCATACCGGCTCGGTACGCAAGTACGCGTTTTCCGGGTAAACCCCTTGCTGTGCTTGGTGGCAAACTTGTCGTGCAGAGGGTATACGAACAGGCGAAGACAGCATTTGATGACGTGTGCGTGTGCACTGACGATGAGCGGATTTACAATGCAGTCCGGTCGTTTGGCGGCGATGCAGTGATGACTGATACCACCTTGCGTAGCGGGACAGACCGCTGTTGGCAGGCCTGTGAACGTATGCATACAGATGCCGATGTGATAGTGAATATCCAGGGTGATGAGCCTTTTGTGCGCACGTCACAACTGGAAGGAATCAAGGAATGCTTTCTTGATGACAACACTCAGATTGCCACTCTGGTGAAGCCTTTCTCGACTTCCGACACTTTTGAAACCCTTTCCAATCCCAATTCGCCTAAGGTGGTGCTGGATGGAAATATGTGTGCCCTCTATTTTAGCCGGAGTATCATACCGTATTTGCGTGGTGTGGAAAAAGACCAGTGGCTCTTGACGCATACGTTTTACAAGCATATTGGGCTTTATGCCTATCGGCGCGAGGTGCTTCGTGAAATCTCTCAATTGTCTCCCGGTGTTTTGGAGAAGGCAGAGTCTTTGGAGCAGTTGCGTTGGTTGGAAAATGGGTATGTAATCAAGGTTGCCCTTACGGATGTGGAGACGGTGGGTATCGATACTCCTACAGACCTGCGAAGAGCCGAGATTTACTTGGAGAGAAATAAAGGTCAGTTATAATTTTGAAACTCCCTGCATTTGTCGTATTTTTGCATGCAAATGGACAATCGAATGGTATTCAACAACAAGATACTCCTTTTCTTCCTGCTTGGCATGTCACTTCCTGCAGTGGCACAGCAGATAAAAATAGGAAATTATACCTTCTCGGATGGGGGAGAATATCAAGGTGAACTGTTCAAGGGAAAACCTTATGGCCATGGTACCACAACTTTCCCCAATGGTGATGTTCATACTGGAGATTATGTGAAAGGCAAGCGGCAGGGGCAAGGAACTTATCTCTTTTCCGATGGGGAGAAGTATGAGGGGGAATGGTTTCAGAACCAGCAGCATGGTAAGGGGACTTTTTACTTTGCCAATAATAATCGTTATGAGGGGTTGTGGTTCCGTGACTATCAGCAGGGGCAAGGCACAATGTTCTATTTCAATGGCGATACTTACGTGGGTACATGGGAGCAGGACAAACGTTCAGGCAAAGGTACATACACCTATGTAAACGGCGCGTCTTACACGGGAGACTGGAAGAATGACCAAAAGAACGGGCATGGTGTTTTTGATTGGAACAATGGAAACCGCTATGAGGGCAACTGGAAGGATAATATGATGGACGGCCAGGGCATTTACACTTATGCTTCCGGTGATTCTTACAGTGGTACCTTCAAGGCTGACCAGCAACATGGCCATGGTATATATACGTTTCACGATGGCAGTCGTTACGATGGGCAGTATCAGAACGGGAAGAGAACAGGAGAGGGAATATTCACATTCGCCAATGGAGACCGCTATGTGGGACACTTTGTGGATGGTGAGCAGAGTGGTATAGGAACGTTCACTTGGCATGGTGGAGCCGTGTACGAAGGACAGTGGAAGAACAATCACCAACATGGGCGTGGCAAATACACTTGGGCCAACAATGATGTGTATGATGGAGAGTGGAAGGATGGCCGTATGAATGGACAGGGCATCATGCGTCAAGCCGATGGTGTGAAATTCAAAGGCACTTTCAAGGATGGGCTCAAAGACGGTTATGGTGTGCTTGAAGATGCTGACGGTATTCGGTATGAAGGCAATTTCCGTGAGGGACAGAAGGATGGTGAGTTTGTGGAGAAAGACCGTAATGGCAATGTAATCAGAAAGGTTACTTATGTCAAAGGACTTGTTCAGTCTGTTTCGGAAAATGCTGGAAATGTTGCATCTGCCGACAAAAAAGAGTAGAAGAAATGATAATAGACACAATAGATAATCTGCGGCGATACATTTGCTTGTGTCCTTTAATCCAATCGGTAGTGGATTATCTTTCATCACATTCCTTGGAGGACTTGACTGATGGTCGGCATGAGGTGTCGGGTGAGGATGTCTGGGTTAATGTTCAGACGTGTCCGCTCCGTGCGATTGAAGACGTTCCCCTTGAGGTGCATCGGCAGATGATGGACATCCAGATTCCACTTGACACACAGGAAGTCCATGGTTTCAGTACTTTGACGGATAGTGAACTGCGTTCAGCAAGTTATGATGTACGATCCGACATCTCTTTTTTCTCCATTCCTCCACAAACATATTTTAGTCTCTCCTCCGGTCAGTTCGCCTTGTATTTGCCTGGTGAGGGACATGCTCCAGCGATAACGGATCGGCCTATCAGAAAGGCGGTATTCAAAGTTAAATATCAAACACCCCTATAATCATGTCCAGTACAAAGGCCACTTCTGCCACAAAGAAGGCAGTGAATGCCACAAAGAAGGTATCAGAGAAGAAGGTGACAGTTGCTAAACCTGCCGTTCTGAAGATACTCAGAAATGACGCATATCTTGCAGAGTATGCGGATGCTATCAACGGACGATACCAGAATATGCTGGCATGCAAACTGCATTTAGCGGGTTCCTCTGGCAATCTTTCCGATTTTGCAGACGGTTATCTCTATTTTGGGCTCCATCGCAACTCTGATGGATGGGTGTTGCGTGAATGGGCACCTAACGCTACCGACATTTATGTAATAGGTGACTTCAACGGATGGAAGGAGAGTGCCAAGTTTGCCATGAAGCGTGTGTCGCAGACTGGAAATTGGGAACTCAAGATACGTGACAAGTTCTTTAAGCATGGCACTCTCTTCAAGTTGAGCGTCCACTGGGATGGCGGACAAGGCGAACGAATTCCCGCATGGATAAACCGTGTGGTGCAGGATTCTGACACGAAGATTTTCTGTGCACAGGCATGGGCTCCCGAGACTCCTTATGAATGGAAGGTAAATAAGTTCAAGCCCTCCACGTCTCCCCTGCTTATCTATGAATGTCATGTGGGCATGGCGCAGGATGAGGAAAAGGTGGGCACCTACACGGAGTTTCGTGACGAAGTGTTGCCTCGTGTGGCTCGTCAAGGCTATAATTGTATCCAGATTATGGCTGTTCAGGAGCATCCTTATTATGGCAGTTTTGGCTATCACGTGAGCAATTTTTTTGCTCCGAGCAGTCGTTTCGGTACTCCGGAGGAACTCAAGTCACTTGTCGATACGGCTCATTCAATGGGTATCTCGGTGATAATGGACATCGTGCACAGCCATTCCGTGAAGAATGAAAATGAGGGACTGGCCAACTTTGCAGGTGATTCCTGCCAGTACTTCTGCCAGGGTGACCGCCGTGAACACCCGGCTTGGGATAGTCTCTGTTTTGATTATGGCAAGGATGAGGTTATGCATTTCCTGCTTTCCAACTGCAAGTATTGGCTTGAGGAGTTCCATTTTGATGGTTTCCGTTTCGATGGAGTCACCTCTATGCTTTATTACAGTCACGGTCTCGGGGAGAACTTTACATGTTATGCCGACTATTACAATGGCCATGAGGACGACAATGCCATTGTCTATCTTACCCTAGCCAATGATCTCATCCATCAGGTGAACAAAAATGCCATCACCATAGCTGAGGACGTGAGCGGAATGCCGGGGCTCTCTGCTCCCATACGCGATGGAGGTTACGGATTTGACTACAGGCTGGCCATGAACATCCCTGACTATTGGATAAAGACTATCAAGGAGAAACTTGATGAGGATTGGAAACCGTCGTCTATCTTGTGGGAACTCACTAACCGCCGCAAGGATGAAAAGACCATCTCTTATGCTGAGAGTCATGATCAGGCACTGGTGGGCGACAAGACCATCATCTTTCGTCTTGTGGACTCTGACATGTACTGGCATTTCAAGAAGGGCGACCAGAACAGTGTGGTGGAGCGTGGCATAGCCTTGCACAAGATGATACGGCTTGTCACAGCTGGTACATCCAATGGCGGTTACCTGAACTTCATGGGTAACGAGTTCGGACATCCAGAATGGGTCGACTTCCCACGCGAGGGCAATGGGTGGAGTCACAAGTATGCGCGTCGCCAGTGGAACCTTGTGGACAATAAGGAACTGTGCTACCATTACTTAGCCGACTTTGATGCCGCCATGCTTCACCTGCTCCGCAAGTTGAAGGCTATGGCCAAGTTGCCGGTGAAAGAAATCAATGCCAATGACTCCGATCAGGTGTTGGCTTTCCAGCGCGGCGATTATGGTTTCTTCTTTAACTTCAGTCCCACCCGTTCCTATACAGGGTATGGATTCCTTGTTGAACAAGGATCCTATGAGTATGTGCTCAATACAGATAATGTGGATTACGGTGGCAATGGATTCAACGATGATTCGGTGGTGCATTATACTAACTTTGACCCCCTCTATGCTCCTGAGGGCAAGGGGTGGCTCAGATTGTATCTCCCTGCGCGTACTGCTTGTGTCTTACGTAAGATTAGCGACTAAGGCTGTGCGTTTGTGCGGATAAGGTCTGGTACATTGTCGTTGCATGTGGCAGAATGCTAAATTATAGCAGTCCTCATACTCGTTTGGCAGCCAGGCTTATGCCTAGGATATGCACTCTTGTATTTACGTGCTTTTCATTCTGCTACCTTTATCTGTATCAGTCTGACTATCTTGCCCAACTGCAGTATCACTTCTCGCGTGGTGAGACTACCTATCAACCTCTGGTAGGGGCAGTGCTCATCACGTTGCCCCTGCTTCTCTTGGGGCTGTTCCTTCACCATGTCGTACGTTGGCCTGTGAGGTTCTGTGCGCTTGCCTAGTTTCCTTCCGCTTTCTTGCTGATTATTGGTGTCCGGTAAACTTTGGGATGAGTTTTTTATCTAGAAGTTTACCGGACAGCCGATGTAGCAAACGTACAGGAACACTAAAATCACATAAAAATGGCTTATATAGTCATTATATCGTGTTTAAATTGGGTTTCACGTGCAGACATGTTCTATTCCATTGTTAAATTGAGGACGTTTTTTACCGGACAGCCGTTATTATCAAGCAAAAGGGGGCTTGTCCACTATCAATATCAATAAGAATAAGGCATTAAAAACGTTTACCGGACACCAATACTTGCTGATAGTTGTCACAGCCATGCGCATGCCGGAATTACCGGGCTTGGCCACATGCATTCCTTGGCCTGGCATGCTGTGTTCTCTTCTGCTCTTTACCTTTGCTGTGTGCTTTTGCTGTCTGTATCCTGATTCCACGGACGAGCGTTCATCCCTTTCTTCTTATCTTTCCTGTAATCTTTTTCTGCTTTGTTGTTCATGACCGGAGCCATGGAGTATTCATCCGCTTCCGGACATCGTGAATTGTGCATGGGGCATCTTCTGCACCAGTATCTGTATGCCGAGGCTGTGTAGTGTTGTAACGATACGGCAGAGTAGCCTCACCGGCTTTTTGCCTTGCGTGCTGCTGCGCTGGCATCTTCCGGAATTTTGGGAGAGGCTCTTTTTGCTATCCTGTCCCTTGGGGAATGCATGCTATTATGTCAGACCAGTCTGATTCAGCATTTGTCTATAATGCTCTTCCGCAGATGTACCGTGGCATGAGATTGGTTCCTAGGTGTGCTGTGCGATTTGATGAATGTATCTTCCTGGAGCATGCCTTGCAGTCCGACAGCCTGCTGCGTCCTTTAGTCTTGGATTATCTGCTATGTTTTCATCTCTTGAGGGGCGAATAAGTCTTTTCTGTCGGACTCTTGTCCAGCATGCCGACTTTCTTGATGCTTCGCTCTCTAGACATTATCGAGAGGCTCTTGCCCTGTGCCAGAGTAGGGGAGTCCTGCCTGTCAACTGCCTGCAGTGTCTGCACGCTCTCTTCATTATGTGGATTCTGAGATGAAGAAGGATCTCAACCGCTTCTTCCGACTCCGTTCCATGGCTTCTTCGGACAACAAACCTGCCGCTGACAGTCTGGCAGAATATTTTGGCACATATTGGGCTTATTTCACCTCGCGCTTTCGGTAAAGTACCTCACTTTGTTGCACTGTATTCGCCTATGTGGTGAAAAATTCATACAAACGTTTGCCTGTTTGTTGTAAACGGCCTACCTTTGCACTTGCCATTTAGATGGTTGCATATTCACTATAGAAAGAATCGAAATGAAAGAGAAAGTTGGAACGCTGGCCGGTGCTGTATGGACAGCCTTGAACGAGAATGGAACCATGAATTCCAAGGATTTGAAGAAAGTTGCCAAGATAAAGACAGACAAGGAACTTTGTCTGGTATTGGGGTGGCTGCTTCGTGAGGACAAGGTTACAGTGACCGAGGAAGACAAGGTGATGAGCGTGACGCTGAATTAAGCGAGTGCTTTTTCGTGGCAATTCATACTATGGGTTGGCGCGTGTTTTTTACATAGGAGACAGGATGCATACTCTCGTGTGGAGCATGTCATTTTGTCTCTTTCTGCATATGGGGATTTGGGGGTATCTAACAAATGCGAAAAACGCAGAGCACTTCATCAACTGATGAAGTGCTCTGCGTTTTTCGGTGTTTATAGTAACGTGAGCCACTGCTGTACATATTCGGTCACATATCTGCGCAATTCGGGTGTCTCAATGCTGATTTGGTCGGCCAGTCCCACGATGAAACGTGTAATACTTTTATAGTTGCTCACCTTGGTGTCCAGCACCCATTCCTCCCGGTTGTCACATTGTAGTATATCCTGTTCACACAGGGGAAATTCCTCCATGAGCAGGTTGTAGGCACGTCGCTTCATCTTTATACGTGCCGGCAGGGTGCTTCCGTCCATGCTTACCGTGCGGAAGGCATCCATGTGTCCTTGCCTGTGCAGGCGTCCGCAGAGCCACACCTGTTCCTGCATCTCCACACTCTGTATGCGGCTTATGCGGAACACCTTGCACTGGGCACTCTCCATCTCGAAAGCCCATACATACTTCTTGTCCCTGGTGATTGCGAACGGTTCAACCAGCCTGTCTCTTTGTGTGTCACTGCTAGGTGATGAGTAGCCCTTAAGCACGGCTCTCCGTCGTTTCTCAATGGCCTCCATCAGGTGCTTGGTGTTGCGGTTTTTTTCCATGCGCATTAGTTTTTCCGAGACCAGGCTTGTGCCGTATATGGTGGCTAGTTTCGACCTGAGTTCCTCTCTCAGGTGCGTGTCGGTCTCTATACTTTCAATGGCATTGTACAGCGTCATCGCCTCTTCTTGGTTGAAGAAGAGCAGGTCAGAGAGTTGTCTGTGTATGGCCGTTCCTGTGGCCAGTCTCACGTGGTGGTCGGTCAGCACCACGTAACCTGCCTCGTTGAATGTGTTGACGTAGCGATATACGGTGCGTCTGTTCACGTCCAGCAGTTCTGCCAGTTGTGCCACCGAGTATTTCCGTGTGCGCTGCAGCATGAATGCCAGCATGCGCAGGGCACGCTCTTGCTTGGGTTGTTCCATGAGGTATGAGTGTGAATCTTTTCCTGTCGTAAAATTACGGCTTTTCCTTAGTGTATGCAACACGCAGCCCCATAACTTTTATCGCTCAGAAGGTGTCTGATGACTTGTGTGTGTGGATTCTTTGCCTTAAATTTGCATGAACTATAAGCATACAGAATAATCTATTGGCAACAACAGACACATTAGGCTTGGGCTGCTCCTGTGGGCAATCCCACGCGCAGGACGGTGCTGTGCCGGCATCAGGCAAGGGCAGTATATATGATCATGTGCTGAAGTACACGGGAGTGTTCGGCGGCGTGCAGGTGCTCAAGATGCTCGCATCGGTGGCGCGCAACAAACTTACGGCGATGTTCCTGGGCGGCAGGGGCGTGGGACTGATATCCGTGTACAACTCCATCACGGAAGTAGTGGTGACCAGCAGTAATTTAGGTGTGCCGCTCAATGCCACGCGCCGTTCCAGCGAACTTCTTGAGGAGGGCGACCATGAACGGCTGCGCTATTTTATTATGGTTGTGCGCACGTGGGTCTTGCTCACGGCCATACTCTCTGTGGTCATCTGTTCCATGCTGTCGCCTTTGGTCAGTTATATCCTGTTTGATTGCGAGTATTCCCATTGGCCGCAGGTGGTGACCATGATTCCTGTGGTGGTATGTTTCCTACTGGCTGAAGGTGAGTGTGCCGTGCTCAAGGGACTGCGGCGTGTACGTCAGGTGGCGGTAGTGGAGTTGACCATTGCCGTGACCACATTGCTCCTTACTGTGCCCTTTTATTACTTGATGGGTATTCATGGTGTGGTGGTGGGGCTTATCTGCAGCGGCCTGGCTTCTTTGCTTGCCCACTTTTGGTTCTCGTTGCGCATAGCCCCTTACCGCGTGCGGCTGTTTGATCTGCAGGTACTGCGCGAGGGATGGCCCATGGTGGTCAAGGGTATCCCTTATGTGCTGGCTGGCGTGTCTACGGCGGCTTTAGGCATGGCCATCCTGGCCATCATACAGATGGCCGGCACTTTGGATGATGTGGGTTATTACCGTACGGGCTATGCTTTGATGGTGGGTTATGCCGGTACGGCCTACATGGCTCTTGAGGCAGATTATTATCCTCGATTGTCCTCGGTTAACGGAGACCCTGTGCGTTTCAACCGTACCATCAACCAGCAAATAGAAGTGTGTGTGCTTATCGTTACACCCTTTCTGATTCCTTTTATCGTGATGCTCCCCTGGATTATACCTCTTTTGTATGACAGCGAGTTCCTTGTGGCCACCCAGATGACTGTCATGGCGGCTTTCTATACCTTCCTGCGTGGCATCATGCTCCCCGTTTCCTATTCTTCATTGGCCAAGGGAGACTCTGTGGTTTTCTTGGTCATGGAGGTCGTGAGCAACCTTGTGGCAGGTCTTCTCTTTTGGTGGCTTTATGGTCAGTGGGGGCTTACGGGTGCTGGTGTGGCACTTTCAGTGAGCGCGCTTTTCGATGTGTTATGTGTCTTGTTGGTATATGGCCATCGTTACGGATGCCGGGTGCATGCCTCCACCTGGAGGCTCTGTGCTGTTCAGGCCGTGTGTCTGTCTGTGGCCGTGTCCTGCTGTATGCAGCCCCACGCATGGCTGCGGTATGGCATGGGAGCATGCCTGTTTGTCCTTTCCTTGGCTTACAGCATACGCCTCCTCTCTCGCAGGTCGGCCTTCTTCCAGCGCATAGCAGCACGTCTGCATAGGGATTCCCGCTAATCTGTGCGGCAATACCGTACCACCGGCAGTTTCCTTCCTGTTGGCTACTGGTGTGCCGGTAATTTAGGATTGCCGGTTCTGACAGTTCCGTATTGCTGCTTCTGAATAGTTAGGGGATGTTTCGCCTTATTTCCGCCCTAGGCAAATCAGCCGGAAGTCACAACGCTCACAGGTGCGCCGGTTGGCACATTGGGTGAAGGGCATATGAGGCGAGAATATTTCCGTCACCCGTTCTTTCAGCCCTGTCACGAACTCTTCGGCAAACTGACTGCCAAAGTCCTCCACCACGGTCTTGCCAATGTGCAGTGTGGGGTCATAGTTTTTGGCACTGGCTTTTCCTGGATAGAAAAGAACCGGCTTTACCTTGGTGCCGGGAGGGCATTCCTGCATCTGGGCATAGGCATAGAGGAACGTCTGTAGGTAATAGCCTTCGTGTGTGGCGCTCAGTCCTGTCACCTGCTCCATGTTGTCCACCTTGGGTACGTGGTTACCGGTCTTGTAATCCACCACTCTCACATATCCTCCTGTCTCATCCAGGCGGTCAATGCGTCCGCCTGTGAGTATGCACATGGGAGGCATGCCTTCAGGCTGGATGTCCATGGTGAATTTGCGCTCTACCTCCGTGCCAATGATTCTCATGGGTGCGTGTGCCGCATCGTATCTCAGCATGTTCTGCAGGTATTGCAATATGACACTTCGGTAGATAATCAACTCACCTGTATATTCATTCTGAGGACGTTCTCTGTGCTCAGCCATTTGCCTGATGCGTTCTCCCAGATTCCATTTGTCATCGGTGGGATGAAATATGTGCACGTCGAACACGATGTCGAGCAGTGGTTCCACACGGCTTTCCAATTGCCTGAGTAGTTCATTCAGCACATGTGCGGGCAATATCCGGTTTCCTGTGTGCTGCACTGTGCGCTCATAGAGTATCTGTGCCGTATCATGGAAAATGTTGCCTATGTCGGATGGCTGCAATCCTTCATCGGGATCCCTTTCCGGTTGCAAGTCGGCCACATGTTGGAAGTAGAACTTCATGGGGCAGTCCATATAGGTGTTTATGGCCGATGGGCTGAGCATGACGTGTCTGCCTTCGGCGAGCATTTGGTCATATTTCCTACGCATCTCCTCCATGATGTGCTCGTCCTTGTGCACGCACAGGCTGGCTATGTTATCCACCTGCGGAGTGCTGCGCAGCCATTGTTGGCGTATGGGGATGTCTGTTTCGGCCAGCATTTGGCGTAGGAAGCGTGACATCTCGTGGTGCGTATTGCCCGTGCTGTTTTCGTTGTATACGCAGGTCAGATGTTCTGTGCGTTGTATGAGCCGGTAGAAATAATAGGCATATACAGCGTTTCGGTGGCGTGGAGTGGTCAGTCCGAATGCCTCGCGTATGTCGCCTGGTATCATGGTGTCCGACTGTGTGGTTCGCGGCAGCATTCCCTCTTCCACCGAGAGCATGAGCAGGTGGGAGAAGTCGAGGCAGCGCGTTTCCAGTACACCCATGACCTGCAGACCCAGGGCCGGCTCGCCATGGAAAGGTATGCTGGTGGACATCAGCACGCTGCGCAGAAGGCGGCGCATGGTTTCGGGAAGCACGTCGAGCGCATCCTGCGGACTCTGTGCAAGACGGATAAACTGAAGCAGTATGAGGTGAGTCTGGAAAATGGCTTCCATATAGAGCATGTCATAGGCACTGGGGTGCGCAAGGGTGGAGAAATGCCGGCCAATGTGCTGTAGTTGCGTGTCAAGCCACTTGAGCAGGGAGGCAGAGTCGGCTCCGTGCCATTCGTGTGCCCACTTGTTTTCAGTGCCCAGCAAGTGAGCGTAAGGATGTCGTCTGGCAGCCAAGAGGAAGGGATAGCGGAATGTACCCTTGGCGGGGTCATATCCATCGATCTGCAGATTGGCTAGAGCCATGAGCAGACCGTATACCGGGGTGTCGGCTAGCGGAAATCCCATGGTCACGTTCACCTCATCCACTGCTTCTGGAAGAGCATGGAGGACGGAGTGGAGCAGAGATTCATTGCAGAGCACCACGGCATTGCGGTTGGGTGTAATGCCCTGCGGCAGGTTGAGCCACTGGTGTGTGAAACGCGCGGCGGCATTGTTGGTGTTGCAGGCGATGAACGTCACGTCATGTAGGTGCTGCATGTTGTGGAACTCATTGGAACTCAGTGCGTTGGGAAAGTCTCTGAGGTTCTGGCGCATGAAGATGCCGGCTTCATTGGCTTCGTCATCCACATAAAAGGAGTCGTAATCCCAATAGAAAAGGGCTTTGCCGTTGCGTTGCATTGCTTCCATGATGGCGTGTTCCACATCGTTGAGTACGTTGAATCCGGCAAAGACCACAGCCTTGCGTTCCCTCATGTACTTGTCAATGAGTTCCTGCCGATGGCGTATTTCGTTCACGACATGACGGAAGAGTGCACCTTCATAGAGCGTACCTTTGGCTTGGAGTGTTCGGTTGAGTGCAGTATACAGTTCGTACATGTGACTCCACACATGCAGGAAACGCTCCTTGATTGCCGTATTGCTCTCCACGGAGAAATTACTGAAGAAGTGCTGCAGAGCCTCCTCCTGTTCGGGGGTGAGAAAGTCCATGCTCTCCAGACTGTGCTGGTCATACACGTTGGCAAGTACCAACCGTGCATCGGCCATGTGCTTGTCAATGTCGTTGAAGTCGGACAGAATGACCTCACCCCATCCCCATAGTTGGTCCAGAGTCTGCGTCTGTTCCTCGGGGATAATCTTCTGCATCAGTTTCAGTAGCGTGCAGGTGGCCTCTATCGGATCGGCAGTTACCAGTGGGGTGAATGCCTCGAAGAGGCCGTCCATGCATGTGTACTCGGGAGCCCAGAGTGGTGTTTGCCCCGTGCGTGCCAGTTCCTGGGTGAAGAACAGACCGGCGCGCTTGCCCGGGAAAACAATGGTCACGTCTTGCAGGTTATTGTCGAACCGCCTTGTGAGATCGCGTGCCACGGCACTCAGAAATGTGTTCATGTGCGTTCTGTGTCTTGTTGTGTTGCGTTAGAGTAAACTCTTTCGGTGTGTCCGCTGTATACATACCAGAGCCACCCTTGCACTTCCGTGTTCGGGTACATGGCACTGATGTGCCGCATGTATTCCTGCACTTGTGTTGTGTATTCTTGTTTTTTCTTGCCGAACTTGTAGTCTATCACGCTGATGAGTCCTGGCTCGATGACCACACGGTCGGGTCTTTTCACTTCTGCCATGGCTGTTTGCGGGTCTTTGCATATAATGTTGCATTCGCGCACAAACCTCTTTCCCGGGGCAAACCATTGAGACACTATGGGGTTGGCGAGTCCGTGCTCAATGGCTCGCCGTGCCTTTTTCCATGCCTGTGACTGCTCGGCTAGTCCCTCTGCTTCTATCTTGTCCATTACGGCGGACGCCTCACTGGAACATCCTATTTGGCTCAGAGCATAGTGCATTAGTTTGCCAGTTTCTATGTAGGAGTCGGCTTGTGTATATTCCGATGCTTCGTCCCCCAGGCTGCGTATGAACCGGTATGACTGGCTGCTCGGCATGAAGTGCATTGAAGGTGGGCGTGTGCTCATAGTGATGTCCTGTGCATTGTGACTGCCGTGCGGCATATGCATCCTTTGTTCATCCTGTTTCTTCGGTTCCGGGGGCTCCTTGGCTTGCCTGTTTCCAAAGAGGCTTCCGCATAAGATACCTTGCTGGTAGCGCAGTGTGTCCTCTTCCTCATGCATTTCCAGCGTGTTGTATATTAGGTCGCCCACGCATGTGAGTTTTCGCGAAGTTGATGTCACCCCCCATGTCATGAGGTTGCAGCGTGCGCGCGTGAAGGCCACATATATCATATTGAGTGTGTCCACACGTCTTTGGAGCATCTCTTCCTGATAGTCGGAACCGAAAGCGCTATGTTCCATCAGTCGGGACAGGCGTATGGGAAGCGGGCCTAACTGGTTAAAAGGTTCCTCTCCGGTGCTGCACCAAAGCAGGTTTTCGTGCATGGAGTCGATGCCCATATTCCAGTCCATGTACGGCAGAAGCACGGTGTGGTATTCCAGTCCTTTGGATTTATGTATGGTGAGGATGCGTATGCCACCGGTTTCTCCACCTGGGATTGGGCGGGTGGCAATGGACTCTGTCCAGGCTTGCAGCAGTTGGTATATGTCCTGAGGATTGTCGCGCAAGTAAGTCTGCAGTTCATCCATGAAGGTCAGCACATAGGCATCTTGTCCCTCAATGCGTTCCAGTTGGAGCGTATGATACAGTCGTTCGGTGAGTTGATGGAGCGGCAGGCGTAACATCTGTTCGCGCATGGAGGTGAGTTCCCGGGGCAGGACATCCTGAGGATGCTGTTCCATTACTTGGCACAGGGGAATGTCAATGCCCTGCACATCCTGCTGGTAATGCAGCATCAGGTAACGCAGCACCACGGGGTCAAGTTTCTCCATGCCGTCGGCTATCAGTTGGAGTGCAGCGATGAGCATCTGCACGCTGACGGATGCTTGCAGGAGGAAAGCCTCGTCGCTGACTAGGGAAATGTCTGGAGCCATGTCATGAAAGAGCGTAAGCAGACGTGCGGCAGTACTATTGCGACGCACCAGTATGGCTATTTCGTTTTCCTGAACCCCTTGCTGTTTAAGTTCACGGATGTTCACGACCATCTCTCCAACCATGCGTTCCTCATAGTCTTCTGGTTTGCTGTTTCTCTGCTTCTTGTACAGGCATACGCTTGCCATGCCCTGCATGCCATTGGAGTAGGCACACTTCTGTGCCACATCCCTGTATATGTCTGATAGTTTGAAGCGTGCATCGCAGTCCTGAGCATCTAGGAGTGATGCTGCCTTAGGGAAGAAGTCATTGTTGAAATTGACCACTTCGGGCAGGCTGCGCCAGTTGGTGTCTAGTGTCAGTTCGTGTGGTAGCAGGTTGGCAAGTTCCCTTTTCGCTCCTTGCAGGATTTCCCAGTCTCCTCCACGCCATCGGTATATGCTCTGCTTGACGTCGCCCACCAGTAGGCTATCTCCCCCTGTGGCTATATTTTCAAGCAGCAGACTGCGAAAGTTGTTCCATTGCATGCGACTCGTATCCTGAAACTCGTCAATCATGATGTGGCGGAATTGCACGCCGGCGCGCTCCAGTACGAAAGGGGCGTCAGTGCGATCCACCATCTGGCTGAGCAATGCTGCAGTACGGCTCAGCAGGAATTGGCCGGCTTCGGCAGAGATGAGTGTGGCTTCTTCCTCGATGGTTCCCAGCAGGCGTAGGGGGGGGAGGTAATGAAGTGCCAGGCGTATGCTGTTCAGTATATGCAGGCTTTCGGAGTAATTTGTGCAGAAATGTTCCAGCCTGCGGGCTGTCTCCGTGGCCTCGTCCATGAGTTTGCCGTTTTTTCGGTCTGCGGCTCGGAGCAGTTTTTCTGGGTTTTGCATGGCATTGGTAATGCGTGATGTTGGCATTTCGTAGGTAATGCCGCGTCCGCTGTCAGTTCCCATTAGGCTGGCTCGCTGCAGGAATGGAGCCAGGGTGTCCTGTCCATGGCTTATGCGATCAAAGTTCAGACATTGTGAGTTGATGTGCAAAATCAGTTCCTGTGCTCCTTGCCGTGTGTGTGTCTCATGCTGGTTTCTCAGTGCCCAAAGTGTGCGCTTGAATTGTGTGTTCTGCTCTTGTTCCTCTTCACTTGTTCGCCTGACCTGTTCCTGTCGGCTTTGGTAAGTTTCCTCGTAAATGCACGTTCCCAGCGAATTCATGCCTCCGCGTATGTCCCAGTGGTCATTACTCTCAATTTGTTCACGCACGTAGTCCAGCACCCACTGGCGTACAGGAGGGCGTTCGGCCAGGTGTTCCATTACCCGGTCAACCGCGCGTGATACCACTTGCTTGTTGTTCAATTCGATACGCATGCCTGAAGCGAGTCCCAACTCACGAGCCAAGGTGTGCAGGATGCTTTGGAAAAAGGAGTCTATGGTCTCCACACGAAAGTGCCCATAATCATGCAGGATGGATGTGAGGACAGTCTTTGCTCGGTTGCGGAGCACGGAAGGGGCTACTTGAATGCCTTTTTGTTCCAGGTGGGCAATGACGGCATTCAGCATACCCTTGCTGTCCTGCAGGTCGTGCCCAATGGCATAGAGTGATGCCAGGATGCGGTTTTTCATCTCGGCGGTTGCCTTGTTGGTGAATGTGACAGCCAAGATATGCTCTGCCTCATGGCTTTGTGGTGTGGCCAGCAGCAAGGCTATGTATTCTGCAGTGAGGGTGAAGGTCTTCCCTGATCCTGCTGAGGCTCTGTAGATGGTAAGGTGTGGACTCATATGTCGCAAAGGTAGGCATTATCTGTCTAAAACGATGCGGGAGGAAAGATAAATTTATCTTTCCTCCCGCATGCAAGTTCGGCGTGTGTGTGATATATCGTCACACAATTATGCCTCATTACTTTCTGCTGTTACGCTTGGCCTGGCGAAGTGCTTTCTTGATGGGGCGTGCCTCTACGCCCTCAAAGGTCATCTTGACAGGGGCTATGGTTCCGTCTTCCAGAAAGACAAGGCGGTCTATGCAGGTTTCCCGATAGTTGCCATCAGTCTTGTCGAGGGGGCGGCGGTGATATATGATGTAATACTCATCTTTTCCTGGAATCTGCAAGACGGAATGGTGTCCTGCTCCACGGGCAACGGTGTCATCTTTCTGCAGGATTTTACCCTTGCGCTCAAATGGTCCGAAGGGTGTGTCAGAAATGGCATATGCCACGCAGTAATCCGGTCCAGTCCAGCCGCCTTCACTCCACATGAAGTAATACTTTCCGTTGCGCTTCAGCATGAAGGGGCCTTCCACATAACTCTCACTGGGAGTCACTTCATGAAACAACTGCCCGTCAGGCCACGGTATGATGGACAGAAGGTCGGGGCTGAGGCGGCACACATTGCAGTGCCTCCATCCTCCGTAATACATATAATATTGCCCATCGTCATCGCGGAACACATACTGGTCAATGGGCTGTGCACCATTTACAATGTCGCTAATCAATGGCTTTCCAAGTGCATCCACGTAAGGGCCTTCGGGTTTGTCGGATACAGCCACACCTATACCGCCCACTTCACCTTGGTGAACATCGTTGGCACCGAAAAAGAGGTAGTATTTGTCATTCGCCTCAATGATTGCCGGAGCCCACAGCGCGCGTCTTAGCCAACTGATGTTTTTCTGTTCCAAGACACGTTCATGCTTGGTCCAGTTTACAAGGTCGGTACTCGAAAACGCATCGAAATAGAGTTGTTCGTCAAAGGGAGCACTGTATGTGGGAAACACCCAGTATTTTCCTCCCATTACGGCAGCCTCTGGGTCGGCGTATGTACCTTGGAAAATGGGGTTGCCACTTCGCTTTTTGTCTTTTGCGCAGGCTGGTGCCACTGCCAGTATCAGGCAGGTGAGGGCTATGGATAGGACTTTTCTCATCATAATCTTATGCTTGTTGTGAATTTGTGCTAATACGTAGTATTCAGGAATTAGTTCTTGAAAGAATGTATGGGTGCTGGGATGCGTCCTGTGCGGTTGACAAATGCCGCGCAACTGAAACCGTTGACTGGCATTATGGGCGCATAGCCGAGCAGACCGCCGAACTCCACAGTTTCGCCCACGCTCTTGCCAATGACAGGGATGATGCGTACGGCTGTGGTTTTCTGGTTGACCATGCCTATGGCTGCCTCGTCGGCAATGATGCCGCTTATGGTGGTGGCTGGCGTATCGCCGGGAATGGCTATCATGTCCAGTCCCACAGAGCATACACAGGTCATGGCTTCCAGTTTTTCCAGTGTGAGTGCACCTGCCTGTACGGCATCTATCATGCCTTGATCTTCACTGACGGGGATAAACGCACCACTCAAACCGCCCACATAACTGCTGGCCATTACGCCGCCCTTTTTCACTTGGTCGTTCAAGAGAGCCAAGGCTGCAGTAGTACCTGGTGCACCGGCGTGCTCCAGGCCAATCTCACAAAGGATGTCTGCCACGGAATCGCCTACTGCGGGGGTGGGGGCAAGGCTCAGGTCGATGATGCCGAAGGGGATGCCTAGACGTTTGGAGGCTTCCTGAGCCACATACTGACCTACTCGGGTAATCTTGAAGGCCGTCTTCTTGATGGTCTCGCAAAGCACCTCAAAACTTGCTCCACGTATGCTCTTCAGTACATGGTGCACGACACCAGGACCACTTACACCTACATTGATGATTGCATCAGCCTCACTTACGCCGTGGAATGCGCCGGCCATGAATGGGTTATCATCGGGAGCGTTGCACAGGACAACCAGTTTGCCACAGCCGAGTGAGTCATTTTCTTTGGTTGCCTCGGCTGTCTGTAAGATGACTTCACCCATCAGTCTTACTGCATCCATGTTGATTCCAGTCTTCGTGCTACCCACATTCACGCTGCTGCAGATGCGCTCTGTGGTGGCCATGGCCTGTGGTATGGAACGAATCAGCAGTTCATCGGAACGTGTCATCCCCTTGCTTACGATGGCACTGTATCCGCCCAGGAAGTTCACACCTACCTCTTTTGCGGCGGCATCTAGTGTTTTTGCAATGCGTACATAGTCTTCCGGCGTGTGGCAGCATGCGCCTCCCACCAGGCTGATGGGGGTTATGGAGACGCGCTTGTTGACTATGGGAATACCTATCTCCCGGCTGATTTCCTCACCTGTGGATACTAGGTTTTTGGCCAATGCAACAATCTTGTTGTATATCTTGCTGCAGCATGCATCCAGGTCTTTATCGGCGCACTCCAGCAGGTTTATTCCCATGGTGATGGTGCGGACATCCAGAGTCTCCTCTTCCACCATCTTGTTGGTCTCAAGGACTTCGTTGATGCTTATCATTTTTCAGAGTTTGTAGTTAGACGGAAAAGTGTGTTGGTATACGGGTTCAGATGCGGTGCATCTTTTCAAAGATGGCTTCCTTCTGACACTTTATCTGCACACCCAGTTCTTGCCCAACCTGCTCCAAATCGCTTACAATTAAGGCAAAGTCCTTGTCACAGGAGGCCATGTCTGCTATCATCATCATGTTGAAATAGCCTTGAACGATGGTCTGTGTGATGTCAAGGATGTTAATCTTGCTTTCAGCCAGGTAAGTGCATACCCGTGCAATGATGCCTGTAGTGTCTTTTCCAACTACTGTAATGATAATCTTTTCCATATTGTTTCTTTTTATGTATTGTGTTATTTGATTAAGGTTGTTCGTTACTCTTTTCGAGTGTCAGTATTTCTTTATGGCACATGTCAAGTTTGAGTGTGCCTCCTACCCATATGGTATGAGGTTCTTCATGTTCCAGCAGATGCCATTCTGCTGGTTTTTCCGAATTGAGCCACTGTATGCAGAGAGGCCCCTTGATGGTGATTCCGTCAGTAGTCAGTATTCTATGGTATGCCTTGCTGGGCGTTTCCTTATTTCCTTCTGCCTTGTCCTGTTGGTTTCTCCTTTGTGTCTGCATTGTTTTCTGCTGTTTCACTTTTTGAAGTCCTAGTTCCAACACTTCCATCAGCCTTATTGTCGTCTGTTGACTTTTCGTGGGCGTGTTGCGTGTTGCGGGGCAAAGGGGGATGTTGTTCTTTCCTTTTGCACTTGTATGTTGGATGTGTGGAGGTGTGCATCACGCAATTGTGTGGGCGAAAGTCTTTGGCGTGGTACTTCGGAACCTTGATTATCAAGGCTGGTCGTGTCAACCATTAGTGTGTCTTGTCTGGTTGTCGCTGAGTCAATGTGCAGGGGCGTTTCTACTGCTTTCTTGTGCATCCTTATTAGAGAAATATCACTGAGCAACAGTGCTTCTGCTTGTATCTTGTCCATTCTTGCATTTCCTGTTTGCTCCCTGGAGGACATGTATATCATGGTGGTAACCTGGGTGGGGCGCAAACTGTCTAGTGCTGAAATCGGTTTCCAAAAGAGTTCTGTCTCCCTGTCCCCGTATATGCGTGACGTAGTACTGGTTACCGTATCGTTTTCAAAGCGGATAATCAACTGGACGTAAACATCGGGGAGGTTGCTTTGACTTACTTTCTGTGTGTTGCAATGCCAAATAAACGAGTCGCCTGCCCGCGTGGCAGTGTCTGCTGGCCAGTTGAGCATAAGTAGGTTATGCAGCCTGTCCGGGGTCAATGTGGCATGGCGCATTCCCGTCCATACGTTGGCCGTGTCTCCTTGAGTGGTCAGGTTTGCATATTTGCTTGCTGCATTGATGCCGGTTTCTCTAGTGCCCATATTGCTTCCGCGCGCATCTATCTTGGCACACACACGTTCACAGATAGCAGCCATCTGCTCAGAATGTGCACTATAATAGACCATGGAAGAATCAAATACAGCCTCTTTTATGTGGTGTTTCTTCAGTGTTGCACGTATGTACATGTAGCGTAGTTCATCGGCGTTACGTCCTTCGCTGCGTGCTTCTGCCATTCCTTGTGCCAGATGGTAATCTACCAGTAATTCTTCCATGACATCAGGTGACAGGATGCCTGATGGTCTTCTGGGCTTACAGCCTGACACTCCTGTCAACAGCATACTCATCAGAAGCAGCGTGTATAGCCAATGGCATTTCGTATGCTTCATGATTGAATTACCTTGCGATAGAATATCAGCAAGGCCACCACACCGCAGGATATGCATGCATCGGCCAAATTGAATATCGGGCTAAAGAATATGAAGTGCTTTCCGCCAGCCATGGGAATCCATTCTGGCCAGTCCCATTCCACTAAAGGAAAGTAGAACATATCCACCACTCGTCCCATCATCATGCTGCCATAGCCGGTACCCCAAGGCACAAACTCTGCCACCATGGGTGCGGGAGGGTTATTGAATATCATGCCGTAGGATACACAGTCAATGATATTTCCGGCCGCTCCTGCAGTAATCAGCACCAGGCACAACAGCAATCCCCAAGACACGCCCTTGCGTATGTTGTGTACAATGACGTATGTGAGCATAGCCACCATTACGATTCGGAACGATGTGAGGAAGAATTTGTTGAAGATTTCTGCCCCGAAAGCCATGCCATTGTTTTCTGTAAAGAGTATCTGGAACCAGTCTGTTACATGTATGCTTTGGTGCATGTACATGTGTGTCTTTACTGTTATCTTGATGATTTGGTCTGCCATCAAGATAATCAGTGACAACAGAGTTGCCGCCGTGACTTGTTTTCCCTTTCTTGTCATGCCTTTCTTCTTGGGTGTCCTATTCCTTATAATATATTACGTACGTGTGTGCATGCGCGCGAGTTGCTGTTGCGTGTGCCGTCTTTTAGTGGCGTTTTTGGTCTCTTGCATGTTTAGCCTCAATGGACAGAGTGGCGTGTGGTACAGCCCGCAGACGTTCCTTGGGAATCAGTTTGCCTGTCTCCCTGCAGATTCCGTAGGTCTTGTTGTCAATGCGTATGAGTGCAGCCTCAAGTCCTTGGATAAATTTTTGCGAGCGCGCAGCCATACTGATGAGTGCCTCCTTGCTCTGCGTTTCACTGCCTTCCTCCAGTACATGGTATGTGGGCATAGTGTCATCTATGCCGTTATTGTTGCGGTTGCTTAACTGATCAATAAGCACTTCGTAGTCCTGTTTGGCTACTTTGAGTTTCTCCTGAATGATCTCTCTGAACTCTTCGAGTTCTTTATCGGAATATCTGAGTTTCTCTTCCATAATCTGTTTCTTGATGTTGCTGTACTTGTTTTATGGTCGCTCTGTGGATTTGCATTATGCTTTCTTTACGGATAGTTCTGTACCTTCAGCACAGATGCTGTCGGCCAGCACCTGTTGGGCAATGTATTGCTTGAACTGATTCAGGCAGCGCGCATTCTCTTCGGATGCGGGTATGGTAACGTGTATACGGTCGGTTATTTCAAAACCGCTTTCCTTGCGTAGGGTCTGTATGTTGCGTACCAGTTCGCGTGCCATGCCTTCCAAGCGTAGTGTGTCCGAAATTTCCAAATCCAAAGCCACAGTCAGCGTGCCCTCGTTGGCTACACTCCAGCCGGGGATGTCTTGGCTGAAGATGTCCACGTCAGCCAGTTCCACATTGGCTTCTTCTCCGTTAGCCAGTTTCAGCATGATGCTTCCATCGTGTTCCAACTGACTTATTTGCTGCTGATTCATGGCCTGAACGGCAGCATTCACGGTTTTCATCAAAGGGCCGAACTTCTTTCCCATGACCCTGAAGTTACACTTTACCTGTTTCACTAGTACGCCTTCTGCTTTGACAAACTCCATCTCCTTCACGTTTACTTCGTCAAGAATCAGTTGCTTCATGGCTTCCAGACGTTGCTTCTGAAGCGCATCCGTGGCAGGTATGGCCACTTTCTGAAGGGGCTGCTTAACTACGACTTGCTCTTTCTTTCGCAAACTGAGTATCATGGATGTCAGTTGCTGTGCCAGTCTCATGCGCTCCTCCTGCTCTGCGTCAATATATGCTTCCTTGGTTAGGGGGAATGCGCAGAGGTGTACACTCTCCACCTTCTTCGTGCCTGGGCGGTCTGTGGCACTCGTCAAATCTCTCCATAAGCGGTCCGCATAGAATGGAGCGATGGGTGACATCAGCCTGGCAATGGTTTCCAGACAGGTATACAGGGTTTGGTAAGCACTCTGTTTGTCCTTGCTCATGGCATTGCCCCAGAAGCGTTTCTTGCTCAGTCGTACGAACCAGTTGCTTACCTGATCTACGGTAAACGCCTGTATCAGTCGGCCTGCCTTTGTAGGCTCGTAATCCTCATAGCATTGCTTTACGTCCTTTATCAATGTATTCAAGCAGGAAAGCAGCCACCGATCCATTTCCGGACGCTCTTCAACGGGGATGTCTTCTTCCTCGTAGCACCAGCCGTCCACGTTGGCATACATGGCAAGGAAACTGTAAGTCTGCGCCAGTTTGCCAAAGAATGTGCGTGTTACCTCCTTTACACCTTCCTCGTCAAACTTCAGGTTGTCCCATGGTGCGCTGTTGGTTATCATGTACCAGCGTAAGGGATCGGCTCCATATTGCTCAATGGCGCCGAATGGATCCACGGCGTTGCCTAGTCTCTTGGACATCTTCATGCCATTCTTGTCCAATACCAAACCGTTGCTTATCACAGTGCGGTAGGCCACGCTGTCAAATATCATGGTGGCCAGTGCGTGTAACGTGTAAAACCATCCACGTGTCTGATCCACACCTTCTGCTATGAAATCTGCAGGGAATGCCTTGCCTTTATCTATTGCATCGCAATTCTCAAATGGGTAGTGCACCTGTGCGTAAGGCATGGCACCGCTGTCAAACCACACGTCTATCAAGTCACTTTCCCTAGTCAGTATGCTTCCATTGGCACCTGTCAGCACAATTTCATCCACCATGGGGCGGTGCAGGTCTATGCGGTCATAGTTTTCCTGGCTCATGTCGCCGGGTACAAAGCCTTTTTCCTTCAGTGGGTTATTCTTCATTACGCCAGCTTCCACGCTTTTCTCTATTTCCTGATAGAGTTCTTGCAGTGAGCCGATACATATTTCTTCGCGTGTATCACGATTGCGCCAAATGGGCAGCGGAGTACCCCAGTAACGACTTCTTGAGAGATTCCAGTCATTGAGATTTTCCAGCCACTTGCCGAAGCGTCCTGTGCCGGTGCTCTCCGGTTTCCAGTGAATGGTGTTGTTCAGTTCCATCATACGCTCCCGGGCTTTTGACGCACGTATGAACCAACTATCAAGAGGGTAGTATAGGATGGGCTTGTCAGTGCGCCAGCAGTGTGGATAGTTGTGCACATGCTTCTCAATGCGGAAAGCTGTGCCTTGTTCCTTCATCTCTATGGCCATCACCACGTTCAAGTCCATCTCCTTGCTGGCAGACTTCTCATCGTACTTGCCGTTCTGGTTGTACTTGGGATCATAAGCGTTTTTCACATAGTCGCCGCTGTGCTTCCAGTAGTCCTTGCAAACGCATTTTTCTACAAAGTCCGGTCGCATGTCCTCGCGTACAAAATACTTTCCTTGGAAGTCCACCATAGGTCTGGTATCGCCAGCCTTGTCTATTATGAATAGGCTGGGGATGCCTGCATCACGTGCCACCTTGGCATCGTCTGCGCCGAAGGTGGGGGCAATGTGCACTATTCCTGTGCCATCCTCTGTGGTTACATAGTCACCAGAGATAATTCGGAATGCCTCTTCTGTCCTGTCTGTTACCTGGTCGTCCACCAAGTCGCAGGGCTTTACCCATGGCATTAGTTGCTGGTAGTGGAGTCCCACCAGTTCCGGTCCCATACCGCGCCAGAGAACTTCGGGTACGGTCTCGGTGCCGTCCTCGTTTTTCGTGGCAGGGAAATGCTTGGCCAGCAATGCATCAGCCAGAATATATACGGCTTCCTCTCCACTGTAGGGGTTCTTGCCCAGCACAGCCGCATATTCTATTTTAGGTCCCACGCAGAGCGCAGTGTTCGATGGCAATGTCCAGGGTGTGGTGGTCCATGCCAGTGCATATACCGTATGCCCCTTTGTGTCAAAAGGTACCGTGTCAATCACTTTGAACTGTGCTGTCACCGTGGTATCCTTTACATCGCGGTAGCATCCGGGTTGGTTAAGTTCATGGCTTGACAGGCCGGTGCCTGCAGCCGGGCTGTAGGGCTGTATGGTGTATCCCTTGTACAGCATGCCTTTCTGATAGAGTTGCTTGAGCAGCCACCAAAGGGTCTCTATGTATTTGTTGTCGTATGTGATATATGGGTGCTCCATATCCACCCAATAGCCCATGCGTTCGCTTAGGTCAGTCCACTCGCCCGTGTACTTCATCACGTTTTGGCGGCAGCGCCTGTTATAGTCCTCAATGCTTATGCTGTGTCCTATGTCTTCCTTGGTGATTCCAAGTTCCTTCTCTACGCCTAACTCCACGGGCAGACCGTGGGTGTCCCAGCCAGCCTTGCGCATGACTTGTTTCCCGTTCATGGTTTGGTAGCGGCAGAAGGTGTCCTTGAGACTGCGTGCCAATACATGGTGTATGCCTGGGTGTCCGTTTGCCGATGGGGGACCTTCGAAGAAGACAAATTGCGGGCAGCCTTCTCTCTCCTCTATGCTTTTGTGGAACAGGTCTTCCTCTTCCCATTTCTTAAGCATCTGTCGGCCCACCTCGGGAAGGTTCAGACCGTTACGCTCGGTAAAATTCTTCTTCATGATGTATCTTGCTTTCCTTATTGGGTGCTTGGTTTGGTTCTCTTTGTAAATGTTCAGTAACTTTCTGCTTCCGATGGGAAATTGCCTTGGCGTACGTCATCGGCGTATTGTGCTGCGGCTTCGGTAATCTCTTGACCGATGTGGCCATACAGCCGCATGAACTTGGGGTGGAAACCTTCATTCATCCCCAGCATGTCTTGCAGCACAAGTACTTGACCATCGGCCGGCCCTGCTCCGATGCCTATTATCGGGATGGTGAGTTGCGCACATACCTGTGCGGTTAGTTTTGCCGGTATCTTCTCCAGCACGATGGCAAAGCATCCTGCCTCTTCCAGTGCTTTGGCATCCTTGATTAACTGTTGCGCCTCGGCTTCCTCCTTGGCGCGGAGACCGAATCCTCCGAATACGTGTACGCTTTGTGGAGTCAGCCCCAGATGGCCGCACACGGGGATGCCGGCCTGCACCAGTGCCTTGATGGTCTTGGCCATGTGCTCACCACCTTCCAACTTCACCGCGTCCACGCCACTTTCGGCCATGATGCGTACGCCTGCTCTGAGTGCATCTTCTGTACATATCTGATATGAGCCGAAAGGCATGTCGCATATCACCAGCGCGTGCTTGGCTGCTTTGGCCACGCTTCTTGCGTGGTATATCATTTGATCCAAGGTGATGGGCAGCGTGGTTTCATTGCCGGCCATCACGTTGCTTGCGCTGTCACCAATCAGTATGACGTCAACACCGGCATTGTCAACTAGGGTGCCCATGGTGTAATCGTACGCAGTGAGCATGCTGATGCGCTGCCCCTGTTTCTTCATTTCCGTGAGCATCGTGGTGGTTACCTTACGTGCGTTCTCTGAAATGTAGTTTGTCATTTTTCTTCCTGTTATTTCTTCGTCAGGCTACAGTGTCATCCGGCTTCGTGCTGAGGCATGATGCCTTTTTCCGGTTTCGGGCTCTTCCTGAACTTTTCTTTTCAGATGGACAAAGGTACAACTTTTTATAGAACAGGGTGTGGAATGATGGGCAAAAAAAAGACCTGCAGGCCATCTCCAGCCTCCCCCGCCTTCTCCCGCCTTTGCCTGGGCAGGGTGCGGAGGCTGCATGGCAGATGGCCTGCAGTCCGTTCTCAGGCATGCCAGGGGAGAATCCACCGGGCTTTGCGGTGCGTTCCTCCCCTGCAGCCAGTCAGCTTACTTGACC
>JAHZGX010000027.1 GCA_019420585.1 Prevotellaceae bacterium
GGGACTCCTCTTGGGGAGCGTCCCTCCCTGTTTGCGACTGCAAAGGTACAACCATACAACGCCACAACCAAGGGACTACAGGACTTTTTTTGAGAAAATGCACAATTTTATAACATACACATTATTTATTATATATAGAGAGGGAAGGAAACGGGACTGCCGCACGTTGCGCTGACACTGGACTTTGGGGGAAGGAACCCTTCATGCTGCCTTTATGCTTGGTGACGGGTTCTATGCCGTCTGCTAACGGTGTCCTGTGCTGTCAGCCAATCCTGTCAATGGAAGGATAAGGCACGGTACTTCTTGTTCACGCATTTGCGCCTTTCGCAAAAATGTCCGATTTCAAGTTTCCAATTGGGAAAAATATTTTTCCTAGTTGGATTTTTATTTTTTCCCAGTTGGCCGGATTTTCAGGCATTTCTCCTGAAATCTTGACATCAGCAGGATTGCCTGACACGTTTTCGGGAAACCGGACGCGCAGGTTCCAAAGTTTCCTCTAAAAGAGGACCTTCCCGACAGCGGATGACAATATGGTAACCTTATCTCATTTATCCAAATAAGACATGGCTGAACGTTCTTTTTCACCTTACACGAAACACGCATAATATGTTATGTCCTCTGTCCGCCCTTTTGTATGGAGCCTTTTTCGTAACTTTGCACGGAAATACAAATACATTCACGATATGACCAACACACTGGAATCCATCTTCGCAGCCAAACTGCTCAATGTAAAAGCGATCAAGTTGCAACCAACAGACCCATTCACATGGGCAAGCGGGTGGAAGAGCCCGTTCTACTGCGACAACCGCAAGACGCTCTCCTTCCCCGACTTGCGCACCTTTGTCAAGGTAGAACTCACACGTACAATCTTGGAAAACTTTCCACAGGCCGAAGCCATAGCCGGCGTAGCCACCGGAGCCATAGCGCAAGGCGCACTGGTGGCCGACACGCTGGGGCTGCCTTTCGCCTACGTACGCAGCAAGGCCAAGGATCACGGCATGGCCAACCTAATAGAAGGTGAACTGAAGCCCGGCACCAAGGTGGTGGTGGTAGAAGACCTCATCAGCACAGGTGGGAGCAGCCTCAAGGCCGTGGAAGCACTGCGTGCCGCCGGCTATGAGGTGGTGGGCATGGTGGCCTCCTATACCTATGGTTTCCCCGTGGCCGAGGAGGCTTTCGCCGATGCCAAGGTCAAACTCATCACGCTCACGAACTACGAAGCCGTGGTGGCTGAGGCTCTGCGCACCGGCTACATAGCCGAGGACCAAGTACCCATGCTGCACGAATGGCGCAAGGATCCCGCGCACTGGAATGCCTGACCCAGGCTCGCTATCACACATAGTACTATATACATAAGGGAATAGAATGGCAGAATACAAGAGTACGGTGCACGTGTCACCGTTTCCCCAACAAAGAGTATATGACCGACTGTCTGACCTAACCTTTTTGTCACTCATACAGGACAGCCTTGACAATCAGGAAGCACGCAACCGCATCCTGGAGCAGGCACAGGGAAAGGTGACAGCCGAACAACTGGACAGTGCCGCAGAGAAGATACGCCAGATGCAATTTGACCGAGACAGCGTCACATCCGACACGCCTGTGGGAAAGATAACCTTGCGCATCGTGGAACGGGAAGAACCCAAATGCGTGAAATTTGCCTTGGAGGGCGCGCCCATACAGGCCAACCTGTGGATACAGATGCTTCCCCAGGGTGAGCAATGCGCCATGAGGGTGACGCTGAAGGCAGAACTCAACTTCCTCATCAAGCAGATGGTGGGCAAGAAACTGGAAGAGGGCACCGAAGGACTGGCTCGCATGCTGGCCTCCATACCCTACTGAACCGAGACACACGACGTACAGACAAATCCTGAAGAAAATGCAGAAACTCTGGGACAAGGGCTTCAACACAGCCCAAGAAATCGAACGCTTCACCGTAGGCAGAGACCGCGAAATGGACCTCTACCTGGCCGAAAGCGATGTATTGGGCAGTATGGCACACATCACCATGCTGGAGACCATAGGACTGCTTACGGCTGATGAACTGAAGACGCTGTTACACGAACTGCGCGCCATACGCAAAGACATCCTGCAAGGCAACTTCACCATTGAGGAGGGAGTAGAGGACGTGCACTCGCAGATAGAACTCATGCTCACCCGGAGGCTGGGCGACATGGGCAAGAAAATCCATTCCGGCCGGAGCCGCAATGACCAAGTACTGGTGGATTTGAAACTCTTCACGCGCAAGCAACTGAAGGAAGTGGCCGAGGACGTGCGCACTCTCTTCACCGAACTTCAGGCACAGAGCGAACGATACAAACAAGTGCTCATGCCCGGCTATACCCACCTGCAAGTGGCCATGCCCAGCAGTTTCGGCCTGTGGTTCGGTGCCTATGCCGAGAGTTTGGTGGATGACATGATGTTCTTGCAGGCTGCCTTCCGCATGACCAACCGCAACCCTCTGGGCTCGGCGGCAGGCTACGGAAGCAGTTTCCCGCTCAACCGCTCGCTCACCACCGCCCTGCTGGGCTTTGACTCCATGAACTACAATGTGGTATATGCCCAGATGGGGCGCGGAAAGATGGAGCGCAACGTAGCCTTCGCACTGGCCAGCGTGGCCGGCACACTGAGCAAACTGGCTTACGATGCCTGCATGTTCAACAGTCAGAACTTCGCCTTCGTCAAGTTGCCCGACGAGTGCACCACCGGCTCCAGTATCATGCCGCACAAGAAGAACCCCGATGTGTTTGAACTCACGCGCGCCAAGTGTAACAAGATACAGGCACTCCCACAGCAAGTCATGCTCATCATGAACAACCTGCCTTGCGGCTACTTCCGTGACCTGCAAATCATCAAGGAGGTGTTCCTGCCCTGTTTCCAAGAACTAAGAGACTGCCTGGCCATGGTGACATATATCATACAACGTATCAAGGTGAACGAGCACATCCTGAATGACCCACGCTATGACCTGATGTTCTCGGTAGAGGAAGTCAACCGCCTGGCCGCCGAGGGGATGCCCTTCCGCGATGCCTACAAGAAAGTGGGCATGGACATCCAAGCCGGCAATTTCCAGCCCCACAAGGAGGTGCACCACACCCATGAGGGAAGCATAGGCAACCTGTGCAACAAGGAAATAAATGCCCTGATGGACGAAGTGTGGAGCGGATTCCATTTTGAACGCATGGAGGAAGCCGAAAGGAAACTGGTAACAGGCAAGGCATGAAGAGACTTACGCTTGCCGTCATCATATTGCTGTCGGGCTTGACGTCATGTACCCAGTCCGACAACCTCTACTCCAGCATACCGGCCAGGCTGGTCATGAGCAACGTGTATCAGGCACCTGCCCTCTACACGGCATGCAACAGCCTGGGAGAATTCTGCTCCGTGACCATGGATGGGCAGAAAATATATTTCCACGGAAGCAAGGAGACCTCTCCCGTCAACCGCACCGCACTGGGCAGTTACGAGAGTATCGTACTAGGCCTGGGGGGACTCATCATCGGCCTGCCGGCCCTGCCCGAAGTGGGCAAGGACGTGAGCCAGGTTGTGTGCTTTGACCTCAACTGTCCCAACTGTTACGAGCAAAACGGTGGAATAACCAAGCGTATGGACATCACGGGCAGCACTTCCCGGTGCCGGGGATGCGGACGCACCTATGACCTCAACGGCCTGGGAATTGTGTCACAGGGCGAGAACGGCCGCCCGCTATTCCGCTACCGTACCTCCTACGTGGGCACCACCCTGGTGGTCAGCAACCGCTGAAACACATATCAATCCCACCTGCCAGTACCTTTTCTGAGTCACCTATCTGCCATGACGGATTCCATAGAAATACTTCCACAACGGAGCCGCCATGAGCGACTGGCGGAACTCTCCGCGAAGAAGCATCTGCCGCACCTCCATGGGCTTGAAGAAATGCACCTCCAGGTATTCCATGCGGTCAAGGTCCTGCGTGGCAGTACGCTCCACTCCCGTGGCCAAGAAGCAGTGGCACAGATTTGTCATCGTACTGGGATTGGCCGAAATATCCATCAGGTGTGTCCATTCCCCGCCAGTGAAACCCGTCTCCTCAGTTAGTTCACGGCGTGCGGCCTGTTCGGGAGTCTCACCCTGCTCCATCACCCCTGCCACTATCTCATAGGAAGTCTCACCCAAAGCATGCCTGTACTGCCGTTCCAATATCATTTCTCCCTGCACGGTAACGGCTATCACATTAATCCAGTCTGGGTATTCCAGCACGTAATACTCGTCATGCACCACCCCGTTGGGCAGACGCACCGCGTCACGCCGAGCCGTAAGCCACGGACGTCTGATAAGATACTCGGTGGAGAGAGTCTCCCACTTAATGTCCTTTTCCATAGTCATTCCTTGCCGCCATATTACTGACGGACTTTTCCACAACAGTAGTTTAGATGCAGAGACAGACAATGCCGCCCCGCGAATACAAACTTACGACTTTTCTGTGACCCACGGCACATGCCTGCCTCAAATCTGTCTCATAGTCACAAGCATCCGCCCCATCAATGGCCAGCAAGACAATCAAAGCGAGCGACAGAGGGCAAAAAAAGAGCCCTAGAATTTGGCCAGTTTGCAAGAAACCCCTACCTTTGCAGCCGTACAAAGCCCAGATGGCGGAATCGGTAGACGCGCTGGTCTCAAACACCAGTGGGGCAACCCGTGCCGGTTCGACCCCGGCTCTGGGTACAAGAAAGACGGCTAAGATGTTGGACATCAACTCTTAGCCGTCTTCTTTTTACTCACTTGCTTTGGCACGCATAGTAATCGGTTTACTTCCCTGCACGCTTAAACAACAATGCATCATAAAGGTAAATGGAGGCATCGGAGCGTGGATTGAGCCAACGGAAGACAAAGGAATGCCTCTTGTATGGCATATCCAGGTTCCAATATACATCAAGGCTCCTATGCCTGAACGATGCCGGCATGGACATGGTCTTCTGAGGTATGCCGTCAACAATGACTTCTATCTCCGCCACATAACTGCGGTCACTGCAATGCACTTCACCGCGGAACACCATACCGGCGCATTCGCCTTCAACCGTCTCACGGCCATTCATGTTACGCTTAAATTCAATTCTCCTGTCAGGCAGCAACCCGGGAAAACTCTGTTCAAAACGCACCGCACGAGGGCGCTGGCAGCGTATGGTCACATCCGTATCGGTAACATGCCCACCATTGCGTTCAATCATCTTCAAGGCATGCGAGAAACTCATGCGGTAAGTGTCAGTAAGCGAACTAGCAGTATAAGCGAACTTGATGTCTTCGGCCTTTTTTAGTGGGTTTATCCACTCGGCCGGAATCTTATCGTAGCCCAGCGCCGTACCCAGTATACCGCCGGCAGATGCAGGATTGCAATCCGAGTCCTGTCCACAGCGCGTGGAGATGTCCAAGGTACGTCCAAAGTTCCCTCCTCCATACAACAAGCCAATCACCACATACGCACTGTTTATCACCGCGTCTATATTCAGAGGCAGGAGGGCTCCCTCGTCACAGGCCACATCATCATTCCAATATTCACGGCACCGATCCCATGCCACAAGCCAATTGTCGGGATGCTGGTGATAAGTATCTATGATATCCGCGATGCAGCGATAAAACTTGCTCTTCTTGGGAATTGTCTTAAGTGCCTCCGTAACGATGATTTCAACGTCACTGCTCACGAAAGCCAGGGAGTACATTGCGCCCATATAGACACCACCATACCATCCATCGCCATAATTCATGATATGTCCCACACGGTCAGATACCCGCGATGCAGCATTGGGCATTGCTGGAGCCATAAGTCCCGCATAGTCTGCCTCTATCTGATAGTCAATGTCATCGGCGTGGGGATTGTTCTTCCAATGCCCCGACTCAGGGGGCATGATACCGTGCATGATGTTGTACCTCGCGGCTTGGTTGGCATGCCACAAATCATATTTGGCATATGCAAATGCCTTGGCAAACGAATCCACGGGAGCATCCAGACCCAAGCGTTCAAACACTTCAACAAATGTGAGATCCATGTAAATGTCGTCATACAGCCACGGCGAATTCTTCATGGTATTGCAGACATAGTCTGGATCCCCCCAGGGGATTTCCACTTCAGGCCCAATGGTGCAGTCCCGGTAACGGAACTCCGTAGGGCCGCCATACGTGACACCGATTGTCTGCCCTGCCCATCCTCCTTTGATTTTGTTCATGAGTTCACCATGCGTAAGCGTAATTCGTGATGGCAAACGCGATGTTTTGCCAGACACGGCAGAGACAGACAATACAGATACGGCTGCAACGGCAATCAATAAAGAACGTAATTTCATTGCTAAAAACAGATTATAGTTTTAATGTTTCCCCAATCACCTGATATTTACAGACAAATGAAACGGGAGAGTTGTGCACACTTTCTTTTAGGGCAATGCCCTGTAGGCAGTCTTAGTCTCAACTTTTGCGGTTTGTTGCCATTGGAGAACGGCTTCCGTACACAAAAGTAGCATTATTTTCTGGAACTTATGGCTTTGCTATAAATAAAACTTATATTGCCTGAGACCAAGCATCAGCGCTTGACCCAGGATTCAGGATTGAGTTTGGTGGTCTCCTTGCGCAACTGGAAATGGAGGACACAATTGCCCTCGCCGTCATCCTTCACCGTCCCCAAAATGTCACAGGCGCGTACCTTCTGTCCCTTGGCAACGATAACCGATGAAAGGTTGCAGTAAACACTGATGTAACTGCCATGGCGCACAAGCACGTTCTTGTTGCCCCCGAACTGAAACACGGCAGACACAACACCGTCAAACACCGCACGGGCACGCGCTCCAGGCCTACCCACATAGTTGGTTCCCTTATTGTCGAGTTGCACATTGCGCAGACCGGGGACATTGTACTTGCCAAATCGGTTGCCAATCATGTACTGCCCGGTAATGGGGACAGGCAAGCGTCCTTTGTTCTGCTCGAAGCCTCCATTCAACTGGACATCCTCAGCCGTCAGCCACCCATTCTTCTTCGTGGCAGGCGCAGATGTCGGTGCAGGAACCTCCACCACTTTTCCGGTGTTGTGTCCATCCCTGCTCTTCCGATTAGCCATAGCCGCCTTCTCACGCTGTGCACGCTTGGCCGCCTCAGCCTTCTTTCGGGCTGCTTCCTCGGCTCTTTTCCGTGCCTGCTCTATCTCATAGGCTATCAGGTCATCAATTTTCTTGTCCAAAGCATTGATCTGACGTTGCTGCTCGCTCACCTTGCCCTTTAAGGTCTTCTCCTGCTGGCGCAAGTTACTCACCTGCCTCTTTTCCTTTATTTGCTGCTGATTCAGTTGCCTGCGCTGCTGCATAAGTTCACGCAGCACATCGTTCTGCCGAGCCCGTGCCTCAAGCACCCGGTTCTGCGCCTCAAGCATGACGGCCTGTTTCTGAAGTACCTGCTCTCCCAGATTCTGTTCATAATGTACAAACTCCTTGGCATACCGGGATCTGCGGAACATCTGCGTAACGGTGCGGGCCGATAGCACAAACAGGAGCGGACTCACCTGCCGCCTCTGCATGCGTGCATACCTGATGGCCTGCCGCAACTTGGCCTGCTTCTCATGGAGTTCCTTCTCTATCACAGCGATATCGCCTTGCAGACGCAGCAATTTCTTTTCTAGATTATCAAGTTCATTCTCCAGGCCATGGATGTGCTCCAGCCTGCTGTCCAGTTGCACATCAAGGTAATTGATGGTCTTCTCGCCTGTCTGCACCTTCTTGCGTGTACGGTTCAGTTCGTCTTGTGACTTTTTCAAAGTCTTCTGCAACTCCGTCTTCTGCTTCTGGAGAGCCTTTACCTTACGGCTGTTCTGCCCCTGGCAAAGGAACGTGTAGGAGCAGGCCAAGAGGAACAACAGGAATAAGCGCTTCGTCATATATATGGTCAATTACCGTCCTTAGAACATGTTTTACAGCGACAAGCCCTTAAGCCGCTTCATGATACTCTCCACAGACACGGGGCTGTATTTCTTGGTATTTATCTCTGTACGTGTCTGCCAGTCCGAATTGTTCTTGAGGCTACTCAGATTCAGTGTCACTTGCGCCTTCACGTTTCCCGAGGAAATACGCATCTGCATGGAAGTGGGAAACTGCTTCCCGCCATAAGACTTGTAAGAGGAATAGTCCCAGGACATCAAGGGAGACATGCTGCTGTCACCGGAAGTCACACTGGTCTGCAGGAGCAGGGCGCGTGACATGCTGGCCACAAAGCGGAGTGCAGCCCGGGCATGTACCGCACTGGTCAGTTGCAAGGTGTCCCCCGAGATTCTCTGTTCAAAATCCTTGCCGTCAGGCACACTGCCGCCATCTCCAGGCAAGAACAGTTCGCCCCAGAAGAGCGATTGGAAGGTATGGAAGTCTATGCCCGACTGCCGGAAGAAAGGCACATCGGAATAAGCCACACGCACGTACTGATGGTTCACACGGTCAACCAAGAGGAAATAGTCGGGAGTAATCTCCATGCGCCCCACCTCCATAAGCCCGAGGAAAGCCAGTGAGAGTTGTATGACATCGTCTCTCTTCATCCTCAGCGTGCCACTCACGCCCACATCCTTTTGGCCGGCCATCAACTTGACGCTTGCCTTGGCAGTGATGTATTTCTCGGTCTGTCGTCCCGCATTGATCATATTTACTGCCTTGCCGGCCAGACCTCCCGTCTGTGCTCCAGTCACAGCGGAACTGTCCTTGTCCACCACGGCACCGCTCCGGTGCTTGCAGGATGACACAAGAAGCACGCAACACGCAAGGAGCATCCATGCGGTGGCGGCAAACAACTTATCAGATTTCCTCTTCATAATCATTTCAGATACTTGCGTTTCTTGATTTTCGACGATATGCGCTTGCTGCATGTGCCGTCATTACGCCCAACGGCCAGGTTCCAGAATCTCAGAGCCTGTTCCATGTCACCACAGCACGCATGTATATCCCCGGCATGTTCAAGGATGTTGCCATTCAGGTAAGAGTTCTCCAGCAATTTGTCATCAGAGAGTTGCGGATCGGCAGCCCGGTTCATGTAGATACGTGCCTCTGTATACTTCTCCTTCACAAAAAGTATCCATGCATAAGTATCCAGATAGATGACATTGCGCGGTTCGAGCACCACGGTGCGGTAACTCATCTCCTCAGCATCGTCCAACCGTATGCCAGCAAGGGAAAGATAATAGGCATAATTGTTGAGGCAAAGTATATTGTCCGGATTATACACCAGCGAGGAGTCATAGGCCGCATAGGACAACTCAGCATCGCCGCACTCATGATACAGGTCACCAAGCAGGGCAAAGGCATCAGATACCATTCTCTCGTCAGAATCAGCATCACGCACCTGCAGGCCCTGCGTCAGAACCCGGCGCGCCTCATCGTCCTTGTCCTGCTGCACGAGCACCTCTGCAAGATAGAAAGGGTACTGCAACTTGCCGGGGAAGAACCCCGTACCCCTCCGACACATGTCTTCCACACCATTCTGATCTTCTTGACGTGCATAATAACCCACCAAGTAACGGATGGCAAACTCATTGCCGGCATCAGTGTCCAGCACACGGTTCATGACCTGAGCCACCTGCGGGCTGAACTCTCCTGCACGGGCCAGCCAACGGGCTTTGGACAGCAAGACATTCACAGAACAATCGGAACGAGCCACAAGGGTGTCATAAACCGCTTCCAACTGAGGAATCTTGGCAGAATCAGCCAAAGCCTCCCTGGCATACACATCAAGCAGCATGCAACGCAAGTCATCGGCTGTAGACGAGTCAAGCAATATAGAATCACGCACCAGAAGATACCTGGGCATATCTGTCTGCCTGTAGAAGTTGAGCCATGCAGGAGGCAACCCAGAATACTGCGGTTCACGCTGCTGCACTTCCTCCAGCACACTGCGTGCATCATCGGTGCGCTTCTCTTCAAGGTACTTCATGGCAAGCAGCAACCGATAGCCCATTTCATGTGGGAATGCCTCAGAGAGCCTCTGCATCTCGGCTCTCGCACTGTCAGGCATGCCCATATCGTCATATACGTCAGATTTTCTGACAGATATTTCCTCCGACATCCCATTCATGAGTTCCATACGCCCTAAGGTTGCCAGTGCCTTCTCGTTTTGGCCTGTACTCCTGTACACTGCCACCAACTGGTCAAGTACATCAGAGCGATGTGTCTGCAAGCGGGAAAGCCTTTCGAGCACAGGTATCACCTTGTCCGTATCATGCTGTCCCAAATAAACCTTCCCCAAGGCATTCAAGTATAGTGCATTGCATGAGTCCCTGCGACATGCCTCCTCCAGCATCCTTACACCCAGGCTGTCCTTGCCCAGCAGGTACATGTTGACAAGAGACATGGAATACAAGGCCTCGGCCGCAGTGGAGTCAATCTCCAGGCAATGGGAAAAGAGTTCGGCGGCAGAAGCGGCATCACGGTTACGCAAACATTTCGAGGCTTCTAGGAAGAAATAATCAAAGCGGGGGGAGCGTTGTGCCCAAAGCACACTAGCCGGCATGGAGAAAAGCCATACCAGCACCGCCATGCCCATCAGGCGGAGACATGCCACATACTTACACGTCCTCTTCATGGAACCATCATTTCACCCCACTGTGTCCAAATCCCCCGGCACCACGCTCCGTCTCGTCCAGGGTATCTACAGATTCCCACTGAGCCTGCTCATGGCGAGCAATTACCATCTGAGCAATGCGTTCCCCGTCATTGATGGTAAAAGGCAACTCCGACAAGTTAATCAGAATGACACACACTTCCCCACGGTAATCGGCATCAATGGTACCGGGAGCATTTAGCACAGTTATGCCATGCTTCAAGGCAAGTCCGCTGCGCGGGCGCACCTGCGCCTCATAACCCTGCGGGAGTGCAATGTAAAGACCTGTAGGGATGAGTTTCCTTTCCATGGGACGCAATTCCAACGGACTCTCCAGGTTAGCCCTCAAATCCACTCCTGCTGACTGGGGTGTGGCATATTGCGGCAGTTCATGCCGGCTTCTATTTATAATCTGTACCTTCATCTTCTTCTCCTTACACATTATATTATATACGTGCGTGCACGAGAGACCTACACATTGGGCAGGCTCATGCCATTGATTTTCCTGTACAAGTCCAGTGCATAGACGTCCGTCATCCCGCTTATGTAATCGAGCACGGCCATGATACGCCCGTAGAGCGTGGGAGCCAGAATGTCATACTGGGTGCTTACTCTGCTGATGAGCCGCTTGGAATAGGCTTTCTCAGAATTTGTAACGGCCTGCACCATCAGATTTGTCAAGGTGGTGACCACCTGCAGGCCGGCAATCTCCACGTCCACCACCTCACGGCAATGGTATATCTTTTCCTTTGCAGTGGCCTCGCATGCCTCATATGCCTCACGTGGCCTGTTGGCAATTGCTTTGATGAGTGTGTCTTGGAAAGTACCGCTCAGGATTTCATCCTCATGGGCGACAAATGCCTTCACGCATTCCGTCTCCAGGCAGTTGATGGCGCAGGAACGCAGATACACGATCTGCTCGTTCACATCACCCAGCGAGAGCATTCTGCCACTGACCTCCCGTCGCCTGTCATCATCAAAGAATGCAAGCAGCAAGTCCTGAGTTTCCTGCGTGGTAAGTATCTTCAGCTTGTGGGCATCCTCAATGTCCATAATCTCATAGCAGATATCATCTGCAGCCTCCACCAGATACACCAGAGGATAACGTGCATAGCGCAGGCTCCCTTGAGGGCTCTCCAACTGCAGGATTCCCAATTCCTGGGCTATGCGCTGATAGACATCCACCTCTGCCCGGAAGAAACCGAACTTGTTCTTTCCGCCTGCCAAGTCGCTGGTGAAGGGATATTTCACAATGCTGGCCAAAGTGCTGTAAGTCATGACAAAGCCACCTTCCCTGCGCCCCTTGAAGTGATGGGTAAGCAGACGGAAAGCATTGGAATTTCCTTCAAAATGTATCAAGTCCTGCCATTGTGCAGGCGTGAGGCAGTCATGAGTTTCCTTGCACACATAGTTCTCCAGGAAACGGCCGTCTCCTTCACTGAAGTAAGTGCTGATGGCACTCTCGCCACTGTGGCCGAAGGGCGGATTCCCCATGTCATGTGCCAGGCAGGCCGCACTGACGATGGTGCCGAGTTCCGTCAAGTGCGTTGATGACAGTTCGGGATGACGCTCCAGCAAGAGCCTGCTCACGTCATTGCCCAAACTACGCCCCACGCTGCTGACTTCCAGGCTATGGGTCAGCCTGTTGTGCACGAATACGCTTCCTGGGAGAGGAAACACCTGCGTCTTGTTTTGCAGGCGGCGAAAGGGCGCAGAGAAAATCAGACGGTCATAATCACGCTGAAATTCTGTACGGTCATCTTTTCGGTGAGGGAGATTCTCCTGGCCGAGACGTTTGTTTGAGAGTAACTGTACCCATTCCATCTTGCCCTGGCTCATGTCTGTCCTCCTTATTCCGGTTTATAGAATATCCTATTGGCACCACTGGTTATCTTCACCAACTCGGGATGCTCTGCAGCAAAGGTGTCGATATGGCGCATGCGCTTCTCCTGCAGGATTTCGTCCACAGCAATCAGGATACCAGTCTCCTCCACATCACCAAAACCATCATTGATGGCTGTGCCAAAGAGTTTCATGGTGGGGCTCAAGCCCATATAGGCATTCACCAGCGGCGGAATGTTGTAGCCCAGGTTGCGCACCCCCCTGTTCAGTATCCTGTAGTCCGCACGGAAATCCTCCTCAACGAAGAGTTGGCGGAACTGCTCCGCGTCATGCTCCAGTTCAAGCGGCGTTATGGGAGCAATCAGGTTGTCGGGATCAGGGAAATGCTTGTTGAGGAAATAGAGTATCATGTCCCTGGCCATACGGTCATAACTGGGATACATGGTAAACTTGCCGAAAAGATAGCGCACGGTAGGCTCAATGACCACCAGTGCCCCCAAGCCATCCCACAGATTGTCCAGGGCAAAGATGCCTTTGCGCCCCATCAGCGTGCTCTGATACTCAAGAGTGACAAACGAGCGCCCGAGTTCTATTGTCCACGGAGCATAATCATGCATGAAACGCTCACTGAAACGGAACATGTGGCTGGTGGCCAGCAATGGTTGCCCCTCTGCATCCAGTTGCCAGTCCTTGCCCAAGAGGTAACGGTATCCCCCCAGTATCTCCTGTGCCTCGGGATCCCATACGATAAGTTGGCTGTAAGGCTTCTCCATGGTATCGAATTCATCGATGTCCATGCTCTTGCCGGTTCCGCCACCTGCAGCACGGAAGGCAATCTCACGCAACCGTCCTATCTCACGCACCACATTGGGCGAATCATGCCAGGTGACGATGTATATGTCATTGCCGCTCTTGTTGGTGCGGCGCAGTTTCTTGTCTGGTGTCAGTTCCGCCATGATGGCCTCACGGGGAATCCTGTCAATAATTTCTTCCATTCTCTTACAAACTGTAAACTTTTTCCTTTACCCACTGAGCCCAATGGTCAGGCGTACGTGTATGGTCAAACGTCTGCCAGGGAATTGGCTTGCCTATGCGCACGGCATAGGTCTGTCCCTGGCTCCGGTACATCTCGTCAGGCAACAGGAGTTTGGCAAAATTGGGCAGATGCCAACGCTTGCAAAAGCGTGCCACACGATAAAACCTTGGGCTGTTCTCTCCCAGGAAGTGCACCGGTACCACGTCACGCCTATACTGCACGCTTTTCTTTATGAAGAACTTATGCCACTCGGTGTCACGTATCTGTCCGTCATCCTGCTTTCTGCTGCACAGCCCTGCGGGAAACATGATTACATTGTCCTGCCCCCCGAAAGCCTTGTTCACCATGAGCGGGAAGTCCCTGCCCTGCTGTTTTCCCGATTGCCTGACAGGCACACACAGGGGAGCAAGCCCTTTCAGGTTCATAAGCAAGTCCCCCACCAGATACTTGACATGCCCGTCATAGTGCCTGCCTATGACATAGCCTAGTGTCACGCCGTCAATGGCTCCCAGCGGATGATTGCTCACCACAATGCACGGGCTACTTGCCGGCGGGAGGTTCTCCTCGCCTTCCACGTTGACCGTCACGCCCAGATATTCGATGACCCCCTTGCAGAAGTCCACGCCTACCCTTCCTTGAGCCAAGTACGTGTTTATGAATTCCTGATGCACCAGCCTCTCCACCATCCGTGTCAGAAAACGCGGGATGAGCCATGCCTTACGCCCCGCCTTGCTGCGCACAATTGCGTCGATGTCTATCCGGACTATCGTGTTTTCCTCTTCCGACATTTCCTTATTCTCTTGCTGTTGCCATATCATCCGCATCGCCACGTCACAAGACCATCACTTGACAGTCACAGGGCGATTGTTAATAAAATAATTGCCGCGCGGCAAACCGTTCAGCCAGTTTGTTCCCTTTTCCAGGCGGAGTGTCATCTTCAACACCCCTCCGCGAGTATATATTGGCAGAAGTTGCACATAATCACTATGTATCATCACAACTCTGCCATGAGTTTCTATTTTCACGGGATAGGCAGACGTACTCATCTTGCGACCGAGGCGTATATCCTTGGTGGAAGTGCGCTGCTGCAAGGTATCAGCCTTAGCCCTCCCTTGCGGCTCCACGGCAAAGGACGAAGCAGGGTAAACCAACATCAATGCCAGTACCCACAGACAGAATGCATACGCCACAATCCTCCAATTGCCCATTACGATTTATTATAATATGTGCAAAATTATATATTTTGTACGTAATCGGCAAGCATGCCATACATATTAAGCACAATCAGCAGCACAAAGGCGTGAAGCGATGGCACCCAAGAACAACTTTCCTCACCTACTCACCAGGAGAAAGCCTCTTGACCTCATCCACCGTCAATCCTGTGGCAAGCACGATAGTCGAGACATCCACTCCTGCGGACAGCAGTCTCTTTGCAGTCTCCAGTTTTTCTTCTTTTATGCCCTCCGCACGGCCCTCCGCGTGACCGGCCGCACGGCCTTCTGCCCAGCCATCCTCACGTGCGCCTTCAAGCACAGACAAGGTATCACGGTATTTCCTCAGCCCTTCATCGTACTTCATACGCTCCTGCCTTGTGAGCGAGGCCACATCAGCAATCTGCTCCAGCCTCTGAAACACGGCACTCTTGGCCGCCCAGGGCAATCTTGTCAATGTCTCCATATTCTTCAGTACATAAATCCAACGTTCAAACTGGTTATCACACTCTTCTGCCTCTTTGTCAAAGAGGGGCAACTGCATGAAGGTCATCCGTATCTTGTCCGAGAATACAGCCATCCCTTCTCTGTCTGCCAGCACCACGTCCGTACGGAACTTGCGCTCGAAATCCATTGGACAGAAATTCAGGAAAGCCACCAGATACACGGCATCTATGGCGTAATTCCACATCGAGCCTCGCTCACCCTGCCGGGCTATGGCCTCACTGACATAATATATGCTCCGGCTCTTGAAATAAGGCTGCGACTTGTTCTGCATCTCCACGATGATCTTCTTGCCCGTGTCTGTCTCACAATAGATGTCATACACCAGGGAGCGGTCATCGTCATACAGGGCAGGCTGTTCCTTGTCAAGGAACGTGAGATTAGCCACATGCTCTTCCCCAAGCAATAGATTGTTGAGGAAATCAAGAATCAGAGGCTTGGATATCTCCTGCCCGAACACTCTCTTGAAGCCCACATCCGTAAACGGATTGATGAATTTTGCCATTCCTTGCCTGTTTTTCTGTTCCGTGCACATTCCACACACAGTTCCCCAAGGACGCACGTTATCCCAACACAAAGGTAACTCATTTTGCCGGATATCCTTGCAAGATAAAGACAAAAAGCATTAACTTTGCTTTATAAACGGATAACAAACAAGATCATCAAGCATGTCTGCCACAACCATACTGCTCATCATATCGTGCTGCGCCACCGCGCATCTGGTCATCACGTGCGTACTGGGATTGTATGCACGGCACCGCATTGAATACCTGTGCCTTGCATGGATCAACGGCATCTTCGGGTTCTCGCTCACTGCAGTGGCATGCTTCAATGCCATCATCGGCATCAGGCAGCCGGGTGCCCTCCACCCCATGATGATGCTCCTGCTGGTGGCGGTATGCTATCTGCAGTCCATCTATCCGCTCTCCATACCCATGCCGGCCTTCCTGCAATGGAAGCGCATGTGGTCCTATGCCCTGCCGGCCATTGTGCTCATCGTGCTGTATATGCTCACCATGCTGCTTGGAGGCAAGCAGGTGCTGCTCTACTCCGGCACTGACCTGAAGCACAATTTCCTGAATGTCGGCATCTGGCTTCGCGTGGCCTCCATGGGGCTGTGCCTCTATTACATCATCAACATCTTCCGCATGCCCCACCGCATGGCACGGCACGCCGATGTGCCCAGATACATGATAGGCTATTGCGTGGCTCTCGGAATCTCGGCTCTTTACTACTGCATCTGCGCCATCTATTACAACATCACGATGCTGATGATTTACCTGGGCATCTTCACGATGCTCAACCTCTACCTGGCTTTCCGCACACTGGAAACCATGGCACTCTCTCTGCCCAAACCTGTAATAAGGGAGGTGAAGGAAGAGCCTGCAACCGAGGAGGTGGCAAAGGCTGAACAGGAGGACTTCAACGAAGCCAACCTGTTGCGTTTCCAGCGCATACAACTCTGGATGCAGAAGCACAAGGAGGAATGGAAGGACAACACGTTCGGGCGTGACCGCCTCTGTGAGGCTGTGGGCTACAACCGCCACCTGGTGCTGCAGAGTGTACGTAGCCAAGGGTTCAACAACACACACGAATACATCAACTCCTTCCGCATTGCCGAACTCAAGCGCATGGTCAAGCGAGGCGAGGCAAGCACCCTCTCGGAATGCTGTGATGCCGGCTTTGGCACCATCAAGACGGTGCGGTCCAGTTTTGAGCGCCTTGAAGGACGCCCCATTGACGGCTGGCTCAAAAAGCAACTGGAGGAAAGAGGCAAAGGCATCACCACGGACTCCTGCGAAGAGGAAGACACCAAGGAGTAAGCAGAATCCCGAACACGTAATAGGGAAACACACAAAAGTTGCATCTGCGAAGCAGTATTTTCATCATTCTTGAGTTATAGATATAGTGAACCATTAAAGTAAACAAAAGAATGAAGAGAAAAGAGTTTTTCTGGATACTGTCCATGGCATTCCTCACCACAGCAGGACTAACGGCATGCAGTTCCGCCAAATGCATGGATAAATCATTAAGTAACAACGGATTTGATTCCATCCTAGTGGAAGTTTCCACCAAGATGGGGAGCGGCAACATCATCCTGACAGAGGCAGGCAGATCCGTGGCTCGGCCATCGGGAAAAGCCGTCCAAGAACTGTCTGGCAAAAAGAGCAAAAGACTCAAATCACTTGCCGAGGACCTGTTTGTAAAGAAGACTCATGACATCATCCTTTCCGAGGAAAAAGCAAATGGGCGCACCAGCCACCCTATATTTACTGTCACCCTATACCGAGAAGGCCAAGGCAAGAGCACACGATACGACATGGGGGACGAAGTTAACGGAATCACACGATGTACAACCCGAGATATCCGCTACAGCAAAGAGTTCAGAGAGTTCATGTTCTCCGTACTCGGCATCCTCAACTGATTACTATTTTAGTCAATTGAGAGAATAGTGCATGGAGAAATCTGCACAAGACATCTCCCGTTCTCCTCTATATGACAGGAAAAAGCATGAGGGCGTGTCAAAATACGTATTTTGACACGCCCTCCTTAACTTTCACATGCTGCAGTACCGACCGGGAAAAGCGGATGGATTTTGCCTTTCAGGGCAGCGCATATTGTCCGGCAAAGACATTCTTAGCCTGCAAGATTGACATATTCACGCTTTTCTCCGAAATGCCCAATTCAAGTTTCCAATTGGAAAAAATATTTTTCCTAACTGGATTTTTATTTTTTCCCAGTTAGCGCAATTTTGCGAAACATTTTCAAAAACATGGCAAAAGGCTCTTGCAGGGATTTCCTTGCTTCTCCGGGACAACACGTATTACCTGACCGGGACATATATGTTGCCGGGACAGGGAATGCGTGTTGCACGAAGGGTGATGCCGGGCAGGGAGAAAGGGGGAATCGGGAAGATTACCACTGGTCATCCCAGATGCTCTTCCCTGCATTGCCCGTGCTTCCACTGTTAAAGTCAGAGCCAAACTCACCCTTTACTTCTGCACCAAGTTTGTCGTCTGCTGAGTCTATAGTAGTACTGAGCATCAACAATCCCTCGGGCTGAACCTCCACCACCTTCACAAGGGGTGCTTCGTAATTCCTTTTCATTGCTTTACTATATTTTTTCGTTTTTGTCTGTCCGTTCGGATGCCGGGAGGGGTATCGCACGAACCTCTCCCGGCATCCGTTTCCTTATTCTCACTTAACCATCACCTTTTTGCCACCAACAATGTTGATGCCTTTCTGCAGGGCAGGCAGGCGGCGGCCTTCCAAGTCATAAATCTCAGCCTTGCCGCTCAGCAGTTCCTTCACGCCATCAATGGCCGTGGGGTCAGAGGGGAAGGAGATAGCCTTCACGCCACTGGACGCTGGCAACTGCAAGTAGCACCGGTTGGCAGACACCTGCAGGTTGCCCGTTGTCACCAGATAGAACTTCTGCCCCTTGCCTTCTTGGGTCTGGAGCACATAACTGCCCACGGGAGCCTTTCCACCTGTTGCCACGCCATACAACAGACCGGTATTGCCATCCTCTAACTCTTCCACAAAGTTAGAGAAATCCTGTGAAGTTTCAGTTTCCTTGGTCGACTCCACGATAACCGCGGTCTTGGCAGGAATCTCTCCACCTGCCACAGGTGTCAGCACCAGTGTGCTACCATCATCCAGAGCCCCACAAGTGTACGCCTTTACGTCATCGGGAAGGGTAACAGCAAACGGAGCATAGAAAGTTCCATACTTGTTGGCTCCCACCTTCATGTTGGCTTTCGCAAGAGTATAACCAAGATGGACATCAATAACCTGCTCAAGCGTTTCGCTCATATCAATGCCAATGGACACTTTCAAGTGATTATCATCCACGAATTTCCCTGTTAGGTTCAAAGGCACCTCTCCAAGTTCATGACCTATCCAACCATTTATTCCCTCTAGGTCACCATCTGTAATCTCAATTTTTCCGTTGAAAGAGAAATCATCGCCATTCCTTTCCAGGCCAAGCACTTCTATATTTCCCACAGGTATTCCTTCACCCAGCATGAAGTTCTTCAGCAAGAAATTAATTTTGCCGTCATAGCGTGTCTGCACGGTCACAGATGTAGGCTGAGGGCCAGCAGCGATTTCTCCATTAATAGACACATACAATTCCTCAATATAAGCCTTTGCAGACTTTACGAACTGGATGGTATAGATGGTCACGCTGTTGTTGTCCACCTCATAGTCATTACCCTTCACGGTGATAGTCAACTTACCTGTGGTTCCGTCATAGGATTCCTCCACAGTTGCACCAACACCTTTTTTCTCATACGCAAGTTTAGATGCATCATATACATCGTTTACAATGGCTTCATATACCTTGGTTTCTTCGTTTTTACTGAACTCTACAACTTGATTATTATATTTGCAGGAGGAGAGGGAATGATAATAGATGTACTCCAAATCATCAATCATCAAATAATCACTACCTGTACCCTTGCCTGGAGTTATGTTTGTAGAAAAAGAAACCAATGCATACGCTGGCTTTGTACCATCTGCAAGTTCATATTCAAAGGGAATATTCAATTCCTGCCATTCGTTTGTAGGAGAGATTTCTTCGTTTTTGGCGACAGCGACAGCCTTTGCCGAACATGCTTCCTTGTTAGGGTCTTGGTAATAACCTTCTGTATGGAGCACCGTCGTTGCCTTTGCACGGAAGGAAGAGTTTGTAGAATAATACTTCACCCAAACATGCATTACGTCAGGAAGTCCTGTAAACTTTTGATTAAAATCATCATCATCAGTTTTCGTATAATTACAATTACCAGGCTTCGACTCTGTACCACAATCTGCAGCCGACATACTCCCCATATTGACACATCCTGTAGTCATGTTACCTTGAGCATATATAGAGCCAACAACTTTACGATCGGATATCTTCGCAGAATACTTCCCCAAAGAATTCAATCTTACATCCTCAGTCTTTTCTAACTGAGATCTACCAGCCATAGACTTATATGTACCAGTACCTGTAAGAAAAGAGTTCCAATGCACAGGTTCTTCACCAGAATAAGTGCTATAAGAAACACTCTCCCAGTCCTCAAATCCAGAATTTTGAACCTGATATTGCCCCAACGCTGGTAAAGCATTTGTTGCCAGTGCCAAGGAGCAAAGTGTGTAAAGTAAAGTTTTCTTCATAATCTTCATCAATTATTCGTTTTTAGTTATACATTCTCGTTCCACAGAGAGAGAGGCATCGCCATGCCACCTTATGCCCTGCGCCTCCTCTCTTCTTCACAGAAGCAGAGTGCAGGAAGCCCACTCTCCACATTGCAAAGTTAGCCATTCCCTTTCCCATGCCTTCGCAAAAAGGGTAAAAACGCCCCACTTTACCAAACTTTTCCCAAGAATCCCACTCCCATTACCGAAAAAGCACCGCCCTACCGACACAGCACGAAGCAGAAAAAGGAAACACCCCCCTACATCCACAGGCAATCAAAACTCCGGCATGTCACCATAAACACTCGTCAGGAAACGATTCAAACAAGATTCTATGAAAATGAGACAGGCTATCTCAGATTTATAAAGCAGAGCCTTAGGCAATCTCCTCCACTTTCTCCTTCAACAACCTTGTCATCCTCACTACCTTCTCCATTGGCAAACCCTCCGAAAGCATTTCTCTCGCCATGCGAATTATCGCCAAACGTTCAAACATACATAATTTGTTTGTTTCCAGCAGCAAATATACAACATCCCTTTCAAATCCAAACCAACTTTTGTGAAAAGCGCATCAAATCCAAACCAACCTGGCCGGTGTACCTTGTCCAAAGGAGTGCCGTGACAAAGCACGAGGGGCTTCCCCAATGCGGAGAAACCCCCTCGTGCTTTTACGTGTCATGATTGTATCACTTGACCATCACCTTACGGCCGTCTATCACATAGATGCCGCGAACGGCACGAAGCACCCTGCGGCCTTGCAGGTCATACACCTTACCCGTGGCCTTGCCGTCTGCCGCTATGCCATCGATGGCAGTGGGAGTGGACTTGATCTTTGCCGTGTACGTGATGTCATGTGCAGGCATGGTTTCGTAGGCATCACCTTCCCAGCCCTCAAAGGTATAGATAAACTCGGAGTTGCTCTCGGGCGTATATACGGGAGCCTCGGGCAGAGCCTCGCCATACCTTACTTCCACCTGGGCAAACACTTCCTCGCCCACCTTATAATATATGGTATACACGTTGGGCACATAAGAGCCCACAATCACAGTGTCGGCCTCAATGGTCTCAGGCATCCCTCCCCACTGGAACGTATAGCCCTCGCGCTCAGGCATGACGGGAGCCTCAATGGCACTGCCCTCCTTCAGCCTCTGGGTGCTGACGGTATCCTCGTCCACGATGAAAGTGGCCGTATAGTACTTGGGGAAGTTCTCGTCACCGAATTTCACATAGATAACCTGCTGGATGGATTCCATCATGTCAATGTCGATAGTCACATAGAGTTTGTCCTCATTGAGCCTGCCTTTCATCACCAAGGGCACATTGCCCAGCAGGGGACCCAGCCACATATCCACATTAGGATCATCGCCCGGCGCTATGGTGATGCTGTCATTGAACACAAACTCCCTGATGCCATCCTGTCCCTCGGTGAGAGCAAGGTCAGACACCACAATGTTGCCCACGCCCATGACCTCATCACCTGCCTGGAGCACAAAATTGCTGAGCACAAAGTCAATATTGTCCTCGCCGTTCTTTACCACCGACACCGTGGTGGGCTGAGGCTCGGTGCTCTCATCATTGATGGTGACCACCAGATTGTCCGTATATTCGGTGGCAGGGAAGTCATTGGTGCCCAGTTTCACATAGATAACCTGCTGGATGGCCTCCATCATGTCAATGTCAATGGACACATAGAGACGCTCATCGGTCATCTTGCCCTTCAGCACTAAGGGCACATTGCCCAGCAGGGGACCCAGCCAAAGGGCATCGGGGTCATCGCCCGATGTAATGGTGATACTGTCATTGAAAGTGAAGGTCCTGCAGTCTGCTGTCAGTTGCGAAGCAGATAGCCCGCTCACCACAATGTTGCCCACACCCATGACCTCATCACCCGCCTGGAGCATGAAATTGTTGAGCACGAAGTCGATGGTGCCATCGCCATGATCCACCACAGTCACCGTAGTGGACTGAGGTTCGGTGCTATCATCATTGATGGTGACCACCAGATTTTCCGTGTAAGTCTTCTCAACCTGTGCACCAGCCAGCAGCGTGCTGCAGAGAGAGAACAAGAGGAGTAATGTTTTCTTCATAAACTTATCTTTCGTTTTGTTTCACATTATCGTTCGTCTTACTCAATAACGGTATGCCACGCCAAAGGTGGCATAAAGGGGATACATCTTGAAATCAAAGGTATCAAAGTCACTCTCCCAGATGTTGGAGAGCCCCCAGTCCACCTTGCCAAACACATTCATGTGCTTCATGGCCTTCCAGTCAAAGCAGAGTTCCACACCTCCATTCCACTGCAGCATGTGCTCCGAGAAATTATACGTGGCAGGATTGGTGTGGTCAATATTGACCTTTTCGCCTGTGGGAGTGTCCACACGCAAGTAGCCCACACCATCCTTGTTGTCATATACCTTACCTGAGAAAGTACGGTGGAAATAAGAACTGAAGTAGGGGCCGGCACTCACATTCCAGCGGGGAGAGATGGCAAAAGTGGCCATCAGAGGAAACGTCATTCCCCACATCTCGGTGTTGGTAATGTCCCTTCCCGTAAAATAACCGGACAGGGTGCTCTGGTCCATGGTTAGGGACATGCGGTAATTCTTCACATCGGCACTGGTATGGAATCCCTCATAAAAGAGATGCCATCCAAGGGTCACTCCCCACCTGCGCGTGAACATCTTGTATCCGTCCACGCCCAAAGTGACACCACCTTTGGGCAGGAAAGCATTGATGCTGCGGATTTCGGCAGGAAGGGGGAGCGGACTGGTGCCGCCAAACGTATAGCCCACACGCGCAATGAGGCCCATGCCTCGCTCTCCGGAGGTGGGAGCCCACTTCTGCCATGCTTCATCAGCGGCCTGTGCCACCGTACATACTGCCAGCAGCAAAGCCGCCAGGAAAGTCCTTGTATATTTCATGTTGTATGGTTTTACATTAAAGTCATGCCATCGCGGAATCAGTGCTCACACACCAGCGACACATTGGCAACAAACAGTTTGGTTCCCACGGCTCCCTGGAAATAAGCCCCCTGCCAACTGCTGGCAAAGCCGATGACCAGATTGTAGCCATTGTTAGCCAACAATTCCGGATCCAGTTCCTCGGTGTACACCACGGGCAAATCCGCACACTGCCAAGTGGCATTCAAGCCGTGTATGGGTTGATCGCTCAGTTGGTCGGTGCCGTCAGCATTCTTGTGATGAGAAAGCCTGGCCATGCCCACAATATAGGGACTTGACAAGACATCATCGCCATCCAACTGCACCCTATGGCCTTCCTCATCCTGGTTGCGGTACACAACGGCATAGGCATCGGGCTCATCCACGACACCCTCAACCTTCTGGCCGGCCTTGTCCTGGAATGCTCCGCCCTGCTCAAACTTCAGCCAGCACACCAAACGCTCGGGCTTATGACGGAACGGACAGCCGAAAAGCGTGGCCTTGCGTGCATTCTTCAAGGCATAACCCACATCGAACGAGCCATTGAACAGACTTCCACTGGCAATGCGCATGCCCACCATATTACCGAAAGGCCCCGTGTCCATGGTCTCCAACTTGATACAGTTGCCTCCGTCGGGACCTCCGTCAGCCACCGGTATTGTGGGATACTCCATAGGCTTGGCCGACTGCTTGCTCAACTTGAAGCCGGGATTGCCGTTCTTCCACTCCGCATCATAGAAGGCTCCGGCCATGGCAGGGTCTGTCACAGGCCACACATAATATTTGCCGGACTCATCCAGTCTGTATTCCGCAAAGTCAAAGGTCATGTCGCCCTCACTCGGCATGTCGTTCACCACAGATATACGGTACAGACGTGACCACACTCCATCTTCACTCACCACGCGCACCTGTGCCGACTTTCCGGCCGAGAAATCCACAAGTGTCCCATTGCGGAAAACGGTCTCCACACCGTCCTGCCCCACCAGATATGCCTTGGACTTGTCTGTGACACGCAAACTCAAGGGTAGTTGCCCTATCTGCACATAACTGCGCGTCGTGAAACGTATGCTGTCGGTAGCCGAAGGCACGATCTGCAGAGTGTCGTAATCATGATAAAACATCTGAGTGGGAACATCCAGATGAAGCGAGACCTGTTCTATGTCACACTCCGTGTTCATTGGTTCATCGCTGATGCAAGAGGCCAGGAAAAAAGCCATAGCGAATGCCAGAAGATTGTATTTTGCCATATTTGATGAATAATATACACGTTTGGCGCGGTTTGCGCAACAACGTTCAAAGGTACGGGCACACGCGTGACCGGCCAACTCTTTTCGGTAAGAAATGAGGTCCCTTACCACTTTTCCTTCTTAAAAGTCCGATTTCATCGGTAAAAATGGCCTTACGCAACTCTAACAAAAATGTTTCCTGACCGCACGAGAATCGACAAAACGGACTCAATCACATATCGTTCATCTAACTTGGCTACGCATCAGAAATGACTTAGTTACACATCGTGAATGACTTAGTTAGGTGTCGGAAATGACTTAGTTGCAATCCCCAAACGGGTTGAATCCGAATGCAAAGAGAAAAAGAAAAGCAGGCTCCGCGCCTCCGGCCGTTCATGGCCATCGCGGAACCTGCCTTTCGTATCATGAAGAGCCTGCCTCAGGCATCAATCTGTGCAAAGGTGGCGTTCTGTTCAATGAACTCGCGGCGCGGCCCTACATCCTCACCCATCAGCATGGAGAACACATAGTCGGCACTGGCAGCATCATCAATGCTCACCTGCTTGAGCAAGCGGCGGTCGGGGTCCATGGTGGTCTCCCACAGTTGCTCGGGCTTCATTTCACCCAGACCTTTGTAGCGCTGGGTAAACATGCCGTCCTCCTTGCCGCCATTATACTTCTCCATGAAGCGCAGACGGTCTGCTTCGGTATAGCAATACTCCTCCACCTTGCCCACGCGGCAGCGGTACAAAGGCGGGGTGGCAATGTAGAGGTGCCCCTTCTGAATGAGTTCGGGCATGTAGCGATAGAAGAGCGTCATAAGCAGAGTGTCGATGTGCGAACCATCGACATCGGCATCGGTCATGATGATGACCTTATAGTAACGGAGTTTCTCATAGTTGGCCTCCTTGCTGTCTTCGCCCAGCCCGAAGCGCACACCCAGAGCCTGGATGATGTTGTTGACTTCCTCGTGCTCGAAAGCCTTGTGCCACATGACGCGCTCCACATTGAATATCTTTCCTCGTATGGGCAATATGGCCTGGAACTGGCGCTTACGCCCCTGCTTGGCAGAGCCGCCGGCCGAATCACCCTCGACGATGAAGAGTTCGCAGTTGGCTGCATCGTGATCAGAACAGTCAGCAAGTTTTCCAGGCAGCCCACCGCCGCTCATCGGGCTCTTGCGCTGCACGCTCTCACGCGCCTTGCGCGCGGCCACACGTGCCGTGGCAGCCAGGATAACCTTATCCACCACGAGTTTTGCCTCGCGGGGATGCTCCTCCAGATAAGTGGAAAGTGCCTCGCCCACGGCCTGCTGCACGGCACCGGCCACTTCACTGTTGCCAAGCTTGGTTTTGGTCTGCCCCTCAAACTGCGGCTCGGCCACCTTGATGGAGATGACGGCCGTGAGTCCCTCTCGGAAGTCCTCTCCGCTGATTTCCACCTTGTTCTTGGCCAACTTCTCCAGTTCCTTCACACATTCCTTCTCGGCATAAGCCTTCAGGGTGCGTGTCAGTGCCGTGCGGAATCCCTGCAGATGTGTTCCGCCCTCAATGGTATTGATATTGTTGACATACGAGTGCAGATTCTCGGTATAGGCCGTGTTGTACATGATGGCCACCTCGATGGGCACACCCTGCTTCTCGGTGCAGAGATAGATGACATCATCGAAGAGGTGTGTACGGCTACTGTCGACATACCGCACGAAGTCACGCAGCCCGCCTTCGCTGTAATACTTCTCGGTACGGGTCTTGCCCTCCTCGTCAGGGCGCAGGTCAGAGAGCGTGATGGTGATGCCCGCATTCAGATAAGCCAATTCACGCATGCGGTTGGCCAGCACCTCAAAGTCATACACCGTGGTGGTGAAAATACCTCCATCGGGCCAGAACTGCTGTCGAGTGCCGCGCAAATCAGTCTCGCCCACCACCTTCACGGGATACAGAGCCTTGCCTTTCTCATATTCCTGCTGATATATCTTTCCGTCACGGAACACCTGGGAAAGCATGTGCGTGGAGAGTGCATTCACACAACTCACGCCCACGCCGTGGAGGCCACCGCTCACCTTGTAACTGCCCTTGTCGAACTTGCCGCCTGCATGGAGCACGGTCATCACCACTTCCAGCGCGCTCACGCCTTCCTTTTCGTGAATGTCCACGGGGATGCCACGTCCATTATCCTGCACCGTGATGCTGTTGTCTTGATTGATGGTCACTTCAATGTGCGTACAGAATCCAGCCAGAGCCTCATCGATGGAGTTGTCCACCGTCTCGTACACGAGATGGTGAAGACCCTTCTTGCTGATGTCACCGATGTACATGGCAGGACGCTTGCGTACGGCCTCCAGTCCCTCCAGCACCTGTATGTTGGAGGCACTGTATCCCGAACCGTTCTTCTGTGTATCTTCCATTCCCATATTGTGTATCCTTTACTTTCTTACAACATGCAAATTTACAATATTTTTTTGGTTTCCACGGGAAAAACAACGTAGATTAACACCCGGAGGAAAGACGTTCGGAGCAGAAAGACCCTGACGACTGATTGGAGAGGGGTAAGAAAGGAAAAGGTATGGTATTTTTTTATTTACATATCCGCATCTTTCGCCACACCCCCGATTTTATGTTCCTAACCAGAAAAAAAAATTTCCTCACCTGAAATATTTTTTTCCTGGGCAGCCCAATTTTGCAGGGTATTTTCAAAAATCAGGACATAAGACTCTTATAAGGAAGGGCATGCCGTATTTGAGACACGAGAAAGAGACAAGAAAGGCAGCCCTTGGAATAAGGGCTGCCTCTATCATTGTTCCCGCTATAGCAAAAGGGGAATCGTTGTTAGCAAGATGCCATCAGGCCAGTTTCTGGATGTGCTGTGCCAACTTTGACTTCAGATTCGAAGCCTTGTTCTTATGAATCACGTTTATCTTAGCCAACTTGTCCAAAGCCTTCTGCACGCTGGGGTACATCTCAATGGCAGCAGCCTTGTCGGTTGTGGCACGCAACTTGCGTACAGCATTACGCATGGTCTTGGCGTAATATCTGTTGTGGAGTCTTCTCTTCTCCGTCTGACGAATCCTTTTAAGGGATGATTTGTGATTTGCCATCTTCTTTAGTTTCCTGTTTTATTTTCTTTAGTAGTCCCTAGGAGAGTCGAACTCCTCTTTAGAGAATGAAAATCTCTCGTCCTAACCGATAGACGAAGGGACCTTACCTTCGGCAAAAGCCACTGCAACGGAGGCATACACCTCATTTGCGGTTGCAAAAGTAGGGGTTTTTCACTGACCCACAAAATATTTCAGAGGAAAAATGATTTCTTTTCGCAAATTACCGTCTGCAAGTGAAGGTTTTCCGTAACTTTGGAACACAAAGACACGAACAAGAGAGACATGACGGAGAAAACGCACGGCATCGTACTCCGCAGGGTGAGATACAATGACACGGGGCTGATTGTGGACATATTCACTGCCTCAAGGGGCACCGTGACCTTCTTGGTCAAGATTGGCAAAGGAGGCAGGAGAAAACTGCAGGCACTTGCCCCGCTGACTCTGGCAGAAGTGTCTTTCCGCTGGCGGACACAGCACACGCTGCAGCACCTGGACGAGGTGCAAGTGGCACGCCCTTACAGCACACTTTCCGCTGATCCCATGAAGGCATCGGTGGCCCTCTTCCTGCAGGAGTTCCTATACCATACTCTGAAGCACGAGGTGGCCAACAAGCCATTGTATGACTACCTGGAGCAAAGCATGGAATGGCTGGACAGCCATGGGGAAGGGCTGGCCAACTTCCACCTGACTTTCATGTTGAGGCTGACACGGCACCTGGGACTATGGCCACGAACTTACGGGTGGCGCGAAGGGTGCGTGTTCGACCTGAAGGAAGGAGTCATGACCGACATGCTGCCGACACACAGGTTCTACACAGGTATCACGGAAACGTCCTACATACCTCACATAACAAGAATGACATTCCGAAGCATGAGGTTATTCAAGATGAACCGCACACAAAGGAATGTCATTCTGGATGTCCTGCTGGCTTATTACCGACTGCATGTGCCGGAATTCCCCGAACTAAAATCGGTGGAAATGCTGCGCGAGGTGTTTGCCTGAGCACAGACTTCCACACTACCGGGCATGTCCGGCCCGGATGGTCAGCCCAGCAGTTCCTTGACCATGGCACTGATGGCCCTGCCCTCGGCACGCCCCGAAAGTTTCTTGGTAGCCACACCCATCACACGCCCCATGTCACGGGCAGTGGTGGCTCCAACCTCGGCTATGATGCCCTGAAGTTCAGTCCGGAGTTCATCTGCCGTGAGTTGCTTGGGCAGATACTCCTCAATAACCGCCACCTGCGCCAGTTCTTCTTCGGCCAAATCCTGGCGTGACTGGGCAGTGTATATGGCCGCCGTGTCCCTGCCCTGCTTGGCAAGTTTGGCCAGTATCTTCAAGGCAGCCTCATCGGTCAGTTCATCATTGGCTCCAGGAGCGGTCTTGGCTTCAATGAAATATTTCTTCACTCCACGGAGAGCCATCAGGCGCACCTTGTCATGCGCCTTCATGGCGGCGAGAATATCGCCACTTACTTTCTCAAACAACATATCTTTCTTTTTTTTATCCGTTGTGCGCCCTACAGGCGCAACATTCATTCTGTCATCTCACACCTCTCATGCCTCCTGCAAGGCAGCATTGCCGCAGGCGGCTATCCTTTTCAGTTCCTCGGAAGTACGGCTATGGGTGGGCGAATCGGCCACCATGTCGATGAGCGTATCGTTGCACAATTCAGCGTCAGTAAACACATGGCAGTGGAATCGGTGCCGCCTCTTGGGCTTGGAGTCACCATCGGGATAATACATCTCACGGCGGCTCTTGCGCTGCTCATCATACTCATCCTGAGTCTGCACAATATCATCGCGCATCTCTCCACACTCCTCCAGACGCCTCAACTTGAAGCCTGACGCCAGCAGGGTAATGCGCACCTTGCTGCCCAAAGTGGCATCGGTCTCAAATCCGAACTTGGCCTCCACCTTCTTGCTGAAACGTCCCATGAAGTCATTCACTTCATTCATCTCTTCCATTTTCAAGGTATCTCCTCCATCCTCACCGTTGAAGCAAATGTTAAGGAGCACCTTCTTGGAATTGAAGATGTCATTATTGTTGAGCAGCGGGCTGTTGAGAGCCGCCTCGATGGCATGTGTCACACGGCGTTCTCCCTCGGCCTCGGCCGTGCTCATCACTGCCACGCCTCCTTTGCGGAGCACCATCTGCACGTCATTGAAGTCAAGATTCATGATGCCCTGCATGGAAATAATGCCGGCAATACTCTTGGCTGCGACACACAGCGTATCGTCTGCCTTGGCAAAAGCATTGGTGAAAGAAAGGTCGGGATATATCTCACGCAGGCGCTCATTGTTGATAACCAGCAGGGCATCCACCTGCTTGGCCATCTCTTCCACCCCATCAAGAGCCTGGTCAATCTTGGCCTCGCCCTCAAAAACGAACGGAATGGTGACGATGCCCACGGTGAGGATGCCGGCCTCCTTGGCACAACGGGCAACCACCGGGCCTGCACCCGTACCCGTACCTCCGCCCATACCGGCGGTGATGAACACCATACGCGTGCCGTCGGAAAGCGCAGCACGTATTTCCTCCACACTCGTCTCCGCCTGTTCGCGACCGCTCTCCGGGTCGTTGCCGGCTCCGAGACCCGTGGTGCCGAGCAGCAACTTGTTGGGCACAGGGGAAACGTCCAGTTGCTTGAGATCGGTATTGCACACCAGGTACGAAACATCATGAATGCCCTGACGATACATGTAACCAACGGCATTGCACCCGCCGCCACCCACGCCTATCACCTTGATGATTGTCTTTCCGGCCTCCTGTTTCTTGACCCCGGGAAACTGAAACTCCAGTCCCGAGTCCATGATTCCTGTATTGTTGTTTTCGTTCATAGCATTGTCTTGTTGTTATGTCTACATCTCTATTCAATTCTGTACATACCGGCAAGCTGACTCATGCCTCATCCGTGCCATCACTTTCCTCCTCAAGCATTCCCTTGAACACCCCCAGGGCCCGACGGAACTTGCTGCCCAGTCCGGCACCACTCTTTTTCTTCCGGGGACGCTCCCCGTCCTTCACCGGCTCGCCCTCGGCAACCTCCGGCTCACGGTTCTCCGGAATGGCGGACACATTACCACCCTCCAGTGTGCCGTCTTCCTCTTCTGAGAAAAGTTCACTTTGCTGCACAGGCCGAGGCTTCTCAATTACGCAGGACTCCTTTCCACTGAGAAGCAGAGAGTACAGGGTGTCCTGACACTCACTGTCATCCACGCCGCAGCCCGGCTCCAAAACTACACCTGCAGGGAGTCCCTTGTGCACACGCACAAGTTTGCTCGTCTTTGTATATTTGACAAAAGCATCAGCCACATCAGGCAGACGACTTCCTCCACCCGTAAAGATAATGCTGGCGAACTGATTGTCACAGAAAGGACGCACATGCTCCCACACGTTGGCGATAATTTCCTGGTAACGCGCCTCAACAATTTCCTTCAACTGATGCTTGCTGACACTGCGGTCATAACTGAGGTTCAGCATCTCGCCGTCCGACATCTCGTCCTCACGCGGTTCCTGACAGTAGGCGGTACCGTACTTCAATTTCAGATTCTCAGCATCCTCAATCTGCGCTCCATAACGTACGATGTCGGCCGTGACGTTGTCGCCTCCCAAGGGAATAACCACCAGATGACGCAAGGTGTTCCTGCTGTACACAATGACCGTGGTGGTGGCCGCACCTATATCCACCAGCGCACATCCCGACTTGCGCTCCTGCTCTGTAAGCAGATAGTGCCCCAAAGCAAGAGGAGAAATGAGGATGTCATCCTCGGCCAAACGCAGTCCGGCATTGTCAACGCTGCTTTCTATATTATTTCTCAAACGCACATCAGCCAGAATGTTGAGGAAGGTGGCCCTGATGTTCTTGGCCTCCATGCCCACCGGAGTGGTCACGCCGCCACGGCTGTCGATGCGATATTCCTGAGGTTCCGCCTGCAGTATGTCCATATCAAGATATTGCTGTGCCCGGTTCATGTCATCAATCCGCTGAATGGTCTCCTCTGTAATGATGGTCTTCTGATCCATGGGATAATCAATAGAGTTGAGCACCGTGTGAAGCGACTGGCCACCCAGTCCCACATACACCTTGGCCACCTGTGCATTAAGCCGCTCTCCCAGTTGATGGGTTACATCCTGCAATGTCAAGGCAGTACGGTTTATATTGTCAACCACTCCACGGCGTATGGCGTATTCATCCGATTTCCGTGTCACGGCCAGAACGTGCATGTTGCCGTCCAGTTCTCGTCTTCCCGCGATGGCACGTATGGCAGCAGAGCCAAGCTCCACAGCCACGATGATGTCCTTTTCTGTTCCCATACCTTATGTCTTGTTATGTTTCGTTATCGTCATTTAGTGCACACTATCTGACCGTCATAAGCCAGACTAATGACCCTGTACTTGTTCCAGCCCACCTTAGGCATTCCGTATTTATAGAAAAAGCGAAGTCGCTGCAACTTGTCCCGGAACCTGTCTGCATCTCCCAACTGTACCACATGACGGCCCACCCGAGGAAGCAACTCTACCTGTCCGGAAGGAGTCACGTAAATCTGTTCTACCTGAGCGTTCCAGAACTCATCATTATATATATACTTTGCCAATGGCAACAACGTCTGTTTGGCAAAAGCGCGCTTCATGTGGCCTGTGGCCAGACAGAGTCCCTTCTCAGCCAACTTGGCCGGCATAACATCACCATTATCGGCCATGTAATACTCGTCACCATCTGACTGGAGCACATGCAGGACTGGCTTCCGGGGTGTAATGTCGATGCAAAGGACGCCCGCCGTGGTGAAATGGCAAGATGCCCGACTGACATAAGGGTCACTGCTGAGCAGACTATCCAAGCCAAGCAGACTGATGTCGGAAAGACAGACGCCCTTGGGCGAAATGTTGCATCGGTCAAGCATGGCATGCACATAACTCTCCGTCACCAGATTGGAGACAGAACTGTCCCTCAAGCAAACTCTCACATCGGTGCATACTTGTTTTTCCACAGGGCGTGCATATCGTATCACAGCCCATACCAAATAGACAGTGATGCCAATCAGGAGTATGGCCTTAATCGCTATTCTCATCTTACCTCTGTCAATATAGTTGTTATACGGTCAGCATAATTCTCAATATCACCAGCGCCAAGCGTCACCAACACATCGAAGCCACCTTGCCGCACCACATCACAGATTTCATCCTTATGGCAGAGTTGCTTCTTGATGCCCGGACGCAGGTTGTCATATATAAGCCGGCTGGTAACACCAGGTATTGGTTGCTCACGTGCAGGATAGATGTCCACGATGGCTACATCATCAAGCAGCGAAAGTGCATCGGCGAACTCGTGGTAGAAATCACGGGTACGGGTGTAAAGATGCGGCTGGAAAATGACCTTGATGCGTCGCCCTTCATAGAGTTGCTTGATGCTCATGAGGCTCCGGCGTATCTCTTCAGGGTGATGGGCATAGTCGCTCAGGTATACCATGGAGGGAGTCTTGACACGGAAGTCGAAACGACGGTCCACACCGCTGAAGGAGGCCATTGAGTAACGAATTTCCTCCTCTGTGGCACCGCCTATCTGTGCAAGCGCCATGGCAGCGATGCCGTTCTCGATATTGACCGTGACAGGAACGCCCAGACTGACATCGGCAATGTTACCAAACGGAGAAATGAAGTCAAATGAAATCTCTCCATTGCCAATACGCACGTTCTCGGCACGAAAGTCACCCTGCTCGCAACTATAGGTGTAAACGGTCACGCCGGGCTGCACATCGGGCTGCATCTTAAGCCCCGTATGAATTATCAGATACCCCCCAGGGACAATGAGATGACTATAATGGCGGAAACTCTCCAAATATGCCTCTTCTGTGCCATAGATGTCGAGATGGTCGGAATCGGTGGCGGTGATGACGCTGGCATAGGGACGAAGCCAATGGAAAGAGCGGTCAAACTCATCGGCTTCTATCACCACAAACGGGCTTTTCTTGCTGAGAATATAGTTGGTGCCGTAATTCTTGGTGATACCACCAAGGAAAGCATTGCAACCCACATGGCTCTCATGAAGGATATGAGCCGCCATGCTGCTGGTGGTGGTCTTGCCATGAGTACCGGCCACGCAGAGTGCCTTGAGGGACTGGCTCAATGTGCCCAACACCTGAGCGCGTTTCTGCACACAGAATCCATTGGTCATGAAATAAAAAAGTTCCGTATGCGTGGAAGGGATGGCCGGGGTGTAAACCACCAAAGTACTCTCCAAAAAGAGAAACGCCCTGGGGACAAGCGAGAGGTCATCCTCATAATGAATCATGGCGCCTTCCTCTTCCAGTTTGTGCGTCAACGGGCTCTGGGTCTTGTCATAACCACCCACCTGCGCACCGATATGCAGGAAATAACGGGCAATGGCACTCATGCCAATACCGCCGATGCCTACAAAATATACTGCCTTGATATCCTTGAGTTCCATGTCTGTGCCCTCTTACTTTTTTACCAATTTTATTGCCTCCTCGGCTATCACGCGTGCGGAATCCTTATAAGCCATTTCATAAGCGTTCTTGCCCAAACTACACAACTTGTCCTGCTGCATCACGGTGTCCAACGCCAGCGGTATCAACTCATGTGCCGCATTGGAATCCTTCACGTAAAGAGCCGCACCACGATGTACCAGTGCCATGGCGTTGTGGGTCTGATGATCTTCTGCCACATTGGGACTGGGCACCAAAATGCTGGGCTTGCCCAGCAGACACAACTCGCTGATGCTGCTGGCCCCTGCCCGACTGACAACAAGGTCGGCTGCCTTATACGCCTGATCCATGCGACTGATGAAGTCTGTAACATAAAGGTTGGCAGGCTTTCCTTTCAACTCCAGTTCTTTGGCAATATGTTCCTTGTAATATCCACCCGTCTGCCAAATGAACTGCACTGATGCTGAGGATATCTGCTCCAGCGAGCCGAGTACACTCTCATTAAGTGTTCTGGCACCCAGACTTCCGCCAATGAGCAAAATGGTAGGGACACGAGGGTCAAGTCCAAAGGCCGACGAAGCCTCATCACGAGTCAAGGAAGCATTAAGGAGATTCTGACGCACAGGGTTACCCGTCAGCAGAATACGCTCCTTGGGAAAGAAACGCTCCATACCCTCATAAGCCACACAAATGCGACTGGTCTTCCTGGCAAGCGTTCTATTGGTCAGACCGGCGAAACTGTTCTGCTCCTGTATCAAGCACGGAATGTTCAGTTCGTATGCTGCGTTGAGCGTGGCCGAACTGGCATAGCCGCCCACACCGATAGCCACATCAGGACGAAAATCCTTCAGTATCTTCTTGATCATTCGCTTGCTCCTCAGAAAATCAAGTAGGATGCGCAGGTTACCGAACCTCCACAAAGGACGGAGCAATCCACGTACAGGAAGTCCCACGATATGGTAACCTGCCGCGGGCACGCGCTGCATCTCCATCCTGCCCAAAGCACCAACGAACAGGATGTCTGCATCGGGGTGCATCTCCTTAATGGCATTGGCAATGCTCACAGCAGGGAAAATGTGTCCACCCGTTCCACCTCCGCTTATCACAAATTTCATTTTCTTGTCCATTCTATCCTCCTTTATGTAATTGTCCCAACCGACATATCTGTCATCGGGCATCATCCATACCAACCATCATGCCGGTTGTACTGGCACTTCTGTCTCTTCCGGACTACTACATGGCAACTGCGTGACCGGAGTGCCTACCTTCTTAGCCGTACGACTCACACTCAATATCATCCCCATGCAAAGGCAATTGATAAGCACACTGGAGCCTCCCTTACTTATGAGAGGAAGTGTTTGTCCGGTGACAGGCATAGCCCCCACGGCCACAGCCATATTGACCATAGCCTGGAACACAATCATCAGTGCCAGCCCCATCACCAAGAACGAGGGAAAAAGAGCCTTGCAGCGAGCGGCTATCGACTTACAGCGCCACATGAATATAAGGTAAAGGGACATGACCACAAGCCCCCCAAGAATGCCGGTCTCCTCTATGATAATGGCATAGATAAAGTCGGAATAAGCCTGAGGTAAATAATCGCGCTGGCGTGACTTACCGGGCCCCTTGCCTATCCCATGGGAGGTGGCCACGGCAATGCGTGCATGAGTAACTTGAATATTGTCAGTTATGTCATAATCCTTAGGGTCTGCAGGAATATCATGTTTCTCGGTCACACGATGAACCCACGTAGGTACGCGGTGGATGGGCTTAAAGTCCGATATCGCCCATTCTTGAAGAGTCGACTCTGGCACGCTGTAAGCAAAGGTCAGCCCTGCAGCACCCAAAGACACCACACAGACCAAGACCGCAGCAATCACCTTGGTGCGGACTTGGGCAATGAAAGCCATGGCAAGCATCACCAAGAAGATGAGTGCCGCCGTGGAAAGGTTTTCAGTGACAATCAAAGCCAAAGCCAAGACTACCCCCATAACAGCAAACTTGGTGCCCAGAGGGGTGACCCCCCTGTCATCACGCATCGAAGCATAAATAAAAGCAACGTACATGACAAGCATCATCTTGGTAAGTTCACTGGGTTGAAACGTCAATTTCCAAACATGTATCCATCTGCCTGCACCATTGATGCTTCCTGAGAACAAAGCCACCATCTGCAAGACAAGAGCGCCAATGAGTCCAAATGCACCGCCAAACTTGAAATAATTACACGGGACACGGCTCACTATCCATGCGAGTGTCAGCCCCACTGCCCAATATGCACAATGCTGCAGAACGGGTTCCCAATAGTGGCTCTTCCCCCCGTAACTCATCGTGCTGCTGGCACTATACACTTCTACTACAGATATCATGCACAAAAGGAGAAAGACCATCCAAATGACCAAGTCTCCCTGCATCCATCCCGTCAAGTTGATTTTCCTGTTCAGTTTCATTTGTGGTTTCGTCTGTCAAAGCATGTCCGCCAAGAAGCATGCCAATAGATATCATTCATGTATATTGTCAGAGAGCCCGTACCAGTTCCTTGAACTGGTCACCACGATCCTCCATGTTGCGAAAAAGGTCGAAACTTGCACAACAAGGACTCAGCAGCACAGTATCGCCAGGGGCAGCCATGCTCACACATGCCTGCACACATTCCTTCATGCTGTGCGTATCGGCTACAGGGATACCCATGCCATCAAAGAAAGCATGCAACTTAGCATTATCGGCTCCCAGGTAAACAAGTCCCTTGCATTTTCTCTTTACCAAATCCTTTATGGCATTGTAGTCATTACCCTTATCCTTCCCCCCCAGGATGAGTATGGTGGGGGTGGTCATACTTTCGAGTGCATACCAGCATGCATCCACATTGGTTGCCTTGGAGTCATTGACATACAACACTCCTCCCACGCGAGCCACCTTTTCCAAACGATGCTCCACACCTTCAAAGTCACCAAGACTGCGTCTCAGGGCATCATCCTGTATTCCGCTCAGATGAGCCGCGATGCCTGCGGCCAAGCTGTTGTACATATTATGCTTCCCACTCAGGCTGAGACTCTCCTGCTCCATATTGAATGGAGTGGGGCGTTCAATAACATAATAACCATCGGATATGTAGCCTATCATGCCTTTCTTCTCCAATATGCTGAACGGACACATCTTGGATTTGATGCCATACTTTTTGAGTTCCTTCTTGATGACAGGATCATCAGCCCAATACACAAAGGCGTCATCCTCGGTCTGATTCTGCACGATACGCATCTTGGCATCAGCATAATTCTGCATGCTGTTGCCATAACGATCCAAATGGTCGGGGGTAATATTGAGCAAGATAGCAATATTGGCACGGAACTTATACATATTGTCCAGTTGGAAACTGCTCAACTCAATGATATAGTAATCGAAGTTCTTACCTTCGGCAATCTGCAAAGCCAGACTGCGACCTATATTACCGGCAAGACCAACATTGTAACCCGCCTCTTGGAAGATGTGATATATAAGACTCGTAGTGGTGGTCTTTCCATTAGAGCCAGTCACACATATCATGCGGGCATGCGTATAACGGCCAGCGAACTCTATCTCACTAATGATGGGAATATCTGCCTGACGCAGTTTCTCTACCATAGGAGCGGTCTCTGGTATACCCGGACTCTTCACGACCTCCGTGGCATTAAGTATCTTCTCCTCCGTGTGGCCGCCCTCTTCCCATTCCACTCCATAATGGTCAAGAAGTTCCTTATAGTGCGGCTTTATCTGCCCCAAGTCGCTCACGAACACATCGTAACCCTTGACCTTAGCCAGTGCGGCAGCACCGACACCACTCTCAGCAGCACCCAATACGACTATCCTGTTCATCTTAATCTTATATTTCCTAAATCTGTATTTCTACTTATCTTATCTTCAAAGTCACTATGGTCAAAGCCGCAGTAATAATCGTCACTATCCAGAAACGCACTGTAATCTTCGACTCCAACCAGCAACCCTTAGGCCAGTTGAACAAGATACGGAAGTCTGCAGGCAACTGTCCCGGCTTAATCCGGAACGCATCATGAATGGGAGCACGCTTGAACACTCTCCATTTCTTGCCACGCCTGTTGCCCATCTTGGCATACTGCGTCTGGAGCAAGACGCTCACGCTCTCCATAAAGAACACAAAGCAAAGCAGAGGCAGAAGCAATTCCTTGTGGATAATTATGGCCACCACTGCTATGATTCCCCCTATGGCCAAACTACCCGTATCGCCCATAAACACCTGAGCAGGATAAGAGTTGTACCACAAGAATCCAACCAACGCGCCAACAAATGCACAAAGGAATATGACCAACTCCTCACTGCCCGGAATAAACATGATATTGAGATAACTGGCAAACTGAATATGGCTGCTGACATAAGCCAGTATGCCTAAAGCCAAACAGATAATGGCAGAATTGCCTGCACACATGCCGTCCATGCCATCATTCATGTTGCTGCCATTGCTTACTGCCATGACCACAAAAACGGTCATGACGACAAACAGCACCCAACCTGCAGCAGTGCGATACTTGCCCATGAAACCCATGATTCCGGAATAACTCAGATTGTTATCCTTGACAAAAGGTATGGTGGTTATGGTGCTCTTGACAGGAGAACTCTTGTGCACGACCACACTCTCCACCCCTTGACGCTCCATGGTAACATTCTCACGTACCACTGCATCAGGACTGAGCCACAAGGTCAGCCCCACAGCAAGCCCGAGGAATGCCTGTCCAATCAATTTGTAAAGAGGGCGCAGGCCATCCTTGGCCACCTTCATCTTAATGTAGTCATCTATGAAACCAAGTGTACCGAGCCACACTGTGGTACCGAGCATCAGCAACAAATAGATATTACGCAAACGGCCAAAAAGCAAACAGGGAACCAATGTGGCCACAATAATGATGACTCCACCCATGGTGGGGACACCCTTTTTCTCCACTCCATAAGGGTCAATGTCGGCATTCCGCTGTGCTTCATTGCCACCATGGGCATGCATCCAACGGATAAAATATTGACCAAACCACATGGATATAAGCAATCCAAGCACCAATGTAAGGAGCGCCCTGAATGAGATGTACTGCCACATACCGGCACCCTTTACCCCAAATTGCTCCAAATATCTGAACAGATAATACAGCATATTACTCTATATATTTTAGCAACAGACGGAGAACTTAAATACCGAAAGCCTCACGTATAACCTCATGGTCATCAAAATGATGCTTCACGCCCTGAATTATCTGATAATCCTCATGACCCTTTCCAGCCACAAGAATCACATCACCCGGCTTGGCCAACATGCATGCAGTTCGTATAGCCTCACGGCGGTCTACGATGCTAATCACATTCCGGCGTTGCTCTGCATCAAGTCCGGCCAGCATATCATCAATGATGGCCTGCGGATCCTCAAAACGAGGATTGTCACTTGTAATAATTACACGATCGCTGTTCTTCACAGCCTCCTGTGCCATAATCGGCCGTTTCCCCCGGTCACGGTTGCCTCCTGCGCCACACACAGTCCAGCATTCACCACGGTGCTTCAGAACATCATTGATGGTCTGGAGCACATTGATCAAGGCATCAGGAGTGTGTGCATAATCCACAATGGCTGTCACACCCTTGGATGAGCGGATGGTCTCAAAACGTCCATTCACGGGCATCATGGCGCTCAATTGCACAAGAGCCTCTTCCCGATTCACTCCGAGCATCACCGTGGCTGCATAAACAGCCAACAGATTACTCACATTGAAGCGCCCCACAAACTGTACGCTCACCTCATGTCCATCCATCTCAAGGTTCATTCCCTCAAAACTTTCCTCCAGAATACGCCCCTTGAAATCAGCAACACCACGCACGGAATAAGTTTTCACCTGTGCTTGTGTGTTCTGTACCATGACTATACCGTTCCTGTCATCAGCATTGGTCACAGCGAAGGCTTCACATGGAAGTGCATCAAAGAAGGCCTTCTTGGCATTGCGATAGTTCTCGAACGTCTTATGATAATCCAAATGGTCACGTGTCAAGTTCGTGAAAATGCCTCCTGCAAAGGTCAGTCCGCCAATTCTGTGTTGTGCCACACTATGGCTGCTTACCTCCATAAAAGCATACTGACATCCCTCATCAGCCATTTGTCCAAGCAAGTTATTCAATGTCACAGCATCTGGAGTTGTGCATTCCGTGGGTATGGGGCGGCCATCAATATAGTTACATACTGTGCTGCACAGACCACACTTATACCCCATACGGCGAAACATCTTATAAAGTACCGTGGCTATAGTGGTCTTTCCATTGGTGCCCGTCACACCTATCAGTTTCATTCTCCGGCTGGGATTTCCAGCACAAGCGGTTGCCAAAGGACCAACTGCCAGTTCCGTATCAGAATAAACCAAATATGTAACTCTGCCGTCCAACTCCTTGGGCAACACCTCGCAGGCCACAACCGTTGCTCCCTGTTCTATGGCTTTCCCTATATATTCATGCCCATCCACCTGAGTGCCCCTCAACGCAACAAACATATCATCCTGCTGCACGTGTCTGGAGTCTATCTGCACGCTCCTCACCTCTTTCTCTGACTGCCCCTCAATCTGTGAAGGCCGGCAGTTTTCTATCAGTTGGTTCAGATTCATTTTTCCCCTATATATAATATATAATGTATACTCTGTCTGTTTTCTGTCATTCCAAGGACAAGGATACGGTCTGCCCCTTAACAACCTTCGTTCCAGGAGCAACGCTTTGCCGAACCACGCGTCCCTTTCCGGTCACACGGACTTTCATGCCTAGATTCTGAAGTGCTTGTACTGCATCCCTTGCACCCATATTCTTCATATCAGGCACGATGCCTGGCTTCAGCGAATCAACATGATTGTCTGCAGGCACCCTCTCGTCACTGGCAAGCATGTCCAAGACGTACTGTGCCGTGGCACGGTGCCCTCGAGTCACATCAGGAGTCTTCACAACGGCAGTATCAGCCGCACCGCGGATGTCACTATACATATCCTTGGTCATCAAGTATTGTGATATTTCACAAAAGACTGGTCCACACTGCATTCCACCAGAGGCCGGAGTTCCTCTCTTCACAATGCAAACCAAACAACTATACTTAGGCTTTTCTGAAGGAAAATATCCACAGAAACTTACCATGTACCTGACAGGGCCATTCCTGTAACCTCCACTTTCCGAAGCAATCTGCGCAGTGCCGGTCTTTCCACTCACACGGAAACGGCCGCCATTACGTCCGGCCGCTTTACCGAGACCTTCGGGATTCATCACTACGGAGTCAAGAATCTCATGTATGGCATCCAATGTCTTTTGGCTGCACATCTTCTCTTTGATGACCTCTACAGGAAACTCTCGCACGACTTGCCCGTCCTTGAGTTCACGTGTCACAAAGCGCGGCTTCACCATGCGACCATTATTTGCAATACCATTGTAAAAAGTCAAAGTACTGACAGGAGGCAACTGTACCTCATAACCAATGCTCATCCAAGGAAGAGCGGTAGCATACCAATTGACCCAGTACCTGCCCTTCTTTTTCGGATGACGCACTTTGGGTTCACCCTTACCTACGAAGGGAAGGTTCAAGGGCAATCCCACACCCAAGTTGTTCAGCCCACGCACGAAACGGCCAGGGTCATCATGATAGGCACCATCTATCAAACGGCTTACACCTATGTTGGAACTCTTCATGAGTACACGCGTAACATTGAGCATTCCGTAACCGCCCTTTGTCCAGTTATGGTCACGCATAGTGCGTCCATACATAGGCCACAGACCATTGCCGGTGTCCACACGTGTGTTCTTGTTTATCTTTCCATCCTCTATGGCCACCATGATACTGGCCGTCTTAAAGGTTGATCCCGGTTCCATCAAATCTGTCAGAAGATGGTTCTTCATCTCATAATACTCACCATCGGAACCTCTCTTCAGATTAGCAATGGCTTTCACGTCACCTGTGGCAACCTCCATGACCATGGCCATACCAATATCTCCGTTCACGGTCTCCTCCTTCAATTTATTTCTCAATGCGCGGTCAACCACATCCTGAACATCAATATCAATGGTGGTCATCAAGTCATGTCCATCCTCCGGCTCCACATCTACCAAACTCACACGCCTGTCACGTATCTTGGTACGATGCTTTATGCCGGGCTTTCCGCGCAATATGGTGTCATAACTCAATTCCAGTCCATTCTTGGCCTTTCCGGAATCTGGATAAAGATCGCCCAAAGTACGGGCAGCCAAAGAGCCATAAGGCTTCTCGCGCTTTATGACTATCTCACCATAAAACCCACCCCGAAATGGGTTCTCACGCAGCAATGGCAGTTTCTTGCATTCCGTATACTGGACATAAGAAGCCATACGGGGATAGATGCGGCATGGAGGCGGGTATCTGCCGTTCACTTTCTTCATGCAGTTCTTTCTCGCATTCGTCAGCCTTTGCCGAAACCAACTGGCACTATAGTCAGGGAATATCTTGGCCAGTCCATTCACGATGCTGTCCACCTGATTGTCGAAAACAGAGTCACGAAAAGCCTGAGTCCGGACAAGCGTCATGCTATCCCTATCCTGAACACGGAAGTCCATATACAGACGATATTCCGGCAAAGACGTGGAAAGCACCCGTCCGTCATCGGAAAGCAAGTCCCCACGTTTAGCCTCAATGGGAATATTCTCATTCACGAAACGAGCATCCACCGCCTCCCAGTAATCTCTCATGGGAGGGAACATAGTCTGCAAAGCCTTTCCTATTATGTACACGGCAACCAGTGTCACCAGTATAAACAGGACGCGGTATCGACCAATAGAATTATTCTTCCTGTCTTTCATATTCCTCCGGTTACTCGTTTGTCAACAGGAACGGAGGTTCCGTACTTGACATGAGTGTGCTGTCACCTCTCTCCTTGAGTTGTCTTTCCAACTCACTCTGCCTTGTACGCCGAGTCAACTCGCTCTCTCGAGTCAGGCAGCGATACTTGCAGTCCTTGACCACTTCATTGAGTCGTTCCTCCTCCAAAATCTCTTGCTGAGCCTGGTAATTATTTGTCACATAAACAACCAAAGCCACAAGAATCAAAAGCAAAACCGAAAACTGTTTCTTGAACCACGTACCATCCACCCTGAGTGCAGTTGCCAAATCACGCCAGTGCTGCAAATCAAGGTTCTCACCATCCTCATCATGCAATATGGATTTAGCCAGCCGTTCCTTGGCACGGAACCGATCTTGCCCATCAGGTTCCTGTGACAGTACGTCCTGCGACAATGTTTCCTTATGCTCTGTATTCTCTGTCATATTCTTTAATGCTTGCCACTTTGTTTTTCTCAAAAAAAGAACCTTTAGCCTCCCATCAACCATGTAGCCTTCAGTTTACTGTTCCTACCTACAGCTTCTCAGCAACCCTCAGTTTGGCAGAACGGCTACGCGGATTCTCCGCCTGTTCCTGATCCGTTGGTATTTGAGGCTTATTGCCTAAGAGTCTCATGGGAGCATAACTGCGTCCGAAAACATCCGTCTCCACTCGTCCCTCCTCATTTCCACTCTTCATGACATTTTTCACCATTCGGTCTTCCAAAGAATGATAGGTCAGTATCGAAAGCCTTCCTCCGGCACCCAAGACATTCAGGGCAGCATGTAGCATCTGCCTGAGAGCCTCCATCTCGCCATTCACCTCAATACGCAGAGCCTGGAACACACGCGCCAAATCTTTCTTCTCCCTGTCTCTCGGAAGCAGCGGATGAAGCAATGATGCCAACTGCCCTGTAGTCAAGATTTCATTTCGTCCACGCTCCTTCACAATTGCGAAAGCCAATTTACGACTGTTTTTCAATTCACCGTAAAGGTAAAACACCGAAGCCAGTTGTTCCTCTGTGTATTCTCTCAACACGGTGCGTGCCGAGCGCGTGGCCTTTCGGTTCATGCGCATATCCAGCGGTGCATCAAACCGGAAACTGAATCCTCGGTCTGCATCATCCAAATGATGGCTGCTGACTCCAAGGTCCGCCAATATTCCATCCACGCTTTCCACTTGATAATAACGCATCCAATTCTTCAGGAAACGAAAGTTACTCCTCACAAAAGTAAAGCGGGAGTCATCCGGTATGCCGCACATGGCATCCATATCCTGGTCAAATCCATACAGGCGTCCAGCCGGTCCCAACCGCCTCAAGACTTCTCTGCTATGCCCTCCACCGCCAAATGTCAAGTCAACGTATACTCCATCCGGGCGAATGTTCAATCCATCCACCGTCTGGTGCAACATAACCGGTATATGATACGTTTCACTACTCATGATTCACATCCTTCCTGTATCTCCATTCAGTTCAAGCCCTGCAACAGGTTGCTCTTGTGGTCTCATCATCTGTTCCAGGCAATCTGCCAAAACATCCGGCTCTCCAGAAAGGGCATCCGCAGCCTGACGTTCCCAAATTTCTATTGTGTCATCAACACCAATGAAACGTACTTCCGACTGAATGCCTGCTTCATCCAAGTAGCGTCGAGGAATCAGGAGTCGCCCATTGCTATCAAGCGATACGTCCTCGGCACCCGCCACAAAACGACGCAGGGCACTGCGTCCCTGCCGGTCGAACATACTTGTATGAGCCACCAAAGCATCTACCTGCCGGTTCCACACCTGTACAGGATAGAGCACCAGGCAACGCTGGAAGACATCACGCCTTAACACAAGCCCTGCAATCTCTTCCCGCTGCAGAATCTTGCGAAAGGTGCTCGGGACGAACACGCGTCCCTTCTCGTCCACCTTGGCATCTATGTTGCCTGTAAATCTCATCTCACGTACTTCTTATATAGTTTCGCGTAATTTTTGGCAAAGATATGTATTTCCCCACAATCCCCCACGCCTTTTCACAAATTATTTTTTTGCATTCTCCCAACACTGACTTTCTATAGTCACAACCACAGTAAAGAACTTCCTCTTTTTCTTCGATGGAATGGCGGAAAACTATTATTTTACATCATCTTACAAAAGTTGCAGTCGGATTTTTCAGCACATTTGTTTTCCCGGTGGGGGAAAAACCCTTAAATTTGCAAAAAGAAGACGTTTTCAACACATGAAACAGTTCAATTCCCACACGAGGGAAGGCAGTTGCACACTGCCATCAAGAGTACAAATCTGGCAATTCAAATGGAGCCGCCATGCCCTTCTGGCACTGGCATACGCCATGCTGATATGCCTATGCTGCATGCCCGTCAATGGGAAGAGAAAAGAGAAACGCTCCATCGTCCTCATAGAGACTTCTGTAGGAAACATCCGTGTTGCACTCTCTGATGACACGCCCCTGCACAGAGACAACTTCCTGACACTAGCCTCCAAAGGCTTTTATAACGGGACTCTCTTTCATAGGGTCATCGCAGACTTCATGATTCAAGGCGGAGATCCCGACTCAAGAGACGCCGTTCCAGGAAAACTGCTGGGCAATGGTGGCCCCGGCTACACTATCCCCGCAGAATTTGACCTCCCATATCTTTACCACTGGCGAGGGGCTTTGGCCGCAGCCAGGGATGGAGATGATGTAAATCCCGAGCGGGAAAGCAGCGGAAGCCAGTTCTACATTGTATGGGGGAAAAAGCAGACTGCAGCCGACATCAGACGTGTACGCGGCATGCTTGAGGAAAAAGGCATCAAACTCACCCCGTTGATGATTGACGACTACGAAATGAAAGGGGGTACGCCCCACCTAGATGGACAGTATACCGTATTTGGCGAAGTCATCGAGGGGTTGGATGTCGTGGGCAAAATCCAAGGAGTAAAGACAGATGAGAATGACCGTCCGACCGAAGACATAGAAATACTCCGCATGAAGGTGGAACAGTTCAGTTCAAAAGCCAGACATCCATAAGGGAATCATCACATTTAACTGACCCTGCAACCACATATATACTTTTGGTCAAGACACATAATAAGACTTCGGCAAAACATACGCATTACCCGGTCAAGGCATTCTTACTTTCATGAAACCCGCATCGTTTTGCAATCCTTTTTCATCAGCAGATGGGGAGCATACCAGCCCTGTTCGTTTTTTAATTCGCCATACTGCTTTCCCGTTCGCAGGAAAATGTGTAATTTTGCGCACTTAATAAACGATTGAAAGTTAAAAGAATCAGAAAAGCGATACAAGATGGCTGAAACTAGAAAAATCCGGCGCGCGCTGGTGTCCGTATTCCACAAGGACGGACTGGAGGAGATTTTGCGTACACTCCATGCGCAGGGTGTGGAACTGCTCAGCACAGGAGGCACGCAGCAGTTCATTGAGCAACTGGGTATTCCCTGTGCCCGTGTGGAAGATGTGACCACATATCCCAGCATACTGGGAGGCAGGGTAAAGACACTCCACCCCAAGATCTTTGGAGGTATTCTGGGGCGTCGCTCACTTGAGAGTGACCAGAAACAGATGGAACAATATAGCATCCCCGGGATTGACTTAGTCATCGTTGACCTCTATCCCTTCGAGGACACCGTGAAGAGCGGTGCCTCTGACACCGACATCATAGAGAAGATAGACATAGGCGGAATCAGCCTCATACGTGCGGCAGCAAAGAATTACGCTGATGTGATTATCGTACCCTCAAAAGCCGAGTACAAGTCTTTGCTGGAACTGCTTCATAAGAATGGCGCACAGAGCGAAATGGAGGAACGCCGCTGGTTTGCTACCCGCGCTTTTGGCGTAAGTAGCCATTATGACACGGCCATCCATCAATGGTTCGAGAGCAAATGAGCCTTTGGCCACAGGTAACGTGATACCGGAACATTCCAAATTAGATTAAGAAGAATACATTTATGAGTTGGTTTTCATTCAGCAAAGAGATGGCCATGGACTTGGGCACCGCCAACACCATTATCATAAGCAACGGAAAGATAGTGGTAGACGAGCCAAGTGTGGTGGCCTTGAACCGTAGGACGGAGCGCATGATTGCCGTAGGCGAGAAGGCTAAAATGATGTACGAGAAGACGAACCCCGACATTGAAGCCACCCGTCCTTTGGGCGATGGTGTGATTGCCAACATGAGTGCCTGCGAGCAGATGATGCGCGGACTGATAAAGATGGTTCACACGGGAGGCTATCTCTTCTCGCCCAGCCTGAAGATGGTAATAGGAGTCCCCAGCGGAAGCACGCAGGTGGAACTCCACGCCGTACGCGACTGCGCTGAGCATGCAGGTGCCAGGGAGGTATACCTGATATACGAGCCTATGGCAGCCGCCATAGGCATCGGCTTGGACGTGCTTGCTCCGGAAGGCAATATGATAGTTGACATAGGTGGCGGAAGTACAGAAATCGCCGTCATCAGCCTTGGCGGCCTGGTAGTGAACAAAAGCCTGCGCATCGCCGGAGACGAATTGACAGCAGACATACAGGAATACATGAGTCGCCAACACAACGTGAAGGTGAGTGAGAGAATGGCCGAGCGCATCAAAATTCATGTAGGTGCAGCACAGACAGACCTTGGCGACGAGGCTCCGGAGGACTATGTAGTATACGGTCCCAACAAGATTACAGGCCTACCCATGGAAGTTCCTGTATGTTATCAGGAGATTGCGCACTGCCTAGAGAAGACTTTGGCCAAGATAGAAGCCGCCGTACTGGCCGCTTTGGAGGAGACTCCACCAGAGTTGTATGCCGACATCGTGAAGAACGGAATCTGGCTGAGTGGAGGCGGAGCGTTGCTTCGTGGACTCGGCAAACGGCTGACTGACAAGATTAACATTAAGTTTCACGTGGCCGAAGATCCTTTGCACAGCGTAGCCAAGGGTACGGGCATCGCGTTGAAAAACATACAGAACTTCTCCTTCTTGATGTAATTACGAAACATTGGGAGAGTTTGCCAACAGATTTTTCAAACACATCCACTGGGGGATATTCCTAATATTGGAAGCCCTCAGTGGATTCCTGCTATTCCATTTCAATAGTTACCAAGGAAGTGTATGGTTCACACAGGCCAACTCCATAGCGGCAGCCATAATGGAATGGGAGGCACAGGTATTGTCATATATACACCTCACCAAGCAGAACCAATACCTGACGCAGCGAAACGTAGTGCTGCAATACAACATGGACATCATGCGCCGCGAACTTGACAGCCTGTGCCATGAACCATCATACACGGAACTGGCCGAGGGCAAGATGACCGAAGAGTTACACCTGATACCAGCTAAAGTAATAGCAAACAGCGTGCACAAAAAAGACAATTATCTTACCATCAACGTTGGGCGAAAGCATGGTGTCAAGCCAGAAATGGGCGTTGTAAGCGGCACTGGAGTTGTAGGTATCGTGAACAAGGTGACAGACCATTATGCTTTGGTCATGTCTGTACTCAACAGCCAGTCTAACATCAGTTGTCGACTCCGCGGCACAAGTTACTTTGGTTACCTGAAATGGAACGGAGGAAATCCATTGCATGCCAGTATGGATGATGTACCACGGCACGCACGGATACACAATGGCGACATCGTGGAAACCAGCGGATATAGCAATGTATTCCCTCCTGGACTTTTCTTGGGAAAAGTAGCGCTGGTGCATGACAGCCCTGATGGTATGGCCTACCGTTTGGAAGTGCAGATGAGTACAGACCTTTCCTGCATCAGGGATGTCTGCGTGGTAGTCTACGAGAATAAGGAGGAACTTGATTCGCTGGCCATACATTAGACAGAGGCTATATCTGACACGGAACAAGACCTGTTACATTCCACTTCACTCAAACATGCAAGGCAGAAAGTTAGTACGCATCCGGATATGATACAGACACAACTGAAAAGAATGGTACAGATGCTTTTGCTTCTGGCTCTACAGGTTCTCATTCTGAACCACATGACCTTTTGGGGCATGGGGACACCCATGATAGGTACACTGCTGCTGGTCTATATGCCCATGGGGACATCACGTTCAGCAACTTTGATATGGGGATTCTGCATGGGGCTGGCCACCGACATATTCTCCAACACACCTGGTCTGGGAAGCGCGTCCATGACCATGGCCGCCATGTTTCAGCCTACTTTGTTAAACATGCAAGCACCCAAGGATGCACAGGAAAGCCTCATACCCACCTATCTGTCAATGGGAATATGGAACCATGTGCGTTACATTTTCACTCTTTTCCTCGTCCATCACACGGTCTATTTCCTGCTGGAGACCTTCTCCACCGCACATATTGTCCTGGCCGGCCAACATCTTTTAAGCAGTCTGGCCACCTCACTCTTACTGGCTTACTCACTTGAGACTTTAAGGAATCCCAATCGCTAATCCCCTCCTGCATTCTCCACATGAAGGCAAACTATGAACTGGAAAAACGCAAATACGTACTCGGCTCTATAGCCGTGGGCATTGTGATAGTATATTTGGTTCGTCTGTTTGCCTTGCAGATGCTCAGCGATGACTTCAAACACAATGCAGACTCCAATGCCTTCCTGCGACGCATCTTGTATCCGGCTCGCGGCATAATCACCGACCGAAACGGCAAACTTTTGGTATACAATCAGCCAGCCTATGATCTCATGGTGGTAATGACCGAGCAGCAAGGCATAGATACACTCGACCTATGCAAAAGCCTTGGCATCACCCGTGAATGGTACGAAAGGCGCATGGAGGAAATAAAAGATTCGCGTAAGACCCCCGGATACAGCCGCTATACACAGCAACTTTTTATGAACCAATTGTCGGCAGAAGAATGCAGCCGGTTCCAAGAAAAGATGTTCCGCTTCCCCGGATTCTATATCCAGAAACGCAGCATACGTCAATACAGATACCCTTATGCAGCACAAGTACTGGGAGATGTGGGCGAAGTCAGTTCTAGCGAACTTGAGGCCGATGACTATTACCGACTGGGAGATTATTCCGGCAAGCAAGGAGTGGAACGCTCTTACGAGTATTTGCTACGCGGAGAGAAAGGTACAGAAATACTGCTTCGAGATGCACGTGGGCGCATTAAGGGACATTACATGAACGGGCAGTTTGACAACGCACCCATTCCAGGCAAGAATCTGACACTCAGCATCGATTTAGACCTTCAAGCACTAGGTGAAAGGCTGATGACAGGCAAGAAAGGAAGCATCGTAGCCATAGATCCAACCACAGGAGAAATTCTCTGCATGGTGTCAAGTCCCACCTATGACCCACGCATACTGGTTGGAAGGCAACGCGGACGGAGTCACGCTATGCTTAGTCAGGACACCAGGCACCCCCTGCTCAACCGTGCCATCATGGGACAATATCCGCCTGGCTCCACATTCAAGACAAGCCAGGGGCTTACCTTCCTGCAAGAGGGAATCATCACTCCTGCCACTTCTTTCCCATGCAGTCACGGTTTTCACTTCGGACGGCTCACGGTAAAATGCCATGGACACGGTTCTCCCCTTCCACTCGCACCTGCCATTGCCACATCATGCAACGGCTATTTTTGCTGGGGGCTATATTATATGTTCAGCAACCGACACAAGTACCGCAATGTGCAGGATGCCATGACCCGATGGAAAGATTACATGGTATCTATGGGCTTTGGCTACAAACTTGGCATTGACCTGCCGGGAGAAAAACGTGGCATGATACCCAATGCACAGTTTTACGACAAGGCATATAAGGGCAGTTGGAATGGACTTACGGTCATCAGTATCTCCATCGGACAGGGAGAAGTAAACCTGACTCCACTCCAGATAGCCAATCTGGGAGCCACCATTGCCAACCGCGGTTATTATTACGTGCCGCATATCGTACGGCAAATCCAGGATACCCCATTGGACACACTTTACACGCACAAGCACTACACCATGGTGGAAAGCCAGCACTACGAAACCGTAGTGGAGGGAATGAGGCGCTCTGTGCTGGGAGGCACCTGCCGTGCAGCCAACAATCCATGGTATGAGGTATGCGGAAAGACAGGAACGGCTCAAAACCCACACGGCCAAGACCATAGCGTATTTATGGGTTTCGCTCCACGTGACATCCCTAAGATAGCCATCTGCGTATACGTAGAAAATGGCGGATGGGGAGCAAATTACGGTGTCCCCATTGGTGCACTCATGATGGAGCAATACATCAACGGGCATCTTTCACCCGAGAGCGAGCACAAGGCAGAAACCTTCCAAAACAAATACCTTTACACTCCTTACCTCTATGATGCTTCAAAGAATGACTGACAGCAACAGACGGTCATCCGGACTGATACAATCCATTGATTGGGTTACCATATGCCTATACATGGCATTGCTTGCGCTGGGATGGATGAGCGTGTGCGGTGCCAGTTACGATTTCGAACAGGGTTATAATTTCCTGGATTTCTCCACACGCAGCGGCATGCAGATTGTATGGATCGGCACATCCATCCTGTTGGGTGGAATCATACTGATGACTGATGACAGGCTCATAGAATCCATGTCCTATTTTCTCTATCTCTTTATGCTTTGCCTGCTGTTTGTCACTCCATTCCTGGCACACGACATCAAGGGCTCACTTTCCTGGATTAAAATAGGATCTTTCAGCATTCAACCTGCCGAGTTTGCCAAGTTCGCTACTGCTCTGTGCGTGGCCAAGGTGATGAACTCTTACGGATTTGACATGTCACGCTGGCGTGATTTCCTCCTGTGCACTGCCATCATTGTGCTTCCCATGGGACTGATTATCATACAGAAGGAGACAGGTAGCGCACTTGTGTATGCCAGTTTCTTCCTCATGCTCTATCGTGAAGGCATGCCCGGAGGCATTCTCTTTGCAGGTGTATCTGCCGTAGTCTACTTCGTGGTGGGAGTACGCTTCTCCGAGGACAGCATCTGGCCGGGAGCACCTGCTTCATTGGGAACCTCACTGGTGCTTATCCTTGTTCATTTATTCTCTGTCCTGCTTATCAAGGCATACACGCCCAACCGGCGCGTAACCCGGAACATACTTTGGTACGGGTTGACGGCCGAAGCCGCCGCATTACTTTTCTGCCTTTACGTCATCCCCTTCGATGTCACCTGGGTTTTCCTATCCGTATGCGTGGTTATGATAATATACCTGATATGGCTCTGCCTGCGTGATCAACTGATGCGTTACCTCTACATAGCCTTGTTTGCCATTGGCAGTCTTGCCTTCTTCTATTCTGCGAACTTCGTACTGAACAATGTAATGGAACCTCATCAGCAGACACGCATACGCGTGCTGCTAGGACTGGAAGATGACCCTCGAGGTGCCGGATACAACGTGATACAAGCCAAGATAGCCATCGGTTCAGGCGGACTGCGTGGCAAGGGATTCCTCAATGGCACGCAGACAAAACTCCGCTACGTACCGGAACAAGACACTGATTTTATCTTCTGCACAGTAGGTGAAGAAGAAGGCTTCATGGGCTGTGCCGTGGTACTAGGCCTGTTTCTGGCACTCATACTGCGGCTCATCCATCTGGCAGAACGCCAGCCATACACCTTCGGACGTGTCTACGGCTATTGTGCCATGAGTGTTTTCCTGTTCCATGTCTTCATCAACGTGGGCATGGTACTTGGATTGACGCCCGTCATAGGCATACCACTGCCCTTTTTCAGTTACGGAGGATCATCACTCTGGGGATTCACCATCCTGCTCTTCATCATGTTGCGCATCGATGCGGGCAGGATTCGCATGCAGCATCGCTAAGTCACTGGCTCGCCGCTCTTCCTCCGTATATTCTCAGCCCTATGTCTGTCAACCCTCCTATGGTTTCCTGTGACATCAAATGGTAGAGACGCACTTGGCGGCACGTTTTATCAGAATCGCAGAACAGCTCCACTGATGAAGAGGTATATTCCAGCAAGTTTTGCCCGCGTCCGTCAAGCCATCCCAGACTATCAGCCATGCTGATACACAAAGTATCAGTATGCAACAGATTCGTGACAGAATCCATCTGCTGTACACCTATCCACATACCCGTATAGAAGAAACGGCGAGTTGCACGGAGTTCCACCATCAAGTTGCCCCACCCCGTTTCCGTATCAGCGGGCAAGGAAAAGACAATTGTGTCCTGCCTGCCCCACCCTTTCTCCGGAAGTGAGAGAAAGTAATGATAACGCGTATCCGACACACAAGAGCACAGCACAAGGGTCACCGCCAGAAGAATTGCGCGGATGCCCATATTCATGCCTCACTGCCTGAGTTCGGCTCCTTCGAACTATTGGAACTTCCAGAACGGACACCACGCTGACGGTTAGGCCGTTCCTGCCTGCGCCTGCTACGATCCTCGCCATTACGTCCTGCTGAGTTCTGAGCGGTCTGAATACCCCCACCATGCGACTGTTTTCTCGTTTCACGGGGACGTTCTCCCGACTCCTTTTTATCGGCAACTACCTTCTGTGTAGCCTCACCACCTTCCTTGCGTGGTTTTCCGTTTCCGTTGCCACCGCTCTTTTTTTTCTTCTTCTTTTTCTTGTCAAAGCGGTTCAAGTCCTCCTGAGTGGCCAAGTCCACCGGGCGGTCAGGCTGCTTGCGTCCTCCTTCCTCCAGACTGTCCGGTTTCTCGCCTCTTTTATTCATCTCAATGATGTCAATTGCACGCTTTGCAGGGATGGTCACCAAATTGGATGCCATACGCTTGTCTGTGGAATAAGTAACCATGCCCGAAAGAATGTCACACTTGAAGAAGAAATAGTCACCCTCCATGCTCAGAAGTTGCACGTCACGTGGAGGCAGTTTCCTGTAAGCCTCCACATATTGATCCACCTCATAATTCATGCAACACTTTAACTTTGCACACTGTCCTGCAAGTTTCTGCGGATTGCGGCTCAAGTCTTGAAAGCGCGCACTTCCAGTGCCCACACTCACAAAGTTCTTCATCCAGGTGGCGCAACACAATTCGCGTCCGCAAGGCCCAAAACCGCCTATGCGCCCTGCTTCCTGCCTTGCGCCTATCTGCTTCATCTCTATACGCACATGAAAGGCTTCTGCCAGCACCTTGATAAGCTGACGGAAATCAACGCGTCCATCGGCTATATAATAGAAAATCGCCTTGTTACCGTCGCCCTGATACTCCACGTCTCCTATCTTCATCTCAAGCCCCAGGTCTTTGGCAATCTGCCGGCTGCGTATCATGGTCTCATGCTCCAGAGCCTTCGACTCCTGATACTTCTCCATGTCCACAGGCCGTGCCTTACGGTAGATGCGACGTATCTCCTCATTACCTTTAAGGTTGGCCTTCTTCATCTGCAAAGGCACCAGTTTTCCTGTCAGGGTGACTGTACCGATGTCATGACCGGGATTCGATTCCACGGCCACCACATCGCCCTTCTCCAGCGGAAGGTTGTTGATATTGTGGAAATAGCCCTTACGAGTATTTTTGAACTGCACTTCCACCAAATCGGTGGTTTCATCGTTACCCGGTATGTCAGCCAAATAGTCATAGACATTCAACTGTGCGTAATGACCTATGTGGCATCCCTTCTTGCAGAGCCCGTTTCCGGCACATCCGTTTTTATATTTGCGTTCCATAAATATATTATTGTCTGATTAGGATTATCATCTTCAAGGCGAGATCAAAAAAAACCATACGGGCACTTACGTTCTGAACTATGTCCTTCTGGGCCTGCGACATCTCGTCCATGATGCCTATTACATTCCTTTCGTTGATAAATGGTGCGAAACGTTCGCTGAACTCCCTTTCCTCCCGTGTCTCATAAGAAAGCGCGGGCACATGGAAGTTATAAATGAAGTTCTCTCGCAGCAGACGTTGGAAATGCACCAGCATGCGCTTTTGGCGTTCACGCCCCAAATCTGCAGCCGACAATGCCCAAAGACGCAGTTCCTTCACCTTGCGTCCATAACAGAGACGCATGAGGTTGACAAAATAAGCATTGAATTCTCTGTCTTCTCCCTTAGCCTGCACATGCTTGAGAGCCTCGGTGTAATTGCCCTGAACCACGCGTGCCACTTCCTGGGCTTGCGCCGGCGCCACCCCTTCACGCTGCATCAGTGCTTCGGCCATATCCCGTTCGTCAAGAGGCGGAAGCGTAATGCGCTGAACACGGCTCTGTATGGTACCCAACACAAAATCCGGCCTCAGGCTCACCAGTATGAAATGTGTGTACTCGGGAGGTTCTTCAATAAGTTTCAGCAACTTGTTGGCAGGTGCAGCATCCATGCGCTCAGGCAACCACTGAAGTACCACCCTCCGTCCGCCCTGACTGGGTTTGAGCGACAAGCATTGCTGCAGACGGTCACTTTCCTGCACATAATGTGTCATCTGCTGGTTCTCCGCCTTGATGTCGGCAAGCCACATCTCCTCATCAAAGTAAATGCTCTCCTGCAACTGGCTGCGCCACTGGGGCAGATAATCAACCGATGTAGGCTTGTCGGTACTCTTCGCCTTGCACACCGGGAAGGAGAAGTGCAGGTCGGGATGCACCCAGTCTGCTGTCATACGACAACCGGCACAAGTCTGGCAAGGACCGTTCTCGTCAGGATACTCACACAACAGGTGACGAGCCAAAGCAAGTGCCATGGGCATGGCACCAGTTCCCTCACGCCCACATATCATGAGCGCATGGGGTACACGCCCTTCCTGCACCATGCTGAGGATATGCTGCTTAGCCTCTTGCTGGCCTATGACATCAGAATACGTTACTGCGTTCATCCTTGCTCGTTGCTCATGTATGCTATGCCCCGGCCTCAGTAAATCTGGCTGGCTATCTGTGCAATGCTGTCAACCGCACTCACAGTGTAAAAATGCAGGCTGCTCACCCCGTATGCCATAAGTTGACGACATTGGTTCACTCCCCATTCAATACCCACCTGCTTCACCTCCTGGTCAGTGCGGCACTTGATGGCCTCATGATAAAGTTCCTCAGGCAAGTCACAATGGAAGGTCTTGGGCACCATAGTAAGCTGGCTCAACTTTGCCAAAGGCTTGATGCCAGGTATGATGGGGATGTTGATACCTGCTTCACGAGCACGCTCAACGAAACGGAAATACTTCTCGTTGTCGTAAAAGAGTTGCGTCACAGCATACTCCGCACCTGCCTCAACCTTCATCTTCAAGGCAGTCAAATCCACCTCCATGTTGGCTGCTTCCTCATGTTTCTCGGGGTAACAGGCCACTCCGAAGTGGAATGGTTCGCCCTTACACTTCATAGCCGTGCCATCCCAAAAATGACCATCATTGAACTTGTTGACCTGTGCAATGAGTTCCGTGGCATACACAGGGCCATCACCCGTAGGCTTGAAGGTGCTGTCCTCCTTGGCCTTGTCTCCCCTGAGTACCAACAGATCACTGATTCCCAAGAACTGCAAATCAATGAGCATGTACTCAAGATCCTCCCTGCAATTGCCGCTGCACACGACATGAGGCACCACGGGAAGCCCGTAGCGATGCTGTATGGAAGCAGCAATGGCAATGGTACCCGGTCGCCTGCGTACACGCTGACGTTGCACAAGCCCATCCTCCAAATCATGGTATACATACTCACTACGGTGGCTTGTGATGTTGATGTAAAGAGGATTGTACTCCCTCAATTGTTCTATGGTACGGAACAGGTTACCCGTACCACTGCCCTTCAAGGGTGGCAGCACCTCAAAGGAAAATGCCGTGCCCTGATGGCTGTTTATCATATCCGTTATGCTCATTTGGCTGATTCTGTGTGTAGGGCAAAGACATTTAATGGCCACAATGCCCCTAATTGGGTGTAAAATTACACATATTCCCGTTATTCTGCAAACATTAAATTCCGAAAAGACTTATCTTTGCAGTAGGCGTGCCAGCAGGATGCTACTGGCGGAAAAGCGCGGGAAAGAAAAAAGACAACACACATGAGAGACTATAAAGAATTGAGAATTGCCGTAGCAGGTACGGGATATGTAGGTCTGTCCATAGCCACATTGCTCAGCCAACACCACAGGGTGACCGCCGTGGATGTCCTGCCGGAGAAAGTGGAGCAGATCAACCGTCGGGTGTCACCCATCAAAGACGAATATATAGAACGGTTCTTCAAGGAAAAGACACTTGACCTGACCGCCACCACCGATGGACGCAAGGCTTACGCAGAAGCCGACATCATAATCATTGCCGTACCTACCAACTACGACCCAGAGCATAACTTCTTCGACACGCACCACATTGAGGACGTGATAGACCTCATCCTGAAGGTGAACCCCGAAGCCATGATGGTAATCAAGAGCACCATACCCGTAGGGTACTGCCGCAATCTGTACATCAGATATGCCGCACGCCATGCCAGGGAGTGTCGGCTGCAGGGCAAATGTTTCCGGCTGCTTTTCTCGCCAGAATTCCTTCGGGAGAGCAAGGCTCTGTATGACAACCTCCACCCCAGCCGCATCATCGTGGGCTACCCCAAGCCTGCAACAGGCACAGGAAAAGCCGAAGAGGAGGAAAACCGTGCCATACAGGCCATTGCTGACCCTGATGCGGAAAGCCTGGCACAAACCTTCGCCCGCCTGCTGCAAGAGGGAGCAGAGAAAGATAATATTGACACGCTCTTCATGGGCCTCAAAGAGGCAGAGGCAGTAAAACTCTTTGCCAACACATACCTGGCGCTGCGCGTGAGTTATTTCAACGAACTGGACACGTATGCAGAAATTAAAGGACTGGACTCACAGGCCATCATACGCGGTGTGGGACTCGACCCTCGCATCGGCCAACATTACAACAACCCCTCGTTCGGCTACGGTGGATACTGCCTGCCGAAAGACACCAAGCAATTGCTGGCAAACTATGAGGACGTACCGCAGAACATGATGACAGCCATTGTGGAGAGCAACCGCACACGCAAGGACTACATTGCCGATGCCGTGTTGAAGCGTGCAGGGTGGTATGCCTACAGCCGGCAAAACCAATACGGAAACGGAACTGCAGAGCAACGTATGCCCACCATTGGAGTATACCGACTTACCATGAAGACGGGCAGTGACAACTTCCGCCAGTCGGCCATACAGGGCATCATGAAACGCATAAAGGCAAAGGGAGCACAGGTCATCATCTACGAACCTACACTGCAAGACGGTTCCACCTTCTTCGGAAGCATGGTGGTCAATGACCTGGAACTGTTCAAGCAGCAGTCACAGGCCATCATTGCCAACCGATACGATGCGGTACTGGACGATGTGAAGGAAAAAGTGTACACTCGCGACATTTTCCGCAGAGACTAGCCAAGGGCACTCTGCATGGAATCCAATTCCACATTCAGGGAGCAACTACTCCTCATCGCTCACACGGAATTTCACAAACATGGGCTGTGGCGCCTCTTCTGCCTGGTACGCCTTCACCCAGTCCTTCATAAACGAGTCGGCAGACACCAATTCCGGGTACAGTATGCCATAGAAGCAATCCTCATCGCCTCCCACGACCTGCAATCCGTCATCCTCATGCATGAGACCCGAGAGTGCCTTTCCCGTCTCCTTGTCTCCAAACACCCAGTGGAGTTCCTGCTCCGGACCTTCGACATTTGCAAATACCCAGCGGCCCGTCTCACAGGCATCAAAAATACACTTGAACCAGTTGCTTTCATCGTTGACTCTTACCAACTCTCTGAAAGTCTTCGGCTTCTTCTCGTCCGGCAAGGGATTGGAGAACTTGAAAGTCAAGGCTTTTGACAATCCACCATCCTGATAGGTATCAATGAAGAAATCACCATAATCAGATATGGGGGATAAAACGAAATGTGAAAAAATGGAGGTGGGTGAGATTTGCTTGTAAGTTGCTATAAATAAGTGTTGTAAAGGGGATTTTGAGGGGAAAAATGGATGTGCAAATTCAAAAACGAAATGTAACATTTGGTTAACATTGATGTTACATTCCAGGGGCGTTTGAACGGTGTTTGAACGGGAAAATGTAACATGGCGGCAAAAAGGCCGCCTTTTTTGTTTCCTGGGGGGTGGGATAAGTGCATGGTGCCTGGGAATGAGGGGGCTTGAGGAGGGTGGGATGAGTGGTGGCTTCTGTTTTTTTTGCATGCGTATTTTATTCCAAATGATTATTATTTAGTATATTTGCAGCAAAATTGAATGGAATATGGCAAAGGTGATACATGTGCATCTGATGCGCGGGATAGAGGGGACGAAACGGAAGGACTGGTACTTCAGCAGCATTTCTGCGGTGTATACGGTGTTTACTCCGGAACAGGTGGGTGCGACGCGCAATTACCTGCTTCATGCAGGGCTGTCTGGAGGCGGCACGATTATGACGAAAACGGCTATAATCAAGCAATCTACGCTCATTTCCGGCGGCGGAGGCAAGGAGTATAAGGACTGACGGATTGAGGCCGGGAACGGCCGATTTTACGGTGTCCTGGCAGAAGACGGTGCGGGGAGGCGTTCAACCTCCCCATTTTTTGTGCAAAAAACAGGTTAGGTGGACACTTAGGTGGACACTTAGGTGGACAAATTTAACACTTTTAGAACAGGATTCGAGGGGCACTATGACCCAAAATGCCCCCAAAAATGGCTGTTTTTGGCGTTTTCAAGGGGCGAAATGCACGTAAAATGACGTTTTCGAGGGGCGGAATTCACGTCAAAGTTCCATAAATCACGCATTTGTGCAAAAACACCCTCCCTCCCGGAACACATTTCGTTTTTATTCCAAGCGAATTATGCCAATGACGAGGGCAACAGCGTATATTTCAGAGTAAGGCAATTCAAACGGGTCGTATTCCTTGTTGTCGGAAACGATGAGCATATGTTGGTTATCGCCTCCAGGCTTGACGCGCTTGATGATTGCCCCTTGTTTCGTATCAAGGATGTAAGGCTTGTTCCACTGAAAGAACATGTTGTCCAAAGGGATTCTCTGGCAGGCGACAATGTCTCCGGACTTGTACGTGGGAAGCATGCTGTCTCCTTTTACAGGTATAAGGAAATCTGCCCCCTTGAAGGCAGGGATTATATAGCGCTCGCACTCATATTCGAGAATAGGCTGTTCGCCTGTCATTGCTCCTGCCATTGCGCTTAGCGGTATGAGTGGGATGCCTTCATTTGGGGATTCTGTATGATGCGCAACTTCTTGCGGGCCGCTCACCATTTCGCCCTTACCTGTCAAAAGCCATTCCGCAGACAACTGAGGATAAAAGGTTAAAATCTTAACCAACATGTCACTTCCTGGTTGAGAAGTTTTGTTTTTACCCTTAAAATTGCTGGCTTCAATACCCGTGGTATTATAGAAATCAATCTTTTTAATGCCACTCCTATCCAAAAAAGCCATAATACGTTCTTTTATGGTTAAAGTTTTATCCATTTTATTTCGTGGGTTAAAATTCTATCCCTATCTTTGCAGCGTGTTCCAATTAGGAACGGCGTACAAAGATACGAAGAAAGGACGAACGGCTAAAAATAATAAGGTATGAAAAGGAAAGAAGCACGCAGGCACACGTGGGAGGTGGAACTGACCGCCACTGACGGCCGTCACTGCCATTGGAACCTGTTGGACAGGACGCTGCACAAGGTGAAGGATATAATAAACGGTTACGTGGAGTGCTGCCCCTACGACTGCAGGTGGGTGATACGGGGTGCAGGCCTGGAAATCCACGGGAGGACGGCACACCTGTCATGACAGTCCGGCAAAGACGGACAGGGGCGGTTAGTTCAGTTGGTAGAACAAACGGCGGTAACCAATCCGACTGTATGGTCTGCGGTTCGAGTCCGCAACCGCCCACAGGAGAAACCATTAAAACAGATAAGGTTATGAGAAAGAGAATCGTATTGAGTTATGGCTGCGTGGGCAGGATAGCCAAGTTGATGGGCTGCACGCAGAAGATGGTGAGCCTGTCCGTGAACTTCAGGAAGGACAGCGCGCTCGCCCGCAAGATACGGCACGTGGCCGTGGAGCAGTTCGGTGGCGTGGAGATAGGGGAAGAGGGAGGCCGGATATGAAGGCGGCGGCAAGGGCAGCGCTCATGGCGCTGATGGTACTGGTGTACCTGTGGTTCGTGCTGAGCCTGGCATGGAGCCCCGGCGAGATGTCCACGGCGGAGAAGGCCGCGGGCGTGGCGTACGCCCTGCTGATGGTGCCGGCGTACGAGGGGCTGAAGAGGATTCTGGGACTGTAATCAGATGGAGGAGAAGGAGATGAGAAAGAATCCGTCCCGTTGGGAATATGTGTATGCCGTCACGAGGATCCACGACGAAATAACGGAGCACGTAAAAGCCATCCATGCGTTGGAGGCTGAACTTGGCCGGCTTGGCTCGGATGACCTCTGTGATGACACAGGAATATATGATACTATTCCCACGCAAAGTCTGTGGAGAAGTCTTGAACGGATTGAAAAGTGTCCGTCAGGTTACGATGGAAGTGGTTTGTCATTTGACGAAGACCCCTGCCATGTGGTGCTAGACCTTGTGGTAGAGAAACTGTTGCGTACACCCAAATGGCCACTCCAACTGCGGGGGTGTTCCATCCACTCACAGGGTAAGTCCGTTCGGTTTTGTATTTCAGGTGAAGTTGACGGAAATACTTCCTGGTGAACTCGCGTATGGCATCCGCCTCCTGTTCGTCACAGGCAATGTTTATAAGGAGTCTTGGCATAATTGACAACATTTAGAATGAGTTGCAAGGAAATCAAAAAACGTGGAATCATGAAGGAACCGAGAATTATCAAAGAGGAAGACATGGTGAAGGGTGTCATCTACTGGAATTGGCCTGACGGCACCCTCCGAGAGACGGCTTATCAGGATTATGTGGCGCGTGACATAAATCCGCTGCGCCTGTTCCTAATACGTGTCCGCTTCATCTGGAACCGGACGGTAATACTCCTTGCCCATTTCAATTCCATACAGGTTCGCAAGCGCCTGACAGGCGGAGGCGACGCCAAGTACCAGGCCTGGTTTGAGCATGACCGTGAAGTCGGCGGCAAGGTGGTAGACGGTGAATCCCGGGGTTTCCGACTGCGCCGTCCCATTCCTGAAATCGACTTCGGCCCCGAAGGCGGCGGCAAACGACCTTAGCGCCTTGACTGCAGTCTTGTTGTGTGCGTCTGCCTCCTTTTTGGAGAAACATTCAATTCTTGCGTTGAACGTTGTACGATAGATGACATGTTCCATGATGGATGAATACTGTTTGTTCATGGAACAAAGGTAGTAAGAAACAATGATAACCATGGAGTTTTACAAGGGAACAGTGTGCGTGACCTTCGGGGAACTGACGGGAGGTGACAGTCCCGTCATCATGCCTGCGACACTCCTGAAGAATGTCCAGCGTAGCAAAATCCAGTGCATGCGCCAGGGCAAGGGCGAGGGCAACTATGCCCTGTACTCCTACCCCTCTCTCCCGCCGAGATACCGTGCCCGGTTCGATGAGAGGTACGGGAATCCGGAGGAGGTGCTGGAGGAGCGTGAGCGGAAGGCCTCCGTGCGGATGGACGAGGATGCCCGCGAGTTTTACGAGTTGTTTGAATATGACATGAACGGTGTCCAAACGAAGCTCAGTGACAAACTGAAGGCGGAGTACACGCTGAACGCGAGCGTGCTGGGCATGCTCTGGGACCGCCTGAACGTCCTGACCTCCACGAGCCACGCCCTGGGCAACGGCCGCCGCGGCGACCTCTGGGACATAGTGCTTGCCCAGAGCGAGGCGCTCCGCGTGGCTGCCGGCCACACGCTCCCCGGGAACCTGGCCCGGCTCAGGGACAGGATGAACCGCTTCCGGAAGGACGGGTACGCGTCCCTCATCAGCGGCAAGGTGGGCAACAGGAACACCATCAAGATAACCGAGGAGGCGGGCAGGCGCCTGATAGCCCTGAAGCGGAGCAAGGTGCCCGTGCTGACCGACCGCCAGATATTCGACGCCTTCAACTCCGAGTCTGGCGAGAGGGGATGGAAGCCCCTGCGGAGCCTGGCCGGCATGAAGGCGTGGCTGAACAGCGCCGCGGTGAAGCCCCTGTGGTACGGTGCCGTGCACGGCGAGATGTGTGCCCACCAGAAGTTCGACCGCCGCCACAGGACCCTGCTGCCCTCAGTGCGCGACTCGCTGTGGTACGGCGACGGCACGAAGCTGAACCTGTACTACCGTGACAGGGACGGCAAGATAAGGACCACCTGCGTGTACGAGGTGATAGACGCCGCCACGGAGGTGTTCCTGGGCTTCTGCATCAGGGACACCGAGGACTACGAGGCGCAGTACCTGGCCTACCGCATGGCCGTGCAGGTGAGCGGCCACAAGCCCTACGAGATAGTGCACGACAACCAGGGCGGCCACAACAGGGCCAACTCCGGCGGCATGCTGGACAGGATATGCCGCATACACAGGCCGACGGAGGCATACAACGGAGCCTCGAAGACCATAGAGAGCGTGTTCTACCGTTTCCAGAAGGACTACCTGCACAAGTACTGGGGGTTCACCGGTCAGAACGTGACGGCCAGGAAGGCCTCCAGCCGGCCTGACGTGGACTTCGTGAAGGCCAACAGGGCCAGGCTCTACACGCTGGACGAGCTGAAGGCCGCCTACGTGAAGGCCCGCACGGAGTGGAACGAGGCCGCGCACCCGGCCACGGGCATCCCCCGCATCAGGATGTACGAGGAGAGCGTGAACCCCGACAGCCCGAAGGTGACCGTGCACGACATGGTGGACATGTTCTGGGTGCAGTGCAGCAGGATGAGCACCTTCACGAGCAGCGGCATAGAGATAACCGTGAAGGGCAGGAAACTCGCCTACGAGGTGATGAGCAGCCCCGGCGTGCCCGACCTGGAGTGGCGGCGCACGCACACCTACCAGCGGTTCGTGGTGAAGTATGACCCCTATGACCTGAGCAGCATACGCCTGTACTGGAAGGACAAGGCCGGCGCCCTGCGCTTCGAGCGCGTTGCGGAGCCCTATGTCGTCATCCACCGCGCAATCCAGGAGCAGACGGAGGGCGAGGCCTCGTTCATACGGGCGCAGCAGGCTGCCACGGAGCAGGCCCGCATAGACCGGCAGGTGGCCGCCATGGAGATCGAGTATGCCGAGGGCGTGGCCCCCGAGCAGCACGGCCTGGAGACACCGCGGCTGAAGGGCGTCCGCAAGGAGGTGCAGCGCCAGATAGACCGCCGTACGCGCAAGTACAGCCGCGGGCCCGAGGAACTGGAGCTCGGGCGCGTGATGAAGAACGAGAGCAACCTGGACTGGATGGACTTCACGGGCAGGGAAGGCAACGTGATACGCCTTCCAAGACGGGTGGACAAGAAGACAATGGACAACAAACTATAGACAAGATGGAACTGACGAGAAGAGAGAAAGAACAGATCTGCGCCCGCCTGAGGGCGTACGTGGAGAGGTACCCGAGCCAGAACAAGGCCGCGGGCAGCCTGAAGGACACCAGCGCCGGCACGGTGAGCAGCATGCTGAACGGCAGGTGGGAGAGCATCAGCGACGAGATGTGGCGCAGGGTGGCCGACCAGGTTGGCGCCGCATGCGGGACGGAAGGCGGATGGCAGATAGTGGAGACCGGCGCGTACCAGGAGATCACCTACGCCCTGGACGACGCCCAGAGGTGGCGGAACGTGACCTGGGTGGTGGGCGAGGCCGGCTGCGGCAAGACCACCACGGCCAGGACGTACGCGGGGGAGCACAGGGAGGTGTTCTACCTGCAGTGCTCGGAGGACCTGTACAAGGGCGAGTTCGTGCGCGAGATAGCCCGCCTGGTGGGCATCCGCGGCGAGGGGCACACAGTCCGCGAACTGTGGAAGGCCATCCTCGACAGCCTGATACAGATGGATGCGCCGCTGCTCGTGTTCGATGAGGCCGACAAGCTGACCGAGAGCGTGTTCCACTACTTCATCAGCCTGTACAACAAGCTGGAGGACAGGTGCGGCGTGGTGTTCATGAGCACGGACTACATCAAGAAGCGCATCAGGAACGGCCTGCGCTGGGAGAAGCCCGGCTACAAGGAGTTCTACAGCCGCATAGGCCGCAAGTACTTCGAGGTGGAGGAGACGACTCCCAATGACGTGTACGCCATCTGCACGGCCAACGGCCTGCGTGACCGCAAGGACATCGACACGGTGATGAGGGACGCCGAGGCCTGTGACTTTGACCTGCGCCGCGTGAAGAAGAGCATACACAGGGTGAAGAGGATGAACGGGAAGTGACGATGGGAAGGGCACTGACAGTGAACGAGGTGCTGGGCAGGAAGCGCAGGGTGTTCCCGTTCACGGGAGCGTGGGCGGATGCCTTCGGCCAGCCGGAGACGACCGGCGTGTGGTTCGTGTGGGGCAACTCGGGCAACGGCAAGAGCAGCTTCGTGATGCAGCTCTGCAAGGAACTGTGCAGGTACGACCGCGTGGTCTACGACAGCCTGGAGGAAGGCGACAGCATGACGATGCAGCAGAGCCTGCTGCGCCACGGGATGTCCTCGGTGGGCAGGCGGTTCTCCCTGCTGGACTGCGAGCCCATGGATGACCTGAAGGCCCGCCTTGCCCGCCGCAAGAGCTGGAACATAGCCGTGATAGACTCCTTCCAGTACACTCAGATGAACTACCGCGACTACATCCGCATGAAGGAGCAGAACAGGGACAGGCTGCTGATATTCATCAGCCATGCAGACGGGCGCTCGCCCCGTGGCGGCGCAGCCGAGAGCGTGATGTACGACGCGACGCTCAAGATATGGGTGGAGGGGTTCAAGGCGTTCAGCAAGGGGCGGTTCATCGGCAAGACGGGAGAATACACCATCTGGCCGGAAGGCGCGGAGAGGTATTGGGGAACCAAATAATACAGACTATCTATATAAATTATGACAGGAAGACAGTATGAAAAAGAAAGTGTATATAGCAGGGAAAATCGGTGAGGACTATCCCAGTGAGACCACTCTTTGGAAATTTGAGAGGGCGGAACGGCTTATTCAATCAAGAGGCTACGAGACATTCAATCCCACACGCAGTGGTCTTGGGACAGAGGCCGAGGCTTTGGCTAAGTTGAACGGCACAGACTTCTACCGGGAAATAATGTTACTCGATTTACGGGAACTTGCCAAGTGTGATGCCATCTGTATGCTCCCGGATTGGAATGAAAGTCCCGGTGCGGTAGTCGAATTCCGTTTTGCGGAGGCAATTGGTTTGGAAATAATGTATAAGAACAATGACAAAGATGAGTAAGACAAGACAAATCCTCGATTTGAGTAGCCCGACCATAAAGACCACGCATGAGCGTATTGTCGGGCTTGCGCAGCAATGCAATTATTGTTGCGGGAACGGATGGTCCTGGGGACTGGATGACAGTCGTGAAAGCATAAAGGTTCCGTGTCCCATCTGTGGGGGTGCAGGTAAGGTGAGGCCGGAGATAACAGTAGAATGGAAACCGATAAAAAGAGACTGACATGGCACAGGAAGTAACCAACTACGCGCGTTTCTACACCCTGCTGAACCGCATGCCGTATACGGGTGACAGGGAAGACTTGAAGCGCAGCCTCGTGTCGGAGTTCAGCCATGGGCGGACAGGCAGCCTCAGGGAGGTAACGCGGCAGGAGTACGGCTCCATGTGCGCCGCCATGGAGCGCATGGTACCGTCACAAGAACATGAAATATGGAAGGAGGAACGCAGACGGGCGAGAAGCGTATGTTTGAAGCTGATGCAGCAGATAGGCGTGGACACCACCAGCTGGGATGCGGTGAACAGTTACTGCAGGAGCCCGAAGATAGCAGGCGCGGAGTTCCGTGAATTGGATATTGAAGACCTCGGCCGCCTGTCACTGAGACTCCGAATGATATTGAGGAAGCAATCCAAACAACAATAAAAACGACTTGTAAAATGGAAGAAGTGAAGAAGCAAAGCGTGGACGTGAAGTCCATGAGCAAGGAAGAGCGTGCAGCCCTGTTGGCACAGCTGCAGCATGAGGAAAAGGAAGACCGCATTGCCCGCCGCGAGACCTACGAGGCCCTGCGCTCCGAGTTCCTGCACGAAGTGAGGGAGAACGTCATCGAGATGGTGAGCGCCGTGAGCGGTTTCCGCAGGTGGATCGAGGAAGAGACGGCCGGCTTTACCGCCGTCATGAGGGAGTACGGCCAGGTGAAGAGCGATGACCAGCGCAGCTGCACCATTACCGACGGTGACTTCCGCCTTGAGGTAAGGAACAACAAGGTGAAGGGCTTTGACGAGCGTGCCGACCTTGCCGCCGAGCGTCTGATTGACTATTTGAGACGCTACATGCAGAACAGCGAGAAGGGTGCGGATGACCCCATGTACCAGATGGCCATGACGCTGCTCGAGCGCAACAAGATGGGCGACCTGGACTACAAGAGCATCAGCAAGCTCTACGAACTGGAGGACAAGTTCGACGGTGAGTATGCCGACATCATGCGCCTCTTCAAGGAGGCCAATGTCGTGCAGCGCAATGCGACGAACTACTATTTCCACCGGCGCAACCCGGAGACCGGCGTATGGACGCGCATAGAACCGAGTTTCTGCCGCCTCTGAGCGTGCCTTGTTCTGAATGCGAACAGAAAATGAGGCATCCGGCAGCAGGATGTCTCATTTTCTTTGTGCAATACACTGGAAAACACATACCTTTGCAGCATGCCACGCGGAAGGAGCAAAGAACTCATCTCGTCCAGGGACCTCAAGATGTATGAGCGTTATTACTACTGGACGGAAATCCGTCGCTTGCGTTTCGATGATACCATCAAGAAACTGAGCGAGGAGGAGTTCTTCGTGTCCGAGGCCCGCGTGATGCAGATAATCCGACGCATGATACAGAGCGGCGCCACGGTGGACGGCAAGCGCATAGAGCGTCCCATGTTCACCGGCTTCAAGGTCACCTCGAGAGAATCCCTGCCGAAACCACGACCTTGCGTGGAGCGTCAACTTTCACTGTTTCCCGAATGATGTCCCTGACGGAAACCGAGTACAGCATCTCGTATACCTTGATTCCGTGGTTCCACGTGTGGAACCTTGACTTCTCCCGGATGAGTTCCCCGTCCTTTACCGGACGGAAGCATTGCAGAGCCCGGTGCAGCCTTTCCACCATTCCCGCCCTCTCCAGTATCGCCTCCATGGTCCCGGAGGCATAGTGGGTGTCATCATAGCAGTCAACGGCGAGCCGGACACCGATTCTAGCCTTTCCCTTCTGGCTTTTGCCCGCGAGGTTTTCCCAGTCCGTCTCCGGAATGTCGATGAGCACACAGGGGAACGTGACAGGATACGTGTCCATGTCCACCTTATCAATAGCCTCCAGCTGCCCGTAGTCCTCATCCACCAAAGACAGTTCCGGCATTTCCTCCCTGATATGGTCAATGAGATGATAAAGCAACAATTCCATAAATTTCTTATTTGAATTTCTGTAACTGTCCTGCAATATAATTTAGAGAATCCTGTATCGTCTTGCTAATCTTCGCGCGGAGTTCCGCGGAGTCTCCCATGAAACGGCGCTGCGGGATTGCCAGTGCCGTTTTTTTTGTCAATGCAAGACCTTTCCATTTTTCTGCTTCCGGTGGAATTTTATCTTTCTTCTGTCCTTTTCTAAATCCTGCCAGGGAATAGAACTTGAACCAGGCATATTTTTTCATTTTTCGTGTGACAGGGATTTTTGCCCCATCATTATGAACATGCGCATACGGCACGGGGTTCTCCACCGTGACCGTCCCCGGTCCTGCCGTCGACTGGATGGAGCGCATGAGGTGTCCGCGCCTGGACGTGAGCGGCCCGTATCCTGAATCCGGCGAGTTGCCGTCCTGTCGCCTGGTGCGTTTCCATGGATGCAGCCCGTTGTCAAGCCATCCACCGTCCCGGAAATTCTGCCTGAAGTGGTTTACTGCCACCACCCCGACCTTTCTCGGGAGGCGGTCATTCACCTCCTTTACAATGTCATCTTTGGCCTTCCTGACCAGTCTTTCTATGTCTTTTGCATCCATAGCCATAATATTTTGCCATTTATTGTCGCGATTGAAAATAATTTATTATTTTTGCAACGTCCCTTTCGCTCATATAGGCTGTCTCGGCTTGAGGTTAGGGACTTTTTTATTTCTCTTTAAGTGAGTAGAACTGCTCATACCCCCTGTCACATAAAGCCAGTTTCACTTCAAACGTTCTGCCCTGAAAATCAAATTCGTATTGGTGGAACTCGACGAAATGCAGTTTAGTACGTTTTTTCTCTATGTTTGCTTGGCTTTCTGGTCGCGACATATCTTTGCCCTCTCCAAGCGGACTGACACGGATAAACCTCATATCGGATGGGTTGTTCCAGATATGTACAGCCGCGCCCACATCATAATCATGGTGGCAATGCTTAAGTAGGGTGTTTCGTACTTTGTTCGTTCTGTTTATCGTACCTGCGATTACTGCGGAACATGGCTCTTTGTCAAACTTTTGCATGAGATTGTTTTCTTTGACGTATTCTTTTCTTGCAAAAGCATTTTCTTCTACCGTCTTTTTGGCTTCTTGTCTGTCTAAGCATCCGTCAATGAAAGGGCAGTTGTAACAGTCCTTCTGCCTGTTCGTGAACCAGGCCCTCAGTCTGTTTTTGAATCCGCTTTTCCTATAGGCGAAGCACTGGCTGCACCTGTCCGGGAAATAGGGATGCCTGTCGGAGAACGTGTGCCCGTCCTTTCCCGGGTTGTTCTCCAGTCCCCGGGACGGCTCGTCCGGTTCCAGTCCTTCGGGACGGTTCACCGGCTCGTCGGTAGCCTCGAGCGAGCACTTGCAGTTCCACCGGTCACCCGGATGGTGCCTGTCCCAGAACGGGTCATCAATGGGCAGCGTGAGTCTCGCCTGCCAGTACCGGCGGTGTGACCCGTCCGGTTCCGGGGACGTGGTGGGCATCCACCTGAGGTTCGGCAGTATGTCCCTGTTTCGCTCGAACTCCCTCCAGTCTGCAGCCGCGTGGGCGCGTATGACTGCCATGTCATATTCCGTGCGCAGCCATGAACCTACCTGGTGGGAGACTATGCCGGACACGTCATCCCGCCACCTGTCGAACGGTTTCAGCCTGCCGTCCCCGTCAAGGAGCCTGGCGGCCATCTCGACACCCATGGCGTGCACCTTGAAGGCGGAGAACACCTCGTTCGAGTGCCGCAGTTCCCGGTAGAACAGCCGGTCATGGGCAGGCGGGGTCTCGGCTTGGGCCAGCCCCTCCACCGTGCCCTCGTTGATGATGCGCAGCACCTCCCGCCACATGGGAGCGTCCACGTTCCTGTCCGTGTCAAGACCGTCGTACACCCTACGCATGAAAGCGGCCAGGACATCTGCGTCGAACCGGACTGCAGCATTGTCTTGGATATGGCGGCCACAGTTGCAGTGACGGTCTCCGTAATAGAGCGTGTCTATCAGAAGTCTGTGTCCGCCCCGGTAACCGGGGCTATTCCGAAAAAACTCCTCAGACGGTTTTTGAACGCCTTCTTACCACCGTTCAAACCATCTCTTTCCGGCTTGCCCTCCCTGTCATCCAGGCTCCGGCGTATAGCCTCCTTCCGTGCCAGGGCATCCGCCTTCTGCCTGTCGTAGTCCTTTGGCTTCTCCACCCCGAACGTCTCGTAGAGCCAGTCGTCATCCATCGGCAGCCCCATGCCCTGCAGTTTCTGTACGATGTCAATCTGCTGCGACGGAATGACCTTGTCCTTCTTGGCATACACGAACTCCCCGCCCCTGACGTCATATCCGAGGTTCTCGAAGATGGGGCGCATGTCGTAGTTGAGGATGTCCAGGATGAAGTCCCGGTCATCCGCGTTCATGTCGTCCTCCTCCTCCTTGTGCACCTCTCCCAGGGCCTGCGTGCCGGTCTCCTTCGCATCCGTGGTGAGCGTGTTGCCCAGCACGCGGATGGAAATCTTGCTGTCCCAGTAGTCCGCGAGAGTCTTGTACAGGTCAGACGACCCGGTCTTGTTCCCGGCCTCTATCAGCGTGAGGTCGCTGTCTTTTGGGTGGATGTATATGGCGTTCGCGCCCTGCCTCCGTGCCTCCTGGATGAGCCGCCTCCGTGCGGTCTCGTCACCGGCATCGTATGTGTATTCGCGGATGGGCATGCCGAAGATGTTGCAGAACTGCGCCCAGTCGGCCATGTCCCCGCGCTTGTAGAGCACGGCAGGCATCAGCTCGGCGAAGATGCCCAGTCCGCGTTCGGTTCCCACGAACAGGCAGTTCTCGAAGTTGTCGATGGGTATCCCTTCCTGGTCGCCCTGGAACTTGAGCAAGGTCTTCCGTACCGGGTCATAATGCTTGCGGTCTATGAGGTCGTACCTTATGTTGTTGTCCTCGCCCAGATAGAACTGTACCAGCGTGAAGCCCCAGAACTCCGACATGATGAGGTCCTTGCGAAGCTGCTTGAACCACGGCGAGCGCAGCTGTGCGTTTACGGTGTCATCAGGCTCCCCGTTGCGCTGGAACTCGATGGGCAGCCGCGTGACCCCGCGCAGCCGCTTGGCGAGCACCCCGGAGAGGTGGAGGTCGAGCGTGGCGGACTCGTACATGTCGAACAGCCGTGTCCGGTTGGAATAGTCTATGCTTCTTGCCTGCGTGACCGCACTCATGTATGCGTTCATGTCGAAGAGGAATATCTCCGGCATCTGCAGCACCACATCCGGCAGCCTCTGGCCATTGGGGACGCGCATCCCGCCCTGGATGATCTTCCCGGTTCCCTGGCCCTTTCTATTCTTGTATCTTTTCATAGGAACAATGTTTATCTCAATGTCGGCCTTATGTCGTCTGCCTGTATCTGCCATGGGGAATTGCCGTTCAAATCCCCTTCGGGCAGCAGCGGCGCACCGTCGATTGTGACATCCCCCTTCATGACACCCTTGAGCCACTCCACCGCACGGTCATACCTGTCCTGCCGTATCTTTGACATCTTGTATGGGTTGTGCTGGCAGAATATATGGTAGACGGCGATGTCAATGGCGAACATGAGGATGAGCGCATGGCGGTCATCCCCGGCTGCGGAGAAAATGGCATTGCAGTCATACGTCTTGTTCATGTATGAGCGCATTTCCGCAATTGCCCTGTCCTCGCATATCTCAATGACCTGCGGGTCGTATGACGCTGACTCCTTCCTCAGGAGGGAGTCGAGGATCTCCCTGTGTATGGTGGCGTCATAGTCCCCTGTGCTTATGAAGTCTGCCATGGCTACATCCTGTATCTGTTATGTTCGTTAATCTCGTCGTATGATATGGTGAAGGCAGGCTCGAGTTCCGCATTCTTCTCGTCCGTGATGGTGAGACCTCCTTCGATGCAGTCCGGCCCGTCGGCATTGTATGGCAGGTGCATCTCAAACAGCCTGAACTGGCTGATGAGTTCCTGCATGTGCGGATTGTCCCGCTCTTCCTCGTTGAAGACCCACGCACCATTACGGTCAATCGGTTCCAGCTTAGCCTCGATTCTCGTTGCCTTGTCCGTCTTCTTGCGCTCGTCCCCCTTGATGTGGAGTTCGCGCTTGCGTTTCCTGCATTCTTCCCGGAGCAGAGGCTTGAAGACCTGGTTGAAGAACGGGTCCTGGAGCTTGTTGTTCTCCATGTAGAAATAGACATTCGTCCTGCCGGCCACATAGTCCATCAGGTCGAAATACCAGCCGATGAACACGGCGTTCAACTCACGTGCGAGGAAGCCCTTGATGATGTAATAGACCCCCTTGTGCTTACCGACCAGCCACAGACCCTTTGTGCTGCTTGCCTTCTTCCTCGAATCTGAATATGCGGGGTCTCCGTAGGCTATGACAAACTTGAACTTTCTCAGCGGCGGCACCTTCCCGAAAGGCAGGTTCTTGAAGATGCTGCCTTCCGAAACCGGGTTGTTGAAATACTCCGCCTGTGCGTTCTTGGCGGAAATGTTGGAAAGAACGGTGTCAATCTGCTCCTCCGTATTCTTCTGCGGCCATGTGCTGCGCCCGTCCTTGTCCCGGATGTTGACTATATCCCAGTGCCTGGCCCTTTCCCCGGCGCGTTTGATGCAGCAGTCCCTGGCGATGATGTTCCCGCACCACAGCACCAGTGTCGGCTCGGATATGGAGCGTGTAGGATAGAGGGCACCCTCGAACCAGTCCCATTTCTTTTTCAGGGTCTCCGGGTTTCTGCAGTCCTCGTCGGTGTCATAGTCGTCAAGGTATATGACATCCGGGCGTACCTCCTCGTTTCTCGCCCCACGCGGTGCGGAACCGGCACCCAACGCCACGAACTTCGCGCCGCAGCGGGTCGTGAAATCCTTGTCCGTCCATGCCCCGAGCGTGACCTGGTTGCCGTAGAACTGTCGCAATCTCGGATTGCTCTCGAAGTTCAGCCTATACGGAGTAAGCAGCCGGATGGCAGATGCCTCGGTCGCCGATGCCAGGACAATGAACTTCTTGCGCTTGGTAAGGACAAGGAACATTATAATGAACATGGCCACGGTGGACTTCGCCAGCTCACGGCTCCATGAGAGGACCTCATACCATTCATCGTGCCCTATGACACGGCGTATCGCCTTGATATGGAATGGCGCGAACTCATACTTCGCGTATTTCGGGAAGAAGTATCTTATCCATGTGACAGGGTCTTTCTCCAGTTCCGTGCGCTTCTTCTCTATGTCCAGTCTTGACATCCCGTCTTCCACGGGGACATCGGCAGCCAGCGCCTTGTGGTGCTCGCTCCATCTCTGGAGGGCTTTCTTGTCTTCTGCAGTCATCTCATCTGGTCTTTGATGAACGCATCGAGCAGGTCACTGAACTCCTTTGCCTTTTCCAGGTCAAGGGGACGCAGCCAGTTGGTGAAGCGTATGCCCACATCCACGATGTCGGCAATACCCACGTCCGTCTCGATCTTCTTGATGGCAGAAGCCAGTTTCGCGAGCGTGTCCGCCTCTGCGACGGTTGCGAACCGTTTTCCTTCCTCCCGACTGTTTATGTTGTTGTTTATCTCTATGATCTGCCTGTTCAGCCCAGACAGTATCTGTGCCGGCGTGATGGTGATGGATGCCTTCAGTTCATCCCACGCACCGTCCTTAATCCACCTGGAAACCGTCTGACGCGTGGTTCCCACCTTGCCGGCAATCTCCTCATGCGTATAGTTCCCGTTGAGGAAAAGCGACTTGGCAATGTCCTTCTTGTCAATATTCTGCTTGCCCATTGTCTCTCGGTAATTCTGCTGCAAAGTTCGGGATAACAAGACGGAAAACGAAATGACAAATCCGTGATGCCATCCTGTGTGAACATCATTGTAAACCACAGGCATTAAGACAAAATCCTGATTTTGGCGTATCGGAAAATCAATGGAAATTTGCATCAAAACATACGGGAAATGGCATCCAATTTTTTCAATATCATTCCGGGAGACGGAAGAGCCACGGTGCTTCTGTACGGAGACATCGGAGACGGCTACAAGGTGGAGAGCGGCCGCATAGTCAGCGAGCTCCTGGCCCTGCAGGCGCAATATGACAGGATAGACGTGCGCATCAACAGCCGTGGCGGTGACGTGTTCAGCGGCATGGCCATATACAATGCGCTCAGGCAGTCGAAGAGTGGCATTACCATATATATAGACGGTGTGGCTGCCAGTATCGCCGCCATCATCGCCCTGTGCGGGAAGCCTCTGTACATGAGCCCCTATGCCAAGCTGATGCTCCACAGCGTGAGCGGCGGAACCTGGGGAAACGCCTCTGTCCTGCGCCAGACGGCCGACCAGATGGAACAACTGCAGGAAGACCTTTCCAACATGATAGCGGGACGCTGCGGCATGAAGGCCAAGGACGTGCAGGCCAGGTACTTTGACGAGAAAGACCACTGGATAGACGCAAGGGAGGCTGTGGACATGAAACTCTGCGACGGCATCTATGACATGGAGACCACGGAGAAGCAGCCCACGACGGCAGACGAGATATACAACTATTTTAACAACCGGCTCGTCAGCGAGCCACAAAATCAGAATGAGATGGCTTTAATAGATGACATCAAGGCGATTCCGTCATTCAGTGACAAGGAAGACGCCAGTGCCATTGTGGCACACATCAGGGCACTGGAGAGCACGGCCACGCAAGTGAACGCCCTCCAGAAGGCAAACGACGCCTACAAGGCAAAAATCGACAACCTGCAGAAGAAGGAGGTGGAATCCTTCCTGGACAGGGCGGTATCTGAGGGAAGGATTACCAAGGAACAGGTCCCGGTGATGGAGAAACTGATGAGCAGTGACCGCGCGGCTGCGGAAGAACTCATCAACAGCATGAAGCCTGCCGCACCGGCCAGGCGTGCCGTGGACTTCATTGAACATGGCAGGGCAACCGCGGGAAGTTTCGAGAACAAGACGTGGGACCAGCTGGACCGGGAAAACCTTCTTGCAGACTTGAAGGCCAAGGACTTTTCCCTTTTCTGTGCGAAGTTCAAGGAAAGGTTCGGCACGGACTACAACGAATAATTCCGTAACACTTAAATTTCAGAACAATGGCATTGAACAAGCAAGTATGGCTGAGCACCATCATTGAGAACTTCTTCCCGGACAACAGTTTCGCGACAAAGAGCATTGACGACTCCCTCTTCGTGAGCAACAAGACCGTGCATATACCCAATGCGGGGGCACCGTCCGGTGTAGAGATCAACCGCACGGAGAAACCCGCGTCCGTGAGCCAGCGGACGGATCAGGACTTGACCTACGACATGGACGAACTGACCACAAGTCCAATCTACATCCCCAACATCGATACCGTGGAACTGTCATACGACAAGCGCACCAGTGTTCTTTGGAACGACCGCATGGAACTTCAGAAGCAAGCCCATCAGAACCTGCTCTACCGTTGGGTCAGTGAAGACATCGTCGTGGAGACTTCCGGAGAGAACCGTTCGGCGCACACCTCGGACAAGGCTACTGGTAGCCGCAAGAAGATGACAAAGGCCACCGTCCTTTCCCTGATGACGAAGTTCAACCAGGACGACGTGCCTGCGGAAGGACGTTACATTCTTTTGGATGCCTGCATGTACGCGGACCTTCTGGAAGATCTGACGGAGAAGGAACTGAGCGCCTTCCTGGCATCGGCCAATGCGCAGCAGGGTACTGTCGGTCGCCTGTATGGCTTTGACATCATGCAGCGTTCACAGGTACTCCGCATGACCGCAGCCAAGAAACTGCTGAAATGGAATGAGGCCGGCGTGGCCGGGGAACTGGCTGCAGGTCTGGCATGGCAGTCCCAGTGTGTGAGCCGCGCCATGGGCGAAGTCAAGATGTTTGACAGAGAGGACGACCCGCTCTATTACGGTGACATCTACTCGTTCCTGATGCGCGTTGGTGGTTCCCGTCGCCGTTATGACAAGAAAGGCGTTGCCACCATCGTGGAGGCCGCCGGTGCATCCGCATAACCACTAAAGCAGAACCATCATGCAATTGCCAAGAGTTAAAATACAGTTCCTCAACGGCCAATTGGGAACCGTCGGCGAGAGTGCCGACGGTCTCGTGGCCCTCATATGCGGTGCGACTGCAGTAAACGGCACTTTGGCGCTGAACACGGCGTATGAGGTCAAAAGCCCCGACGACCTGAATGCACTTGGGGTGACCGAGACCAACAACGCCGCGCTGTACAAGCACGTGACGGAGTTCTATGACGAGGCGGAAATCGGGACCAGGCTCATAATCTATCCAGTAGCGTCAGCCACGAAGGTGACAGACCTCTGCGACTACACCAAGACATCGGAAGGATTCGCGCGTGACCTGATTACACGCAAGAACGGAATGCTCCGCGCTGTCGGCGTTGCCGGTCTCGACGCAGGCAGTACAGAGGCCAGTGCCGACGGCCTCGACCCAGATGTGTTCACGGCCTTGCCAAAGGCCCAGAAACTCGCCGAGTGGGCGACATCGGAATTGTACGCCCCGCTGTTCTTCGTCCTGGAAGGACGCAACTACGACACGTCCAGGGAACTGAAGGACCTGACGGGAGAGGAGTACAACAGGGTTGCCGTCATTATAGGAGACACGGAGAGCGACAGCAATGGAGCCTGTGTGGGGACACTGCTCGGCCGCGTGGCATCCATCCCCGTCCAGCGCAACATCGGCCGTGTGAAGGATGGAAGCCTGTATCCCCTGGAGATGTACGTGGGCCCGAAGAAGATTGAGGAAAGCGGCCTCGCTGTCAGCAGCATATTCGAGAAAGGCTATATCGTCCCGAGGAAGCATGTCGGCCGTAGCGGATACTACTTTGCAGACGACCCGATGGCCTGTGACCCGACGGATGACTATGCCCACATCACAAACAGGCGTGTCATTGACAAGGCCTACCGCATTGCCTATGACACCATGCTTGACGAACTTCTCGACGAGCTGGAACTGAATGAGGACGGGACCATGCAGCATGCAGTAGTCAAGAGCTGGCAGCAGATGCTGGAGAACGCCATCAACCGTCAGATGACGGCCAACGGCGAACTGAGCGCGACCGATGGGGAAGGATGCAAATGCTACATTGACGGCAAGCAGGACGTAGTGGGTACATCAAGGATATCTGTCGTCCTTAAAGTCCGTCCGCACGGCTATTCCCGGTATATTGACGTGAAATTGGGCTTCCTAGTGACAACATCATAAAAAATCAGTTATGGTCAATACAAGAGAATATGAGTGGGCCGACGTATCGGTTGTCATGGCCGGCCGCATGGTTACCGGGCTCCGCGGCGTGAAATACAGCGCGAAGCAGGAAAAGGAACTGCTGCATGCCAAAGGCAACAAGCCCCACAGCATCCAGCGTGGCAACAAGACGTATGACGGTGAGATAACGCTTCTCCAAAGCGAATACGAGGCATTGAAGCAAGCGTGCGGAGGTGACATCCTGGATTCGAGCCTGGACATCGTTGCGTCCTATGGCAATCCCAGTGCCGGCGATGCCATCACGACAGATGTCCTGGTCGGTGTCGAGTTCACGGAAGACAATACCGAGTGGAAACAGGGAGACAAGTTCCAGGAGAAGACACTGCCCTTCCTGTTTATCGACAAGAAGAGCGAGTAATGGCATCCATATGATTTGAACAGTGTTCAGCAACCATTCAAACAGTAAAAAATGAATTACACAAAAGAGCAGGTCGCCGAGTGGAAAAGGAAGCATGGAGATATTTTTGAACTCAGCGTGGAAGACAAGAACTGCATACTCCGCAGGCCGAACCGTAAGGACCTGAGCTATGTCAGCGTGGTGAAGGACCCGATAAAGATGAGCGAGACCCTGCTGAAGCAGCTGTGGGTGGCCGGAGATACGGAGATACAGAAAGAAGACGACCTCTTCCTCGCGGTCATTCCCCAAATGGAAGAAGTCATCAAGGTCAAGGAGGCTCAGATAAAAAAACTTTAGCGGATGCCGATGTCCCTGATACCGAAGAGTGTGACGTGCTGTTCCTCAACACGCTCTTAAGGTATTACATGCACATTGACCCTGACACTCTGAGTGACGAAGAATGGGCATGGACAATCCGGTATCTGATTGACATCCGCAAAATGGAGGCGAAGGCAAACAATGGACAGCGTACTTAAGTTTCTCATCAAGTTACAGGCAGACGGGGGGAATGTGCTGGGCGTAGCCCGGCAGACCTCGAAGCAGCTTGACGAAATATCCCGTAAGGCGAGTTCGACAGGGGCTCGTCTGCGGGAGGCCTTCTCCTTCCCCAGGTTCAAGGACTCGCTGATGTCCCTGCCGGGCATGCAGTTCCTGACGAATCCTTATGTCCTTATCAGTGCCGGCATCGGGGCGGTCACGTCCCTTGGCGCACAGGCGGAACAGACCTCCGTGGCGTTCACCACCCTTGTCGGCAGTGAGGAAAAGGCGGCAGGCATACTGAAACAGATCAATGAGTTCGCCGCCAAGACCCCATACGGCAACCTCGACTTGGTGGACAACGCCAAGACCATGCTGAACTTCGGCGTGGAGGCGGACAAGGTAAACGGCTATCTCCGTCAACTGGGTGACATCGCGGCTGGAGACAAGAACAGGCTCGGCAGCCTTTCCCTGGTATTCGGCCAAGTGGCCAGTGCAGGCAAGATGAGCGGCCAGGACCTGCTCCAGTTCATCAACGCAGGATTCAACCCTCTAAAAGAACTGCAGAAGATGACCGGCAAGACCTATGCCGAACTCCAGGACATGATGAGCAATGGACAGATAGGCATGGATGCCGTGGCGGCAGCCATCAACCATGCCACCAGTGCCGGAGGGGCCTTTGCCGGGATGAGTGACAGACTGAGCCAGACCGTAAGCGGAAAGTTCTCGACACTTGCCGGCAATGTCCAACAGGCGGCCGTAGATATGTTTGAGCAAATCAAACCTATAGTCAATGACATCATGGACCTGTTTCTTGCCATTGTCCCTCCGATAGCATCCGCCCTTAAAGGGATATTCGCTGTCGTAGCCGCTGTCATCGGATTCATGGTAAAATGGAAGGAAGAACTTGCTCTTCTTGCTGTAGTCGTTGGTGTAGGAACCATAGCCTTTAACCTTCATGCCATAGCCATTGCCGGAATGGTGGGAGTCATCAAAGTCGTAACAGCAGTTACAAAGGCATGGGAGGCAGTCCAGTGGCTTCTGAACGTGGCCTTGACGGCCAACCCGATAGGACTGATCATTACGGCCATTGCGGCTCTCGTTGCAGCCGTTGTCTATTGCTGGAACAAGTTTGCAGGTTTCCGCGCCTTCATCCTGACGATGTGGAATACCCTGAAGGGCTTTGGCAACATCATCAAAGAGTACGTCATAGACAGGATAAAGACCCTGATGAGCGGCATCGACAAGATTGGCGAAGCCATGGCAAGGCTCTTCAGCGGAGATTTCAAGGGTGCATGGAACGGTGCCGTCCGTGGTGTAAAGGACATTGCCGGCATCACCAGTGCTGAACGAGCGTTCAAACAGACCAAGAGACTGACAGAAGGCGTAAAGACCGAATACGCCAAGAACTATGCCACTGAGAGTGCAAAGGACAAAAAGACTCCCGTGGAAAATGCGGCGATAAGCACGCCGGGCACGAAAGGGAGCACATCCGGTGAGGTTGTCTTCAATGCCGCCACCGGAGGAAATGGCAGCAAGGGCGGCAAGAAAGGCAGTGGGAACAAAACCGCCGAGGCTCTGGCCACAGGCGGGACGAGAAGCACCAGCATAACCATGAACATAGGCAAGTTCTTTGACAACATATACGTGACGATGGCCGACAGGACCGACACGGCGGAACTCGAGCGCATCGTGCTTCAATGTATGAACAGGGCTCTTGCCATAGCAACCAGTACCGAATGATGAAAACGACAAGATTCATACTCCAGAACATAGCCCTCCGGGCAATGGGACTGACTAAAGTTCCCCCTTACTGGCTGTTCCGTGAAAACAACTTCCACGGGGTCAATACCGGTTATCTTGGCGGCAAGACCATCCCGGATAGTTCAGACTTCAATGTGGAGGACATGAGCGATGAGGAACTTGAGGAAGTTGTCCGCACCAACGCGCTCGGTGTCCCCATGGCCATGCCCTTGCGGTTCCAGTTGGAGGAATCCGGCGCAAGGGAATGGCTGTTCCCCCTGGAACCGATGATAAGCCTAATCGGTCAGAATATCATTGTCCGCCGGCATGTGAGCAAGGGAACCATCAAGGGAAGCATCAAGGAACGCTGGACTCAGGACGACTATACGGTAAGGATAGAAGGCATCCTGATGTCCCGTGAGGGAAAATATCCGGAGAAGGACGTGGCAACACTGAAGAACTTCTGCGAGGCGGGACACGTGAAAGCCCTGTGTCCCCTGTTGGAGATTTTCGGCATAAGCCAACTCGCCATAGAGAGTTGGGACATTCCTTTCACGACAGGACTGGCCAATCAGAACTATACCATTACGGCCTACAGTGACGACATATACAAACTGTTGCTCAGCCGTGACGACCTAAATGCCTGAGACCATGTACACGATGATATACGACATAGAGGTAGGCAACTACAGACTGGGCATGCTTGACAGGGTAGAAGTACGCAAAAGCGTCGAGCAACTGTCCGATACCGCCGTCATAACACTTCCGGCGGCACAATACAACAACGCGCTTGAGGTGGAAGACAAACTGAAGCGCGGTGATGCCGTGAGTATCATGTTCGGGTATGAGGAAAGCGGCATGGAGGAAGAGTTCAGAGGCTGGCTGCAGCGTATCAGCACGGACGGGGGAAACATCAGGCTGCACTGTGAGGATGACATGTTCCTGTTCCGGAGGGAGATTCCCAATGAGGTCTTGAAAAAGGTCACGCTGGGAACCCTCCTGGACAGGGTGGTCACAGGATGCGGCCTTGACCTGAAGGTGGACTGTTCCTATTCCTGGACATACGACAGGTTTGTCATCAACAACGCCACCGGCTACGACGTATTGAAAAAGATACAGGAAGAATGCGGTGCGGACATATACCTGTGTGGCGACACGCTGCATGTGCATCCTCCCGGCGAGATGGTGGACGAGGAACGGTTCTACGACCTTGCGGTCAATGTCGAGGAGGAAAATCTTACTTACAGGAGGGCGGCAGACAAGAAGGTAGAGGTGGTTGTCAAAGCCCTGCTCCCGGACGGGACGGTCAGGGAAGTGGAGACCGGCAGTACCGGCGGTGAGAAGATAGAGATAAAAAGCCCGACTTCCGACGAGGCGAGCATGAAGGCAAGGGGAGAACTGGAAGTGAGACGGCGCACCTTTGACGGCTACGAGGGCAGCATTACAGGATGGCTGATACCGATGTGCCGTCCTGCAGACAGTGTAACGTTAAGGGACAAGGACTATCCGTATAAGGATGGGACATATTTTGTGACGAGCGTGACCACGGAGTTCTCCAAAGAGGGTGGAAAACGAAAAATTGATTTGGGATTCAGATTAAACTGAGGCATGAACGAGCATAGCAAATTGAGAGAGTACCTGAAACAGGCTGTCGGTGGGGAGAACGTCTCCATTTGCCAGGGCATTGTGACGTCTGTAACCGGGCAACTTTGTGAGGTGGAGATAGGCAATATCATCATTCCCGATGTACGTCTGAAGGCATCGGAACTTGATGATGACGGCTGGATGCTTGTGACTCCGAAAGTGGGTACTGCAGTGACGGTCGGCAGCTTGAGCGGCGACCTCTCCCAGCTTGTAGTCCTGCAGGTGGACCATATAGAAACCATCGTCATCAATGGCGGCAAACTGGGCGGCCTGATTAACATCGGGCAACTGACAGACAAGATAAACGAACTTGTGGACACATTCAACAGGCACACGCACAATGTCACGGTGTCCCATCCCGGCGGGACGTTTACGACCGTAAGACCAGGAGCGGAAGCATCCTCTTTCAACAAGAGTGACTACGAGGATGGAACCATCAAACACTGAAGGGTATGAAAGGAGTGCAAATGACATGGGGTGCGAATGACGGGCAATACCTTGAGCCTGTTGTCAGTAACGGGACACTGGCCGTGGATGATGTCCTGCGGCAGAACCAGGCCCTTATCCTTACCCTGCATAAGGGGGAACTGAAAGAACGTCCTGCAGTGGGTGTCGGCATCAGTGACATGCTGCTGGACCATGACCCGATATATTGGCGGACGGTCATTAAAGAGCAACTGGAAATGGACGGGCAGCGCGTCGGGAGTGTTAAAATCACCCATACGGACATACAGATAGAAGCAACTTATTAAAAAGCGGATATTATGATTGCAAAATTCCTTGAGAGACTTGCTGAAATCCTCTCTACTGTGTGGGGATGGGTACTCAGCCTTCTGATGATTCTCGTAGATTACGTGGCCGGTTACGGCATGATGGCGGACATCGCGGTGATGGCAGTGGTGATGGACGGGGTATGGGGCATTGCCTCCAGCCTGAAGCAGGGGAACTTCGCCTTGAGCGAACTGGCACGTGATACCCTTGCAAAACTGGCAGTGTATGGCTGCGCCATTTTAAGTTTCATCGGCGTTGACAGGCTTCTTGCCGTAGACGGCGGACTGACGACGGGCATCATCTGCACATGCATTGTGCTGGTGGAACTGTGGAGTGCCAGTGCGAGTATGCTGATATGCTTTCCCAGGATGCCGTTCCTCCGGCTGCTGAAGAAGGCACTTGTGGGAGAGATAGCGAGAAAACTGAATGTAACCCCCGGGGACGTGGAAGAGACACTCCAAAAGTGACGCGATGAGACAGATTGTAAAAGACGGGCAGACCCTGGCTGATTTGGCCGTGCAGGAGTTCGGGGCGTGGGATGCCATGATAGCCATAGCATACCAGAACGGCATCAGCATGACCGATGTCCCTCAGGCAGGTACCGAACTTCTGATGCCGGACAAGGTTTGGAACAGGACCATGCAAAACTACTGCAGGAACAATGGCGTGTCACCGGCGACAGCCCGTGACCGGGGTGGTCTCCGTCCGAGAGTATTTACAGAGGAGTTCAATGCGGTATTCGGGTGAGCGGTATGGCAAGGAGTGTAGCGGAGATTAAGAAAACCATGACGGATGCCTTCATGGCAGACAAGACCATTCGGGAAAAATATGGGCTGAGCGAACGTGACACGTTCAGCGGAAGTTTCTCCAGCGTGAGCCTGGAGAGTATCCTGTTTTTCGTGATTGCAGCCTGCTGCCATGTGCTGGAGATGATGTTTGACCAGCACAAGGCAGACATAGAGGAGAAAATCTCGAAGGCTGTCGTTGCGAGCGTCCCCTGGTATTACAAGATGGCGATGGCGTTCCAGTATGGTGACGGATTGATCCTGAATGAGTCCACGCAGCAATACGAGTATGCAAGGCTGGACGAAAGCAAGCAGGTGGTGAAGTATGTGGCAGTACGCGACAAGGGCACAAGCGTGCAAATCCTTGTGAGCGGTGATGAAGACGGCAATCCGGTACCCCTGTCAAATGATGTTCTAACGGTGTTCAAACAGTACATGAACAGGGTCAAGGTGGCAGGAGTGATACTGAATATAAGCAGTACAGACAGCAACAGGCTTTCCATCTCCGCGACAATTACGATAGACCCTCTCGTGTTGGATGAGACTGGCACAAGATTGTCCGACGGGGGCAAGCCTGTCGAAGAGGCCGTCAGAAACCATCTGAAGAACATTGCATATGGAGGAACCTTCAACAAGACGAAACTTGTTGATGCAATCCAGGCTGCAGAAGGGGTAACTGACGTGGAACTGCATGAGGTACGCTACGAAGACGAAATGAATGGAAACTGGGTTACCCTGTCCGGAAACAACTATACCGGATCAGGTGGCAGTTATGTGGCTTATGGACTTGAAAACTCATTGAGTTATGTGGTACAGAATTGATTTCTCGAACTTGGCCGGGCAGTTGCTTCCACCGATATTGCGCAGCAAATTCCTGAGTGCATTGCTGCGCATACTGGTCCTTCCGGTTCGCCTTGTATACGGAGACTTCTATTCACTCCACGCAATCGTATTCGCAAAGTTGAATACGACATGCAACGTGATGTACCTGGAGAAGGCTCTCAATGACGCATTCTTCCTGAAAGAGCGTCAAATATACATATCCACTCCGGAAAACATCAGTGACAGCAACTGTTTCCACTTTCACGACGAGAACCAACCGGACAAGCCTTTGTATCTGCTGTCGGAACGGCACCCACGTTACTTTTATATAAACGGGGAAAAGGCAAATGTCGTCCATATCATCGTTCATGTGCCTACATTCCTGTGTACCTCGACAAACGAGGATGAAGACAAGTACAGAGGAACCAACTACAATAAGATAAAGAACATATTGAATATTTACAAACCGGCCGGGCGCATGTTCGGCATAGAACTGTATGATTATGAATAAACTTGTTTTCAGCCCAGGTGGCCAGCCTGTCTACCTTGAAGACCTGAAACTTCTCCAGGACAACATGGTGGAACTGATACGCTCCCTCTTCCTGTTAAGCAGTTGCTATGCGGGTTCCGATGACGATGCCTATGTACCTTCCGTCGGCCTTCCTGCGTATGCCACAGCGCGGCATATAAATGGCATTGGCGACTTGAACTGCGAAGAAATGCAGGCTCACAAGTTGATAACGGCCAACGGGGTCTATGACGTGGATGGATTTGTCTTGAGGGAAGGAGATGCCAGTTCTGCCGGATATGACGGCTATAACATTGAGCAGGCTCCCCTGTATTACCTTCTTGAGGAAAAGGTGTTGGAAAGCCGTGAGTTTGAAGACGGACAGACACGTCCTGTAGTTAAGAGTTGCACGGCAAAGATTGTCATAGGCCTTCCGGCAACGGGTACCTTCTATAAGGTATCGGATGTCCCGTCTTTCGATTTCCAACTGGAGACATTGCTGAATATCAGGCGTAGGGTGTATAAGTCCTATTACGCCGTAGAACTTGAAAAATCACAGACCAAACAATGAAATCCATATACGAACTTCAACGGGAAGCCAGCCGCCTCCGTGCCAAGACTGAGGCGGACAGCATAAGCCCGGAGGACACTTTCGGACTGCATGCGGATACGCTGGCCTATATGGCTGACATGGAGCAGAACGCGAAGGCACTTGGCATACGCAAAGTGTACAAGTCCAAGGAAGACATGGAAGCAGATACCGAGCCTGTCGGAACGAACGGGAAGGCTTTGCGTTACGGGCAACTGGTGTCTATATTCGATGCCGAGAATGTGACATCGGCAGAAAACGGCAATATCTATGCGTGGCAGGCTCCCGGCTGGCTGCTTTCTGGCAATACGGGGAATGTCTACGATCTGGAAGCAAAAATAAAAGCAGAGAAGGATGCCCGTACTGCAGCAGATGATGTGCTTGCCAATAAACTGGCAGAAGAAACCAATTCCCGAGAAACCGGAGATTCCGAACTTGCCACTCGCCTGTATGTAGAGAAGGCAGAGCGCATGACGGCAATTGGAGAGATGGATGGAAAAATCAGATTGCTGTCGGAGGGAACCACCGCCCGTTTCAGCGGTTTTCTCCCTGCTGCAGAAATCGGGGAGGTGGCCGTCAGCGGCGATGAAGTTTCCGGTATATATTTTGTGCGTTCCCATGGCACATTTGCCGCCGCATACACTGGCAATGAGGGAGTCGGATATACATACGACTGGCCTACTTCTGCAAACTACATGACAGATGACAGGATACCGTTGAAAGACAAGGTGTACCTGTGCGGAGGCAATGCATATGTATGGAATCATGAGGGAAGCAGCCTCAGTGAAGTTGGCGAAGGGGCGCACAAGGACATGCAAGATTCCATATCTTCTGCGCAGGAAATAGCAGACAAGGCCATCCAAAGAACTTCAGGGACGGCAGTACTGCCTTTCAGCGGCATATATCCGTCACGTCCCGGTGCGCTCCCACCGAAAGTCCCCGGAGTGTACTTCCGCAGCGGGTACTTCTATTTCCATGACCTGGATGGCGGGAAGTACTTCGGCTACACCACGGAGGACTACAACGACATGGCGGAGGACGGGACGCTGACGGCCAGGGAGGATGCCATCTTCCGGCGGGGGACGCGGCTCTACCGGTTCGTGGGCGGGGAACTCCATGACCTCATGCTGGAGAAGAAGACGGAGGAAGAACTTGACGCGCTCGTGGAGAGCGGGGGCGGAGAGGAAGGCGTAATCTACTACAGCGTGGAGGACTGAGCGATGGGCATTGCGACAAGTGACGGACGGTGGCTGAGGGTGGTAATCGGAGGCAGGTATGTAAGCAGGATGGTGACAGCCAGCCAGGTTATCTACCAGGCCGTGCGGAGCTGCTTCGGAGCCGGCTATTGGCAGGGCACGAAACCGTGGATTGGGAAAGACGGATGGAAAAGGATATAACTATAAGGTAATAGGATATGGCAAGAAAGGTATATGACACGGACGGTCTGGACATGAGAAATACCCCGTGGGACGGAAACGAGACGACCGGCAACCTGCCCGTCAGCGGCAGGCTCGTGGAGCAGTACGTCAAGAGTCTTGACGACAGGACGGAAACCACTACCGAGGTTGTCAGCGGAGAGGAGAAGCCTGTCCAGGCTGGTGCAGTGGCCGATGCCGTCACGGGCATGGTGACAGGCATTGATGTCGCGGACAGCGAGGACGGTACGCAGTACGTAATGTCCTTCAAGGCGCGTAAGGGAGACGGCACGGATGAGGACAGGGAGGTGCGCTTCTCGAAGTACACCGATGACGACAAGGTGGCAGTCAGCATCGACCTTACGGACAGCAGCGGCAGCCCGCTCCCGGCCACGCAGTTCCTCCCATTGGGAAGCGGGCTCACGGCCAGGTACAGCGTCACGGTGGGCACCGTGGGTGGCTCTGCGGTGGACGGATATACCGGCCTGCAGGCCAGGGTAATCATGAAGCGGGGAAACACCGTGCTCTCGGCATTCCAGGGCGCGGAGTTCGTGAACGTCACCGCAGGGCAGTCCTATACGTTCGATGCCAGCCCCTACCTGACAGACGCGAGTGCCTACACCGTGCAGGTGGAGGCGCGCTGCACCTACGAGGGACAGACGCTGCAGAAGACCGCCACGGCGAGGGTGACGATGGTGGCCATGACGCTCACCAGCACCTTCAGCGTCTCGAACGGCCTTGCAGGTGGCGGGTACGCCAACGACGTGGCAGTGCCATTCACGCTGACCGGCACGACCGGCGAGAAGAGCCTTTGCTACAGGCTCAACGGCGGCAGCGAGTTCGCCGTCCCCATGTCCACCGGCAGCGGCACGCAGAGCCGCAATGTCACGCTGGGCATTGCCGACATGACGGAAGGGCGCAACGTGCTGGAGGTGTTCGCCAGGCATGAGCCTTCGGGGGTCACCAGCGACGTGTTCTACATTACCCTGCTGAAGGCGGGCGGCAGCGTGACGGACTATACAGGCATTATGTTCCGCCACAAGGCAGAGGGCTTCCAGGCGGATTGCTTGAACCCCGTGATGCGTGCCGAGCAGTTCACGGCCTGGTCGTTTGACTATGCGGCATACGACGCGCAGGCCGTCCAGGCCGTGGTCAAGGTGACGAGCGGGGAGGAGACCGTGAAGGAGGACAGCCTGCTACGCACCGAGCGTGGCAGTTACGGCAAGACAAACGTCATCACCGAGGACTTGAAGTATGCCGTTACCTGCGGCACCAGCAGCATCAGCCTCACGGTGCAGACCAAGGCTCACGCAGACATCGAGGCCACGCTGGCCGGAGATGCCGTGTGCACCTTCGAGGCGTATGGCAGGAGCAATACCGAGAGCGATGCCGCCACCTGGAAGAGCGGAGGCCTTGAGATGAAGTTCGAGGATGTCCTGTGGCAGGTGAACGAAATCGGGGCTGGCAGCGGCTGGCACGGAGACCGCCTCCTGCTGTCCAACGGCGCGAGGATGACGCTCACCAGGGATGGCGGCCACTACTATCCGTTCAATGAGGCGGACAAGCCTGTCGGGCAGGCCATCGCCGACGTGGGCATGACGCTGGAGATAGAGTTCAGCACGGCCAACGTGACCGACACCGGGGCAGAACTAATCACCTGCCTCGGGACGCTGCCCAACGGCAACCGCTACGGACTGCTGGTGACCCCCGAGGAGGTGAAGTTCCTCACGGGCGTGACCACCACGGCCACGGATGCAGGAGAGACCTTCACCTATGAGGACAGCGTGGGCACCAAGTTTGAGCCGGGCACGAACGTCAAGGTTGCATATACATTCTACCCGAATGTGAGCACAAACGAGCAGCGCACCCTCATCGGATTCTACGAGGACGGCGTGGAGAGCGCGGCCAGCCGCTGGACTGGCAAGGTGAACTTCGACATAGAGCAGGAACTCACCTTCAACTCGGTGGGTGCGGACCTGCTCATCAAGAACGTGCGCATCTACAACAAGGCCCTGACCGATGACGAGGCGATGGACAACTACATCGTTGACCGCAACCACCTGGAGGACACCCCCGGGGAGCCTGGCGTGCGCTCGCTGGACGAGGACAACCGCGTGCTGGACGAGAGCGGGAAGGTCTCCCTGCAGAAACTGCTCGCCATGATGCCCAGGCGCAAGAACTCCGCGCTCATCTTCATAGGCTCGGGCAGCGTGGAGAGCGAGGTGCCCTCCTCTTCGGACACCATGAACGTGCTGGACGCGCTGGCGCAGCTCAATGACAAGAAGGCGAACAAGCTCGTCCGCAAGATTGCTTTCTACAACGGCGAGCACCCCGAGATGTCCTTCATAGCCGAGAACGTGTTCACCCGCATACAGGGCACCTCCAGCGTGAACTACTCCCGCAAGAACTGGCGCATCTACTTTCAGAAAACAGCAAGTGGATATGCCGCCACGCTGAGTTACGGGGAGATTGACGGCAACGGCGTGCAGCAGAACCCCATCACCACAGAGGGCAAGCAGAACCTCTTCCGCCTCCGCCCAAACAGCGTGGGTGTGAAACTGGCCTGCCCCAAGTGTGACTTCTCCGACTCCAGCATGACCACCAACACGGGCGGAGCCAGGTTCTTCACGGATGGCATGAAGGAGATGGGGCTGCTCACCCCGGCTCAGCGCTATGCCGCAGACCACGGCCTCACGGAGGACTACCGCGTCTCGATAGACGGCCTGCCCTGCGACCTCTTCGCCGCCATGAGCGAGGACGAAGACCTGACCTATTACGGCCAGTACAACATGAACAACGACAAGAGCGAGAGTTACCCTATCTTCGGCCAGGACGCCTCCATAGGCACGGAGACCTGGGGAGAGGGCGACACGCTGGACTACCTCATGCCAGGGGAGGACGGCGTGAAGAGGTACCTGCCCATAGCCATCGAGACGCTCAACAACTCCAACCCCTGCTGCCTCTTCCAGTGGGTACCGGGCACAGACAGCCGGCACGCTGCATTCATGGACCGCCACTTCGACGGCGGGCTGGAACTCAACCACCCGAAGGACACCTTCTGGAACTCGGGCAAGGGAGATGCCAGCGGGGAACCGAACATGAAGGAGCACCTGGGAAGCGGGGACAAGTACGACAGGATGTACAAGGCCATTGACCGCCTGATGTCCTTCATCAGCCGCTGCACGAAGGAGACACAGGCCGGAAGCGGAATGCAGTACAACACGGAGAGCGGGTCGTTCACAGGCATGGACTACACCGATGACGGCAGCAAGTTCCCCACGGCAAAGTGGCAGAGCGCGACCTTCAGGGCGCACGCCTCCGAGTACATTGACGTGCCGTACTCGCTGGCCTACCACATGTTCGTGGATGTGAATCTCGGCGTTGACCAGTTGGCCAAGAATATCATCTGGAGAACCTGGGATGGCGTGATATGGTACCCCAACTGGTATGACGGGGACTGCCAGCATGGCAACGACAACAAGAGCATGCTCACGGGCAGGTACGATGACAACCGGCAGACCAAGCGCGATGGTGCTTATGTCATGCAGGGGCACGACTCCTGGCTGTGGAACCTGCTGCTGGCCAACTTCGCAGACATGCGTGAGATACTCATGGCGAGCGGCGTGAACGGAGGGGCGTCCTTCCGCAGCGCGTTCTCGGTGCAGAAGGCCATGGACTACTTCAACACAGGACAGATGGACCGCTGGTGCGGCAGGCTCTACAACAAGAGCGGAATCTTCAAATATATATACCCGTTCCTCAACGCGCTGCCTGTGGGAGGAACGGGCACCATGCAGACCTACCCGCAGATCTATGGCATGAAGGGCAACCTGAAGGCTCACCGCAACTACTTCATCCGCCGCCGCTACGACCTGAAGCAGGTGGAGTACGGCTACATGTCCACCAATGGAGCGCAACTGTACCAGAGCACCTCCTCGCAGAACGCCGGCCGCGTGCTCCAGCCGATGGACTACGTGCTCAGCATACCCTACCGCGTGCAGATAAGCACCAGCAACGGCGTGCAAGCCGACAGCGGGGTGGTGGACGCAGGCGTGGCGCACACGCTTGCCCTGCAGGCCGCCTTCAACGAGAACGACCCGCTGAAGATTGTGGGCGCGGAGAAAATCCGCGAACTCACGTGGCATGAGGATGCCTTCGCGCTGGGATTCAACTTCGGCCTCTTCACGGGGCTGGTGAGACTGGACATGAGCGTGACGGCGGCCAGCGGCTACCGCAACGCATCGTTCATGGCCGGAACCGAGTCGATGACTCTTCTGGAGGAACTGGTGATGGCGGGCAACTGGATGGCAAGGAACGGAGACAACGGAAACCAGGCCTCGCTTGACCTCAGGCACCAGGGCCGTCTGAAGAGGGCTCTTCTCGCCGGGACCGGATTGGAGCGGGTGACGTTTGCCACGGGTTGCCCGCTGGCAGAACTCGAGTTGCCGGGCACGCTGACAGAACTGTTCCTCGAATACCTGCCGAAGTTGACTGATACAGGTCTCACGCTGGAGAGTATAGACTCCATTACCGGCTACCGTCATTCCGACACGCCCGGCATAGACGGCCTGGCATTCCTGGAGCGGCTCCACCAGGCCAAGGTGTCTGGGACGGGAAGGCTGGAGCGGTTCTCAATCCAGGTGGACATGGAGGATGACGGCACGTTGCTGGACCGGTACAGGGATTACAAGACCTACACCTCCTCCGGGGCCAACGACAACGCCCATTCCGGCTTGCGGGGAACCGTCAGGCTTACGAAGTATGTCGAAGATTCCCTGTATGATGATTACCGGAGAATCTACCCGGAACTGAACATCATACAGCCTAAATATACCATGTTGGAGTTTGACGACAGTGTTGCAGATGATGCCAACGCGAGCAACCTGGACAACAAGACCGGCTATAAGTACGGCACCCAATATGTCCCGAGCGGCCACATCAAAAACATATTCAGCCGCCGGCACCGCGTGCTGGCCAAGGTGACCCAGATGCCGACAAGCCGTATGGATGCCATAGCCGGTAATACCGGAATCTTGGTGAACAATCCGGACGGAGAAATGACCTATTGCCCGCTTGATGACGGCAACAGCAATCTCTATTACGATGGATCCCTTGCCAAACTGGACGGTACGGAAGGTGACTGGATGATGTTTGAACCGTTCTTCTGGAGCAAGGGCATCAACGACTATCTGAACCTCAAGCATTATAGTTGTTATTCGAAGAATGACAGCGGGCACATGCCGTCAGTTCCGGCGGCCACCGTGCTCACCTACGAGGACATTGGCGCTGCCTACAACGGCGTGCAGCCAGGAAAGACCATCGTCACCGGCAAGGATACGCTGACCGCCAGTTATGCGAACAACAGCCGCTACAGCGTATGCCGCGTGGAAGTCGCAGGGTACAGGCGTGTCAGGTTCCCGAGTGTGATTGGCACGAACCTTATCGGCACCGTGTTCGTTGACGAGAACCTGAAGGTTGTGGGTTCTGTGGTCGTGGCAGCCGACGGACACCGTTTCGAGGATGGGATGTACTTGATTTCCGCCGTACCGGAAGGTGCAAGGGAACTGTACTTCACCATACTGAAAACGGCCGAGTTCGACAAGGTGGTACTGTCTAACAGTGATAAGATTGAAGACATGGAACCCGACTGGGTAGCCAATGACGAACACTTATGTGCGGTTGCCAAGAGTAGTAAAGTGGATGGAAAGTTACGTTCTTGCATAACTGGAAAATCCTGTACTGGCGAATTGGACTGGAACACGTTCCACCTTTCCTCTCAAAAAAGAGGCATGCAACAGATAGATGCACTGATGCACTCACGTATTGTCAACCTGTTCTTCGCAAAGTATGGTAGGCGTAACAGCCAGATTCAGTGTGGTGCCGGTCAGCATTCGGAGCGTAGAATTGTTGGCGCTACCGCGTCCCACGGCATGCAGGACACCGTTAACACAGACGGCAACATTATCGGCTCCTATGAGTACAAAGGAATTGCCTTCTACGAAGAGCGTTCCGGCGATTTTGTCAGAGTATACAACACATGCTGCATAGGCTACGAGGACATTTACGGGAACAAGGCTGAGATGATGGACGGTGTGGACATTCCCAACACAACGAACAACGGCGGTAAGTGTCGCATCTGGATGCCTGACGGCAGTACCCGTTTGGTGAAAGTCCGTAATGCGAACGATGTGTGTATAACCATGGTAGCACACGGGAAATACATGGATGTTATACCCGTTGGTGTTGTCAACGGTAGTACTTCTACCTATTATTGTGACGTATTATATTATAGCAGTTCAGTAAACCGTGTGCTCTTTCGGTCGGGCAGTTTTGCGAGTTCTTTTGTCGGCATCGCTTATATGAATTGTCTTAATGGTTCTTTGGAAAATAGTTCGACTGTCGGCTCGCGCCTGGCTTTCCGCGGCAAACTTGTCCGGGCGGAGAGCGTTGAAAAGTTTAAGGAGATAGAGATGCTCGCATAAAGCGTATAGAACAACGAGGCGGGGAGGTTTTCATAGTCGCCCCGTCCCACAAATAACCCAAGTACAAACAAACATGAGAAGAGTTGAAGGAAGCGCAGGAGTGAACCTGCTTGAATGTACAAATCCAGTAAAAAACAAATGGCGCATCCGCTGGGACGTGCAGGAAACAGAAAGCGGGAACGCCTCGTACATGGAAGAGGAGTTCCCGGGCAAGCCGACGGCAGTGGAAATCGAAGCAGCCATTGCGCGGAGCAACACCGATGCAACGGAATCCGAACTCAGGCAGATAGGACACGCCATGGGCGTTGGAGGGGAAGAGTTCCTCAAGGAGTATGACCGCTGCCAGGACGAACGCATCGAGGCCGACCCGATGGCACAGATGATGGTGCTCACACGGGAGCGCAACCTGGCCGCCCGGATGACCGACGAGCAGGTGCTGCGCGTGCCCGCTCTGTTCCCATCCTTTGCCGAACTCTGCCGTCGCGGGGATTCGGTCCCTCAGGATGCAGTCCTTCGGTACCGGGGAAGGCCATGGCGGGTGCTTCAGGAACACACGCCCCAGGAGCAGTACCCACCATCCATGGACACTGCCGCCCTCTATGCCCGCATAGACAGGCAGCACGCCGGCACCGCCGCAGATCCCATACCCTATGAGCAGGGAATGGCACTTGAGAAAGGCAAGTATTACGAGCAGTCTGGAGTGGTGTACGAGTGCATTGCCGACATGCCAACAGGAATGCCCTATGACCTCAAGGATATCCCCGCAATAGCCGAGCCTGTAACAGGAGGACAGCAGCCATGAGCACGGAGATGATAGCCAGCAAGGCCAGCCTCTACCTCTGCGCATTCCTGGCCGTGAGCCTCCTGGTCATAGCCGCCATCATGCTCGACCTCTGGGACGGGGTGTACACCGCCAGGCAGACCGGCAAGCGAGTGCACAGCCACAAACTCCGCGTCACCATCAACAAGATGACCGAGTATTGGCGCTTCCTCGTCATCGGGTTCCTCGTGGACTGCTGCGGGCTCTTATTCGAGTTCTACCGCCTCCCATTCACGGCCATCCTCTTCGGAGTGGGACTCATAGCCGTTGAGACCAAGAGCATGCTCGAACACGCCCGCCGGCGCAGGAGCCACGCCGCAGAGTTGCCCGGAATCATCCGGCGCATTATAGAGTGTGTCCACGAGCGGGACGCAGAGAAACTGATTGAAGAACTGAAAGACAGACAAGAAGATGAGAAGCATTAAGTACATCGCCGTCCACTGCACCGCAGGAAACCTGCGTCAGACCGTAAGCGACCTTCAGCATGAGTTCCGCCGCAAGGGCTGGAAGAACCCCGGCTACCACTACGTAATCACCCAAGACGGAGTGATACACCAGTTGCTGGACGAGGCCAAAGTCAGCAACGGAGTGCAAGGCTACAACAGTTGCACCGTGAACGTGGCCTACACAGGCGGGGTGGATATGGCCAATGGCATGAATCCAGTGGACAACCGCACCCCGGAGCAGAAGAAGTCCCTCCTCCTGCTTCTCAGGAAACTCCGCAGGCAATACCCCAATGCAGCCATCCTTGGACACAGAGACTTCCCAGGAGTCAGGAAAGCATGCCCGTCGTTTGACGCAAGGGAAGAATACAGGGAGGTGTAAGATGAAGCATAGGACATTCACCAAGGAAGACGCGGTGCTCACTGCCTTCCTCCTCGCAGTGCTCCTGCTCCCCATTCTCTGCTCCTCTTGCGCCACCCGGAAGCCCCCAGTCTTCTGCACTCCTGGAGACGCCTCCTCCACCGTGGAAGTCCGCCGCGAGACGGTCAGCGTCCCCGACACCGTCTATGTGGAAATCCCCTCCCAGTCCGCATATAGGGAGACCCGCGACAGTACAAGCCACCTCGAGAATGACTTTGCTGTTTCCGATGCCAAAATCAATTCCGATGGCACACTCTCCCACGACTTGAAGACGAAGCCGCAGAAGAAGCCCGTGCAAGTTGATAAGGAGATTGAGCGCATGTATGTTGACAGGAAAGTCAAGGTTCCATATACAGTGGAAAGGAAGTTGACTTTATGGCAACAGACATGTATCAAATGCTTTCCGTACCTGCTCGGGATGGTATCACTTATCCTGGTATATTTTTCCAGAAAGCCGATTCTCTCAATGATGCGGAGGTTTATATGAGGAAGTCTCCTTTCGCCCTGATCGGGCGAATACTTCGCTGAATCATAGGGAGACAAAAGAACCCTCGACACTTTTTTCAAGTCTTGTCGCCAAACTAAACTTGTCACATTGATAGTCCTAAAGTGCCGAGGGTAGGAATCCCTACTTTCAGAACTCATGAATGTGACAAGTATATTAGTTTGGCACCGCAAAGGTATAATTTTTGTGGGAATATGACAAGATATTACAATAAAAACAGGAGAGAAAGCACTGTTGCAAGTGACAACAAGATACATCTTGCATACTCTGAGGTTATCAGAGAGATTGGAGAAATATCGGCACATGTCTCTCGAAGCGAAATCTACAGGCGTGTGTCCGAAAAAGTGCACATGTGTGCAAAAACCGTCGCGAATGTCCTAAACCATACGGAATATCAAAGAACTAGATGGAAAGCATGAAGTTTTCTTTTTTAAGAAAACAAACTCTTTATTTGCTTGTGCTCACAGACTAATTTTGCCTCACGGTCAATATTGACCGGGACAGTCAAAAAATAATTATCTTATGGAGACAACAAACAAGGAAGTCGTGGAGAAGAAGACTTACGTACACGACGAGAACAGGAAGGAGTATGCAAGCAAGGGAGGTGCATACGGTGTGGCTATACCAGCTTTGGCTATTGCAGGAATCACTGCCATCAATCAGTTGAGCAACGGTCGCGGTCTGTTTGGCCTTGGCGGTGGCAACATGCCAGAGAACGTGAACATCAACACCACTACCGGAGGTGCTGGTGGTGCAGCCGCTCCAACCGCTTTCCAGGCATGGGAAAAGGGCTGTGAGGATGCTGTAGCCCTCACCAACGAGATTTGGCGCAACAAGGTGGGTACCTTGGAGTTGATGTATGCGCACCGGAACACCGACGTGGCAGAGAAGTTCAGCCTGTACAAGGGGCAGACTGATGCAGACTTCGCCCTGTACAAGGGCATGAGAGACCTGTACGACAACACGCAGGACAAGATGAACGCCGCACACTTCGGGCTGTACAAGTCACAGCGTGACGGTTTCGATGCCCTCAACGCCCGTATCGGTAAGTTGGAGAAAGAAGTTGCCGTAGGTGCCGCCATCCGTCCGTATCAGGACAGGCTCATCCAGTGCGAGATTGAAAAGGCCTACACTGCCGGAATCAACTACACCGACCGTCGTACATGCCGCATGATTCAGGGACAGCTGGTTCTTCCATCTACCCCGACCGTGACTGGATACCAGTCGTATAACGGATGCTGCCAAGTACAGGCGGCAAGCGGAGGTGGAACGACCGCATAAAAGAGACAATATAGTGGTGGGTGTCCGCTCCGGCGGCACTTACCGCTATTTTCAATACAAACATGTTTAACACCACTATATTATGCAAGCAAATGTTTTTTTAGGGGGGGACTCCAGACCCGTTACTCAGAGGCTCCGTAGTAACACCAATTGATTACGACCAGCAAATTGCAGAGCTGGAGCAGATGAAACAAAAGTTGGAATCACAACGCCAACAGGCGCATAGCACACCGCAACAGAGGCAGCAGACACAATCTCCCATTTGGGACGAGATAGAGAAACTGACGGCTGATTTCTCGGATAGGGAGTTTGCAATTGTAAACCAAGATGATGAATTTCAACAGAGCCAAAATAACATCATGGCTATAATGCAACGGGAATATATGCGCATGATGCGTCCGATTGTGGAGGGAACGAAAGACGGCAAGGAGGCTCTTGAAAATCACCTTGCACTTATCAAGCAACTCAAAAAGAAAGCCGCAAAAGAGGCCGACCGCAACATGGAACTGTTCAACGAGTACACGCAGAACTATTCAGACATGACCTACTCGGATTTCCTGAAGATGAAGAGCGGGACAAAGGCAAGTGCATCAAGTAAAACCAACAAGAAGTAAACGTCATGTACATAAAGGAAAATGTCGCGGAACTGACAGGAAACTTAAAGGTTGCCGTGAGAAATTGGGCTAACGGGAAAATAGACGAACTGGCAGCCGGCCGACCGAAGTTGAAAGCGGCATCCGTGTATCTGAAACGCGGATTGAGTAACTGGATGGATCGAGAGGACAAGCGCATCAACTCAATGACGGACAGCCTTGCGCTGTTCTTGGCCGACAAGGATGGCAACATTGACACGGATATGATTATCAATGATGCCGTGGCCATGTTCAGGGAAATGGATGTGAACTATGCCGAGATAGGCGGTTTCGGTATTGAATATGGTAAGGGGGCTGTGACGGTGAGCATTCCGCACAGCGTGTTCCTTGACATGATTTTCGGGGACTTGGGACATGTGAAGATAACGGCCGAGGACTTGCTGGAAATAAAGGAACTGCTAGCACGAAAATAAAGTCCTTGCTTTGGTATAAAAGGGCATCCGTTTGAGATGCCCTTTTATCGTTTTTCAAATCACATTTCGTTTTTGAAATTGCTCACATTTCGTTTTGTCGTGCTTACAGAAATCACACGCAACTGATTGCCTAAAAAATAAAAGCGCTCACAGGCCAACTGACAGAAGCCAGCCTTCCGCAAGTCCTTCCATTCACCGTCATGATAGTCTATCACTGCACCCAAGCCATGAGGCTGAGGGTTGAACAACAGATAGTGTCCGGGAGCCAGCACGCCAAACTTCCAATACTCGTGGAAGTCCGGCAACTCGGGCTTTTCCCTGCTGACGAATTCACCCGTATCCATGTCATAGGACAGAATCCCCAGTTCGTCCAATACATAAAGCCGCCCTCCTTCCTTGTTCAGGAAGATATTCTTTATGCCTACATACTCCGACTTGGAACGCCCCTCGGCACCTATCTTCCTGACAAACTTCCCGTCCATAGAGTAAGAATAGAGTCCTTTTCTGTGACGATCCCAAAACACCATCCGGCCATTGCCGAACACGCATTTGTATACCTCTCCCAGCCCGAGGGAATCAGGAGCCTCCAGCCTTACACATTCCTCTATGTCGAGATGCCTACCCCAGTCGTCCACGTTCGATGCCGTACAGTCAAACTCCACGCCCTCCTGCCCGCCTTCCCGCTGACACGAGCAGAAGGCGAGAGACAGAATCAGACAACATGTAATAACATGAAACTTTCTCATATCACACTTATTATTTTATAATCATAATTCATTCTTTCCTTTTTTCTGCCACAACAGGATACTGCAGGGCAGGTATATTCAAAATTCCTTCAAGGTTGCCACCACTATCACCGGGTTGTCCTCGGGAGTGAGACGTTCCAGGATATCACGATCGGACTGCGGCCATGATTGATAAACATCTTCACCGTCCTTGCTATCTCTCATCATTTCCAAATACCGTACAAGTTCGTCTGCCGGCCAAACCTTAGCAATCTGATTCCTCTCCCAGTCATAAAGAAATGCAGGTTTCCATATGTCACTCTCATAAGCAAACTCCAGGAAATTCCGCAAGGGCCTGCCCAACCTTCCCGACAACCGTCCTGCCAGATAATTTCCCGTATTAAGATTCACTATAGCACAGTCACGGAAACCCACATATCCAAAATCTTTGGTGAAGACAAAATCATCACGCAGGAAATCAATCTGATTTATTCTTTTGCAATAACTTTCATCTGTCATCTCGCAATATGACGCTGCCGTGGTGAACGGCTCTCCAAAATCAGCAACCAGGAAGGGCACGCATTCGTCATCCCTTATCCGCCAAATAGTGTCAGGAGTCAAGATGTCCATATAGAACACACCATCGGGATTGGCATGCAAAGAATGACCCAAAGATATTCCAAACACATCTTTGGGAAAACCCGGGTCACACAGGATACCACACTCCGGCATTCCCTTCTCATCTGTCACCGTAAGTTTGAATGAATTCAAGATTCCATAGTCTTCATGTACATATGGCAACGTCAGAAGGAATCGCTTGTCACCCCAAAAAGCAATATCCCCGCACCGGAAATACAATGGCTCCGAGCCAAGGTGTTTTCCATGAAAATCATAGAAGACCAACTTGTCAGAATATCCATCCAGTACACACAATCGTTTGTGATGAGCGTCAAACGCCACTTGAAGCATATTTGTATACTCATTGGAAGCATGCCCTTTACTGCCAATCTGGTGCAAGAACTTACCATTAAGGTCAAAAGCCAATATGAGCCCGTTCATATAGTCGGTAAGAATCAACAGGCTGTCATCCTTGAAGAAATCACCAATATTACCTATGAGGCTTCTTTCGATGGTTTCAAGCGGTATGATTCTGTATTCGGGGCTAAACACGGAATCAATACGGATTATCTGGATCATCTGGAACACATCATAGTTCTTCTTTATCTGATACAGGCTTTTCTGCTGCTGGCGCATCAACGGAAGGCTGTCACTCACAGTCTGCGTACCTGCGCTCAACCCTTTGCCTAAAGGCCTCAGCACCGTCTTTCCCCCGAACCCGGAAGGAGCCTGCGTGCAGGCATACAGGAAGAGGCAGGCAAGGAGAACCAACACAAATATCTCTTTTCCGTTCTTAGGTGTCATGTCAGAATATAATTTTTTAGAATTGTCTGTATTCACCACAAAGATAGGAAAATTTAACAGGACTGCATTATAGGACACAAAAAATCTGTCCTCCAGTTTGTTATAAAAGTATTGCTGTCCGGTAAAACTCAAACGAGCCTGCTCCCCCTGTCCGAAGTCCCTTA
>JAHZGX010000028.1 GCA_019420585.1 Prevotellaceae bacterium
ACTATCACGTGAGGCCGTGCAGTACTATCACGTGAGGCCGTGCAGTACTATCACGCCAGGCCATGCAGTACTATCACGCCAGGCCATGCAGCGCTATCACGCGGTTCAAGGAAAAAGAAACACCCCGCTCACTGCCATGGTGAACGGGGTGCCTTGATATGTACTGTGCGTGTGCCTATGCTCCTCTGCGCGCCCGGAGGGGCAGGGGCATGCTTACTTGCAGTTCCTCTCCTCCAGCCCGTAATGCTTCTTGTGGTCGAGGTGCAGCAACTCCAGCGCAAGCAGGATGGAGAGCAGGCCGAAGAAGGCGAAGATGAGCATCGTCTGGGTGTAGTCGGTCACGCCATCGGCGGCGGTGTTCATCTGGTTGATGCGCCCGATGCCCATGGGGATGAGGCTCAGCCCGATGTTCTGGATGAAGAAGATGATGGCGAAGGCGCTTCCCAACTGCTTCATGGGGATAATCTTGGGCACGGAGGGCCACATGGCACTCGGCACCAATGAGAATGCGACGCCCAGCACCATCATGCAGGCGATGGCCATCCACCACTGGTCGAGCATGGGCAGGGCGAACAGCACGTGCACCAGGGTGAGCAGCACGCTGCCCAGTACCATGAGCATCACGCCATGGCCCTTCTTGTCATAGATGCTGCCGAAGACGGGCGTAAGCACCATCGTGCCGAAGGGAAGCATGCCGGGGATGCTGCCTGCCCACTCGGCGGGGACACTGTACTTGTCGATCATCAGCTTGGTGGCGAACTTCAGGAAGGGGAACACGCCGCCGTAGAACATGAGGCAGAGCAGGCAGATGATCCAGAAGCCGGGGTTGGAGAAGATGGCACCCAGGTCGCTCAGGCGGAACTTCTCCTCCTCTTCCCCGCTGCCGGCGCTGGCGGTCTCGGCGCAGTTCTTCACGCTTTCATCCAGTCTCTTGTCGAGCAGGCAGTAATACAGGTAGGCAAAGAGTGCTATGCAGAGCAGCACGCAGCCCAGTGCCACGCTGGCCGACACACCGCCGCAGGCCTTGGCTATGGGCAGGGAGAACATGAGCGCGGCAGTGGTTCCCACGCGGGCGGTGGCCACCTGCAGTCCCATGGCAAGCGCCAGTTCATGCCCTGTGAACCACTTGGTGATGACTTTGCTCACCGTGATGCCTGCCGTCTCGCATCCCACTCCAAATATGCTGAAGCCCAGTGCGGCCAGCAGGGTGCTGGTGTGTGGGTTGTCAATCTGCACGATGAGCAGGTCCATGTGGAAGCCGTCGACCACCGCCTCCACGCTCACGTGGCTCACGGCATACCACTTTATGAGTGCGCCCACGAGCATCAGCACGCAACTGAGCACCCCGGTGAAGCGTATGCCCATGCGGTCAAGGATGATGCCGCCGAAGAAGAGCATGAGGAGGAACACGTTGATGAGCCCGTATGCTCCCGAGAAGAACCCGTACTCGTTGCCGTCCCATCCCAGGGTGTCGTTCAGCATGGATTCCAGGGGTGACATGACATCGGTGAAGAAGTAGCCGAACATCATGGTGGCACTTACTATGATGAGTGCCAGCCAGCGTGTGGCTGCGCTGTCGCTGAGTTTTGCCTTTGCGTTTGTAGTCATTGGTCTTTTTTGGTTTGTCTGTTCTTGTTCTTACTTTTCAGGTTTCAGCCAGCGGTCGAGCCAGCGGAAGAATGTGCGCTGCCACAGGATACCGTTCTGGGGCTTCAGCACCCAGTGGTTCTCATCGGGATAGAGCAGCAGTTGGGCAGGCAGGCCGTGCATGCGTGCCGCGCTGAATGCGCTCTGCCCCTGGCTGTGCAGTATGCGGTAGTCCTTCTCGCCGTGGATGCAGAGGATGGGGGTGTCCCATTTGTCCACGTAGAGGTGGGGGCTTTCCGTGAAGGCCTTTGCGCCGGCATTGCGGTCGGGCGTGCCTCCCAGGTCCCAGTTGGGGAACCACATCTCCTCCGTCTCATAGTATTGCTGCGTGGTGTTGAATATTCCGTCGTGGGCAATGAAGGCCTTGAAGCGCTTGTCATGATGGCCGGCCAGCCAGTACACGCTGTATCCGCCGAAGCTTGCACCCACGCATCCCAGCCTCTCCTTGTCCACGTATGGCTCCCGGCAGAGGTCATCGATGGCAGAGAGATAGTCCTGCATGCACTGCCCGCTGTAGTCTCCGCTTATCTGTTCCAGCCATTCCATGCCGAAGCCGGGCAGCCCGCGGCGGTTGGGGGCGATGATGATGTAGCCCTGCGCGGCCATTATCTGGAAGTTCCAGCGGTAACTCCAGAACTGGCTGACGGGACTCTGGGGGCCACCCTCGCAGAAGAGCAGGGCAGGGTACTTCTTGCTGGCATCGAAGTGAGGCGGGTAAATCACCCAACAGAGTTCCTTCTTGCCGTCGCTGGTGCTCACCCAGCGTTCCTTTACCTCGCCCATGGAGAGCGATGAAAGGATGTCTCTGTTCTCAAACGTAATCTGCTTGACGATGGTGCCCTTGCGCTTGACAGGTGTGAGCAGGTACAGGTCATCGGGGGCAGAGATGCTGTGGCGGTTGGCCAGCAGTTGCTTGCTGCCGGGCACGGGCACGGCTGTGCCGTAGTCGAAATCGCCCGTCGTGAGTGCTTCCACCTCGCCTTTCAGGTTGGTCTGATACACCATGGAGCGTGCCTGCCACACTCCCGTGAAATAGATTGTCTTGCTGTCATCGGCCCATGAGAAGGCATCCACGCCGCTCTCAAACTGCTCGGTGACGTAGGTCTTCCTGCCGTTCTTCATGTCCAGCACGCACAGGCGGGTGCGGTCACTCTCATATCCGTCGCGCTCCATGCTCTTCCATGCCAGCATCTTGCCATCGGGGCTGAACTGCGGATCTTGGTCGTAACCGGCATTGATGTCGGTTGCCGACTGGTTCTTGGACTGCTTCTCCAGGCTCCGTAGTGCATCAGCCTTGGGCTCGCTGTAGCCTTCCGGCTTGCATGCATTGATGGTCTTCCCTGTGGACACATTATATATATATATGTCCGTGTCGGTGCTGGTGGCGTATGCCACCCCTGTCTTCTTGCGGCTTGTATAGGCCACCTGCTTGCTGTCAGGGCTCCAGCAGAACTGCTCCGAGCCTCCAAAAGGCAGCACGGGACACTCGTAGGGCTCTCCCCATAGGAGGTCTTTCATCTCGCCTAACCCGTTTTCGGTGACGGGTGCCAAGAATATGTGGGGGATAGTACGCACGTATTGGTCCCAGTGACGATAGTTCATGTCGGTGATGACCAGGCCGGTGGCCAGGGGAAGGTCTTCCTCCTGAGGCCTGATGCTGGCTGTGCTCTCCACTTGGCGGATGACAATTACCGATTGGCCGTCGGGTGAGAACTTGAATCCTTCAATGTCGCCCCCGCTGTACAGTTGCTTCCTGTCGGTGCCGTTGCAGTTCATGGTCCACAGGTTGCCGCCCTGAAGGAACGCAATGCGGTTGCCTCCATCCACGAATGCGGGCTCCACCTCACTTTCCTTTCCTGTGGTCAGACATGTGCGTCCGGTGCCGTCTGTGCCGATGATGCAGATGGCCGTGCGGTTCTTGTTGGCATGGATGTCGGGGGTGGTGATCGTGTACACCACGCGGTCGCCCTTGGGTGACACGGCATATCCTCCCAGCCTGTGCATGCTCCACAGGGTCTCGGGGGTCGTCATGTCATTGGCTGACATGTTGCTTGAAACGGACAGAGCAGCCCCCGTGAGGGCTGCTGCTATGATGGTCTTGATGTTCATGATGGTTCAGGGATTATTTTTTCGTACGTCGCGCTTGCTCTTCCTGCAGTTTCTGCAGTGCTTCCAGACGTGCGGCCATGCCCGATGTCTTCTTCGGGTCATTCTTGTGCTTCTGTCTGTATGCCTCCAACTTGGCAAGCAGTTTGGCATCGTCCGTGGTCTTGCGCAGGTACCACATGATGAGCACGCTTGAGAGTCCGGACAGGAAGTAATAGTAGCAGAGGCCGCTGCTGTAATTGTTGAACATGAAGAAGAACACCACGGGCATGATGAGCATCATGTACTGCATGCTCTTCATCTGCTGTGCCTGTTCGCCGCTCATTTGGTCTTTCTGCTGCCTCATGCTTATCCACGTGTTGCCTACGTTCACTATGCAGAAGAGCAGGCAGAAGATACTCAGGTGGTCACCAATGAGCCACAGGTCCTTGCTCCAGCGCAGCACATCGTCATACGCACTGAGGTCATCGGCCCACAGGAACCGCTCTCCGCGGAGTTCGATGGCATTAGGCACAAAGTTGAAGAGTGCCACCCAGATAGGCATCTGAATGAGCATGGGCAGGCAGCCACCCATGGGGCTTACCCCATACTGGCTGTATATCTGCATCATCTCCTGCTGTTTCTTCATTGCGTCATCGGGCTTGGGATATTTGGCCGACAGGGCATCTATCTGTGGCTTGAGCACTCTCATCTTGGCACTGCTGATGTAACTCTTGCGTGTGGTGGGGTATACCAGTGCCTTGACAATCAGTGTCAGCAGCAGCAATACGATGCCCATGGGCAGGCCGAATGAGGTGAGCCAGTCGAAGAGGTTGAGTATGAACCAGCGGTTGATCCACTTGAGTATGGGCCAGCCCAGGTTTACCAGGTCCTCCAGTTCCAGGTCTTCCTTGCCGGAAGAGAGGTCGTTGTGGTGTTGCAGTGTGTGGTACTTGTTGGGGCCGATGTACATCTGCAGGTGGGTTGCCTGCTTGCCGGTGGGGTCGAAGAAGGTCTCGGCCTGTGCCTCGTAGGTCTTCAGGTATCCGCTCTTCTTGTCGGCCTCGGGGGTGCTCTTCAGTTCACTCCCCGTGAAGTCCTGCTGTGCGATGAGTACTGCGCTGAAGAATTGGTTTTTGAAGGCAATCCAGTCCAGGGCCTCTTCGGGGCGCTTGCTGTCTTCGCTTGTTTCCTTCAGTTCCTTCGTGCCTTCGCCTTTCCTCTTGTAGGTAAGGCTGCTGTAGCGGTTCTCAAAGTCGTAGCCTTTCTCCTGCTGCATCACGTGGTCTGTCCAGTTCACCGTGAGCGTCTTGGTGCTGGGGGCAAAGAATCCTTCCATGCCTTCGGCCTTGATGTCCAGGTCAAGCATGTAACTCTCCGGACGCAGCCTGTAACTCAGGGTCAGCCGCTTCCCGTCCTGTGCGAGCACCATCTCTACGGTGCTGTCGGTCTGTGCTGTGGGGGTGAAGCGGTATCTGTCTGTGATGATGTTCTCCTGCTTTCCTGCCAGCGAGAAGGTCATGCGTGCATTCTCGGGAGTGAGTATTTCCACGTCTCCTTCCCTCCTGCGGCTCTTGTAGCCCAATATCTCGGCACGCTGCACGGTGCCTCCCAGGGTGGAGAGTGTCAGTCTGACCTGGCTGTTTTTCAGTATGACGTCTTCTCCTTGGTTGCTTCTCTGTGCAAAGAAGACCGCAGTGCTGTCTGTGCTCTGTGCGTCAGGTTGCTGATCGGCCTTCTGTCTCTCGGCTTTCGCTTGTGCCTCGGCCAGTTCTTTCTGTGCGGTGGCAATGCTGTCCTGACGCGCCATCTCGGCGAGCTCTTCCTGTGAGGGACGGCTGATCCAGTTGAATCCAATCAGCACAAGGGCTATCAGCGCAAAGCCTGTAATTGTGTTCTTGTCCATGTTCCTTATTGGGGATATGTTATTGTTTGTTGTCTATGCATGCCTTCACGAAACTCATGAAGAGTGGATGCGGCTTGAGCACGGTGCTGCTGTATTCGGGGTGGAACTGTGTGCCGATGTACCATTTCAGGTTGGGAATCTCCACTATTTCCACCAGGTTGCTCTCTGGGTTTGTGCCTACGCACTGCATGCCCTGTTCCTCGTATTGCTTGATGTAGTTGTTGTTGAACTCATAGCGGTGGCGGTGACGTTCCTTCACGCACTCCTGCCTGTTGTATGCCTCCCAGGTGCGGTTGCCCTGCCTGAGTTGGCAGTCATAGGCTCCCAGTCGCATGGTTCCGCCCATGTTGGTGATGTTCTTCTGCTCCTCCATGATGTCGATGACGTTGTGCGGAGTCTTGGCATCCATCTCCTTGCTGTTGGCATCGGCATAGCCTAGCACATTGCGGGCAAACTCAATGACCATCATCTGCATGCCCAGGCATATGCCGAAGGTGGGCATGTCATGCTCACGCGTATATTGGGCAGCGGTTATCTTGCCTTCAATGCCGCGCTGGCCGAATCCCGGACAGATGACAATGCCATCCATCCCCTCCAGCATCTGTCCCACATTCTCTGGGGTGACGTGCTCGCTGTTGATGAAGTGCGTTTCCACCTTGTAGTCATTGTAGGTGCCGGCATGAGCCAGGCTTTCAAGTATGCTCTTGTAAGCGTCCTGCAGGTCATATTTGCCCACAAGGCCGATGTTCACCACGGCAGTGGCCTTGCTCCTGCGCTCCAGGAAATTGCGCCAGGGACCCAACTGGGGCTTCTCGCCCACGGGGATGTCCAACTTGCGCAGGATGGCCGCATCGAGCCCCTGGTCCTGCATGGCCACGGGCACCTCGTAGATGCTGGGCATGTCCTCGCTCTGTATGACGCACTCCAGTTCCACGTTGCAGAAATGGGCCACCTTCTTGCGCATGTCATCGCTCAAATGATGTTCGGTGCGCAGTACTAGGATGTCGGGCTGTATGCCTTGGCTCTGCAGTTGCTTCACGCTGCTTTGCGTGGGCTTGGTCTTCAACTCTCCGGCAGCGTGCAGGTAAGGCACGTAGGTCAGGTGCACGTTTACGGCGTTCTTGCCAAGTTCCCACCTCAGTTGCCTGATGGCTTCCAGGAAGGGTGCGCTCTCAATGTCTCCGATGGTTCCGCCTATCTCCGTGATTACGAAGTCGAACTTCTTGCTTCGCCCCAGGAGCTGTATGTTGCGCTTGATTTCATCGGTGATGTGTGGTACTACCTGTATGGTCTTGCCCAGATAGTCCCCCCGGCGCTCCTTCTCAATCACGTTCTGGTAAATGCGCCCGGTGGTGATGTTGTTGGCCTTGGTGGTCTGGATGCCGGTGAAACGCTCATAGTGCCCCAGGTCGAGGTCGGTCTCCAGACCGTCCACGGTCACATAGCATTCCCCGTGCTCATAGGGGTTCAGGGTTCCGGGGTCGATATTGATGTATGGGTCAAACTTCTGGATGGTAATGTTATATCCTCTGGCTTGGAGCAACTTCCCTATAGATGAAGATATTATGCCCTTGCCCAGCGAGGACACTACGCCGCCAGTCACGAAAATGTACTTTGTTTCAGCCACGTCTGTAAAGCATTTAATAAGATTTCCAAATTAAGTTGCAAAATTACTAAAAATCCCTCAAAAGGCTTTTCTTTCTGCTCTGAAAATGCCTATCTTTGCAGAAAAATTACAGCAAGGATGAAGAAATTGCTCACGCTTCTGCTCATTGCCGTTCCGCTGTGTACGCTTTCCGCCAGGAAGTTCAATCCGGAGAACACGACCAAGGAGGTGAAGCCTGACACCCTTACTACGATATGCGAGCAGTATTTCTTGCGCCTGCATTCCATCGTGCAGGAGCGTGACTCGCTCAACAGCATTGTGCCGCAACTGGTGCCCAATGCCTATTATTCGCATGTACTCACCGTACCCACTCTCTACTCTTCTGTACTTACCCAGATGATGGCAGGCGTGGATTCGGCCGCCGTGGCATCTGACAGCCAGTTGCGACGCGTCTATGCCGTGAACATGGCACTGGCCAGGATGTACGTGCAGTCTCCCTGGTTGGTGCAGCAGACTGAGACGGCCATCAAGCAGCAAGGTACTTTCCGCGAGGACATAACCGAGAAACTGCACACCAATGACCGCTTGTCGGACAAGGTGCAGGGAGGAAGCCTGACACCCACAGTGGATGGAGACGTGGTGGTTGTGACGAGGAGACCGAACTTCTGGAAAGTATCGGGAAACACCTCACTGCACTTCACACAATCGCACTTCTCGGACAACTGGTCGGGCGGAGGTGAGAACTCATACACGGGACTGGCCACTCTGACCCTGAACTTCAACTTTAACAACCAGAAGAAAATAACGTGGAACAACTCGTTTGACGCTCGTCTGGGTTTTACGACCAAGAAGTCGGACAAGAGCAGAATGTTCCGCCCCAACACGAACTCCCTTAGGTTTACCACTAACTGGGGTTATCAGGCGGTGAAGAACCTGTATTACTCGGGGCAGGTGAGCATGTCGACACAACTGGTGCCAAACTACAAGGAGAACTCAGACTTCGTGCAGTCGGACTTCCTCTCGCCTCTTGACATCACAATCGCACCGGGTATACGTTACACAATAGCCTGGGGAAAGAAGAAGAAATTTACCGGTAGCCTCAACGTGGCTCCCCTTGCTTACAATATAAGATATGTGGGCAGAGACCTTCTGGTGACTAATTACGGCGTTCGGCCGGGGCATAACTCAAAGCACAGTTTCGGTCCTAACATCACGCTGAACACGGGATGGCAGATATTCAAGCCCGTGCACTGGTCGCAGCGTGTCTATTGGTACAGCAACCTGCACTTGACACGCATTGAATGGGAGCACAACTTCAACTTCAGCATCAACAAACTGATGAATGCCTCGCTCAACGTATATCCGCGCATTGATGACAGTTCAAAGAACAACAAGAACAAGAAGGGCAAGTACATCATGTTCAAGGAGTACTTCAGTTTGGGCTTCAACTATAACTTCTGACACGGCAAGCCGCATCGTGGCGAGGCATGAGGCATTTGTCGCCTGCTCTCCTGCAGTGAGAATGCAATTTAATTATAGACATAAGATATGGTAATAAAATCCGCCGAATACACCATCAGCAGTGCTTTGGTGGGGCAGTGTCCCAAGACCACGCTGCCGGAATATGCTTTCATAGGGCGCAGCAACGTGGGTAAGTCCAGCCTGATAAACATGCTGACCAATCACGGCAAACTGGCCAAGACTTCCGCCACACCGGGCAAGACAGTGCTCATCAATCACTTCCTGATTAACAAAGAGTGGTATCTGGTAGACCTTCCGGGATACGGCTATGCCAAGCGTAGCCAGAAGGATCAGGACAAATTCGAGCGCATGATAGACGGTTACATACTGGAGCGTGAGCAGATGTGTAACCTTTTCCTGCTTATTGATATCCGCCATGAGCCGCAAGCCATCGACCTGGAATTCATGATCTGGCTCGGAGAGAATGCTGTGCCTTTCAGCATCGTATTTACCAAGGCCGACAAACTGGCCAAGACCAAGGTGCAGGCACAGGCAGATGCTTATTTGGAGCGGTTGCGTGACCAGTGGGAGGAACTTCCCCCTTACTTCATCACCAGCGCAGAGACACGCATGGGGCGCACGGAGATTCTTGATTATATAGAATCCATCAACAAGGGACTCTGACCTGCTGCGTTCCGTCCTGGAGTTTTCTTGCATCGAATGTTTCCTTTTGGGGCATGCGTGCGGGCTGCGGTCATCTTTCTTGACGTATTTGTAGATATTGAAATGCAGGCATCCTCACCTTGGCCGATGGGCTTGGGCGGGGATGCCTGCGTGTATGCTGTTGCCGGGAGTCAGAGCAACTGGTTCATGCGAGCCAGGTACTTGCCCAGGATGTCAAACTCGATGTTCACCTCGGTGCCCACTTGGAATGTGTGGAAATTCGTATGTTCCCAAGTGAAGGGTATGATGCACACTTGGAACGTGTCTTTTGTGGGGCGGCATACGGTCAGGCTCACGCCGTTGACAGTCACGCTGCCCTTGTCCACGCAGAAGTATCCCTGACGCACCATGTCTGGTGTGGAGTGATACTGAAAAGTGAACTGATGGCTTCCTCCCTGCTCCTCAATGGCGGTACAGATGGCAGTCTGGTCCACGTGTCCCTGCACGATGTGCCCGTCAAGCCTGCCGCCCAGCGGCATGCTGCGCTCCACGTTGACCATGCTTCCTACTTTCAACTTGCCCAGATTGGTGCAGTTGAGCGTCTCGCGCATGGCTGTCACGGTATACTTGCCGTCCTCAATGTCTACCACAGTGAGGCAGACCCCATTGTGTGCCACGCTTTGGTCTATCTTCAATTCCTGTGCGAAGGGGCAGGAAAGAGTCAGGTGCACGTTGTCCTGCTCTGTGCGTATGGCCTCCACCCGGGCCATACTTTCAATGATGCCTGAAAACATAAGTGTGTGTTCCTTTTATCGTTTGTTTGTCCTTTGCTTATCGCTTGCTTGGCTTCTGCTTGCCGTACGCTCATCCTCAATGCGTCCGTCGTATTTGCTATCTGTATGGCAAAGGTACAGCCTTTCCGCGGAATCCCTCCTCTCGTGCGGCATGAAAATACCGGGCACTGCATCTTGTGCGTGCAAACATCAGTGAAGATTCCACATCCCATGTCGCAGAAAACCTTATTTCGTGCTTTGAAACAGTTGTTTCCAAGTTTGAAATAACCATTTCCAACCGTGAAGCAACTATTTCGCGCTTTGAAATAAACCAATAACATATCTCTTTGAATGAAGAACATAATCTCCTCATCTCTTGCCTTTAATCCTCCTTGCATATATCTGTGTCTTGCGCTTATATAATAATGAGATATGATAACCTTCAGATTCCAATAGGACAGATTTAAAGATTTGTGTGAAATTTTGTTGTCAGTTGTTCTTGTGCAATTGAAAAAACTTCGTACCTTTGGCTTGGACTATACGGCCTGACTCCTATATGTCATTGTCAGACGGGTTCTTTCGTGACATCAGGTAAGGCAGCCTACGCCGTGCCGAGTATGGCGGAGTCACAATACGACAAAGCAATACAAAGCGGGCATTGGGTGGGATTGTATGGTCCAGACATATTGAAGGCGTTTACTCAGCGCTCTGTTTGAGACAGTCTGTAATCTAGCAAATCACAGTGTAATTGTTGTCTTGAACTTAGCAACGGTGGATGTCCCGGGTGTGATTATATCACTCTTGCGGAGACCTTGTGAGCATGGATTGTACCCTTTGGGGGCACAATGATGTTGCTTGTATAGGTTTCCTGTGGTAGCGATTATTCATATCGGCGTGGGCTCTGGCGTTGTCTGTTCAACAACAATAGGCAATTGCTAGAGCCTCAGACTGTGGAATGGACAACGAGGACGTTCCACGCTTTTTTTTATGTCCACACACTTCGTTCTGTCTAGAATAAAGTTGGGTCATCGATATGAATGTAAATGAGCATATATCTGGTGATATAGACACCCATGGAGGCGGTGAAAGACCTCCCTGCACCGGGCTTACCCCCGATGCCCTCTCCGAAGTTCAAAAGCCAGTCTTGGCAGAGAATTCACAAACAGGGGTGTCCACCAAAAATGTGCCTTTGCGAACCGCCAATCAAAAGGATATTCCTCATTGGTTTGCACTTCGTACAACCTATGGAAGGGAAAAGAAAGCGTACGATTATATTGTATCACATAACGGAACCGCTTTCTACCCTACCATCACCACAGAAAAGATTATAAACGGCAAAAAGAAACAGGTTGAAGTTTCTCGTCTCCCCAACATTTTATTTGCTTATGGCACAGAGGAAGACATTAAGTTTTTTGTTTATGACAATGTAAATCTTCCTTACTTACGTTTTTACTATAAGCACACTCACACAGGTGCGCATATTTTGAAAACTCCTTTGATTGTACCAGACAATCAGATAAGGAGTCTTCAAATCATTTGTGACAAGGAGGCATCTGACATTTTAATTCTGCATGAAGAAGTGGAGAAGTTTCAGAAGGGCGAGAAGGTAAGAATTATCGAGGGCGATTTTATCGGAGTAACTGGTATTGTAGCACGCTATCATGGACAGCAAAGAGTTGGGTTGGTGATAGAAGGCTTGCTGACAGTTGTTACAGCATACATTCCGACGGCTTTTCTTGAAAAAATTATATAATTGCAAAAATCAAAATAATGGCAGACAAGTATTCTCTACATTTGGAAACACTTCCTTTCAACTTGTTGCACATTGCGCAATCTTTTGCGAATGACAACAAATCGCCAAAGATTGAGCCAGTTCATCTTTTCAGGGCTCTGCTTCACAAAAGTGCAGGATTAGTAAGTTTCATCGAAGACACTCTTGATGAAGATTATTACGATTTAGTTGATTGGTGTGACGTGCGAATGCAACAGTGTGACAAATCCCCTTATGGGATGAAGGGCATTGAACTGTCTCGTGATTCGCAGGCTGTAGTAAAAGAGGCTCTGTCTTACTGTGAGAATATGGGATGTGACTCTTTGAGTGCAGAACATATACTTGCTGCATTGGTTAGTCCTGGCGTAGCTTTTTCTGCAGAAAAACTTAAAACGATGCCTCTCAAATCAGAAAAGATATTGAGTGCAATTTCTGGCGATGCGACATCAGTTGTTTCTTCTGAGTCACCTATTGCTAAGACAAACACTTTCAATAGTATTCAAACTGAATATTGTATTCCGATGATGCAGGAACTTCCAACTTCAGACATCATCGGTTTTGATTTAGAGATACGTTCGCTCATTGAGGTGCTTGCAAGAAAGGATCGTGCCAATATCCTTGTCATAGGTGAAACAGGTGTTGGAAAAAGCAGTCTTATTTGTGGACTTCTCAAAAAAGTGGAAGAGAAAAAATTACCTTCATCACTTGCGAATATAGAACCTTACGAACTTGACTTAATTTCTTTAAGCCAAGGTGTGAGTTATAAAGGCGAAATAGAGGATCGTTTTAAGTCTGTAGCCGAGAGTCTTCTTACAAGAATCCAACCTATCCTTGTCATTGAAAATTTCCATCGCATCGAGGACAAGCAGTCAACCTTGAATGGAATACTCCCAAATTTGAAGAAGTTGTTATCTAAGAACCAACTTCAGGTTATCTGTACAACGACAGTCGATGGTTATACCAAAGACATTGAAAAGGACAAGGAGTTGACTGCTTATTTCGAAAAGATAACAGTAGAGGCTCCATCAGAAGATGTTGCTGTGGAGATTCTGCAAAGCAAATGCACTTCTTACGAGGATTTCCACAATCTTCCAATCGATAAAGACGTTCCTGAAGAAATTGTCCGTTTGGCTAAGAGGTATATGCCTGACAGGAATCTTCCTTCATCAGCAATTGATTTGCTCGATCGCGCCATGTCTTCCGTTAAAGTAAAGAATGAGTTAGCCGAGATAGAAGGAGGTGAAACAAAGAAGGTTGATGCCTTGAAGAAGGAAGCCATCAGAGATGTCGTATCAAAGATGACTGGCATACCGATGGGTAATATTCAATCGGAAGAACGCCAGAAACTATCAAGCGCAGAAGAAATTCTACATAAAAGAGTGGTTGGTCAGAATCACGCAATCAAGAGTATTCTCGATGCTGTATTTGAGTCACGTTCAGGACTTAACAAGAAAGGTCAGCCTATGGGATCGTTCTTCTTCCTCGGTCCAACTGGTACTGGCAAGACAGAACTGGCAAAGTCTCTTGCAGACTTCCTTTTCAATGACGAGACCGCAATATTGCGATTCGACATGTCGGAATACAAAGAAGAGCATTCTGTGGCACTGCTTTATGGTGCGCCTCCGGGCTATGTAGGTTATGAAGAAGGCGGCTTGCTCGTAAATCAGATTAGACAGCATCCATATTCAGTAGTTTTATTTGATGAGATAGAAAAGGCTCACAAGTCTGTATTTGACTTGTTCCTTCAGATTCTTGATGAAGGAAAGTTGCATGACCGTCTTGGCCGTGTAGGTGATTTCTCAAATGCGTTGATTATATTTACATCAAATATCGGAAGTGACTATATCTTCAAGTCCTTTGGAGAAGGCAAAGTTCCTACTCACGATCAGATGCTTGAAGTAATGCAAGGACAGTTTAGACCTGAATTTTTGGCTCGTCTAACAGAAATAGTTCCTTTTTCTCCTATCACAGAAGAAATGATAGACCGCATCTTTGATATTCATATTAAGAATCTTTTGAAGATGCTTGAAGAGCAGAATATCAAATTGGAGATTGACGATTCTGCAAGAAAATATGTTACCAAGGTCGGATTCAATGCACATTATGGTGCACGTCCTATCTTAGGAATCATACGCAAGGAAATACGTCGTCCGCTTTCAAAATTGATTATTTCTGGTGATGTTAATGCTGGTGACACAATAATTATGAAATATAACGATGAGACAAAAGAAATTAGTTGGGATATAGACACTCCAGATTAAGAGATGTTTCAAGTAATAAGACAGTGGATTTATAGATTATCTAAAAATTTACATGAACCTGCTAAGATAACAAAAGAAAAATTATCAATCAATAATCAACTAAACAATAGAACTATGGCAAAAAAAACCGTAATTTCCAAGGTTGTTGAGGAAAATCTTCAGGATGGTATGATAGAGTTCCCACAGAACAGAACTCTTTATGCAGACCAATTTACAGATGTTCCTCCTTGTAACGATGATGACCGAGAGGGATTCAAGGCAAAAAACATGAAGGAAGTTTTTGAACACTATCAGCCAAGTAAAGAGGGCGTTACTCTTTCAACAGAAGAAGGTGGTGCTGTTTATGAAGACTTTGAGTTTAAGCAAATTGAAGACTTTGAGGATGATCAACTCATCGCACAGAGTGAGTTGCTGAGTGGCAAGAAGGCAAAGATTGATGCCTACAACTCAGTAATACGTCAACTTGAAAAGAATAAAACACTTCGTAATGCGTTAAAGAATGATGCAACTCGAGGTGATCTAAAGAATGCATTGAAAGCCTTACTTACAGAATTGGAAGGCGCAGAATAAAAGTTTAACCACACATTATATATAATAATATATGGCAACAGAAGAACAGAAAGTGGCAACCTCTGCTGAAGGACTAGAACTTCGGGAAAGAGTAACAGTTGCTAATCCTGCGGAATTACTTCAAAGTAGTTTGAACGGCTTAGACAAATTCGGTGGGTTCCAACTGTTAAAAGGTCTTATCAAGGGTGTCGAAAATATGGATCCACGTCGCAAGGCTGCAAAAAACATATTCTTGTCAGACAATGCCTATGTTGATACTCGCAAACGTCTTCAAAATGAAATATCATTATGGGTCGATATTCTCGAAAAAGGAGGCAATGATCCAATGGAAATCATTGAAGCTTGTAAATCCGAATGCGAAAAAGCAGAACGTAATCTTAGTGAAAATCTTTTCTGCGTTCACGATGAGATAAGAAATCTTGAGGTTACTTATAGAAGCCTTGACGCTTTTTTCGCCAATGCAGGGCAAGGTAAAATTGATTGTATCACACTTATGAATGTGAACAAGGAAGAACTCCGGGATCACGATTCGGATGACACTTTAGCGATTAGGGATGAAATTGAGAAGCACTATGACCGTCTCAGTCTCAAAAACAATTATAGTATGATGGTAGTGCCAGGCTATCTTGGTGATGCAGATACAGTTCGAATGTGGGCACAGACAGCATATCGCAACAAAGTAATCATGGTTACTGACTTCAAAGATAGTATGGATTTTGGAATGCTGAAGACTGAATTGGATTGTGCAAATCTCCAAGGTACTGATGCCTATCTTGGAAACATCATAATGACAGCGAACTATATCCTTGGACGTAAAAAGTCAGAGATGGCAGGAGAAGACGATGATTTGTATATCCCCGCATCAGGTGCACTGGCGGGACGCATGTCAAATACAGAGGACATAATTATAGCTCAGGCTGCAGCAGGTCAGAAATATGGTACGCTTGACAATGTCAAGGGTACTCGCATGGATTTGCGCAAGTCAGAGATAGCTGCTATTATCGATTCTGGAGTTATTCCTATGGTAGAAGAGGACGGTAGGACTATGGCCTTCTCAAACCACACTCTATACAATGGTGCCTCAAAGGGACAACAACAATATTCTATTGTGCGTGTATTTGATTGGATTGGAAAGGTATTCCAACATTATTGTAATGCGCATGCAGAAGAGATATGGACACCAGCCTTAAGAGCAGAAATCACTCAAGATATTCATAGTTTCCTCAGTGACTACAAAGGACCAGGAGGTATTATTGAAAAATACACTAATCTTAAAGTCGAACAAGATCCTAAAACAAAGGATATATCTATAAATGTAGAGATTACTCCATTCTTTGCGGCTGAGAACTTCTTTATTGAACTAACAGGTAAAAATACTGTTGCAGGAATGGATTGGGAGCAAAAAACAAAATAATAAGTAGCGTTTGCTATTATATATAATCATTTAATTTAAATTTAAAAATTATGGCAGAAAGAAATGTAACTCTTAATGCAGATGGTATCCAGGAGCGTGAAGTAGCATATGTACGCTATGAGCTCAATCAGCAGACTGATGTCGAAGGTCAGCCAACAGGTCGTACCCGTGGTGGCAAGATTACCGTCAAAGTAAAGTCAAAGAACGATGGTAACACTGAAATTCTTGAGTGGATGTGCGATTCACACATGAGCAAGAATGGCTACGTATCGTTTAATGATATGGATGGTGGTGAGATGAAACGTCTCAATTTCAAAAAAGGCTATGTCGTTGAGTATGCTGAAACTTACGATGATACTAATGACAACAAGCAGTACGAGGAGTTTGTTATCTCAGCGAAAGAAATTCAGGTTGGTAATGCAGTGCATAACAACACTTGGGCAATGGACTAACATCTAAATAGTTACTCTTACGATAATTGGAGGTGTTACATACCGTGCACCTTCAATTATCTAAAAAAAAAGAAATTCATGGCACTTCAAGGACAAATAAACATAAATGGCAAGACCTATGGAGTAGTTGAATGTGAATATGATTTCAGACAGTCAACTGATGACACAGGTAAGCCAACAACCAGAACACAAGGAGGTACTATTCGATTTGTAATGCCTGCTACTTGTGATGATGACCAGTTTTTCTACAAATGGATGTTCAACAAGACACAAGTCCACTCAGGTTCTTTTCGATTCTGTGTCTTTTCGAATGATAATCGTAAAAGATTTAAGACTGTTGAGTTTACGAATGCCTATTGTATAGCTCTGAGAGATTATTTCAATGATCAGGATAGCAAATTGATGTACACTACTGTTACAATAAGTGCAGAGGTTATACGAGTTGGCACAGGTTTCATGGACTCAGCTATTTTTACTAACGATTGGGCGTCTATGGCATCCCAAATTCAGAATTTAGCAACGCTATAGTATCTGCATCAGAATATGTCAATCTCTATTAAGAATATTGTGGTTGCCATTGATGGCACAAAATCTACGGGTTTTTGTATTGAACTTGATGGTTCGACTTGGCGACTTGACCACTTTTCTCTTTCACAGAGTTTGTTGTCTCCTAATTCTCTGTCATTTACTATGCATAAAGGTCCAGAGGAGAATATGAATGAGGCTCTGTTTACAATATGCGGTCACATAATAGGTAAGGAAATAACAATCTCATTAGAGACGGACAGCATTGAAAAGGAATCATTAAAGGCTGAGACAGACACTATTGTTGCAGATATTAATTTCAAAGGAGTCATACTTTCTGCATCGGGAAGTAGAAGTAGTACGGAATATGTTGTCAATGCCCAAGCATATAGTTGGGATGCATTGCTAAATGACAACCCAACATGTAAATCTTTTGAAGAGAAAACGTTAGATGATATATTTAATGACGTAATTGATGACTATTCAGATCACCTCGATTCCGAGGTGGATTCTCGTTTTACGGATACCATACCTTATTGCGTACAATATAACGAAACAAACTACCAATTCTTACAGCGTCTTGCACGACGCTATGGGGAATGGCTATATAATGATGGCGAGCGTATAGTGTTTGGCAATCTTCCAGAAGGAGAAAGCGTTAAATTGGCCTATCCGAGCCAAGACATTCCTTCATATAATGTAGATTTGAATATGCAACATGTCGCATTTAATCATGTCGCTTCATCATATAACTCCTACGACGCTAATCGAAAAGAAGGTATTGAGGAGATGCAAAGGGAATATAATACGTTAAGTGAGCAGGTTTTCCAGGCATCTCAAAGTTGTTTTACAAAACCAACACTCTTGAATCTGCATTCTGGTGGATTTGCAAACAGCGATGGACGTGAAACAATACTTAATGTATCTACAAAAACACAAGCTCGTGGGCAGAAAGCAGGAATGCTTACTTATTCTGGTAATACTTACTGCTCAAAACTGAAAATAGGAACAACTCTTCTTATTGTCGACAATTACATTACGAATAGTGCATCCAACGAAAAGAGTAAAGTAAATCAGGATGAAATCCTTATTACCGAACTTGTTCATTATTTCTCTGCCGATGAAACATATAGCAATCACTTTGTAGGAATTCCATCTGCATGTGATTTCCCTCCCTATTCAAATAGTGATGTTTATCCTATCGCACAATCTTGCAGAGCAAAAGTTAGAGACAATGAAGACCCTAATAATTTGGGGCGCGTTCGTGTTCAGTTCGATTGGCAAGCACAACTTGATGATGGAATGATGACTCCATGGTTACGAATGGCACAACCATACGCAGGTAGTGGCAAAGGGTTCAGCTTCATTCCTGAAATTGGAGAAGAAGTTATGATTGATTTTGAGGGCGGAAATGCAGAGCGTCCTTATGTAAAAGGTACATTATACAATGGTGTCGGTGATCCAGATGGGAAATGGCTTCCTAATAACAACAGTAGTAATCAGATAAAAGCCATTCGCACGAGAAATGGTCACACCATCGAGATTCATGACGAAGGCAACGATGGCTACATCCGTATATATGATAATGAGAAGGAAAATTATATCCTTACATTCTCAACTGATGAGAAACTCATTAAATTGGAATCAACAGGCAATATAGAGCTTTATGCAAAAAACGACATCATAATGCACGCAGGACATGATATTAATGCATCTGCGGACAATGATGTTTTTATTGCAGCTGGTAATGATATGCAACGTTCTGCCGAGAATGATATTCGTGAACATGCTGGTAATGATAGAATAACAACGATAGATCATAATGATAGTTTAACCGTTACTGAAAATCAATTTATCAAAGTTGATGATAATAAGGATGAGCAGGTGGCTCATCAACTCCAGGTAACAGCAGGAAACATAAGAATAGAAGCTAAAGATAAGTTATTGCAGTATTCAGATGTTCATCAACAAAAAGCAAACGATTCTATGGCCATGAATGCAGGTAGCAAAATAGATATTAAGGCTGGAACGGTAAAAGTGAACTAGTATAAATTTAATTTGAAATTATCATGAACATTTGTATCACCGATTTTAAATCAAACCCTTTTTCATCAAATATGGTTGTTGATATTGTATTAGATGGAAGCACAATAAAAATACAAAACAAATTTGGTAGCACAATTTTCATAGGGGAGCATTATTCTGCAAGGAAACAAATTGTCAACCTAATTAAAGAGTTAGTAGATACCAATCAAATCACAACAAAAATTGTTTTTGCTATTTCATGCAAAGATGTAACATCGTTGTTGGATAGCTTTAGAGAAACTTTACGAGAAATTGGGTTCAAATATGCGACCACAAACGTAAAGATAGAAACTACACTTGCACACTTGGATTACAACAATTAAAAAATAGATGGCAGACTCATATGTAACTTCTGGAGCCAAAATCAAATGTTCATGTGGAGATAAAATATCGACTTTGACGATTTATCCAGACAGAACGGTGTTTTTGACAGAGAAACCGATGGCAAATATATCAGATCACGTGTCGATGTACAACATTGCGCCTTTCGGGAAATGTCATACTACAAGTTATCCTCCGACAGGAGCTGCCACGGCTGCAAATCATGGGAGTTTAACACCAATGCCATGTGTCCCTGGTACAAATTCTAAGTGGAATAATGGTAAATCCGACTATCAGATTAAAGGAAATCCTGCTTTGCTTAAGACTTCTTATTGTAGATGTCAGTGGGGCGGTGTTATAACTATTACTGATGATGGCCAAAAAGATACTGGAGAAGCTGATTTGAGTAGAAGTCCTCGTTTAGAATAATAGAGATTAGGATGTTTAGCATTATTAATGCATTAGTTCCTTCAAAAAAGGAGAAGAAAGAAAAATCATCAGTTGACATCAATTTGTTTTTTGATGTTATATTTGATGGTATTCCAGATGGTGACTCTGCGTTCGCCCTAAGGAATGCTGTGCGCAGCAATGCAGACTCCATACCTTGTTTTTGTAAATCTGAACATAACATAGTCTATTCAGAAAGCATTAATCCAGATGCAGAAAATCCATCATCCAAAGAAGATAGTGAAACATCTAAACACTTTCTCATTAAAGTGGCTTTGTCACCTTATAATGTAATTAAAAGCCAGTATATAAATCAATTATTATTAGCTAAAGATAGTATAAGTAGAGAAATTACAAAATATATAGCTTGTCAAGAAATAAACGCAATCAACGTTTATTTTTACTTGATAGGTTATAATCAAGGAGAATTTATTTCAAATATAGTTAATTCTATAGGTATCTTTGATAATGACGAACAAGTTGAAAAATTACTAAAGTCATACTTCGATTTCAGCAAATTTCTTAACAATAAAAAAATCAAGAAAAAGATAGTAGAAAGTGTGACAAGTTTAGAACCTGCAGGATTTGTTAATAACATTCTGAATAATAAACTTGTCAAACTTGTTACAGGAAGGTCAGATTTATTATATGACCCAAATGAAGTAGACAAAGAAGGTAAAGATTATCCCTCAGAGAAAAATATTTCAATATATGATGCTGTATTGATGTGCCAACATACATATAATTCAGAAGATGCCGCAGATAAATCAATTTTCAGCATAATACATTCGTTCTTCTCAAAACCCGAGAAAACAGCTTCGTCTGATAATGAAAAGATAAGTATTAAAGTAGATAACGACATTTATCAGAATATTAAAGAAAACAAGAAAAATGCACTTGAAGGCAACTGGATAACAACAGACGCAGAATGGCAATCTGTAGGAAAAGATGGCAAAAACGTTGGAATTATAGAAGAAAGTAAAATTTCTCTAGGCAATCGACTTACAGGTTTTTATTCAAAACTTTATAAAAAAGTTGAAAATAATCAAATTCGAAGTTTAGCATATTGTACTGCAGGAACCGAGCCGTTGTCTTTCAATGATTGGTTTTTTGCGAATTTCCTTCAAGGATTAACTGGAATATCTCTCCAATACACTCAATCGGTAAGAAACTCAACTAAACTCGACAAGTATTGTAAGCAAAAGGGAATACCTTTGTTTTTCGTAGGTCATTCATTGGGAGGCGGTCTTGCTAGTAATAATGCACTTGCGACATCCTCACGACATGCAATTACATTCAATGCGGCTGGGCTCAATCCTTTCAGAATAATGGCAACGTTATTAATCAATAATAAGAAAGACTATTTTAACAGAACAGGAAGAAAGAATAGAGTACACCCATTTATTATTGATGGTGAAGTTGTGCAAATGCTCCGATTCATTGGAGAACCTGCAATGAGTTCGGAAGTTGGACGTGAAAAAAGATTCTTTGAATTAACAGAGATTGTATATGACAAAATAGAAAAAAAAGATGGCGGGTCTCCAAATTTCTCAAATATGAGTACAGTGGAGAAACACAATGTTTTAAATTTCCTCCGAATTAAGAATCTATCAGAATTGCGAATAGATGGATAATGGGCTTTTATTCATAACAAGTTGTGCTCCCGAAGAATCACCAGTAGAGGTAATATTTGCAATCATTGATTGTAAGGATGGAACAGGGAGAGAAGTACCAAGAATAGTACCACTTAACAATGGACTTGGAAATATTTCTGAGATTTCAATTCCTGAAATTAATAATAATTCATTACCGACAAAAATAGATTTCCTTTGGATTTCATATCGTGACGAAATAGTATATACGCTACAATCAGATATTGACAGTCATCTTTTTGAACAAGTTCTGAATCAATTAAGGGCTAATTCAGATTCAAATAAATATTTGTTGATTGGCTTTGGGCATAGAGGATCCATATATTTATGGTTAAGAAATGCCAATATATGTAAATTGATATTTTCTGGTTCAGGTCAAAAGTATTTGGGCGCAGAGGACAGTTTACGTTTTATATCAGGAAATAAAACTGTCAAAGAATATTGCTCAACTCAATTAGAAGAAATACGCCCAATTAACGCATCCAAAAATCTATCAAAATGCATGTTGTCATATAGGTATAGATATGTGATAAATTTTGCGTTTTGGGATTATGAAAACAGCGTTTGGAAAAACAGAGAAGACGATGATATAGATTCAAACTCTTTCGTTTTAGAGGAATATCTTTACGATTGCACTTATGACAAAACAAATGCAGAGAGACTACAAGTGTACCATTTAGGGGGAATTCCAAAGAAAGTAAGAATCCGGTGGAAAAAAGGTAAAAGCGAGTATGTTTTACTTTTTTGGTTTCAAGAAGATTTACTGCAAATTTTTGAGAAATCATATGGAAATCATAGAGAAACAAATACCGACCTCATAATAAACATTGATCAGGACAAAAATACATTCCAAGTTTCTTTATATCGTTATGGATTAAAAGATTCTTTAATAATATCAGAACATATATATCAATACATTCTTTTTAAGAGTGGCTTTGAACAATCTCGGTCTGAGAATTATACTCAACAGAAGGGTGCTTGGGTATGGTAATATGTTGACTATAAATTTGTAGTATTTACAAAGAGAAAAATGAATAGTATTCAATATAAATAATAACAATAAATTAATATAACTTATGACAAACGAAGAAATTTACGAAGAGGATGAGTTTATCATCAACCTCACCATCGATGGAACTGAGTTCGAAGAAGTAGAAGTTAAGGTAACTGACCCTAACAAGACTATCCGTGATCAAATAACAAGTATTGTTTCCGTATTCGAGCTACCGAAGATTGACAACGGTGGCAATCCTATCCAGTATCTGCTTGGTCAGATAATGGAAGAAGGTGAGGAGCCAGAAATCCTCGAATTTGAAGATGAGGATGGACGTGAGCAGGCTCTTATAGACTATAACATCCAGCCTGGAGATCATCTTCACTTAATTTCTGTACCTATTGCGGGTTAAAACTCTTCCTGACTGAATATGAATGATACCATAAACAACTTTAATCAGAAGGAATTATCTGGTCGCGATGCCAGACTCTGGAAAGAATGGAAAGAACTTGATACCCTTTGTGCAAAACGAAAGGTTTCAAGTCCTAATCCTCGCCAGCCATCCTTATCATATATAGTTCGTCGTAAAAATGTGATGGGCTTGCCAACAGAATACGAAATTTGGTATCGTTGCAAGTCAATTGTAGGTGTAAAAGGTGATAACATACCGCGTGAACCAATATTTGGTTATCTGCATAAGATGAGTATCGTACTGCCAAACAACTATCCATCAGCTGATGGTAATCCAATCTTCACTTTCCGAACAGACATATGGCATCCAAATATCAGATATTCTGGCAGTTTTAAGGGACATGTTTGTTTGACCATAAAGGAAATGGGAGTTCTAGCCTCTTTGAAAGATCTGGTTTTGCGTGTTGAGAGATACTTGAAGTATCAGATGTATCACGCCCAGAATACATATCCTTATCCAGAAGACCAAAATGTCGCAGAATGGGTACGTGAGGAAGGAGAACCAAATAATTGGGTGAAATTTGCTCAGGAGATGCCTGAGCCAAACATCCCTGCTAAGAAAGTAGAAACAGATACTGCAGCCCCTGTTAAGCCAAAACCAATAATCAAATCACGTACAATATGATAAAAAGAGTATTTTTAACGGCATTGCTCGTGTTGGTAACGTCTTTAGCATCTTTCGCTGATGAACAAAAGAAAATTACTCTCAACAACAGCGATCGCACGACAGAGACTGTTGAACTTGCCTACTGTAACATCTTTGTATCTTTGAAAGATGTCGATGATAACGATAATGCCGAGATAACGATAGAATTAGAGAATGTCCATGAGGCTAACACTCTAATATTGTTTGAAAGAGCGTATGACGAAAAGACATTAAAGAAAATGTCCCCTTCAATAAGATATGACAAGGTTTTTGGAGGAAGTAAAGGCAAACGCTATATTGATGTTTGTCCTGACATCAGATACACAAATCAAATAAAGTCTTCTGAGAAGACGAAATTGTTTGTGAAAACAGGAACGGAAAAAGCCCCTCTGATATGCAAATTGCCAATTTACATTGCTAAAAACAAGAATAAAAGTGGAAGCAAGATGTTGTTGTTGGCGAAGGAAGTAATTGAACTTGAAATTCAGTTTCAATTGAAGCCAGACGAAGAGTATATCAGTATAACAGAGTCCTATGAGGCTTTAATAAAAGAGATTGATTCTGAAACGTTCTGTACCAATAAAAATCATAAAGGAGAATCGTTGATAAACCAAAAGAGTAAGTATGAAGGGAAAATCAACGATTTGAAAAGAAGAATAAAAACAATAGTAGAAGAACACGGTTACTATCCATCAGATAAGGCTTATAAGAAATTCATGGAAGTATCTGGAAATCTTGATGCAATTTCTATTGACGCAAAAGTTGTTAGTTCTTGCCCAAAAGATCGCAAAAGTCCTACTCCAAGACATAATTGTAAGAATTGTAACTTAACTTATGAACAAATATATAATAAACTCCAAAATTATTATATTGCCATTCATAATAGGGAGAAGACAAAAACTCAGGTTATGTCTGATGTTGAATCTCTATACACTTGTGTATTGAAGAACACAAAACGTCCTGCCAATAATGCTATCAAATCTCGAATTACAACGTATTACAATAAGATAAAGTCTTTGTAAAATGAAGATTTCAAGATTCACATTAGTGTTCCTTGCAACTATGTTCCTTAACTGTCTTAGTGTATATGCAAAGACAGTTAAGGACACTTTGTTTACCACGGACGGTGATAGAATTATTCTTACCTATGAAATATCACATTCTGATAATCACTATACGATTAGGTTTAATAATAATCCCCTAAAGAAATTTGGAAGTATAAATGGAGATAAGTATGCCGACCTAAGTAGTAAAGTGGCAGTTATGTTCTTTGATAGGACTGGTGGCTTTAGTAACAATGTCTCTATCACAAATATGGTTCCAGAAGCTTTTATGGTTCCATCTAATGTGAATTATGAACATTCTTTTGATGGCTTCTTTGTTATTCAAGATTATCCAACTCTTAACTTCATAGTTAAGGGAACATCTGATATTACTATACCTATTTATTTGGCATACCATCCAAAGAAGGGGAAGTATACATTATTTGGCAAATGTAAAGGCATGAAAATTCGCCTTTCAGCATCAAATTCCACAACAAGACAGCAAAGTTCCTCGCAGATAACTCAGCAAACTGTGACATCTACAACTGAAATTGAGGCAGACAATACAGCGGCATTAAAAGTAATGGAAAGTATCAAACTTGCAAAAGAGTTATTGTACGAAACTGATAAACTGCCTTTCTCTGAAAGTTTGCAAGACGAGATTCGTTTTATTAGGATTCAAAAGCGAGAAATAACGGATGCGGGATTACTATCTCAAATTTCAGATGTTCTTCAAATGTATGAAGATAAAAAGACTGCATTAGAAGAAAAAGCATCTGCTGCACAAATTGCAGCACAAGAAGAAGCCGAAGCGAAAGCAAAGCGTGAAGCCGAAGAGATTCAGGCAAGAAATGACTCGATAATGGTTGCACAACAGGAACAGGCAGAGAAGGATAAGAAAAGAAATATCTGGGTGATAATCGGAGGGGGGATTCTTGCGATTTTGGCTTTTATTGGAAATCAAGTTTTTCAAAGTTTACGAAACAATAGGAACCAGAAAAACATGATGAATATCCAACAAAGTATAGCAAACCAAGCAGAAGCAGAAGCAAAACGCCGAGCGCGTAATGCTATTCGTAGCACGACAAACCGAACGGTGAATCAAGTTAAAAGCGAAGTTCGTGAAGCAGTACGCAAGAAAACCACCATTAAGGTAAATGGAAAATCAAAGAACTTATCAATATAAGAAAATGGAAAATAAAAGATTTAAAATATTAACGTTATTATTGTTGAGCATATTTTGCCTTAGTGCTTTCTCTCAGCAATACAGATGTGACTACGAGGTTATATCTGACAACGCAGTTTTCATTAAAGCCGTTTATAACAATGATAAGGAGCATTTTGTCAAAGTATATATAGATGGAGCTAATGACAATGCTTTTTGTGGTACTATAGGTGCAAACAGTTCTTTGGCAATAAATAAGAACTGCTCTAGATTCGTAAAGGTTGAAATTCAAGGTGGTAGTATGAAAACTATCCTTGATGCGAAAACCATCCTTCAAGAAAGAAATGCAATTAGGGAAGTAAAAAAGCCAGAAGTTGTAGAGCAACCTACTATACAAGAACCTACGTTGACGCAACAAACAACAGATAACAACGTAAATGTTTCAAAGGCTGTTGTAAAGCAGAATGGAAGTTCTTCTGTCGAAGTTTCTGATGTCATTCGTGCATTTACGTTGTACTCTGATACAATAGTTTACTACTCTAATTTATATTACAATAATCTCAACTTAGATGTAAACAGATTTGTTGGTGCCATGAAATACATGGATCAAGAACATAAAGAGAGTTACATCAGAGAACAAAGATTAAACGGTTATCTTACAGATGCGAAGAACAATCTCAAAGAGCATCAAGATGGAATAGATGGATTCATAGAAGATTTCATTAATAATAATTACTCAGGTATTGTAATCAACGACAAACAGCGATGTTTGGACGAAATGCACACAATGGTTTTGTCAAAATTAAAGGAGCGTGAGGATGCTATTACTATATTGGAAGAAGCGATTACAGGTGGCTCTGTTACTGCTCTGTTTGACAAGGTTATCGGGGAAAAGTCTATGTTAATGAATATTGGCATCGCGATTCTTGTACTGATTATTCTTTTAGTCATTGTTGTAAAAGTCGGACAAAGAAAAGCAGCGAAGACTCCAACCGTTATTCCTGTTGACACTGCACACCAGAATGCTCAAGCTGATATTGTGGTGCGTAGAAAAACCACTTCAATCCTAAAGAAGCAAAGCCTTGAAGATGTACACAACAATTCGTCCTATCTGAAGATTGATTGTGCTGATTTCTGTGAAGATTCCGCAGTTCGCAGAATATATTTCAAGAACACATGCATTAAGGACATCTACAACATGTATGCTGAAGACCTGCGAAATCCAGATAATCCAAACGAAGATGGATGTATGGTTCTTGGCAGATGGGTACATGATGCGGAAGCTGATGAATACTATGTTTCACTTGAAGAAATTGTGAAACCTGGTGATGATGCTGTGTTCAAGGAGTACGAACTTAATTTTGGCGGAAAAATTAAGCTTAAGGTATCTGAGAAACTTAGAAAGTTGAGAAGAGAAACAAACCTTCAGTATGATATGACATGTTGGGTTCATTCTCATCCTGGTCTTGGAGTGTTCTTCAGCAACGCTGATAGTGGAGTTCAAATGCAGCTAAAGCATCCAACCCATCCAAAGTTCCTTACAGCTATTGTAATAGACATCCTTACACCAAATCAAGAACTTGGCATTTTCACGTTCAAACATGATATGTCCATCAATTCAAAGCCAGAATTGAAGAAGATGTATTCATTAGAAGAAATGTACAAGTGGGCAGTGTCAAGCGATAGAAATAATTTCAAAGCCGAAGACTATTATAACTTAATGCTCACGTCAAAAGAAAGAACAGATTCATGCTATGGCGTACAACTATCCAATGGTGCCATCATTGATATGTGCCAAATGGAAGCTGAACAACAATCTGGTTTGGTTGGCTGGGTACAAGGCTATAACTGCAAGAAGGGTTCAAGAAATGAATTTGTTGCTAAAAGTGTGTCCAAGGAAAAAGCAATCCCTGACAATGATGTGCTCGGCTGTTTCATGATTGGCTCCCATCGCAGTTTGCCAACTATTAGAAAAGCAATTTCAAACGCTGATAAAATTCAATTTGTTCTTTTCTATTCAACATCTGATAAAATGTTGTCAGCTATCCCTGTAGTAGATGGTCAACTTTCTGTGGAAGAGAATTATTACGGTGAAGAAAAACTTGAAGAATTAAAAATATGGACAAGAAGAAAACGTTAATCCAAAGATTGTTTGTCGCGTGTCTTTTAATCTTTGTTGCAGCAACGACAATGTCTGCACAAAATGTAAAGCAGATAAAATTCTGTGATAAGAAATATGAGTATGGTATTGGTAAGGATTCCATCACTTTATATTTCAACATACTTGATCTTGAAGACAAACCAATAAGAAACCTTAAAGAAAGTGAATTGTCTAATTACCTTGTAATAAAGGAGGACGGAAACCTTATTTCCTCAAGCAGAAGTAAAACTTTTCAGATAAGTACGGGACAAAGAATACCATCTGAGTTTACCTTTTCTGTGTTGGTTGATTTGAGTATTCCAGAAGCAGGAAAAGCAAAGATATATGATGCAATATGCAAACTTGTTGAGAGTGCTCCTAACGGATGTGTCTATTTATCTTTCTTTGGTGACGAGGTAACGCCTAGTGTCTCCTTGACAAAGGATAATGTCACTAAATTCAAAGACTCTTTCAGCAAAAGTTCTGAAAAAAAATATTTCTATGGAGCTTTGTATGCAAAACTTGCTGAGTTTAGCAAATCTAAAGCTGAATTTGAAGAATCTGTTATAACTTCATCAGATTATAAGAGAAATGCAGAAATCTCACAAAGGGCACATAAGAACCAAGATCAAAATATTCTCTTTGTATTTGCTGAAGGATATAAGAGCCCAACAATTGAAGAGAATATCGCATTCCTTGAGGTTATAGAGTATCAGAAAGGTACAACTCATATAGTACCTAAAGTGTTTGCTTTCTATTACACAGAAGAAGGTCAAGATGCAGACATTGAAAACGTTTTTCAAGGTGTATGTAATCCTCATGTAGAAGGACATGAAGGAAAATATATGCCTGCAAATGACATGGCTCAGGTGTTGAATGATTTCATGGAGGTAGTCAATGACCAGATGTATGATTATGCATTTGTTTATAAAGCAACCGACTCAAAGAAATATTTTGGCAAGACATCATACGTAGCCGAATGGAAAGGCGATGCGCTTGGAAAAGGCGAATTCTCTATCGGTTCTGCTGAGCAACCTTGGCCAGAACACTCAGAGAGTACAATGGACACTTTGATGAAGTTCTTAATTGCCATTCTTGTTACTCTTCTTACAATTGCTTTCTTCTTTACTGTAATGAAGGTGTTAGTACCTTTTATTCAGTCAAAAGCATTTGAGGTAAAGTATTACAGGAAATATGTACCAGAGGCTAATGTTTCTCGTAGAATATGTCACTATTGTAAGCAGGAGATTCGGGAAGGACAGAGCATTGTTGTGAAATGTAAGCATATTATGCACGTACATTGCTGGCAACAGAATGGGTATAAATGTGCTGAATATGGACAAAATTGTAAGACTGGTATTCAGAGCCACGTTGAATGGAAAGAACTTTTGACGTGGAAATCGTTGAAAGACTGCCATCAAACAATGGCTGGTATTTTTGCCGGATTTATAAGTTGGGTGTTATACGAACTTGCAGGACATGGCGGATTTGAAGGATTGTCTAAGTCTATTGTATCAACGTTCTATACTGCAAAAGACGGTCTTCCGGATTTGTCTACTGAATGTATTGGCAAGACTTCTGCATTCCTAACAATTGGCTTATTGCTTGGATTCTTCCTGTCTATGATTTTCAGATACAATGATGAGTATCGTAAGAAAGACTGGAAAATTGCCTTAAAGATTGTTGGATTATCTCTGTTGGCAAGTTTGATTGGTGTCATAGCGTTTGCTATTGGAGCAGATATTCTATGCTCATTACTGTCTGTAATAGGAACGACTTACATCCCATGGTATTGTTCTTTCCCTGCATATATATTGTTCTCCGTAGGTGTTGCATTGGCATTGACTATAAAGTCTTCAATCCCAATGAAGAGTGCCTTGATTGGTGGAGGTGTTTCGTCTATCATTGGATTTATCGTTCTATGTTTCTCAAGTTTTGCAGGTCAGATGAACATGCTGCTTGACTTCATTATTTATGGTGGTGGACTTGGTGCATCACTTGTTACCGCTCGAATGCTTGCAGAAAAATACTTCCTTGTTATTCAAAATGGCGTTAGAACTGGTCAACGAATCCCAATACACAAGTGGATGAATGCAACTGGTGGAGGAAATAAGGTTTCTATTGGTATGACAGGTGACTGTGAAATCCAGATGAACTGGGAGAAGAGCAATAAGGTAGCAAAAGAACATGTTCAATTGTTTATTGATCATGAGCGTCAGTTGCCAATGATTAAACCTTTAGCAACAGGCGTTGTATATAATACACGCGCCGAATTACCTGTTGGAAAGCCTAATGTGCTTTCAAATGGTGACAATTTCAAGGTTGGAGATACCATTTTCCTGTATGTGGAAACAGAATAAATACAATACACGAAATAAGAAAATTATGAAAAAATTATTGTTGGCTACCGCAATGCTACTGAGTGTCGGCTTTGTAAAAGCTCAGGATGTAGTAGATGATTTCAACGTTGGACCTTATGAAGTATATTACAAAGGTCAAGGAGATATTAATTTCAGATTAAAGAAGGGTGTAGATCTCTATGAGTACTTCGGTTTGAAGAAAGACACCATCATACAAATTTCCGAAGCAAAACTAGAACCATTGAAACATGGTGTAGAATTAAGTTTCTTCGGTGAGACTAGTATGTATCGTTGTGCTCGCTATTCTATGGTATATGGATTAGAAGGTGCATGGAAGCAAAGAATTGCAAACAACGCATATTTCAACGGTGGTCTTTCTTTTGGATATGCTTCAACCACAATTACCAACTTAAAGGAAGACATTATGGAGATTGGTGTTCCTTTGTCTGTTGAACTTGCAAATCTAAATACCAAGAAGGCAACTTTATATGGAAACTTAGGTATATCTCCTACATATTACACAACAATGAGTGCAAAATATATAAATGCGCCAGAAGGAGCAAATGACCCTGAAAAATACAGCGGATTGTATATTGCCCCTCGTATAGAATTAGGTGGTTACATACCAGTAGGAAAGCAAATTATTAAGGTTGGTGTAAATTGGAGATACAAGATAAATTGCTCAACCAAGGATTACGAGTTGTATTATCAAATTGTTGGTCGATCATTTATAGGAGCCAACATCGGCATAATATTCTAGCATATGCAAGAATCAAACAAATATGAATGGGGAGAGGGTGTTTTTACACTCCTCTCCTGGTTCAAAAAAGAAAAGGTTAAGAATGCTCGTGTTCTCGTAGCAGGAGCAGGAGCATTAGGCAATGAGGTTGTTAAAAACCTTGCTCTATTTGGCGTGGGTCATATTTACGTATGTGATTTTGATCAGATAGAGATAAGCAATCTGACTCGATCAGTACTGTTCCGTGAGGAAGATGCCTATAATCATGCCTACAAAGCTGAGATAGTAGCAAAACGTGCAAAAGAAATAAATCCTCAGATTGAGGTTACTCCAATAGTCGGAAATCTTTTCTCAGAAGTAGGTTTCGGATTGTACAAGGCTGTTGATGTAATTATCGGATGTCTTGATAGCCGAATTGCGAGATACCAACTTAATCGTCTCTCATTGAGAGCGGGAAAAACATGGATTGATGGCAGTATAGAAAACTTGACAGGTGTGGTAAAGGTTTATACACCAGGAGTCAGTTGCTACGAATGCGGCTTGTCACGTGAAGAATTTAACAACATCATGCTTCGTACGGGATGCGCTGATGTCGTTAGGACTCAGACTTCTGCTGGGCGTGTTGCAACCACCCCAATTAGCGCTTCGATAATCGGTGCCATGCAGGTACAAGAGGCAATGAAGGTTATCCACACTGAAGAAGGTCAGCCAGTTCCTTTCAAAACCTTATCTGGAAAGATATGGAGGTTTGAAGGCATGACAAATGCTGTCAATGTATATAAATACTCGTCTTGGAAGAATAACTGCCCAGCACATGAACGTTGGGATAATATTGTAAGAGGAAAGAACTTATCTGCAAATATGATCGTTGCTCAGATTCTTGGAGGACTAAAAAAACTGCTTGGCGTTGACGCTCTTGAAATCAATATGCGCAATAACAAGTTTGTTGAAAAGATTATTTCTGATAAGCCAGAAGAAGAATTTGATATAAGAATACCAGAATCTCAATTGGACAATTATATAAGTTCAAGTGAAGAACTCCGCAAACTGAGTTACCGCACTCTGTTTCACAAATGTTTTATTGAGAATATAGATGAGCACTTCCCTTACATGGAAATGTCTCTCAAAGAGATTGGTATTCCTCTGTTTGATATTCTTCAAGTTTCTACAAATAAAGGACAGTTCTTTGTCGAATTGTCTGCAGATGCGAACTATTATAAAATGTAAAGATGGCTATAAAGAATCTTCCCACAGACATAAACGCTGAGGTTTTATTGGAGTATTATCCCAAAGGGACATTTGATGTGGAATTGAAAGGATTACACAAAAGAAATGCCTACATGGATATTCTTAATTTAGAGGACAAAGACGAACGTATGCAGTTGTCTTTGGGAAGGAATAGCCTCTATAATTCTCTTCCTGAGTTCTTGTTTCATCCGATTGATCGTTTTGACTTGCCTCAATATAATCAAAAGGAACGATTTGCTGAAGAATATGCAAATCAAGAACAGGAAAAGGAAAATGCCTATAAGTTTTTTGCACCTATCGATTTGGCTCTGTTACATCAACGTGTGCGAGCAAGGCATCATATTAATTCATTAACGTCAGAGAATAAGGTGCTAATTGACATCATCTCTGATTGTTTGTCTGAAAAGCAAAAGAACAACCGATTTATAAAAAAATCTTTAGAATATCTGCCATATTGCAAAATTATAAGAGGTGATAGGACTCTTATTACGATGATGCTGAGAAAAATTCTAATGGAAGAAGGAATTGTTGTCGATATAAACAACGACAACAAGACCTTTACCGATAGTGCGCCAAGATATAATACGGAGATAGATTCTGAATTATCATCATTGTATGTAGGCGCTGAGTTCGAGCAAACAACTCTTTGTTACAATGTTCATTACTGGAATGATGAAGAGTGCAACGAAAAATTCAACTCATTTTTGGATGACATGGAGGAATACCGAATGTTTGTTCAGGACTTCTTCCTATCAGTTGAATGCGAATTGAAATTTAATGTATATAATGATGCTCCTGCATTGAGATTGTCAGACACTGCCATTTACAATTACTTGAATTATAACACCAATATATAATATGTCTAAAAGAATTTCTTGGAAGAAGGGCATGAGATTAACTGACGAGGTTCTCTCTATGTCTGATAATTGCACATCAGAATTGATAGGCAAAGCTTTAGTACTTAGTGCTGGTGGTAATTTTGGATTGTTCCCTAATTCTCGTCCCTTTAGTCTATCACTTGATATAAATAAGAATGTCATAGATGTTGTTTCCATGAACTGCTTAGGAATTACGCGAGATGGAACATTGATTGACGTTAATTATGATACAAACTACACTAACTCATTTGATACAAGAACTATTATTCCAAGCTCAAATGAAGATGGTGTTTTCACTCTTTGTATTTCGTCAACAGGCGAGTGGAGAGATACAAACGATGGACTCTGTGAACCTGCTTATTCGTTTAATATCATAGATGAAAATACTTCTGTTCCAGCGAACTCACTTCCTGTAGCAAGAATTGTTTATGACGAATATTGCTGGAGAATGGATGAAATAGATTTTGTTCCCCCATGCTTATTTGTTTCCTCACATGATAAATATGAGGAACAGTATTCTAGGTTTAAGCAATTGCTTGGCAAACTTGACACTATTTTGCCACACAAGTTCATTACAGAACAAAAGGAAGCCTTAAAAATATATTGGCCTATTGTACAGCAATTGGCAATTTCTATTGACAAAGAGAAAGACTTTATGTCTCCAATGACGCTGCTGGGTAACGTCCAGAGGTGCGTAAGCGGATTTGTGCTTGCTTGTTCTTTAGATGATTATATAACTCTAGGAGATCCAGAAGTTTTTCAAAACTATGTACGAACACCATATAGTTATAAAAATGTGTACCAAAAAATCCAGGAGGGTCTGGAATTGTGCACATCAATAAGTGTGAAGATTGATGGTTTTGAAGTTGAAGAACCTGCTCCAAAACCAGGACCTGCACTTTCTTCTCCAACATTATCGCAAGATCAACTCAGCCAGAGCACGAAAACAGGAAGAATAAAACTTACTGTGGGAAATGTTCCTGATGGAGCAGAATTATATTATTCTGTTGATGGTTCAGAACCATCTATCTTATCAAAGAAGGGAAATGTGATTACTGTCGATCCGCATTTCAAATCTGACAAGTCCCCAGAACCAGACAAGCAGATGACCATTAAACTTCGTTATGAATATAATGGTTCACATAGTAGCATTGGAATATATCAGATTAATGTTCATAAGGATTACAAATCATATATTTGTATATAAAAATGGGTTATATAAAGGTTCCTATTTCTTATACGAAAAGTAATTCTTCTGAACTCAAAAGAGAAATTCAAGATCGTACTTCCATGATAGACAATCTAATTGAGTTGATTGTCTTTACGCCTCGTGGTAGTTTTCCTGCTGATGCGGACTTCGGTTTTGAATACTGGAACAACGAATATTCCAATGTGAATTTCCGAGATTTCAACAATGGACAGAATGGTGCCTTGGTAAATGGGCTGTACAATGAGATTACCAGAAAAGAATGCCAAGAAAGCATAAAAAGAAGTTTGGAAACGTATGACGTTTTGTTGAAACAAATAGATGTGTCAATTGAACTTCGTTCTGTAGATTCAGAACAAAGAAAGAAGATAACATCGAAATTCCAAGTGGTAGTGAAGGTGACTGGAATGTTGGAAGAAGGATTAGGAACATTTACTCCTTATAAAAAGGAAATAAGTTTTTTGATGGAACCTACCGTAAAACGTTATAAGATATAGCGATGGACATTGAATTAGAAAAGAAAATAGCAGAACTGACCGAATATCTAAAGGAAATAAGCATGGATTCATTGCATTATCAGATGATGGATCCTATCGCGCGTATGATGTTGGTTGCACTTCTGCATGAATCACAAAAGATTCAAGACACCATAGATAGCGTAAGTGAAAAGATCATAGATCACTATTGTGAGAACTTTATACCAAGAAAGAACGTTAATGCCATGCCTGCTGTAGCATTGGTGGCTCCATCGTTTAAGAAAGGCAGAGATTCGGAAGCAGTAGTTGTAAATTCTGGTGTGTCATTTACATATAAAAATGCAGGAAACAAAACATCCATTGAATACTTGCCTCTTTTTAGGAACACGCTCATTCCTTATGATGATATATATGTAATCACCAAGAATAGAATGACATCAAACTCAAAAACAATAGAAGTCTCGATGGAAAAGGACAATATTGTTTGGATTGGAATCAATACAAAAGTAGAGTTAGATAGTCTCAAAGGTTTTTCTCTGTACATAAAAGAATGTGACGCAGTTGTTCCCAAGCGAATATCCGTACTAAGCAATGATAATACGGAACTTCAGTTTTGTACTATGCATAGGTTGGAGGATATTGAGATGCTTGAACCATTCGATGCACAGCAAGCGACTGGCAAGTTCATGTCAATAATAAGATACTGGAAAGAGACTTTGCAAGATTTACCGAACGGAGCGTTATACTACATTATTGATGACATTAAAGATAGAGATGTTTTTAAAAGAAAAACATTTCCTCGCTTCTTCCAGAATTGGTTGGAAAGTGATGTGCTAGATAGTTTTAACGAGAATACTCTTTGGCTTCAAATAGAATATCCTGAAAACTATGTTGTACCTGAAAGCAGCTCTGTTAATCTCAATACTTTACCGATTGTAAATATCAGTGTAAATACACTCACACTTACTCAGTCATCACCAATTGCAAAGCTTCAGAAACAAGAAGACTCATTCTTTGTTCAGGTTCTTGAAACAAGTAATTCAACACACAAACAAGGATTTGGGATGAACACTGAAGATATTGTGATTCGAGATTTTGATGCAGCATGTTATAACAATGGTGACTTATATAGAGACGTTCGGAATCTTTATAATCGTTTTGTAGAGGACTATTATGCTTTTATAGAATATAATGGGCTAAAAGATGGAGAAGATATTAAGAGACTTAAGGAACTCATCAACAAAATAGGGAAAAGTGTAGGTTCCCAAAATTCCAAATATAAATTTGATAGCGGGACCTATGTGATGAAAAATATAAATCAGTATCCTCCAACCTTATCCACCAAGGTCTCATATATTACGACTCAAGGTGAACTAGGGAACTCATTACAAGTTTTTCCTGACGGCGATAAAGATCATAAATTGGAATGTAAGAAGCTTCCTGTTATAGAACAAAGCGTCTCCGTTGTTGTAGGAGCAATCGGAGGAAGGGATAAAGCAGATGCCGATTCTCGCTATGAGCAAGTAAGATACTATTCTTTGACTAATGATCGCTTATATACAAAGATGGATATAGAAGCATATGTCAGAAAAGAACTTATAAGTATATATGGTAAAGATGAGTTCAAGAGAATATATATAAAAACAAGCATTGAAGGTGTAGGCGGAAGCATATCAACCAAAAGAGGTTTATATATTGACCTTGAATTTAAAGATAAGAAAAATTTCGAAAAAGCCACTGCCTGCTACCTCAAAGACTATCTGGAGAATAAGATTCGTAATAAATCGTGCATTGCGATGCCCGTGGTGGTCGTGCTTGTTTCTTTAGAAAAGGATTAGTATGGAGTATAAGAAGGGAAATTCTAATACGTGCAGCCTGAAAGTAAGAGAAATTCAGGGGATGCTGAATAGAGCTCGATATAAAGCGACGGCTCTTATCCAAGAATCCTCTCGGTTACCAAGTATGCTGAATGATATGTACTACTGCCAGAAGATACATCATAGAAACACTATCAAAAGCAGTTGGGTAACTATCGCTGAGGATGGTCTGTTCGGAGAGGCTACAGAAAATGCGGTAAAGTGTTTCCAGAATTTTCTCTTCATAACGGAAAATGGTATTGTTGGAGACTGCACTTACAAGGCTCTCCAGAAGTTGCTTTCTCTTGGAATGATTAACGATTCAATACTGTATGGAAGCACTCCAAAACCCGACACAAAAATTAACAAAGCAGTAAGAACTGGTACGAATTTCATTGATTCGCTATTGGATGGATGGAATACTGTGTCACCTCCATTGAATGGTCTAACTTTTTTCTTCGTTAAAGGTTTCATTGTTTTTTATGAAAAATCGAACAATCTTACCTTGCATGTAAATACTAATCAGATTATCCGTGATCTGTTATTGCCACAATATTCGAGAAAAGGGAAGTGGTTTCGTATTAATCACAATTCAAATTTTCGACAGTTTAGAGCATTCAATATTTCAAAATCAGCATTGAAGGTTGCTGATGCCGGTTTATTTAAGAATTTGGGGGTTGCTGGGTTTGCTTTTGAAACAATAGATAATCTACATAAAGTTTTTCGTGGAGAATTGCGTTTTTGTGATTTCAGTAAGTATGCATTAAGTGTCTCCAACTTTGCAATAGACACGACTTTGAAAAGCGTGGAAACTGTGAAGGTTCCGATTGGACAGGCGGTTTCAAATTACGGAAAAGCCATCGTTAAGTGGAAATATGTAGCAAAAATTGTGGGAAGGAAAGCTGCCGTAGGTGTAGCTGCTGCTGCGACCTCAGGAGTTGTCGTTGTAGGAATACAGGTTGCAGGGGCATTCCTAACAGGTTGGGAAATTGGTTCATGGATAGAAAAAAGATGGCACATAGGGCAAACCGCTGTTGATTTTTACTGGGAACTATTTCTCGGTGATTTGGTCGAAAAATACTACGAATGGAAAGTTAATCGTGTCATTTGTGTAAGATACCCAGAAAATTGGACAGATAAAGATATTAGAAAATTTCATGAAAGTAATAAACTTTAGGAACACAAGACTATTATATTTTATCATAGTTTTCCTTTATTCTCCAGTCGTATTATTCGCCCAATCTTCTGCCGATGTCCAGGCCTATATCGAAAAGTACAGAGATCTGGCGTTAGAGCAGGAAAGTCGTTATGGAGTGCCAGCTTCTATTACCCTTGCACAAGGCATACTTGAATCGGGTGCAGGAAAAAGTATGCTCACACGAAATGCCAATAATCATTTCGGAGTAAAAGCTTTTGGAGGATGGACAGGACCTGTTTATCTTGCATGGGATGACGAAAAGCAGAAAAGCCGTTTTAGAAGTTATTCTTCTGCAATGGAATCGTATAGAGATCATTCGCTTTTTCTCAAAAACAACAGTCGTTATAACAGTCTCTTTACAAAAAGCGTTTATGATTACAGAGCATGGGCAATTGGACTGCAAAAAACTGGTTATGCAACTTCTGGAAATTATGCAAAAGCATTGATAGGCTTGGTAGATGCTTATCGTCTATATGCCATTAACGGTGGTGTAAAGCTACGACCTGGTAAAACCGTGACTATTACTAAAGTAATAACTTCTGAGATTCCGGTTGACTTAGACTGTCAAATGGATGAGTCAGAAGAAAGTGAAGAAGAGAAAGAGGTTAAGGAAATTATAAAAAGGTTTGTTGTCGAAATAAACAATGTAAGATGTACAATTCTTTATCCGGGCGAGAGCCTTGCATCTATATCTCAGAAATACGATATACCACAATATAAGATACTGGAGTTTAATGAGATTACGGATGAATCAAGTTTGAACGAAGGAGATATTGTATATTTGAAAGAGAAAAAGAAAAAATATACTGGCATTCAAGACTTTTATAGGGTCAAGGATGATGATGATACACTATATGCTATTTCTCAACAATTTGGTATCACAATGTCAAGTCTTGCAAAAATGAATAACAAAGACCTATTTTCAAGATTGCAAGAAGGTGAAAGACTTATGTTGAAATAATGGATTTGAAAAAATACATAGAAGGAAAAGAACTGTTTGACGGTCACTATCGCTTAATAAAATTATTGAGCGAAGAGGGTGGCACCGCTGATGTGTGGTTGGCGGAGAATTACGAATCTGTTGACACCACTTTTTCCGAAGAAAACGATGATGTAATAAGAGTTGAAGGGACTGGAGTTTTAGTAGCAATAAAGATCTACCGTCCGAAAAATGCTCTTGATGTTGAAGGAGAACAATCTTTTAAGCAGGAATTTAAGATAATATTTAATTGCCACCATGCCAATTTAATTCCTACAACAGATTACTCTATATGTGACGGAATGCCATATCTTGTTATGCCATTCTGCAAAAATGGTTCTGCCGAGATATTGGTTGGCAAACTATCAGCCCCAGACGATATATGGAAATTTATATTTGACACAGCATCCGGATTAGAGTATTTGCACGCATGTACCCCTCAAATTATCCATCAAGACATCAAGCCTGGAAATATCCTTGTAGATGCAAATGGTAATTATTGCATTACGGACTTTGGAATTAGTATCAAGTCTGGAATCAGGGATGATCAATATTTGGATAATGGGAGTTGTGGAACAACAATTTACATGCCCCCAGAAAGATTCGAAGATGAATATGTTGCAGATGCATCAAGTGATATTTGGGCATTAGGCGCGACTATTTATGAGTTAATAAATGGTGACGTGCCCTTTGGCAGTGATGGCGGTAATGCCCAGAAAAAACAAAAGCAAGTTCCTTCGTTAAACCATGATGTGCCAAAGGCAATAAGGACATTAGTATATTCCTGTCTTAATGCAGACCCAACAAAACGTCCTTCCGCTCATCAAATAGTTGAGCAAGCAAGAAATAAAGGAAAGAGACCGATAAAAAGCCTTATTTCGCTTCTCGTTGTTGTTGTATTATGTTCGGTTGGTACTCTTATATGGGCACTATCCAAACCATTTGTTACGCCCACAGAACCCTTTCTTCTGTATTATAATAGTGGTGATTCTATCATACTCGTCCAAAAGCAGGAAGCAAGAACCGAAAGTTATCTTAATTACAAACGCACTTCTGAGAGACTTGCTGAAGCCCAAAAGAACTTTAGTTCAGCGTTGGAATGTGATACCAAGAATACACTCAAACGAGACAGTGCTTCTGTTAAAATAAAGCAAATAGATAATCTCTTTCCTCTACTTGAAGTTTATAAGGGAACTATTGATACCCTAAATCTTGTGAAAGAAGATGACGCACCAATTCAAGTTGAGATATATCAAGAAAAGAGAAATAAAATATCAGAGGAATTAAAACAAAAAATATTTAATTTATGAGATTAAAATTTTTATTTACTCTCGCTTTCTTTAGCCTATGGGGGGCACAACTCGTAAATGCACAGAGCTGTAGAGACTTGTATAAGGAAGCAAAATCTTTTGAAAAACAGGGAAAGTTAGAAAAAGCAAAAACGAAGTATCAACAAGTTGTGAATTGCGGTGACAAGTTGTATTACTTGGATAGCAAGGAACGCATAGAATGGATTGGCCGTATACTTCGTAAGCCGGACCCAGTAAAGCCATTCTCCATTTCTGATAACGAAGTCGTTATTCCTTATCAAGGTGGTCAAGATGTTATTACGGTTGATGGCAATGGTAGTTGGAAAGCCGACTTGATAGACGGTGAAAACGGTTGGTGTAAAATAAAGAAGGAGAAAGGCAAGATATATATTGTTAGTGATGCCAATGAAAGTAACACAGAAAGATCTTGTATTGTTTCTATCTCAATGGGAGGAAAGACAAAGAACGTAACTGTTAAAAATGAAAAGGCACCTGAAATCCTTATACCTTCTGTAGAGAACGTAACCTTCCCATACAATGGTGAAACTAACACGGTGGAAATCCATTCAAATACTGATTGGAGGGTTAAGGATGTACCAGGATGGGTGGTTTCAAGCAAGGAAGAAGGAAAAATCACACTTACTGCGCTTGCTAACGAGAATAATATTGAAAGAAAAGCCGACATTAAGATTGAAGGTGCTTCAAAGTTGGTAATAATCAATATTTATCAAGGTGCAGGACTTGATCGTCTTGCTTTTTCCAAGAATGATCTTCATTTTGGACCCGATGGCGGTGATGAGTATATTAACATCTATACAGATGCAGAAGATTGGAGATTTGGGGATTTTCCACATTGGTGTCAAGTCACAAAAGTAGCAGACAACCTTCTTAGAGTTCATTGTACCCCCAATGATCCTATTAACGTAGATCGAGAGGCAAGTGTGAATGTCACAACCGGCAAACAGACTCTTGGTGTTAACGTAAGTCAGGAGGCAAAGCCTTTTGTTGCAATGATTCCCAATTTCGGTATTGGCGGAAGGGCGATTTCTTTTGGAGTTAGTGTCGGTTATGTTAACCCATTCATCTCGGCCTCTTCAGGAGGAAACTATACTGGTAGTGTTATAAACTATGCATTAGGTGATAAAGCAGAAAATGCTTCATACTCAACATCTAGTGGTTTTAATGTCGGAGCGTATGCTGATATTCGTTTATATAAGAACTTTTACTTAAAGGCAGGCTTGGAATTTACACATTATTCGTACTCGAACTATTTCAATAAAGATGTTGACAGACGAATCTTGCAAACTATTCAATACTATCTTGGCGGTAAAACCGAAAACAAGTATAAGGAAGAATATACAATGAACCAATTGGAAATACCGATATTGGGCTCATATAGAATTGCGATAACCCGAATAAGTCATGTCCAATTCAACATCGGACCAGTAATCTACTATGGTTTGTCTTCTAAAATGAAGTTAGGAGGTAATACAGATACTGAGACATTGCGAGCATACAAGTATACTAATCTTGAATTTACAAATCAATTGTTCAATAATTCCACATATTCATCTCACTACGCTGGTAGTGGAGAATTGGATATGTATGGAAAGCACTATGAACATACGGAAACATACACTATGGGTAATAATGCAGATATTACAAAGTCGTATGATTTAGTGGATTCACCACTGAACAGATTCAATTTCGGTTTGCGTTTTGGTGCTGCTTTTGAATATGCTGGTATAAGTTTGGGTGTGGAATACAATCTTATGCTGACAAACATGGCAAACAAAAAGTTTTGGGAGAGCGATCGACTGACTATCTTTGACCAAACTTCTGGTACAGTGATGTCAGGATATAAACAACGTAACAGTTATCTTGGCGTTAAGTTAGCATATACTTTCAGATATTAAAAATATAACCTTAGAAAATACAATTAAAATGAACGCGAAAATAAATTTACTACTTTTTATCTTGTGCACTGTTCTGTTCAGTTGCTGTAAAGAAGATTCAACCACCGATATTATCTCAGAAACTGACATCTCTGAAGAAATTGTAGGTGAATGGGTCTATGACAATCTAGAAGAAAACGTGTGGCAATCTATGAAATTTGTCGCTGAGGGCTCGTTCTTCTGTTACTCTGATAACAAGTATAATTGGACAGAGAGACTTAAAAATATCAACAAAGGTGGTTATGGTGTTAAAGGAATGGTTATATCTGCATCAAATGGTTCAACATATCTAGATATGACTGTTTCCAAAATTAATGGTTATCAGTTTACTGGCCGTCTCAATGAAACTACTGTGGATTTTACATTTAATAAAGTTGTAAGGCGTATTCATCTTAACTTTGGTGAATCGTTCCAACCAGAATATAAGGAACTTGTGGACTCAAAGATTATAGGCTATAAATCTCATGATGAAGGAATCGCTGTTATAGACGAAGCAACTGGCGAAATCACTGCAATGGCAAACAATGGTAGAACCTATGTAGATATTATAACAGAATCAGGAACTGCAGTTATTAAGGTGATGGTCGGCAAAATCAATGATGGTGATGAAGATGAAATCTCACCAATAGGGAAAAAGAATGTTGGAACTATAAATAATCCAACATTAAATTTGTCAAAGGCAATTATTGGCAAATGGATATGGGATGCAAACTATTGGGAGGAGATGAACTTCCTGGAGAATGGAAAGATATACTATTCAAACATTGATGTTGCAAGAGGAATATATAATGAAAATGCTTCTGGTGACTACACTATTGATGCTTCAACAAAAAGAATTACGCTAAAGGTTCTCCCTACAGGAGGAACACAGATGATTGTAATAATGGCAATGACTGCCATAAATAAATTCAGTTTCACGGCAAAATTCTACCTCACAAATGGTGAAACTACAGGTACGTTTACTTATGCAAGACAGATCGATTCTGTTGAGTTGGATGGTGATGATACCAAACAACCTGATTATAAAAGCATTGTTGGAGAAGAAACGATTATTACAGGTTTTAAATCCCATAATTCTAAGATTGTAGAAGTTGACTCTAAAACAGGAAAACTTACAGCAAAGATGGGAGGTAAAACGTATGTTGACATCATTACAGATGAAGGAACTGCCGTTATAGAGGTTTTTGTAAAGAAATTCGTTGAATTTAATTATGAAGACTTTGTTGGTGTCAACAAGCAGGGGGTTACAAATACTTTTGGAACTCTTTATACTACCAGTGGTAACACCATCAAATACGATTACCGAAAGGGGTCTAAAGCTGACAAGCAGGGAGAAATACTAGATAGTCACTGGGATCAAATCTCATTCCTTTTCGATTCAACGAGTGGTCTTGCGAAGACTGTCTCTTTACTCGCTAGAAAAGATGTGTGGTTTACGGCCGAAGAAATGACAGAGTATTTGTCTCATAAATACCATGATAACGAAAAGGGGTCAACCGGTGATCTCAAAGCATTTACGAATAATGAAACATTGGAAGAAGCAACTGTAGGAATTACGTGGGACACAACTAATGGATTGCTGTCATTCGAGAAAGTTGATTCGAAAGCAGGAATCATTTCAAATTATGAGTCTAAGAATGGAGAATATTCTTCTTTATTAGGCAAAGACAAATCAACTATTGTAAATAAAATGGGCAACAACGCTTTCTATGTCACATCAATAGATTTGTGGTATACTGGCGAAGATGTTAATGCAAAAGACTATAAATATGTAATTTTCAGCCTTGACGAGCCAACAACACGCGCATATTCGATTAGTCTTTATTTGAATACTAATCCTAACTATGAAGAAATCAAGGATTATCTGACTGCTAAATATTATGTATTCGAAAAAGGCACTAATGCAGAGCAGTTAGCATTCATAGATTCAGAGGAGTTGTCCAATTCTACAATGGGAATCACTGTTGACCTTGTTAACGGATTAATTTCTTTTGTAGACTTGTCTTATAGTTATGGTGGTTCTGGGTACGGAACTAAATCGGCTACGCGAAGTGGTGCTCAGAGCATGTTCTTCACTAATCCAAAAGTTTTTCTTCCTAAATTGAAGAAAGTTTTGAAATAAGTTAAATTATATCCTATATGATAAATATCGAGGAATTCTCTAAAACAAATGAGTTGTTCGATGGTCATTACAAACTCATACGTACGCTTAGTACCGATGGTGGTACTGCGGATATATGGCTTGCCATTGACACAAATACCATAGACTCTCAATTAGATTCCGAAGAAGAAAGTGGAACAAGCAATAGTGAGAACTCAGGAATGCTTGTCGCAATCAAAATCTATCGCCCTAAAAATGCGCTTGACGTAGAAGGTGAACAGAGATTTCGTGATGAATACAAAATCGTATATGAATGCAGACATGCGAACCTTCTGCAACCAACGAGTTTTTCAATCTTTGAAGAAATTCCATATCTTGTTCTTCCATATTGCAAATACGGTTCATCAGAACAACTCATAGGAAAAAAACAAACAAGTGAGGCCATTTGGAAATATATATTAGATGTCGCTTCGGGATTAAACCGACTCCATACTAACGAACCGCCGATTATCCATCAGGATATTAAACCAGCCAATGTTCTTATCGATAACAGTAAGAATTTTGCTATCACGGATTTTGGAATTAGTTCTAAACGAAGTGGAACTCATGGGTCCTATTTTGATGAGGAGAATAGTGGCACATTGGCTTATATGGCTCCAGAACGCTTTCAAGAAGGTGCTGAGCCCATTGCACAAAGTGACATTTGGGCATTTGGCGCCACTCTATGCGAAATCTTAACCGGCAAAGTTCCATTTGGGGAAGAAGGAGGAAGTAATCAGGTGGCAAAAAATATGCCGATGCCCTCAATTCCTAATGTACCTTCAGATATACAATGTCTAATACACGCTTGTCTATCCCCAGAACCTGGGAATAGACCATCTGCAGCAGAGATAAAAGAGGCTGCATTGGCAAAGCAATATCCAATAAAATCAAAAAAGTTGCTATATGGAGTAGGAGTGGTTCTCTTAGTCGTTGTTCTAGCCGCAATAATCTATGTATTCATAAAGCCATCCCCAACAGTTGCAAGAACGATAAGCGATGAAGAAGTCTTCAACTTCGCTCTTCAAAGGATGAACAGCGAAGACATTGATACTTTGAATTTTGGTGTAAAACAAATGGATAGTTTGTGCAACAGAAACTACATACCAGCTTTGTATCAAATGGCTTTTACTTATGGATGGTACAATGATCCAATCTCTTTGAAGAGAAAGGAATTGTTGGGAGTTGAAATCTTTGAAAGCGGTGCAGAGCAATATATGCCTAAACTTGATAAGTATAATGATAAAGCAATAGCGCTGTTCAACCGAATATATGATTTGAATGACTCTACTTATTCTGAAATTAACGCTCAGACGGCCTATCGACTGGCTTGTTATTATGTGATGCCCAATAAGATTTTTAAACCTAATCACGAAAAGGGAAAATTTTTCTTAGAGCGTTCTTGGGAATGGGCAACCATGGCTAATGATACCGCTTTATTGGCAAAGATCAAACGAGGATTATCCTCATTCGAAAATAATGAATAAAAAATATAATATAATGAAACGTACTCTTTTAACTATTGTTTGTGTTTGTTTGGCATCGCTTGCCAACGCTCAAATTGCAAAGTGGTTGATTGAACCTCTGTATGACGACATACATATGGCTACAGGTATTGATGCTATTCTTACAGATTCTGCAAATACCAAAACCTTGTGGTCTTATGAAGGAAAAAGACTCGCAACAACCACTAATGAATTGTTTGAATTTAGAGAGAATCTTTCTGTCTCTACAGTACCTGGGACAGCAAATATTGCCTGTGTATTCAAAAGCAATGGTGAATCTATAAAGATTGCGAATTGTAATGTCGCTCATGATTATCCATATTATTCGTGTGGCAAGTTGCTTGTACAGGAAGGAATGTATTATAGATTTGCTGGTATTGATGGTTCCATAAATGGAGGTAAATATACTAAAGCATATCCTTTTTTTAATGGTTATGCATCGTGCCAGACATTCTTAAATATGGAAAAGCAAAAAGAACCTTATTTTTTGTTGGTCAATAAGAGTGAGGAGATGGTTCGGTTCTCATTTAATGGAAAGAATTTTGGAACTGACGATATTGAGTTTATCTCATCAGTAAACGATGAAAATTTTGCCATAGTAGTTATTAAGTACAAATTATACAAGTTCAATGGAACTGATGGTTCTTTATCGCCTGTATTTGCATCTGAAAATGAAACAAATCTCAAGAATCAGGCTAAACTGGATGGTGATTTAAATCAGTGCTATTCTAAAGTTGATGAGAATACCTCTGTTCTTACTGCTAAATGTGGCAAGAACGGTGAAATTTCATTTGAGTTTGATAATATGCTGAAACCAATTTCTGTCACCACCAATGGTGAGGTAAAAAGGTATTCTGTAAAAAAGGAAGAAAAGAAAGAGTTTACTAGTCCTCTTAGAATGGACACCAAGGGTAATTTATATGGCATATATTGGGATAGTGAGGAAATGTTACCTGCTCAATTCGATAAATTATCTACATGCTTTGGAAATAAGGCATTTGTTCAACTTAAAGGCAAATTTGGTATGCTTGCCATTGATAAGGATGCAAAGTTCTCTCTGAAGATAAATAAGGGTAATGATGTTGCATTCCTGCACCAAAAGTTTGAAACTGTAGTTCGAGTTGATATGCCTACCTACATACTCTCAGACAAGACCTATTTGGAAATTGATCCATCATGCGGTATAGAATTAGACAAAACATCAAGAGAAAAGAAAAACACAGAGAGTGGAAATTTCGTAGAGTATAACTGTGTTTTGAATATCCCTAATAATTTGCCGGATGAAATTGAGGAAATTTCATATCCTATACAGGTTGTATATAACGGACTAAAGTCTCCTGTAATCAATCATAAGATTAATGCATGGTTCTACAAGAAGTTCGAGGTAGAGGAGGATGAATCTCAGAGGCACGTAGAGCACGGAACGCTGACATTTGTGTTTAATATCAAAAATGCTCAATTGGATGGTTCTATTGTCAAATTCGATGTGTCAGTACAGGCAGACACCCTATCTGTCCAAAGAGAAGATAAGATGTCTGAAACACGCTACAAGTACAAAGTGGATGGTTTGAATGAAGGAATAAACAATATTGTAGTTCAAATTCTTGAACAAGGTTGTCCTCCTGCGTCATTCCCATTCGAGGTAGAATATCATAAGCCTGTGGCGAAGACGAAGACAAAGCCGGCAGAACAGGAGAAAGTTGTTATCAAGAAGAAGGCTAAAGTGCACCAACACACTCCTACTCCTTCAACACCTCGACTCGAAATATAAAGTATAATAAGTATGAAAATAAGAATTTCAACTATTACAGATGTTGGACTAGAAAGGACTAATAACGAGGATGCCGTTCTTGTTTGTCCTAATCTGGAAAAACAAAATTGGGGAGAAACGGAGAGCAAAGACTATCTTACATTGGGTAAGTATGGTGCAATGCTGGTCGTAGCAGATGGTATGGGAGGCGCAAACGCAGGTGAAATAGCTTCATCTATAGCAATAGACACTGTGAAAAACTATTTCTCGCGGAACAGACTTGGCGAGAGCGAATTATCCGAAAAGACGACTCATGGTCTGCTTTTAGAAGCAATTACCCTATCCAATAAAGCAATAATGGAGCACGTTGAAACCGATCCTGGTTCAATTGGGTTAGGAACAACAATCGTTATCACGTGGGTAGTTGAAGATAAAGCCTACATTGCATGGTGTGGTGATAGTAGATGCTACTGCTATAATCAGGTCAATGGATTACGACCACTAACTAAGGATCACTCTTACGTCCAAGAACTTGTTGATAAAGGCGAAATATCCCCCAAGCAAGCATTTGATCATCCTGATAGTAATATTGTCACCAAATGCCTTGGCGATGTTGATGCTGCCACTGAGCCTGACATTATTACTTATCAATTAAAGGATGGAGATTTGTTGCTGTCATGCTCTGATGGATTGTGTGGTTATTGTGATGATAAGTCAATTGAGAAAATATTGCTTAACAATTTTGATAATTTATCTGTTTGTAAGGATAACTTGTTAAAATTAGCTGTGGCTGCAGGTGGTCTGGATAATATTACGATAGCATTATGTGCAACATTACCTGAAGGTCAACAAACACCAATTGTTACAAATTTTACCAAAATCAAGAGATTCATAAAGAGTTTATTCTGACAGACAAGAACAATTACAACTCGCAAATTCAATCACGACTGGCTTAGGGGGGCAACCTATGGCCAGCCGTTTTCATATAACTAACGTGAGATGCTGTCATGTGCTGTACAATTGTGCTGTTAAATGTTTTTTCTGATCTTGTCTTCGAATGTCAGGTTTCCCGTAAATGAATTCGCGAAGAAGAAGAACGTCTTGACGATGAACAATTGACTTCGTTTGTGAGGTGGCGTGTATCTTTCTTTATGTGAAGTGTGCTCGTTGTGAAGGGGCAGTGCGGAGCATGCAAGTGCCAATGGTGAGGCGTGGGGAATAAAGATAGGCAGAAGTGAATAGAACATCGAAAATTAACCATAAATTTGCTTAAAAACATGAAACCCTTTTTGCAGGTGTCAGCAAAAGGGAATAAATTTGCAATGGTTAAGCCAACGGGATTCGCGTGGCTGTGAATACGCAAGAAGAATCATATAAATAAGGATGTATACAAAGAGACCTATTTGGGCAACCTGCGCGTTTGTGCTCTGTTGTGGATTGTCAACCAAGGCACAGACGGTGTGGAGCCTGGAGCAATGTATTGACTATGCGCTGAAGAATAACATTCAGATTCAGAAGAACCGCATCAGTGAGCAGGAAGGGGAGGTGACCCTGTGGCGAGAACGTGGCTCGCTTTTCCCCAGCCTCAGTTTCAATACCAGTCATAGCATGGGTTACCGACCTTTTGAGGAAGGGACGAATATTGTTCAGAACGGACAGGTGACGAACACCAAGAATAAGGTTACATACCAAGGCAGTTACGGACTGAATGCCAATTGGACCGTGTGGAACGGTGGTGTGAACCAAAAGAATGTGAAGCAGCAAAAACTTCAGAATGAGATTGCAAAATTGACCACGGAGCAGAGCGAACTCACCATACAAGAGCAGATTGCCCAATTGTATGTGCAGATTATGTACACCAAGGAGGCCATCCTGGTTAATGAGAAACTTCTGAAGACAGCCCAAAGCCAGTACGACAAGGGTGTGGAGATGATGAACCAGGGACAGTTGGCCAAGGCCGACGTGGTGCAATTAGAGGCTCAGTTGAGCAGCGCGCGCTATGACGTCACCAACAGCCAGACTCAGTTGCTTAATTATAAACGCCAACTCAAGGCTCTTCTGGAACTTAATCTGACCACGGAATTTGATGTGAACGGGCAGATACCCACCGACGAGCAGGTACTCGCCCTAATCCCCAGTGCTCAGGAGGCCTATGCCAAGGCACTGGAAAGCCGTCCCGAGATACGTAGTGCGCAGTTGGCCATTGATGCGGCGGACATGCAACTTGACATTGCCAAGAGGGGATTCTATCCCACGATTGGTGTCTCGGCCAGCATGGGAGACAGTCATTACAGTGCCAGCAAGAATGATGCGGGCAAGCAGATGAAGGACAATCTCAACATCAGTGCAGGCGTCACGGTGAGTGTGCCCGTGTTTGACAACAGGCGTAACCGTTCTAATGTGAAATCGGCACGCCTGGAGCAGGCCAGCAGCAAACTGGATTTGCAGGACAAGAAGAACACTTTGAGCAGCACCATTGAGCAGTATTGGATAAATGCCAACAGCAACCAGCAGAATTTTCTGGCGGCTAAAGACCGAGTGAAGAGCCAGGAAGCCAGTTATGAGTTGCTCAACGAGCAATTTCGGAATGGCTTGAAGAGCACCGTGGAAGTGTTGCAGGGCAGGGATAATGTGATAAGTGCAGAGCAGGACTTGTTGCAGAGCAAGTATACCACATTGCTCAATGTGCAGTTGCTTAAGTTCTATACAGGAGAGAAGATAACCCTTTAAGATAATGAATATATGCAAGATATGAAGATGATAACGAAGAGCGTAGCCCAGGCAGCAATGTTGCTCGTGGGGGCAGCATTGTTGGCTGGGTGCTCCAAGAAAGTGGGCTTCACCTACGTGGAAGCCGAGGTGGCCAAACAGGACATCGTGACCAGTGTGACGGCAACAGGCACCATTGAGCCGGTAACCAGTGTGGATGTAGGTACGCAGGTAAGCGGTATCATCAGCAAACTTTATGTGGATTATAACAGTGTGGTAAAGGCGGGAGAGGTGATTGCGGAGTTGGACAGGACCAACTTGATGAGCGAACTTAACAGTGCACAAGCCAGTCTGAAGAGTGCGCAGAGTAATCTTGACTACCAGAAGACCAACCATGAGCGTTATAAGGCTCTTTATGACAAGGGACTCATCAGTGCCAATGATTATGAGCAGGCGCGCCTTTCGTACGTGCAGGCACAGCAGCAGACTCAGCAGCAACGTGAGAATGTGAAGAAGGCGCAGACCAATCTGGGTTATGCCACAATCACGAGCCCCATTGACGGGGTGGTGCTGAGCAAGGAAGTGGAGGAAGGACAGACTGTGGCTTCAAGTTACAGCACCCCCACACTTTTCAAGATTGCGCGTGACCTGACTGACATGAGGGTGATTGCCGATGTGGACGAAGCAGACATAGGCGATGTGAAGGAAGGGCAGAGGGTGACCTTCACGGTGGATGCCTTTCCCGATGATATGTTTGAGGGAGAAGTGACGCAGGTGCGCCAGGAAGCCACCACGGAGAGCAATGTGGTCACTTATGAAGTTGTTATCAGCGCGCCCAATAATGACTTGAAACTGAAACCTGGGCTGACTGCCAACGTGGTGATATACACAATGGAAGTGAAGGACGTGCTTGCGGTACCCAGCAAGGCACTTCGCTTTGCACCTCATGAGGCCATGCTCAACAGCGGTGAGACCATTACCGATGCAGACGTAAAGAGCAAGGTGTGGGTCAAGGAAGGAACCAATCTCAAGGCTGTTCCTGTGGAGGTGGGTGTGACCAATGGCACACTTACTCAGGTGAGCGGAGGACTGGAGGCCGGTACTAGAGTGTTGACCGATGTGCAGGCTGAGCAGTTCGAAGTGGAAGAAGAGGAGGAGAACAGCAATCCGTTCATGCCCAGACCCCGTGGAAAGAAAGATGCAAACAAGAGCAAGAAGTAACATGGATCAGGGTAGCCGTAAGGTGGTGATAGAACTGCAGAACGTGAAAAGGGATTTTCGCGTGGGCAGTGAGACCGTGAGGGCACTTCGTGGAGTCAGTTTCAAGATTTATGAGGGCGAGTTCGTGACTATCATGGGAACCTCTGGTTCCGGCAAGAGCACGCTGCTTAACCAGTTGGGTTGCCTTGACACACCGACCAGCGGAGAGTATATCCTTGATGGAATATCCGTGCGTACCATGAAGCGTTCAGAGCGTGCCGTGCTCCGTAACAGGAAGATAGGGTTCATCTTTCAGAACTATAACCTGTTGGCCAAGACTACAGCGGTGGAGAACGTGGAGTTGCCTTTGATGTACAACAAGCGCTACAATGCCAGGCAGAGACGTGAGGCTGCTGTGTCGGCTTTGCAGTCTGTGGGGTTGGGTGACAGACTTGACCACAAAAGTAACCAGATGTCTGGCGGACAGATGCAACGCGTGGCTATTGCCCGTGCATTGGTGAACAATCCTGCCGTTATCCTGGCCGATGAGGCCACAGGAAATCTGGACACACGCACCAGTTTCGAGATATTGGTACTTTTCCAGCAACTTTACCGTGAGGGACGTACCATTATCTTTGTCACCCACAACCCTGAGATAGCCCAGTACAGCAGTCGCAATATCATGCTTCGTGACGGAAAAATACGTGAGGACAAGGTGAATGACAACATCCTGGATGCCGCCGAGGCTTTGGCTGTATTGCCGAAGCCTGTGGATGACTGAGCATTTGTATGCCTTTCGACTGGTTTTCTTTCCGGAAACTTTACATTACATATAATGACATAAACGAACATGAGTATAACGAATCTTCTCAAAGTTGCTGTCAACGCAATATTGAGCAATAAGTTCCGCTCCTTCCTAAGCATGCTGGGCATCATCATCGGAGTGGCCGCCGTAATCATCATGATGGCCATCGGCCAGGGCTCCAAGCAGAGTGTGAGAGCCGAGTTGAGCAAGATGGGAACTAACCTGCTTACCCTGCGCCCCGGTGCTGACACGCGTGGTGGAGTGCGTCGCGACCCCAGTTCCATGCAGACACTCAAGATGGCCGATTACCAAAGTATTCTGTCTGATGCCACCTTGGTGACTCATGTCAGCCCGGAGGTAACAAGCAGTGGACAAGTCATCTACGGAGCCAGAAACACCAATACGTCGCTCTATGGAGAGTCTCCCGAGTATCTTGACATCAAACTCTGGTCTGTTGAGGAAGGGGATTGCTTTAATGACGAGGACGTGAGGAAGAGTGCCAAGGTGTGTGTAGTGGGACGTACCATAGTGGAGGAACTTTTCGGTGACAAGAATGCACCTTGTGTGGGCAAGACCATTCGTTTCAAAAGCATACCCTTTCGCATTGTGGGGGTACTCAAGTCAAAAGGGTACAATTCCTGGGGTATGGATCAGGACAATGTGATAATCGCACCTTATACCACTGTGATGAAGCGCATTGCTGCACAGACATACTTCAACCGAATCAACATGAGTGCCATGAGCGAGGATTTGAGTGATGCGGCCATTGAAGAGGTAACCCGGATACTGCGCCACAACCATAAACTGAAGGACGATGCGGAGGATGACTTCACCATACGCTCGCAGCAGGAGATGATGGAGACCATGGGCAGCACCATGGATACAATAACCGTCATACTGGTTGTTGCCGCTGCCTTCTCCTTGCTTGTGGCCGGTATCGGCATCATGAACATCATGCTGGTGAGCGTGACGGAGCGTACCAAGGAGATAGGACTGCGCATGTCGGTAGGTGCACGCGGCATAGATATTATGAGTCAGTTCTTGATAGAGAGTATCATGATATCGCTCACGGGAGCCATATTGGGCGTGGCACTGGGTTACGGAGGCAGTTGGATGGCCTCTCATTTCTTCTCTCTCCCCAGCAATGTACCTTTCTGGAGCGTGGGCGTAAGTTTCTGCGTGTGTGCCTTCATAGGCGTTTTTTTCGGATATGTGCCTGCTCGCAAGGCTGCCCGTATGGATCCCATTGAAGCCATCAGGTATGAGTGATGATGGCAGAATGGTTCTGGCAAGTGTGATTAAACAAGCAGAACAGGAAAAACAGACAAAGTAACCAGCATACGGTATGGCTAGGTATGAAAGCCTGCACAGTATATTGAAAGTCTTGATCCACATAATGGTGTGGATGGTGGTCTTCTTCTTCCCGCAGATGATGTTCGTGCGGGAAGAAGGCTTCTTGGTTTTTGTTTCCCATATGGCTCCTTTGCTCGTCAGTCCCGCCCTCTTGGCCATTGTGTTTTATGCCAATTACCTGTGGCTCGTCCCGCGCATGCTTGCCAACCGGGATATCCGCAGGTTTGTCATACTGAACGTCCTGCTGGTCATGGCCATACACGCGGCCAATGGTTTATGGAACTATTCGTGGTTGAAATGCATAGAGCGTGCCGAACTGACTTCGTGGGAAAACGAAGGTATGCAAGATTCCCTGATGGTTTATCGCTATGGTGAACTTGGGGTGGGGGATAGTTGTCCTCACTGCGGGCAAGTCATTACTTCTGATAGTCAGGGCAGGCATCATGGCATGGAGGTGTGCACACGTCCTGGTGACCGTTCTGTGTGCGATGGTTCTGCCATACCTCCTGTCTGCCGTCCTTTTGGCGGTCACCCTGCTGGCAAGGACGCGCATGGATGGGTAGCCTTGCTGGTACTTGTTAGGGATTTCTTCACTTATCTTTTGCTGGTGGCACTGGCTGTGGTGCTGCACATGAGTTTTAGGTTTCATCAGGCTGAGATGGCTCGCAGGCAGGCGGAGTACCGTCATACCGAGGCTGAACTGCAGAGCCTGAAGAATCAGATAAGTCCTCATTTTCTGCTTAATACGCTCAATAATATCTATGCTTTGGTCATGCTTGATCAAAGTAAGGCGCAGGAAGCCATCATGAACCTCAGTCGTTTGCTCAGTCACATGCTTTACCAGAACCGTGACACCTACACCACCCTGGAGCGTGAGGTGGATTTTGTAAGGCGCTATGTTGACCTCATGCGCCTGCGTGTTTCTTCGGGAGTGCAGGTGGAGTTTGTTGACAATGTGAAGGAATGCGGCATGCTCCCTGTGCCTCCCTTTATCTATATATCCTTGGTGGAGAATGCTTTCAAGCATGGCATCAGAGTCAACGAGGGGTACATCAGCATTCACATCATAGGGTCAACGGACAGCGGTGCCATTTGTGCCGACATCCGCAACAGCAACCATCCCAAGTCACCGGATGACAAGAGCGGGCATGGCGTGGGACTGCAGTTGGTACGCAGGAGGCTGGAACTGCTTTACCCTGGCCGCTTCACATGGGAACAGGGGGTGGATGCAGTGCGTAATGAATACTATTCAATATTAACAATACAGACAAGATGAACAAGATTACCTGTGCTATCGTGGACGATGAGCCGCTTGCAAGAGCATTGCTTGAGAGTTATGTGCAGAAGACCCCCTTCCTGACTTTAAAGGGACAGTATGACAGTGCCTCATCTGCTTTGCATGATCTTATATCCGCTCCCGTTGACGTGGCTTTCCTTGACATACAGATGCCAGACTTGGATGGGGTGCAACTCAGTCGCATGCTGCCCAGCCATACACGCATTATATTCACCACGGCCTTCAGTGAATATGCAGTGGAGGGATTCCGTGTCAATGCATTGGATTACCTGAAAAAACCTGTCAACTACAGTGAGTTCTTGGAGAGTGCAAACAAGGCACTTGCCTGGTTCTCCCGCTCCAATGTGGTTGCGCATGAGGACAATAAGGACATGACGGGCAGTCCGTCTCCTGACCAGTTCTTTTATGTGAAGAGCGATTATAAGCTTGTGCAGATACCTTTTGACAAGATACTTTACGTGGAAGGACTCAAGGACTACCTGAAGATATACCTTGAGGACAGCCGCCCGGTGATGACACTCATGAGCATGAAACTGATGGAGGAGAAACTCCCTTATCCAAGGTTCATGCGCATACATCGCTCTTACATGGTGCAGATGAGCAAGGTAACCAGCATCAACAAGGGTGTGCTCACCATCGGGTCGGAGCATCTGCCCATCAGTGATGGTTATAAGGAGGAATTGCAGAAGTTCGTGTCCAACCACTTGCTGTGATTCGCGGGTTGGAATTTGCCGTACCTATATAATATAAACAATGTAAACCAAATCAACAGACAATATGAAGAAGATCTTATTAGCGTTGTTCGTCCTGCTTTCCATTACGGCAGGAGCCAAGTCACATGTCGATGCCAAGTATTTGGCCGGTGCTGTTCCCGAAGAGAATGGAATGGTTGTTTTCCGTAAGTCATTCAGTGTGCAGGGCAAGAGCCAAGAGGAAGTGTTTTCCGGCATGAATGATTTCGTGACCCAGGAATTGGTGGGTAAGGCCATCGAGGGGCTGCGTACCCGTGTCATCTCCAATAGCCAGGAAGACGGACTGGTGGTGGCACGTGTGGAGGAGTACATGGTGTTCAAGAACAAGCCTCTCTACCTCGACCGTACTCGCTTCCGCTATCAGGTGTCCGTGAAAGTGACAGGGAACCGTGTGGACATGGAACTTTCTCAACTCTCCTATTATTATGGCGAGCAGACCGATGGGACCAAAGGAGAGAACTACAAGGCAGAGGAGTGGATTTCCGATAAGGCTGCTATCACAAAGGCAGGCAACAAACTCTATCCGCGCAGTGGCAAGTTCCGCATCAAGACAGTGGACAGGGCTGCCGAGATATTCAGCCAGGCTATTGACAAGTTTGAAGAAAAGAAAACCGTGGAGGTACGCTCCGGCGTGGTGGTGACCGAGTGACGGACACGGTTCAAACCAAACCAATCGTATATATGACACAGGAGGAAAGGGAACAGAATAGAGAAAAAGAACTGGAGCGTATTCGACGCAAACGTCGCAGGTGTACCGACCATCAGGGGGCACGGCAGGTATTGAACCTGCTGTTCCTGCTGTTGGCAGCCATTGGGCTGGTGCTTTATTTTGCTTCGGATAACCATCATGTGGCTGCCCTTGCTGTCATTGCTGTGGGCATGCTGTTCAAAGTGGGTGAGTTCTTTATCCGCTTTTTCTTGTAAAGGAGGCTGATGCAGACAATAATGACATTAAGACGCCTTATCGTGTTGATGCTCTGTCTGTTGTTCATGCAGCAGATGGCGTGGTCACAGAGGCCGTTGCGCAATGCCGCGGGGGCAGGTAGCAGCATATCCCAAAGTCAGGATGGTGACACGGAGCGGCAGGAGCGCACTACTTGGGGACGCGACACCACCAAGCACAAGAAGTCCAAACCGATACCCGTTGGACAGTTCCAGTGGTGCATTGACCGCAGGTTGGGAACGGTGACAGATGCGGAAAACAATGATACCGTGGTGCACAATTTCCAGAATTTCAACAATACGGAGGGCTATACAGGACATTACAACTTCCTCGGCAATGTGGGTTCGCCACGTTTGAGCAGATTGTTCATGGAGCGTGAGGTGACCGATGACTTTCTCTTCCTGCAGCCTTTCAGTTTCTTCCGTACTGCGCTGCAGGATTTCCGCTTTACCAATACGCTGAGCCCCATTACCAACCTGGCTTACCACAAGTGCGGCAACAGCCAGAACGGGGAGGACAGAGTGCGGGCCTATTTTGCCACGAATGTCAACAAACTCTCGGGGCTGGGATTCAAGTTGGACTACCTGTATGGGCGCGGCTATTACAACAGCCAGGCCAACAGCATGTTCGGAAGCACGTTTTATGGATACCACCGCGGTGAACGGTACAACATACATGCCTATGTCAACATCAACAATCTGAAGATGGGTGAAAACGGCGGCATTGAGGATGATGACTATATAAAGAATCCGCAGAGTTTCCAACAGAGGTACTCTAGTAAGGACATACCCGTGATGCTCAGCCAGACTTGGAACCGTAACCATGAGCAGAACTTCTATCTGACACACAAGTACAACTTGGGATTCCACCGTGATATAGAGGTACCTGACTCCCTCAAGCCCGTTCCGCCTTCGGCCGGAGACTTGCTTTCCTCCCTGCCTGACAGCCTCCAGCAGGTGCTCCGGCAGGACAGCGTGGCGCGCCTGGCCATGGTGGACACACTTATGGAACGCTGGAAGAGCCAGCAGGTGATTCCCCGGGAATTTGTCCCCGTAACCAGTATAATCCATACGTTCGACGTGCGCCATCTCAATCACAATTACGTGGCCCACAGCACCCCCGATGATTATTACACTCATCATTATTTCGGCCAGTGGAATGACGTGTATGACAAGACGCGCTCCCTGGCTGTTCGCAACACCTTTGGTGTGGCCTTGCGGGAGGGATTCAACAAGTGGGCGCAGATGGGCATCACGCTCTTCGGCACGCATGAGTTGCGCTCTTACCGCATGGTGGATTGGCAGGCGGAGCGTGATACCGTGGGTACCCGGAAGTATGTGGAGAACGACATTTCGGTGGGTGGCGAACTGGCCAGGACGCAGGGCAGGTTCGTGCATTACAATGTGAATGGCGAAGTGTGGCTGGTGGGGCAGAGGAGCGGAGACTTCAGTGTGGACGGCAACATCGACCTGGGCTTCCCCATGGGACGCAAAGACAGCATGGCACTGGACGTGCATGCCTATGTGAAGCACCGCACTCCCGATTTCTATCTGCGCCATTACCATTCCCAGAGTGCATGGTGGGACAATGACTTAAGCCACGAACTCCGCACCAGGGTGGAAGGAACACTGCGGTTGTGCAAGTTCGGCACACGTCTCAATGTGGGCTTTGAAAATGTTGTCAATTATACTTGCTTCGCTATGCAGAACACGCTGAAGGACAGTACGCATGCAGGAAGCCTGATCCCCGGAGACTATACGCATGCCGTGTGCGTGAGGCAGAACGGCGGCAGTGTGCAGGTGTTCAGTGCCACGCTGGCGCAGGACCTGAAGTTCGGGCCTGTGCACTGGGACAGTGAGGTCACGTATCAGAAGACTTCCGACAAGGATGTCTTGCCCTTGCCACAGGTGTCGCTTTACACCAATCTCTATTTGCTTTTCCGCATTGCCAAGGTCTTGAGGGTGCAGTTGGGCGGTGACCTCCGTTACTTCACCTCTTATTATGCCCCCGATTATTCTACTGCCGTGGGGCAGTTTGCCGTGCAGGACGCTCAGAACCAGCGTGTCAAGATTGGCAATTACCCAATTGTGAATGCCTACGTGAACCTTCACCTGAAGCATTGTCGCCTGTATGTAGCCATGAATCATGTCAATCAAGGGACGGGGCATGCATTCTGGGCTCCCCATTATCCCATCAATCCGCGCACTTTTCATTTCGGTCTCAGTTGGAACTTCTTCAACTGATGCAGCCGGGACTGTCCGTCTGACTTTTTGGGAGATGCCGGAGGATTGCATGCATGAAGAGGCATCCGCCTGCGTGAAGACACGCTTGGGCGGATGCCTCTTCCTTTTCCTGTGTGTTTCCCCTTGCGGTTCTTGGAGTTCGTGTACTGGTCAGGCTTTTTGTTTCTCTGCCTCCCGTGTCTGTATGTTTCCCCAGAAGAGAATGCTGCAAAATGACTCCACAGTCATGGCGATGACCATGAAGGCCATGCTTGCGATGTATGCAGCAATTGTGGCCAGAACCCATATAGGAGGTGTGTCCACTATGTCTCCATTCTGCATAGCCTGGTAAGCATGTGCCCATGCCGCACTCATGATACCCATGGGAACCTGCCCGGGCAGTGCAACCAGCAAGACGAGCATGAAGAGAAGCAACTGGAAGGGGAACAGGCTGCCGTAATGCTTGTAGCCGATGGCCACCCCTCCTATGCAGTTGGAGAGCGGCTGGGTGGAGTAGGCTATGTCCATCAGTGCCATGGTTGTGGGCATCAGTGCCAGTGTGAGGGCAATGAATATAACCAGTGCACACCATCTCCCGTGTGGCAGGGACTGTCCTGCAGCCCAAGTGGTGGCCACCACTGCTATGATTACCACAGCGGAAAGTATCAGCCGCAGGGCAGCACGGAATGTGCTTCTCATGTCACCGGCTAGTCCCTCCAGAGGCTTCCTGCGAGGCATGACACCCTGTTGCTGCCATTCGTGCAGCAGCCTGTCCAGTTGTCCTGCATAGATGAACAGCCCCGGGAAGGGCAGCAGCAGACTCAGCAGCAATGTGGGCCAAGTGTGCGCCAGCACTGTGCCAGCATGCTCTTCGGCGGCGGTCAGTCCCGCTTGTATGCATCTTGCGTAAGACCGTGCTTCGCACACGGTGAAGGGTCTTTCTGTGTTTGTTTCCATTGGAACATCTGTTTCTTTGGAACAAAGTTACTGCTTTTCCACTTTCCCCACTCTTTTTCGTGGGTAAAATGTGCGTGCCATGCTTGGCTCTCTTGTCAAATTATGGTAATTTTGCAATGCAAGAAAGATTGCCTCTTATGCAGAATCATACCAGTTTTACGCGTGAGATAAGGTGGGGCTTCATAGGTTGCGGAGAAGTGACCGAGAAGAAGAGTGGCCCGGCCTTTGCCATGATACCCGGATCTAGGATACGTGCCGTCATGAGCCGCAGTAAGGAGAAGGCTCAGTCTTATGCCCAAAGACACGATGTGGAACGCTGGTACACGGATGCACAGCAGTTGATTGATGACCCCGAGGTGAATGCTGTGTACATAGCCACGCCGCCTTCCTCACATGCCACTTATGCCATTATGAGCATGAAGGCGGGCAAACCCGTGTATGTGGAGAAGCCTTTGGCCAGCAGTTATCTTGACTGTCAGCGGGTCAACAGGGTGAGCGAGCAGACTCGTGTACCTTGTTTCGTGGCTTATTATCGCCGTTACCTTCCTTATTTTCTCAAAATCAAGGAACTCGTGCAGCAGGGATTCATAGGGAGTGTCATCAATGTGCAGGTACGTTTTGCCGTGCCGCCCCGTGACTTGGATTATAATAGCACCAGTCTTCCGTGGCGTGTGCAGCGCGACATTGCAGGAGGAGGTTATTTCTATGACCTGGCTCCCCATCAGATTGACCTGCTTCAGGAAATCTTCGGTCCTATCGTTCAGGCCAAGGGTTACCGCACAAACAGAGGCGGGTTGTATGAGACGGAGGATTCCGTGAGTGCTTGCTTCCAGTTCCACGATGGTCTGCCCGGCAGTGGCTCATGGTGTTTCGTGAGTCATGAGAGTGCACGCCAGGACCGTATAGAACTGATTGGTGACCGGGGACAGTTGTGCTTTTCGGTATATACCTATGACCCCATTGTGCTCCACAATGCCCAAGGGCGGCAGGAGATTGTGGTGCCCAATCCGTCACACGTGCAGATGCCGCTCATTGAGCAGGTGGTGCACCATCTGCAGCAGCAGGGTTCCTGCTCGGCCGACAGCGTGAGTGCCACCAGCGTGAACTGGGTCATGGATCGCATCTTGGGCAAGATATAATTCTGCATTACACATTAATATATTATACGCGCGCACGCGTGAGTGTGTAGGGACATGCCTCTGCTGCTCATCGTCTGCCATACTGATATTTCCATGGACGGAGTGACCCACCTCTTCATCGACTTCGATGACACGCTTTATGATACGCATGGCAATGCTGTGATAGCCCTTAGCGAATTGTTTGACCACTTTGCTCTCGGGCGCTATTTCCCTGATGTGGAGTCGTTCACGGTGCCTTACTGGCAGACGAATGCTGAACTGTGGGAACAGTATGCCCACGGAGAAATCACTCGTGACTATCTTATGGTGGAGCGCTTCCGCCGTCCGCTTTCACTGGGACATGGGCTTGTGCCCACCCGTGAATTCTGCCTGGAGGTGAGTGACTGCTTCCTCTCGCTCTGTTCGGTGAAGCCCGGTGTGGTGGAGGGAGCGCACGACCTGATGGAATATTTGACAGAGCGAGGCTATCACATGAGCATCTGCAGCAATGGTTTTCATGAAGTTCAGTACAGCAAATTGCGTGCAAGCGGTCTTTTTGATTACTTTGACCATATTATCTTGAGTGAGGATGCCGGGGTGAACAAGCCCAATCAACTCTTCTTTGACTATGCCTTCTGCATCACGGGAGCTGAGCCAGAACATACGGTGATGATTGGTGACAATCCCGAGGCAGATATTCATGGCGCACATGATGCCGGCTTGCGCACCATCTACTTCCGCCGGCCTGGTGCAAGCCTAGAACCGCTTCCTTGGGCCGACTTCACGGTGGATGCACTGGAGCAGATAAAAGCCTTGCTGTGAGTCCTGCTGCAGGTGCAGGCTTCTTGTGCAGTATATGCTGCAGGTAGGCTGTTGACTCAGAAATCGGTCAAGTGGCGCGTGGTACAAGTGAGTGACGTGTATTGTATTGTGCGCTTGTGTGTTTTTCATGAGGCATTCCGTCAGTGCCGGTCATCGTAGATGACGGTTTGCATGTTTATGTCGTGTGCTTCGGAGGGAATCTCCTGAAGTATCTGAAAGGGGAAGCACACCCCCATGAAGTATGCCCCGGGCATCTGTGTGAGCAGGCGGTCATAGTAGCCCTTGCCTCTGCCCAATCTGTGTCCTCGGCTGTCAAAAGCCATTCCCGGTATGATGGCAAGATCTATCTCCGTGTATTCTTTCCTGCTGATTTCTTCTCCCTGTGGTTCCTGTATGCCATAGGCACCGGTGTGCATGACTGTTTCCGGCAGCCATGCACGTACCTCTACGCTGCAGGAGCCTGTGACCACAGGTAGGTACACCCGCTTGCCCTGCCGCATGGCTTCGTGGAGCAATGGGGTCACGTCCACCTCATCGGGCAGTGGATGGTAGAGCAGGATGTGCCTGGCCTCCTGCCATAGGCGGGAGCGGCACACGCCCCTGCACGCTTGCTCCGACATGGTGTGGAGTTCTGCAGGTGTGTGTGCCGCTTTTCTGTTGCGCACCAGGGTGCGCAAGTCCTTTTTGCAAGGCATTTGCCCGGTGCTTATTTTTTTGCTGTCTTTTGTGCCTTCTTGGCTTGTGCCTTGTCATACTTCTCCCAGAGTTTCTTCTTGGCAGCCATTGCCTTCTGTGCCTCGGTGCTTGCCTTGGCCGCAGCAACGGCGTGTGCCTCGTCCTCCTCTGAAGCATAGGCGTGGCGGTAACCTTTCTCCACGTTCCAGTAACCGCGAGTGAAGTCGGGGAAGGCCACAGATGCACAGTTGTTGTCCATGCTCAGCGTGCCCAGTTCTGCTAGGCAGCACCACTCTGCCAGGTCATATACGTCCATGTCCAGAGGCAGTCCGTTCTGCAGGCAGTATACGAGGCGGGCATCCATGATGAAGTCCATGCCTCCGTGGCCACCTACCTCCTTGGCCATTGCTCCGTACTTTTTCAGTATGGGGTGCTCGTATTTGGTCACCAGCGCATCCTGCTGCTCCTTGCTCATGAAGGCATGTGTGTCCAGTTTGTCAACCTGTGGCACACCGCTTTCCTTGATGGCTCCACCATCCAAGGCAAAGCGCTCCTCGGGGTATTTTGTGGCATATCCGTTCACGCCTATGAGCTTATAGAGCCGGTTGTAAGGCTGGTATGTCATCACATTATGCTGTATCTGCACCATCTTTCCGTTCTCTGTGCGCATGAGGGTTGTGGTCTGGTCTCCGTTGCGGTATTCGGGACAGTCCTTGCCTGTATGTTTCTTCACGTAGTCACGTCCCACTACACTCTTGGTGTCCATAGCCACCAAGGTCTTGAACCTGTCTCCTCTGTGTATGTCCATGGCCTGTGCCACGGGGCCGAGTCCGTGCGTTGCGTACACGTCACCACGGTTCTCCTTGTTGTATTTCATGCGCCATCCCAACTTGTCGGCATCGCTGCCGTCGGGGTTCTTCCAGTAGGCATCCCAAAAGGGTTGAAGGTTGTGGATGTACGCACCTTCAGCGCTTACGATTTCGCCAAACACACCATGCTGTGCCATATTGAGCGCGGTCATTTCGTACCAGTCATAGCAACAGTTCTCCAGTATCATGCAGTGCTTGCGCGTCTGCTCTGAGAGGTTGATGAGTTCCCAGCATTGTTCTAGGTTCATGGCACTGGGTACTTCTATGGCCGTGTGCTTGCCGTTCTTCAGTGCGCAGGCAGCCACTGGGAAATGGTGATCCCAATCGGTGGCCACATACACCAAGTCGATGTCGGCCCGCTTGCACAGGTCTTCATAGCCCTTCTCTCCGCTGTATATCTCAGCTGGGGGCAGTCCGGCGTTGCGCAGATACTTTTGGCAGGCCTCGGCACGTGGCTCCTCATAGTCGCAAAGAGCCACAATCTGTACTCCCGGAATGTGGCAGAAGCGTGCCACTGCACCGGGACCGCGCATGCCGAGTCCCACGAATCCCACTCTCACGGTGCTCATCTTGGGGGCTGTCAGCCCTAGCACGTTCTGTTGGCCTGCTGGCCGTTCCGGTGTATCTACCACGATGGTTCCCTTGTCCCAGTGCCACTTGGTGCTTGGACTGATGCTCTGTGCGTTTGTACTCAAGTACGTAATAGCTGCAGCGGCAAACGCTAGGGCAATTTTCTGAAAACTTTTCTTCATGTGTGTTGTAAGTGTTGCTAGATTAGTTTAACATAGATACTACAAAGGTATGAAAAGTTGACGATTTCGTGCGCATGTATGTATGAAAAGATGAGCGGTGTATTTGGTTTTGTGACAGAGGGTCATGTTTTCTGCCAGGAAAAGTGTATCTTTGCATGTTGCAAGTATTATGGAAAAGAAGGCATTGCTGGGGATGACCCTTGATGAGTTGCGCTCTGTGGCTACAGAGACTGGCATGCCGGCGTTCACCGCCGGGCAGATGGCGCATTGGATGTACAAGAGCCATGTGCGTGATATTGGGGAGATGACGAATATTTCCCTGCGCATGCGTGCCGCCTTGGCCGAGCACTATGCCATTGGCTGCCGCCCGCCTGCTGACTGCCAGCGCAGTGTGGACGGCACGGTGAAGTACTTGTTTCCCACAGCCGAAGGGCAGATGGTGGAGTCGGTGTTCATTCCCGATGGTGACCGTGGCACGTTGTGTGTCAGTTGCCAGGTGGGATGCCGCATGGGATGTCGCTTCTGCATGACTGGCCGGCAGGGTTTCCAAGGCAATCTGGAGGTGGCTGATATCCTGAACCAGATATACTCTTTGCCGGAGCGTGACCTGCTGACCAATGTTGTGTTCATGGGACAGGGCGAGCCGATGGACAATTATGACAGCGTGCTCAGGGCTACTCAGGTGCTTACGGAGGATTATGGCTGGGCATGGAGTTCCAAGCGCATCACGGTGTCCACCGTGGGAGTGAGGCACAAGGTGGAGAGGTTTCTTGCGGAGAGCGCTTGCCATTTGGCTGTGAGCCTGCACAATCCTTTTCCCGAAGAACGCCTTGCCATGATGCCTGCCGAGAATGCTTGTCCGATGAGGGACTTGCTTGGAATGCTGCGGCAACATGACTGGAGTCATCAGCGCAGGATCAGTTTCGAGTACATTGTGTTTGGCGGGCTGAATGACTCACCTGCCCATGCCAGGCGGCTCGTGCACCTGCTGGGCGGCATGGAGTGCCGCGTGAACTTGATACGCTTCCATGAGATACCCGACACACCTTATCGGGGAGCGGGAGAAGACACCATGGTATGGCTGCGGGATTACCTCACGCGGCATGGCGTGACCACAACCATCAGGGCGAGCCGCGGGCAGGACATCTATGCGGCGTGCGGTCTGCTTCATGCACACAGGGAGGGCGGAGGAGCCTGAATTGGGTTTCGGCCATGCCGGGACGAATGTGGGATGTCAGTTTGAGAATTTTTCTGAGATATGTATAAAAGGAATGAAAAGTATGAGACACAGAATTTCCCTTTGCTGGTTTTCCCTCTTGGTGGTTTTCGCTATGCTGATGAGTGGGTGCACCAAGGAGGCTATCCTGCCCAAGGCGAGCGGTAGGCCTTATGAGGTGTTGGTGGTGCTTGACAACAAAATGTGGGAAGCACCGGCCGGACGTGCCCTTTTCAACATATTGGATACCAATGTCCCGGGACTTCCGCAGGACGAGCGGTCGTTCCGCATATCCCAAGTGGAGCCCAAGCATCTGAGTGATGGGATGAAGATATTCCGCAACATCATCATGGTGAACATGAATGAAACACAGTTTACCCAGACTCGTATGCGCTTTGTACGGGATAAGTACGCCATAGGACAGATCGTGCTTACATTCAATACGCCCAACGCCGAGAGTCTGAAGGAATTCTGCATGGAGCATCGTCAGGATGTGGTGGATTTCTTGACCCACATGGAAATGAACCGACAGATAAAAGACCTCACCATACGTCACTCCAAGGTTGTATATGATTTGGCTTGGAGTGAATTTGCCTGCAAATTATACGCCCCCAAGGAAATCACAAGTTACAAGAAAGGCAAGCAGTTCTTTTGGACAAGCGGCAATACCGGCTTGGGACTGGCAAACATTTGCATGTACAGTTATCCTTATGAGGGACCGAATACCTTCAACAAACAGTATGTACTGCATAAACGCGACTCTGTGATGCGTGCCAATCTGCCCGGCGAGCGTCCGGGAATGTTTATGCAGACAGATACGATGTACACTGACGTGAAATCCATAGCCGTGCACGGGAAGTATGCCTTGGAGACGCGTGGCCTGTGGCTGATTAAAGAAGACAAGCAGGAAAACATCTGGGACAGTATGGGCGGCCCCTTTGTGAGCCATAGCCGTGTAGATACGGAGACCAACAGGGTGATTGTGGTGGAAGGGTTCGTCTATGCGCCCGAGAAAAAAAAGCGTGATTTGATGCGCCGGCTGGAAGCCTCGCTCTACACCCTTCAACTTCCGGAAGAGCAATTTACACTGATTGATACCGGTGTGGAAGAGGATAGCGTGAGTGCGAATTCTGCCGAAGGGAAAAAGCCGGAGGCGGCAAAAAACAAATAAGGAACGAACATAGTGGCCGTGTGCATGCCTTTGCCAAGGGCGTGCACATGGCATGAATCATAAAGAGAACAAAAATGAAAAGATATAAGATAGGCATTGTGCCGGGGACAAGTGATAACTCTGCTTGCCTTATGACCATAGTTTCGCTGGAAGAGTCACAGATGACCGACCTGTTTGTGCCGGTGTTTTATACCGACAGGAAACGGGTGGAACATTTGCGCGAAGGGCACGACTCGGACACACGGTTCACCTTCCTGTCCAGCGCGCAGGATGCCTGTGAGGATTGTGTGTGCGTGGTGGATACCGGGAACGGCTCTGAGGAAACTCCACAGGTTTCGCAGCCGTGGCAGGATGACCTGCAGAATGGTGTGATAGATGCTTTAGTGTTCGTTGGTGATGCCGACATGGGGGCGTGCACGGCCGGAGCCGATGCCGCGGTTTATCTCTCGGAGTCCGACTGCATGACCCTGCTTGGCAGGGAGCACATTGCCGAGGAATTGGAGAGGACGGTAAAGTTGCTTGCACGCGATTTTGACTACAGCAAGCCACGCATGGCTGTGGTGGCTGACACCGACCGCCAGAAAGAGGAATGGGAGGCCAAAGCCGAGGAACTGCGTGCTTTCCTGTATGGCCCTTTCCTTACGGATACATTTTTCGAGGAGGAGCAGCAGCGGCATTATGACGTTATTCTGGCTTTTGACCACACTTCGGCTCAGAGGTGTTTCCGTGAGGCCGCACATGCTTGGGCTGTGTGCCTGGTGGAGGACTCTGACGGCCATCTCACGATTTATCCTGCTTATAACACCCAGCCTATGGGTGAGGATGCGGCCAGTTTCAATGCCATCAGTCTCAACCGTGCTCTTTATTCCGCAGTAGATGTGTTGCGCAACCGTACGCGCTTCGATGAGGCACACATCTCGCCCCTGCCCAAACTTTTCTTTGAAAGAAGGGACGAGCGACGGAGTGGAAACATAGAGTAAGAAGCACAGGGAGGAGACGCTCTTGAAGTCATTATACAGGAACATGTTTCTTGCGTTGGGCATAGTGGCTGTGCTGCTGATGCTCCGGAACCTTGACCTTACCTGGGTGGAGGCCACCCGGGTGGTGCGCAGAGCCGGCGTGTGGTTGCCCGCATGCCTGTTTCTGTGGTTTGTCATTTATATGATGAACACTTGGGCATGGAGCCAGATTATCCGTGCTGGCGGTCAGTCGGGACAGACACGGGGCATGGGGTTCTGGAGGCTGTTCAAGTACACGGTTACAGGATATGCACTCAATTATGTGACACCTGCCGGCGTGCTTGGTGGGGAACCGTACCGCATTTTGGAGTTGAAACCGTATCTCGGTACGGAACGGGCGGTGAGTTGTGTCTTGCTCAATTCCATGATGCATATATTCAGCCATTTCTGTTTCTGGGCTTTCTGCATCGTACTTTTCTTGGCGGCCTATTTCTCCCGTCTGACATGGGCATCGTCAGTTCTTGTGACCTTCTGCTCGCTCTTTGTGGCAGTGGGATGTTATGTGTTTGTGGTGGCGTACAGGTATGGTGTGGCAGAGCGTAGCCTGAGTTGGCTGAGTCGTTTGCCGATTGTGGGACGTAGACTTGGTGGATGGGTGCATGACCATCGGGAGACGCTCCAGACTATAGATGCGCAGATTACCTCACTGCATAGGCAAAGTCCGCGCATTTTCTTCAGCACCTTGTTGTTGGAGTTTTTGGCACGCTTGCTGGGCAGCCTCGAACTGCAGTTCATCCTTTTTGTTCTTACCGACCATGTGGCCTTGACCGACTGTGTGATGATGCAGGGCTTTACCAGCCTGCTGGCCAACATTGTCTTCTTCATCCCCATGCAGGTTGGTGTGCGTGAGGCGGGCATGGCACTCTTTGCCAATTTCTGCCTTTTTAATGGCGGCTACGGCGTGCTGACAAGTCTTATTGTCAGAATCAGAGAAATAGTATGGATAATCATCGGCATGTGTCTGCTGAAGACAGGAAACACGCAGGCAGTGCCCTCACATCAAGTCTAAAGTCAAAGTATCATGAACCGTACATTCGATTTACAAACGCTTAAGAACCGCTATGGAATCGTTGGGCGTGACGAGGCACTGGACGAGGCTTTGCGCACAGCCGTGCAGGTGGCCTCTACGGATCTCTCTGTACTTATTCAGGGAGAGAGCGGCGTGGGCAAGGAGGTTATCCCGCGCATCATCCATGATAATAGTCAGCGCAAAGGGAAAAAGTACATTGCCATCAATTGTGGCTCAATTCCCGAGGGAACCATCGACAGTGAACTCTTTGGCCATGAGAAGGGAGCCTTCACCAGCGCCATAGGGGAGCATGACGGTTATTTCGGTGCGGCCGACGGGGGAACACTCTTCCTGGATGAGGTAGGCGAACTGCCCATGAGTACGCAGGCTCGTCTGTTGCGTGTGCTTGAGACGGGCGAATACATACGTGTGGGCAGCAATACACCGCGTAAGACCAATGCGCGCATTGTGGCAGCCACCAATGTCAATATCCCCCATGCCATACGTGAGGGAAGGTTCCGCGAAGACCTTTATTACCGGCTATGCACCATCAACATACAGATGCCGCCCTTGAGAGACCGGAAAACTGATGTGGTGCTCCTATTTAAGAAGTTCGCCCTTGATACAGCCGAGAAGTACAACATACCGGAGCCTATTAGGCTCACTCCCGAGGCGGAGTCTGTGATGCAAAGTTACAAGTGGCCCGGCAATGTGAGGCAGTTGCGCAACATCACCGAACAGCTCAGCATACTCTCTCAGGAGCGCATTATTACTTCGGACATGTTGGCCAAGTACGGCATCGTGCCTAACTCTGACGAAGACACATCCATGGTGCCCGTTGGCGGCTATCCGCATGCCCCACAGCATGGTTACGAGCAGGAAATACAGTTCCTTGCCAATGCGGTGAAGGTGCTTACGCAGGAAGTGAATGACCTGAAGCAGAAAGTGAACGCTATGACATCATCCATGACTGTACGTCTGCCGGCACCCTCGCAGGGTGTGTCTGTGCCTAGGCAAGGCATGGTGGACTCGCCCTCTGCGCTTGCGTATGGCAAATTGGGCAACATGGATGTGGACATTCAGATTCCGGAGGAGGTGAAGGATGAGGAGCCGCTGAACATCAACAATATGGAGCGTCGCAACATACTCAAGGCTCTGCAGCGCAACCATTACCGGCGTAAGGCTGCTGCCGATGAACTGGGAATCAGTGAGCGTACGCTGTACAGAAAGATAAAGGCTTATGGAATTGAAGAATAAAATGTTGAACAGGTGCAGTGCTTTTTTTGCCACCTGCCTCATTGCGTGCCTGCTCACTTGCGCGTGCAAGGTATCTTACAAGTTCAATGGAGCCAGCATAGACTATACCAAGACCAAGACCATACAGATTGACAACTTCCCTATAAGAAGTACCTATGTGTGGGCTCCCATGCAGAGCATCTTCCAAAACAGGCTGACAGACATCTTTGCATCGCAGACCAAACTGCGGCAGGTGAGGAAAAATGGCGACCTGCAACTCTCTGGAGAGATAACAGGATTTGACCAGTACAACAAGGGTATCAGTAGTAGCGGATATAGCAGTCAGGTGCAACTGAAGTTGACCGTCAATGTACGTTTCGTAAACAACAAGAATCATACTGAAGACTTTGAGCGGCAGTTCTCTGCCACCACCGAGTACGACTCATCGCAGCAGTTGACTTCCGTGCAGGAGGAACTGGTTACCCAGATGGTGAAGGACATCACCGACCAGATATTCAATGCCACTGTGGCCAACTGGTAATGTTTCCCTCCTGGCTGTGATATACTTGATAATATAATATAAACATCTTCTCTGCGTGTGTCCGGGCAGTACGCCTTTCGCGCACAGGGAAAAAGTAACCGAAGACAGATGCCTCAGAAACCGTTGATAGATTTCATACGTCGTCCCGACAGCCTGGATCGGCAAGCCGTGGCTCAGTTGCAGGAACAGATTGAGGAGTATCCTTATTTCCATGCCGCTCGCATCTTGCTCCTGCAGGCCTTGCACAAGCAGCACTCGCCTCTCTATGATCAGGAACTCCGGCGCAATGCCGTGATGGTTCCGTGCCGCAACTCCATCTTCCACCTCACCGAGGAGCCTCACTACAAGGTTAAGGAAGAGCGCAAGCGTTATGGCAGCGGCCTGGCAGCCCGGGGCAAGGCGCAGAGCACAGATCAGTTGATTGACAGTTTCTTGGGTAGTCTGCCTCCTGCGCAGGAGCCGTCACGTGGCGTGCCAGTGGATGCCACCAAGGATTATATCTCTTATCTGCTGCAGACCGAGCAGGACGAGGAACAGGACGATTCGGCTCCCATGAACGGAGATGGAGTGGTGGAACGATTCCTCGAGCAGGGCGACAGTCGTATCTCCCTGCAGGAGGTGCCGGCCAAAAAAACTGCTGGTGCAGCAGATGGTCAGGAGAATCAGACCGAAGGAAAGGAAATCTTTACGGAGATAATGGCAGGAATATACATCAAGCAGGGGAAATATGAAAGCGCAGTTAAAATTATAAGACAGCTTTCCTTGAAATATCCAAAAAAAAACCGTTACTTTGCAGACCAAATACGTTTCCTTGAGAAACTGATATTAAACGACAAGAACAAATAATAAACATAAGACATGTACACTTCTATCGTAATCCTGGTAGTGCTCGCATCTATTCTGATGTGTCTCATTGTACTCGTCCAGGAATCCAAGGGCGGCGGCTTGGCCGCCGATTATTCAAGCTTCAACCAGATGGCTGGAGCCCCTAAGACCACCAATTTCGTTGAGAAGGCAACTTGGGGTCTGGCTATTGCCATGATTGTCCTGAGTGTGTTCAGCGTGGCTTTCCTGCCTTCCGCTAATGCCAGCGACTCTGTCATCATGCAGCAGGCCACAGAGCAGAAAGCCACCAACCCCGGCAACATCCCCGGCATGGCACAGCCTTCTGCCACCGAGCAGGCACCTGCCGAGGCTCCCGCAACTGAGGCTCCTGCTGCTCCTGCCAAGTAATTAGCCAAGCAGCATTGAAGGAGCCATGAGCAAGGCAGACATCACACTGGTGGCTGACAGCGGCTCCACAAAGACAGACTGGATATTTTTCGGTTGGGAAAATGGCATCCTGGAAGTTCGTACATCGGGCATCAATCCCGTGCGTGACTCCGAGGATGCCATTTCCTGTGTCATTGCGGAGCAGTTGCTGCCACGCTTGCCGGAGGGCAGTTCCGTAAGGGATGCCCATTTTTATGGTGCAGGTTGCCTGCAACCTTATTCGCAGGTGGTGCATCGTGTGCTTGAACGCATATTCCCTTTGGCGGACGTGCAGGTGAAGAGTGACCTCTTGGGAGCGGCACGTGCCTTGTGTGGCAGGGCAGCCGGCATAGCCTGCATCTTGGGCACGGGAGCCAATAGTTGCTTGTATGACGGAGAGCATATCGTTGCCCATGTGCCGCCGTTGGGCTTCATCCTGGGAGATGAGGGCAGTGGGGCAGTGCTGGGCGGGATGCTTGTGGGCAACCTGCTGAAGGGCATCTTCCCCGAGGCCATGAAGGAGGAATTTCTCAAGGAGCATGCTCTTTCTGAGGCAGAAATCATCGACCGGGTCTACCGCCGGCCGCAGCCCAACCGTTTTCTTGCCTCGTTGGTACCCTTCATTGCGAGGAACAAGGCACACGTGCAGGTGCATGCCATGCTGTTGGATGCTTTCCGCAGTTTCCTTGCCAGGAATGTGCGTGCGTATGCACACCCCGAGATGCCGGTCAACTTTGTGGGAGGCATAGCGCATGTGTTCCGTGATGAACTGATTGAGGCCGCTGCTGCCGAAGGCATGACTATAGGTTGTATTTTGCAGAGTCCCATACAGGAAATGGCAGCCTATCATGGTTGGAGAACCGATAAAGGGTGCTGCACTGGGGAAAATACAAATATATGTTAAATAACATATGGTGAATCCTTGCGAAACGTTAAAGGATTCTGTATCTTTGCCAAAGATATCCTGAAAACAATCTTTCGCCTTAGACAGAGGCTAGTACCTAGAGAGTGTCAGGGGAGTGCTGTGAAGCACTCCCCTGTTTGTTGATTATGGAAAACTGCCTCAGCAAACTTTCGGCTTATCGGATAAATCTAGGGGGATGCTTCTTTAATTCGCCGACGAAATTCTACTTTCCGGTTCTTGTTCTGCTTCAACTGATATTGGACCATTGTGCTTGATTGGTGTTGATGGCCATTTTCATGTCTGACCTCTCTCGTTCTCTTGGCCTCCCCGGACAGGCCGTGGCAACGACGTGTCAACGGGCTTTTTGTATGCAGTGCAAATTTATCAAGTCATTCAAGGGTAGCAACCAAGTCATTTAAGGGTAGTAATCAAGTCATTTGCGAGCGAAAACAAGTCACTTGCGAGGGGGCAAAACCGCTTCGGAACAGGGGGGCGACTCTTTAGGGCAAGTCGAAGAGGTGGCTCTGGAAAAAAGTTCTTCCTTTTTAGAATCGCTGATTTATACGCTTACCCCCTAGATTTATCGGGTGAGCCAAACTTTCCTTGTAAAGGCTGCGTGATGCCTCTGGATGTGCTGTGCGGTGCATGTGCCAATGAAGCGCTCTTCATCGTACAACGCAGCATTCTGCATTTTTAATATTTGTTAGATGCCGTTTGACGGTCACGGCAGAGTGCTCTCGCTTGTACGATTTATTGTGAGATGAACAAGTGTCTTTCGGGTAATGGGAAATCTGCATCTGCCGTCACTTTTGGGGGCATGTGGTTTCCTGGAGTTGCTCTATGACGGCTCGTAGGCTGTCAGTCTGTTGCCCCGTCCAGTATAATTTTCCTTCTTTGTCAACGAGTACCATGTAGGGGATGCCGTGCAAGGGTACGGCATAGTCAGTGCATGCCTCGCCCCTCCAGTCGCGTCCGTCAAAGAGATGTATGCCCCCGATGTGGTTCTTCCATATGTATTGGCGTGCCTTTTCGGCTTCGTTGTCCAGTGATACGGTGAGCCATGGAAGTCCGGGATATTCTTTTTGCAAAGTCACCAGTGCAGGTGTCTCTTCACGGCAATCGTTGCACCATGAAGCCCAAAAGAGAATTATGTGGGCCGCATGGTTCACAGAGTCGAGTGCACTGGCATCGTCCTGTTGCAGAGGAAAAAGGAATGGTAGATGCACGAGCGGGGCAAAAGCGCCGGGGGAGAGTTGGCTCTGTGCCTGCTGCCACCGTTCTTGCGGAGTCATAGGGTGCTCAGACTGCGTCATGTTCTGTGGTGTGCGTTCTCCGCCTGTGCAGTAAGTCATTGTGAGCACCACGGTCACAGTCAGTGCGATGCCCGATGTGCTGCGGCACAGGTGCCGCAAGGAGAAGCCTGAGGGAGTCAATATGTTCCGGTTTCGGTGGGTGGTCATGTTCCGTGGATAAGTGTCAGCCACAGGGCATCGCGCATCAGGCGCATGTCTCCAGCACTGATTCCGTTGGTTGCAAGCAGGGGAGTGTCTGCCTCATAAATTTTTAGGAAGTCGCTATAGGTGTGCTGGCCGTCTCTGACGAACTGGCCGGCTGCGGCTGAATAGAAATCCTTGGCACTGGCCCAATGTCCCCGTATGAATTGGATATGTGCAGTGAGAAGGTGGGTTTCCCACATGGGGAAATCCTTGGAGGCAGCCATGTTGTCCACATGTCTCACTGCGGTATCAATGTCGGACTGATGTAATTTACAGCGTACAATTCGCTTGGCCACTTGTGCATCCGAATAGTCATTGTAGTCCAGACGGTAGAGCACCTTCAGCGCATCGGTATAATTCCCGTCTTCCATGTGACTGTCTGCCTGCATGAGTGCTATCTTCTTGTTCTTCGGTTCTGCCTTCATCCATCTGTTCAGCCAGGCAGAAGCCTCCTTCCGCTTGCCGGCTCTTGAATAGCATTCGTGTATGTGGCTGATGAGCCACACGTCCGGCTCTTCCAGAAAGATTGCCTGAGTGTAGCAATGCAGGGCATCCTGCCAGTTCTCCTTGTGCTGGTAGCACTGTCCTCTGAGGCGTAACAGGCGTGTGCTGGTTCCGTATTGTCGTGCCATGCTATCCAGAATACATGCCGCGGGAGTATATTCTTCGGCATCGATGAGCGTGCTCACGCAGTTCAAGCATTTGTCCTCGCTGCCGGCTGGACGAAACCTCTGTTGCGCAATGAGTAGTTCAAAGGAAGCAAAAGGATTGTGCATGTCGTGTGCCATGGCCGAGTGGGTGAAGAATCGGTACAGGTTCTGTATGGCATGCCTGATGGGTTGCTTGGGCGGGTTGGTGGCTTCTTCGTTCACTCCGGCCAGTTGCAACTGTTGCGTCATGGTTCTTGCCAGTCCTTTATTGTTGTTTATCAGTTCGCACATGACGTATTTGTCTACATCGCAGTCTGTGCTCAGTTCCGTCATTCGTGCCAAGGCTTGGTTCTCCGTTCCGTCCTGTTCCACTGCTACGGATTGTGCCAGCGGATGCGTGGAATCGAAGGGAAGGAACCAATGCGCACACTTGCCCATGAACTTGCTGCTGTGCAGTAGGCTCAGCCTGCCTAGGTTGGGATCATAGCCCATAAGCAGCCTCTTCTTCACATATTTCAGTTTAATGCGGAAGGCTTGCTTTAATGCCTTGTCTATCTCTTGCTGTTGTATGACCTGCACTTCCTTCTCTTCGGCTTCTAGGTCTTTCTTTGATGCCAGGATGAGGGCAAATTCCTGTTGCACCACAAGTGCCGTCTGCAGCATCTGCTGCAGGGATGCGTAGGGGTTGTGGCCGGCGAGGACTTCCAGGTCGCGGCCATATTGCTGATATAGGATGACGAGTCCTGTGACGGCAGTCAGGCGGGACACCTCTTGCTGTGATTCGGCCATGAGTGTCAGCAAGGTGATTTTTTCCAGATCAGGAAATTCCCATGCTGACAGGAATACGGCCCAAATGAGATGCTGCTGTACCTGTGCGTCTTGGCGCAGGATGAAGTCGTTCCACAAAGTTGTGTCACGGCTGTTCCAAAGCGGGGATGTCCATAGGAAGTCAAAGACGGTGTCCTGGAGCGCGAACCGCTCCTCGGAAGGGAGCGTATGCGACCAGCGCTGCATAAGCGTGCGTGCATCACCTCCCTCCTGTAGCAGGCTTGCATGTGTCTTGCTGTAATGGTCGTTTCCCGACAGCAGGCGTACTGCTCTCTGTGCTCTAATGAGCAGCATCCACGTTTGCCTTACCATGTCCGACTGTATGTGAACCCGGTTTTTGTCCTCGCCTCCCTGCATTAGGAAAGAGAGCATGGCTCCGTAATTGTTTCTCAGTTCCTCGAAGTCTGCTCTTATCTGGCTGTCCTGGCAATACTGTACCAACAGGCCCAGTTTGTCATGTGCCTCACTTATGTGTTGCACGTGGAGATCAGCCTGTGTGTCACTTGCCACTTGCCTCAGTGTGGAGTCGTTGATGCTGCGGTTCATTCAGGTTGCTTTGATAGGAAATCTTGCGTGGAGTGTATTGGGGGCAGGCGGTTTTGCTGGCGCAGCCATTCGGCGGCAGTGTCCACCTCCTGTGCGGTGATTGCCCGTGGTGTGGGCAGTGGCGGGAGTTTTATGGTGTCGGCCAAAAGTGGCGGAAGCCCGTATTCTACTTTTAGTATGGCTTTTACAGTGTCTCTGTTTACATCGGAGTTCATCCGTTCGATGGCCATGCGGTACACTTTTGCAAAGAGTATAGATTTTGTTTCGTGCGTGCTCTTTTTATCCTCCCGGTGCGGCATGATCCATAGTGCATTGCATAGGCTTGGAGTCTTTGTGCGGTTTATGCGCCTGTGTCCTTCCTGTATGGCCCATGTTACATAAGGTTCCGGCAGCATGGCTGCATCAATGAGCCCGTTGCGGAGCATGTCTGCACGCAGGAAAATATCGTTGATTTGCGGGCGGAAGATGAGGCTCAGTTCTATGTCTGAGTCTGTAATCATGCGCTGGCACCAGTAGTCGGTGCATGAGAGGCGGCTTATGGCCACCATCTTTTCCTTCATCTGCTGCATGTGCTTGACTCTCTTGCCCTTGAGTGCAATCATGGAGAGTGGTTCGTCTATGGCCAAAAGCGGTGTCACGGAAAGTGTGTCGCTCTGCAACCTAAGGGCGCGGAAGGGATCGGACATGGCTACCTGTACGTGTCCACGCAGCACACTTGTATCCACGTCCATCTGTGCCCGGTATCTCCATAACTGCACGTTCACCCCGGCAGAGTCAAACATTCCCATGCGTTGGGCATAGTACACCGGCAGGCAACTAAGTGTTGGAAGTACGGCTACGTTCAGTGCGGTGGTATCTGTGCCGCAGGGATTACCCACATACGGCAAGGCCTCCTGTCTCTTGGTACAGGAGGCCATCGCCAGTATGAATGTCAGTAATATTGTCCCGTGGAGTCTCATTCGCCCTTGATGGCAGCCACTCCGGGAAGCACCTTGCCTTCGATAGCCTCAAGCAGTGCACCACCACCGGTGGAGATGTAAGACACCTTGTCAGTCAGACCAAATTTGGTGCAGCAAGCCACGGAGTCTCCGCCGCCGATGAGTGAGAATGCTCCCTCGGCAGTTGCCTTGGCAATAGCCTCGCCGATAGCCTTGCTTCCTGCGGTGAAGTCATCGCACTCGAAGCAGCCGGCAGGACCGTTCCACAGGATGGTCTTGGCACCTTCGATGGCCTTGGCGAACTTCTCGCGGCTCAATGGGCCTGCGTCCAGGCCTTCAAATTCTGCGGGTATGGCGTTTGATGGAAACACTTCAACCTTGGCACCTTCCTTGACGCAGAAATTGCCAAAGTCATAACCGGTGCAGCATACAGAGTCAACGCCCAGCACGAGTTCCACACCGTTCTCCTTGGCGGTCTTCTCTACATCTAGGGCAACATCCAGTTTGTCCAACTCAACGATTGACTGTCCGATTTCGCCTCCATGAGCCTTCGAGAAGGTGTAAGTCATGCCGCCACAGAGGATGAGTTTGTCCACCTTGCCCAGCAGATTCTGTATGATGCCAATCTTTGACGATACCTTGGAACCGCCCATGATGGCTACGAAGGGACGCTTGATGTTGCTCAGCACATTGTCCACAGCCTTTACTTCCTTTTCCATTAGGTAACCCAGCATCTTGCTGTCGGCATCGAAGTAGTCGGCGATTACGGCTGTTGAGGCATGCTTGCGGTGTGCGGTGCCAAATGCATCCATCACGTAGCAGTCTGCATAAGAGGCAAGTTTCTTTGCGAAATCCTTCTGGCGTGTCTTCATCTCCTTTTTGGCAGCGTCGTAAGCAGGGTCTTCCTTGTCAATGCCCACGGGCTTGCCTTCCTCTTCAGGATAGAAACGCAGGTTCTCCAGCAGCAGTGCCTGTCCCATGGGAAGTGTCTTCACTGCCTCGGCAGCATCGGCGCAGTCGGGTGCGAATGCCACAGGGACACCCAGTGCCTTCTCCACAGCCTCACGTATTCTGCCCAGTGAGAGTTTGGGGTTCACCTTGCCCTTGGGCTTGCCCATGTGGCTCATGATGATGCATGCACCACCGTCTGCCAGGATCTTCTTCAGTGTGGGCAGTGCGCCACGGATGCGTGTGTCGTCTGTGATGTGACCATTCTCGTCCAAGGGCACATTGAAGTCCACGCGGACAATAGCCTTCTTGCCGGCGAAATTGTACTCGTTGATAGTCATAATAGATATATGTTAATAGTTTGTGTATCTTTTCTGCTTCGCTATGTGCAAAGTTATGCCATTTTTCCCAAATCAAGCCATTTTTCTTCTGCAAATGTCATGCAGGCCACAATGTGCGCAGTCGGGTTTCAGCGCGGTGCACACATATCGGCCGTGCAGGATGAGCCAGTGGTGGGCATCATGCAGTACCTCAGGGGAAAAATGGCGGGTAAGCATGCGCTCCACACTGAGTGGTGTGGTGCATGAGGACGGCACGAGACCAATGCGGTGACTCACCCGGAACACATGGGTGTCCACGGCCATTGCCGCTTGGTGAAAGACTACGCTAAGCATCACGTTGGCTGTTTTGCGTCCCACTCCGGGCAGGCGCGTGAGTTCCTGCATGGTGGAGGGTACTTGGCCGCCGTAGTCGCGCTGCAGCATAGTGGCCATTCCCACCAGGTGCCGTGCCTTGTTGTTGGGGTAGGACACGCTCTTGATGTATTCGTATATCACTTCGGGTGTGGCCAGTGACATGGCTTCGGCGTTAGGATAGTCGTGCAGGAGTGCGGGAGTGACGGTGTTGACCCTGCGGTCGGTGCACTGTGCACTCAGGATGACGGCCACCAGCAGACCGAAAGGCGAATCGTAATGCAGTTCGGTCTGTACAGACGGCATCTCCCTTTGGAAGTACTCCGTCACTTTTTGGTACAGTTCTTTCCTTGTCATGTTGTTGCTTATGTTTTGTATAACGGTGTATAAGAAAGGGGGCTGCAGAACGCAGTCCCCTCAGTCTTTTTACCTTAGGATAAAGTGTATAATAATGAATGTATGGACAAAGTTAGCCTTTTCCTACTTGTCTGCAAAGGCATTCCGCGTTTTTTTACTCTTTTTCTTGGCGGCTTCATGTTGCTGCATGGGTAGATGACGATGTGCTCATACGTTGGACAGGGGAAATCCGAATCCAAAGGACACGTTATTGTTGGCTCTGTTGATGGGAATGCCGTATTTACCCATTTTGCTCAGGAAGCAGTCGGTGCCTACAAAGAAATTGAATTTCTTGGCATGCAGGTCAAGCACCATGCCACCGGAGACTCCACAAGAGGAAACTGCCCCGCTTAGTGATACCTCAACGCACTTGACGGGACGTACGTTTACCGAGAGCATGCCCTGGTGCCATGCGTATTGTCCGGCCATGCGGCTTGTGTAGAGGAAGCCAAAGCGCAACTTGTCATATGAGGGCAAGGCATATTCGGCACCCAGGTGCAGGGTGGGTGAGAGTGCATGGCTCTTGCGTTTGCTTCCGTCATTATATACAGAGAACATGTCACTCAGGTCATCGCCAATGTCACTTAACTGGTCGTCTATCGTGCTGCTGTTCTCTTTGTCTCCGCCTGCATAGAAATCGTCCTCGAAACCCTCAAATGTCCATTCTCCGGAGGAAGACATGCATTGGGTGTTCTTCCATCCGATGGCACCGAGGTCGGTTAGTGAGGCACTCACGGTGAGATTTTCCATGGGCTTCCATGTGACTCCCAGGTCAATGGCCGCTCCGAATCCGCTAAGTCCGCCGATGTTGTCATCGAAACCGTCCACGCGGTTGCGGTCTGGATTTTCTGGGTCTACCTCCTCACTCAGTTTGACATCTGCGCCAAGCAGTGCCGCCTCGGCGGAAATCTTTCCGCTTACGCGCCAATAGTCGTCATCAAGATGCAGGTGGATGCGGTCGACGTTCATGTCGGCATAGGCGGCACCGAAGAGGAATTTCAGTTTTCCGCCCACAGTCCACTGGTCATTCACCTTGTGAGAGTGCCCGAGGCCGAGTTCCACGAAGTTCTCCGTACGTGCTCCCAAGTCGGTTATGTCATAGTCTGATTTGTTTCCGGTGCTCTTCATGAATTCAAACATGGTTTTGGGGATGCTCACGTTGGTGTTTGATCGGATGTTCATTTCCACGGAGTTAAAGCCTCCGAAACCCTTGAATGCGAAGCCGAATATCTGCCACTTAAGGTTTACCCCCAGGCGGTTGTTGTCCTTCAGTTTCCCAAGAAACTCCGAGGCATCCACGTTGGGGTGCATGAAGGTGGTCAGCGTGTGTCCGTCCACTCCATATCCTTCCCAGGTTGGCTGCATGTCGAAGATGAATTTCTTGGCTCCCAGGTTGCCTGTCGTGCCGATATTGAGGTTGCCCAGCAGTGGCATGGACACGTATTTGTGGTCAAGCAGTGCCGGGTTCATCTCGTGGCGCAGGTCGGATGTTTGCATGAAGTATGTGGTTCGTAATTCTTGGGCACGCATGTTCAGTGATGTGGTGAGCGCTGCGGCCAGGACTACCGTTCTGTATTTCATGAATTCTTTATGTGTTATGTTTGTGTTTGTTGTGTGTTCTCACTGTGGGTGTGATGGCATCCTGCACCTGTTGCCGGGCTTGCTTGCTGCAGTCTGGGAATAGGGCGCGTGCAGATGCTCATCAGTTGAGGTTTACCGTGACGGCTCCCTTGAGTCTGAGTTTGATGTCGGCTAGCCTGACGTACTGCTGTGCTGTGAGCGGCTGTGCCTGTACGTTCTCGTTGCTCTGTGCTGTGACAACGAATAGGAAGTGGTCAATGAGCCTCAAGTCATAGGGGTTCTGCAGGTCTCCGTCCACCTGTAGGTCCGACTTCACTGGGCTTTTTCCCTCGCCCTGCCCAGCCTTGGCATTGACGGTGCTGAAGGTCACTCCTGGAACCGGCTTGCCGTAGGAGTCGCATGCCACGACTTGAAGCGTGAGTGCGAGTGGGATTGTGTTCTCAGCCGTGCAGTTTATTCTCAGGCCGTGTGCGGAGTAGTCTTCCAGGTCGTCGGAGACGCTTTCCGTGGAGTCCCTGTATACGATGCGGAATCCCTGTTCCACCTCCAGGGGGACGTACACGCTGTAGTCGGCAGTTGCCCGGTAGGTGCGTCCCATGCTCATGGTGGCCTCCTGCTGCAGCAGTGATACCCTGCCGTCCTTCATGTTCACCTCAATGCGGTCAGGCAGACGCTCAATCAGGTTGCCAAGATTGCTCACGCGCTGCACGATGTCAGTTGCTGCCACTTCGCTATCGGGGTCGTAAGGCTTGTTTCCGCTTTGGTGATAGTAGACCATATTGTTGCGCCCGTGTTGTATGGTAACCTGTGGCAAGTCCACGCGCTCGCTCCATCCCGACTTTCCGTTCTTGACTGAAGTGAGCGAGGCGGACAGGTTTGCGCCTACAGGCAGGGAGCGTGTGTCGATGGAGAACCTCAGCGTGGGGTTTGACACCTTTATCTTCGTGGTTTCGTCCTTGAGGAACTCCGGCAGGTTATCTGAGATGTTGATGGGCTCCACGTCCGGTGTGATTTCCGGGTCGAATATGCCCCGTATGCTGTCTATGGTTATGTAGCCGTCATTGCGGAACTGGATGTCCAGCATGATGTCTGCGTAGTCTCCCTCCCTCATGACGAAACTGCTCTTTGCACTGAAATAGGCCGTTCCTTGCATGGCAACCCGGGTTATCTCCTTGTTCAAATGCACCTCCCCGTTGGTGGGAATGCCTTCCTCTTTCAGGTCGATGTAGTCGATGTTGATTGCGCATACTTCCTTCTTGTCCGCTCCAACCTGCATGTTGCCGTTGTACGTCAGTATCCGCCCGTTCAGCGTCCAGCCTCTCGGCACCTCGCGCAAGTGCACGTACTTGGGCAGGGTAACAGAGAAGTCCTGCAGCCTGTCCAGTGTGAAGTCAACTGCGTTGCTGCTTTTCACGCTCACGGTGAGGCTTGCGCCGAAATCCTTGGGATAGACGCGTGTGATGCGCTTCACCTCGGCTCCGATGTCGTGGGCGGTGAAGTCGGCCTGGTTCTCTCCGTATGCGGTTCCGTGCAGGCTGGTGCCGGCTGGTATGGTGATTTCATCGGCTGCAGGCACGCCCATCTGATTCCAGAACTCAGTGTCCCAGCCCACCACGTGCTGCGTGCACGTTATGCGCGCCAGGCGGTCGACGCTCGACGTGAGGTCTTGTACGGTGTAGTTGAGTTCCGTGCTCCCATGCTCGGTCAGATAGAAGCGGTTGGAGGCATCAATCTTTGTGTTTCCGTCCGTGTCGATGATGTCTTTCAGATAAATCTTTTCTGTGTTTCCCAGTTTGACCTTGAGCCCGTTTGCTCCCAGTCCCATGGTGAGGTCCGGGTCGGTGGGATCGTAGGAGGTGTCGATGCAGCCCGCCAGCAGGCAAAGTGCAGATGCGTACATGATGCGGTGCAGCAGCCGTATTGCTCCCGTGCGGCGGCTCGGTGCATGGCAGGCGCGTGCGCAGGTTGCCTTGCTGCCCTTCTCGTCCAGAATGTGATGTGTTCTTAAAAGCATTTATGTATGTGTAATGTTAATGTGCGGTATGTGTAATATTTATGTGAAGCATGTGCGGTGCTGCCGTTCAGGCATTCCATAACCTGCGCTGAATACTCTGTCTCATTACATTGTGGTATTTGCGCGGCTGCAGGTGAGTACCTGCTCGTGCTTCAATGATTTTCTGCAAAGATATGTTAATTCTTTCAAATAAAAGTAACAGATGGGGTAACTTTGTGCAGGCGCGTTTTTCTTTACGGAACGGTCGGTGCTGCGTAAGGTGCAGGCGAGATGCTCCTGAGGTGCGGGAGAGATGCTTTTATTTCGTATCTTTGCAGCGCGGAAGGCGTGGGCGGGCAGTCCTGCATGCGTCCGTGCAACTACTATATATAATAATGTATACGGAATGAAGAAGTATTCATGTGCCTTGGCGGCTGCTTTCCTCTGCGCCGGCCTTATGGCGCAGACACAAGAGGTGACGGTGGTGGAGTACCGCCCGGCACCGGGGCAGTTTGTCAACTTGAATCCCGAGGCAGAGGAGGGAGTGACTCACGAGCAGATGTGCCAGCGCGCGACATCGGCTCTGCGGGAGGGTGAACTGGTGCACCTGGGTGCCTACGGCGGTTACGTGACCGTGAAGTTTGACCATCCCGTGCAGAACAAGCGCGGGTCTGATTTGCGCATCACCGGCAACGGCTATTACGCACAGGCAGACCCGGTGTATGGCAAGGAGACCATAGGAGGAGGCTTTGAGCCGGGCATCGTCTACGTGGGCGTGGGTACTGACGTGGAGACCTGCAAGTGGTATGAACTGGCCGGCTCGGAGTACTACACCACGGAGACGCATGGCTTTACGGTCACCTATCACAAGCCCACGGCCGAGAGCGGAGAACACCGGCTGCCATTCTCCTCCTACGACAACTACCTGAAGTGGGAGGCCAGCTGGACAGACAAGGATGGCGTGGTGCGCGACTCCTCGGGCTGGCACATGAAGAACGCCTCCCACAAGCAGTCGTTCTGGCCTGCGTGGGAGCAGTCGCCCACCATGACGTTCACGGGCGGTCGGCTGCCCAACAATGCCGTGGACACTTCGGGCAGGGGCGTCATGTGGATACTCTACCGCTATGCCAAGGATGCTTACGGGTATGTGGACGCATCACTCAATACAGATGACTATTCCACGTTCGACATCGACTGGGCCGTGGACGAGGACGGCCGTCCCGTGGCACTCACCGAGGTGAACTTCGTGAGGGTGCAGAGCGCACTCTTCCAGTACTGCGGATGGATTGGCGAGACTTCCACCGAGGTCTCCGGATTCCAGGACCTGCACCTTGTGGAGGGGTACGACAGCAATCCCATAGTCATCACCCCGCGCGAGCGGCCGGACGGGCTGACGGGCGTGCGGGAGCAGGGCGGCAGCCGCGCAGGCTGGCATGACCTCATGGGGCGCAGCGTGGGCCGGCCCGCCAAGGGCGTGTATATAAGGAACGGGAAGAAGTACGTGTGCCCCTGATTCCTACTTCAGGGCCAGGAAGTGCCCCGGGTTGAGACCTCTTATCAGGTACCTTTTCAGATGCTGCCCGTCACGGCCGAACTCGTGCAGGTAGGCGTTGGTGGCATATGCGCGTGCGTCTGACACGTACATGTGGCCCGAGTAGGGGGATATGTAGATGCCGTAGGGCGACTGCATGTCCCTGATGGCCTCCCCGGCCGGCTGGTAACCGGCAAGTCCTTCGCTGACGGTCATGTCGGGCAGGGAGATGGTATGCGTGCTGTAGGTGTACTCGCCGGTCAGATAGGAGAAGTCGGATCCGATGACGTAGAACTTGCTGCCGTAGGAACAGTTGAAGGTGGCGGGGAAGTCGTATACGCGGAACTCCTCGCTGGCCATGTTCAGGATGACGCATCGGGAGGGAACCTCATACTTGTCCCCGGCCGAGTTGATGCAGAGGTACTGGCCGCACTGCGACATCTCGCCGTGCAGGTTGATGCAGCCGGTGTCTATCCGCTTGACCTCCCGCATGGTCTGCGCGTCGATGACCGATACCGTGCTCTCGTAGTCGCCCCCGTACTGGGGTGCATATCCGCCGGTGTTGGCCACGAACAGCCTGCCCTGAAAGTAGGCGATGCCCTCCGGCTCGCGGCCCACCCGGCAGGTGTCCACGATCTGCTTGGTACGCACGTCTACCTTCGCCACGTAGCCCTGGTCGGCGTATGAGGTGCAGAAGAGGTGCCCCTGCCCGTCCGTGGCCAGCCTCCTGTTGTTGGGTATGTTCTCCGTTGCCGCCACTGCGCGTCCGTCGGGGCGCAGGTACTGGATGATGTTCGACCAGTTGACCGAGACCGCAATCAGCGTGTCGTTCACGAGGATTATGTCGTTGCCGGTGTCGCCGAGCCTTTGCCCGGGATTGTTCTTCCTGAACCACTGGTCGGTGAGTACGCCGTTGTCCAGGTAGGCCATCACGGAGTTGTCCATGCCCCACAGCCCCTCGCAGAGCACGATCAGTCTGTCGCCCGAGCGCACCGGCTCGGATGGCGGGACGTCGGCCGCCGGCTCCAGGGAGCAGGATGCGGCCGCCAGGCAGAGCACCCACGCCGGTGCAAGCCGGCGGACATGTTTCCTCACCGCGCTTCCTGCGCGCCTGTCTTCTTCTCTTCTCATGATTTGCGCTTTCCTCATAACTCAACTTTCACCGTGCACTTCCAGTTCCGCCCGGGCATGGGATACCGCTTCACCACCTCGTGCCTGGAGTTTGTCAGGTTGTTGCATTCTATGGTGGCCTGCAGCGCAAGCCGTTCCTTGATCTTGAACCTCTTGTTCAGCTTCATGTCGATGGTGTGCCAGCGGCCCAGCAGGTCGTCGGGGTTGTTGGAGACGAGTGCGAAGCGGTCGCCCGTGCAGAGCACGGAGAGGCACAGGGAGTAGGAGTCGTAAGCGACGTCGGCTACCAGGGAGCCGGAGTGCAGCGGCGAGTAAGGGATGTAGTGCTTGTACTCGGGGTCGCCGGGAGCCGAGTGGTCGCGGTCCCGCTGGCACGTATAGTTGACGCTGCTCGAGAGGGCGAATTTTCCCCACTTCCTGTCGTACCCGCCCGAGACCGAGAGGCCGAGCGACTTCACCCGCCCGAAGTTCACCATCGACCAGCGGAACTGGCTCTTCATGGGCATGGCCACGATCTTGTCCTCCACGTTGTTGAAGTATCCGTCCACGGCCAGGTGCAGGCCGCCTCCCCGGTAATCCACGCCCGCGTCCCACTGCGAGGTGTACTCGGGCCTGAGGTCGGTGTTGCCCACCAGCGTATAGTAGAGGTCGTTGAGGGTTGGGGCGCGGAAGATGCGCTTGTGGAAGGCCCTCAGCGTCCAGCCGCGCCGGTGCCAGGAGAGCAGGTAGGTGGGTGAGAGGCGGGAGAGCGGGCGGGAACTGCCGCGCGTGTGGTCTTGCACGTGGGTGTAGAGCAGCGCCAGGTTGGCCTCCAGCCCCTTGTATGAGGCTATGGCCGAGAGCAGGGACTTGGAGTCGATGCGGTAGACGTAGCTGAAGCGGTACACGTCGCACACGAGATCCGACCAGCGGATGTCCGTGCTGGCCGTGAGGGAGAGGAAGCGCAGCCCGTAGGATGCGGCCGCCGAGGCGTAGAGGTCCTGCTGCGTGTAGTGGTTGTTGCAGTACATCACCGCCGCGTTGGTGGCCGGGTCCTGCAGGTAGCGCAGCCAGTCATGCGCGTATTTCAGGTTGCCCTTCACGGCCAGGCTGCCCAGTTCCTTCTCGTAGGACGCCTGGGCAAAGAAGTTCCTGTCCCACTGCCTGTCCGTGGATGCCCACTGGTCCGACAGGCGGCGCACCACCGGGCCCGGCAGGCCGCGCTCCGAGTCATAGTAATATGCGTGGAGGCGCAGCCCGCGGTGGAAGCCTGCAGCCTCCAGCCGCCAGAAGGAGATGTCGGAGTTGCGCCGCCGCCCCACCGTGTCCTCCGACTCGGAGCGGAAGCGGAACTTGTAGTCACCCGCCGTGCGCTGGAACTCCCCGTCCACGAAGAGCCAGTCCCTGAACGAGAAGTAGCCCTTGGCCTTCTGCAGTCCGAACGAGCCGCAGCCGTATTCCGCCTGGATGCAGGTGCGCTCGGGCCGCCTGGTGCGCATGTAGACGGTGGCCGCCGAGGCGTATTCCGAGGCCGACTGCAGGCGCTCGCTCCTGTTGGCATTGTAGAGGGAGACCGACTCCATGTTCGTAAGCGAGAACTTGCCCAAGTCCACCTGCCCGTTCTGCGCATTGGTGATGCGGATTCCGTCCAGGTAGACTCCCACGTGCTGCGAGCCGAGGGAGCGGACGTTGACCGTCTTCAGGCCGCCCAGTCCCCCGTAATCCTTGATCTGCACGCCCGAGAAGTACTTGAGCGCATCTGCCACCGAGCTGGTCGAGAGGTCCTGCAGCGTGCTGCCCGAGAGTGACTGGCTGGGCGTGAGGTAGTGCGGGCGCGTGCCCACCACCTCCACGGCGTGCATGGCGTGCAGCGTGTCGTCCTCCAGCGGCTCCTCCTGCTGCGCCAGGCAGGCAGTGGAGCAGGTGGCCATCATCAGCAGGTAAAGCGTGGTTCTCATCCTCCCATTCCGTTTGTCCGCCCCGCCGGCGGGTGCGCTCGGGCGGGGCCGTGCAAAGGTACGCAAATTAGCGCAGAACTCCTATATATAAGGTGTATGTTTCCGCTCATCATAGCCTACAGGGAAAGGAGATGAGGTGACACGGCAGGGGGCGCAGGGAATGCCATGGCTTGGGAGGGAGAGAGCCTCCCCGTGAGGGTAGACTCAGTGCCCCAATGCCGTCTCAACGTCTCAGTGTCTCAGTTGGAAAAAAGGGGTATGCAAAACCCATGCCCCTCTCTTTAATACTATATATCTTATTATTATTTAATTAGTTATAATATATATAATATAAGGAAAGGAGAAGTGCCCCCCCCTATTTTTTAACTGAGACACTGAGACGTTGAGACGCTGAGACAGACCATCCACAGGAAAAGACAGACTTAATTCCCTAAAAAGCAACGAGGTACGATATTTTCAGCAAGACCGCACGCTGATGCTCAAGCCCGGCGGGGGGGTGGATTTACCCCAAGAAGTCCTCAAAAATGGGAGTTAAAAGGCACGTGAAACGCCCGTTTTGATAGGGATTTCTGCCGCGGATGCCCGTTTGGCCGGCATGAGACTCATGTTTCCCGGCAACAGGAATCGCTCGATTTGCGCCGGATAATGTGCCCCACGGGGCTTCCTGGACACGGAAAAGGCACACAAGACCCGTCTCACGGAGGGGACATACGCCCTTTTTGCAGGCACAGTGAAGGCACAGGACAGAGTCCCTCCGGGCAGGCAAGGGAGACAGTTCTTGTCCTTTTGGGACAAGCAAGGGAAACATGTCTCGGTCTGATGTCCGATTGGGGTTTAATGGCTCCCTTGGTGTTTTCTTGACAGATTCACACCATGTCTTGTGCATGAGAATTTCCTAACTGGAAAAAATATTTTTTCCAGTTGGATTTTTATTTTTTTCCAGTTGGGGAAATTTTGCAAGGCCTTTTCAAGAATCAAGACAAAGGACAAATCTTGACATCAACAAGATTGCCCGATGCATTCTCGGAAAATCGAACGCGCAGATTCCTGATACATTGTTGGCCAAAGAATTTTTATAACACGATTTCATCGAACTCATGTTAAAGTAAAGCACTTGACACGCTCTTTTCCTCCACTCGGCAAAAACACGGCAAGAGTGTCTGCATTTTTACCGACCGAATCTCATCCCCACTGATTTCCTGCTGAGCCGGCATCGCACCGCAGTGCCCTAAACAAGGCACCGAACCTCATCCACCCGGCTCGGAATCCTCTTCCCCTGACCCTCGTGAGACGCGTCCGCCCGGGTGCTGGGGTGCATCCGGGCGGAGGGCTGGGCGTGGCCGTGCAGGCGGGTGGCCTACACGAAGAGGACTTCGCGGCCGTGGAAGAGGAAGTTGCCGGCCACGGCATACTGGCGGGCGGTGGGGGAGAACTGCTCCTCCACGGTGATGTGCATGTGGCCGCTGAGGATGGCCTTGAGCAGGGGCTCCTGGCGGAGATAGGAGATGAAGTCGCGCGTGACGGCATCGGTCTGCTGCGCCTTGTAGTCGCCGCCGGGGGCATATGCGGGGTCGTCCGTCCGCGCGGCCAGTTTCTTGCTCCAGAACCTGCAGTTGGCGCGCCATATCTGAGGGGTGAAGATGGGGACGTGCACGCAGAGCACCATCGGGAGGCCGCGCTTGGCCTCCCGGCGGAACAGGGCGGCCTGGGCGGGCGTGACCGTGCCGTAGACGTTGTCCATGCAGATGAAGTTCACGCCTCTCACCTGTTGTGCCTGGAAGGAGATGTCGAAGGGGTAGGCCTGCCGGAGCATGTCCCTGCTCCGGTCCTTGTGCAGTTCCGTGGCCTCTTCCTTGGGCTCGCTGAGCCACATGTCTGCAGAGAACTCGTGGTTGCCCATGCAGCCCATGATGCCGTCGCCGAAGTAGCGGCGCGCCAGGTCAAGGTTTGCCTGGCTCTGCCAGTCGATGAGGTCGCCGGTGTGGAGCACGTAGTCCACGTGCTCCCGCGCCCATGCGAGCGAGTCCTGGAGCGCCTCCTCCTGCCGGCCTCCGAAGGTGCGCGTCCGCGCCTCCCGCAGCTTGAGCTTCTTCTCGCCCTCGTGGTCGTAGGCAGCCGTGAGGTGGGTGTCGGAGATGTGCAGGAGCGAGAAGGGCTTCTCCAGCCCGATCTCCACTGTGGCATAGGCAAGCGAGAGCCGCTCGAAGCGGCCGCGCCTGGGGAACTCTGCGGGCTTGTCGTCGGCCTGCACCGGGAGTTGCGACGCGGCGAGCAGCAGCCCTGCCCCCGTGGCTCTTTTCAGGAAGGTCCTCCTGTCTGTCTGGTTGTTCATTTCAGTCTGTCTTTATGTTTGTGTGGTTGGGGTTCTGCGGTTGCGCGGCTCCTCGGGTGGCTTTCGGCTTCTCCTCGGGTGGCGGCCGGCGGCTCTTCGGGAGGCTTTCGGCTTCTCTGCGGGTGGTGGCCGGCGGCTCTTCGGGAGGCTTTCGGCTTCTCTGCGGGTGGTGGCCGGCGGCTCTTCGGGAGGCTTCTTTCTTCTCCTCGGATGGCGGCTGGCGAGTGCGTTCAGCCTGTCTTCTCTCCGGGCCTCTGCCCGGGCGCGTCTCCGCTCTCTGCCATCTCCTGCCGCCGGAGCGCGATGGCGGCGATGCAGAAGGGGAGGGCTGCGGAGAGGTAGGTGATGTCGTAGGCCGGATGGAAGAGGTCCCAGTTGCCGGAGAGGAACATGCGGTGCACCTGGCTGGCTGCGGCCGTGAGGGTGAGCATGAGCGCGGCGGCGCGGAAGTAGGTGCTGGGGCGGCTCCTGTGCACGAAGGTGAGCGCAAGCATGCAGGGGACGAGCAGCAGCAGGTCGGAGGGCTGCCCCTGGCGCGTCTGCAGCACCCAGGGGGCATAGGGGAAGTGCATGAGGCTCTGCCAGTCCCACAGGGCGAAGGGCAGGAAGGTGGCGGCTGCCGTGGCCGCGGCCACGCCCAGGGAGCAGAGGCTCCTGTGCCGGCCCAGCCAGGGGAGGCAGGGCAGCAGCAGCATGGCCAGGGGGACGAGGGCGAGCAGGCGCGTGCTGGCCATCAGCCCCACTGCCACTGCCACGCCCGGCCAGTGGCGGCGCGCCCATGCGGGGGTGAGCCTCGGCTGGAGCCAGGCTGCCAGGGCGGCGGTGAGCAGCATGTTGGTCATGAGGTCGCTGCGCACGGCGGCCTCGTACCACACTGCCACCGAGCAGGAGAGCAGCAGCGCGGCATGCAGGGCCACGGGTGCCGGGGCGCACCTGCGCAGCACCCCTACGTACAGCAGCAGGACCGCAAACAGGGAGAGCCCCACGTTGCCCATCAGGTAAAAGGGGATGTGCAGGACCTGCCACACGGGGAACGGCGAGGCGAAGCCGCCGAGGTGGGTGTGGGCCGAGTAGGGATAGGCGCCCGCAAGCAGGTTGCGGATGGGGTAGGCCAGGGCTGACCAGCGGTCCACCTGCAGGTCCAGGGGATTCAGCGCGCACTGCACGGCCAGCATCCCCAGCAGTGCGCCCGTGGGGATGAGCATCAGCCACCTGCCCCCCGCGCGGCTGCCGCCCTGCATCCGCGCGATGCGGCCCTGCAGGACGGTCATGGCCAGGATGAAGGCCAGGGTGATGCAGGGGTACGCCTGCGGCAGCATGCGCGCGGAGTACTTGGCCACGAAGAGCGCGTTCAGGCAGGTGAAGAGCATCTCGGCGGGCAGGATGCGCCCCGCGGCGTACCTTCTGTAGAGCCAGCATCCCAGCAGGCCCGCGGCCACCCAGAACAGGGCTTCGGGCGCGCAGCCGGGCAGGTGCACGAGGGCGGGCATGCCGGTGGCAGCCGTGTGGATGAGCATGCTCTGTGTCATTGCTTGGTGGGTTGTGGTTTTTGTTGGTTGGCTTCTGCTGATGGTCGGGTGCGCGGATTGGTTTCTGCTCCCCTGCTTCTGCTGGTGGCTCAGAACTCGGTCGGGTCACTCTCGTTGCCGAAGCGGTCGAGTGCGGTTACGGCCATGTTCAGCCCGTGGAGCGTTCGTGAGAGCAGGTTGTAGGTGTAGTGCGCGTCGGCGGTCACGGTGATGAGGTTGGCGGGGTTGCCGGTGTCCACGGGCTTCGCCTTGCTTGCGTATATCACGTATCTGCACCGGTCTCCGTGCTTCCCTCTCACGGGATTCCAGGCCAGGTACTCGCTTACTCCTCCCTCGCGCCTCTGCTCCCTGATGGCAGGCGGCTCGGGCCGGTCGGCACATAGCCAGGTCATGGCGGGCAGCAGGGCAGGGTGGGGGTAGAAGTCGCGGTGGAGGTAGTCGTAGATTCCCTTGGTGTTCTCCGTCAGGAACTGACTCCTGAAGTAGGCCTGCCCGCCGAGTCCCTGCTGCCGCAGGTAGCAGAGCTCGCGCTGGACTACGCCCCACTCCCAGTCCTTCTCCTTGGGACTGAGGAAGTATATGCCGATGCCCGGTGCCACGGTGCGGCCGCACGAGTTCTCCTGCCAGTCGGCGGCAAATGGGAAGAAGTGGTTTCCCTGGAAGTACATCATCGGGCACAGCATGTCCATTATGCCCTCGCGCAGCCATCCCTGCGCATCCTGGTGGACGGTGGTGAGCGAGGCCCAGCCGCGTGCCGAGTATCGTGCCACGTCGCGGTACTTGCCCACGGGCGAGCAGCTGACCCTCACCCAGGGCTTCACGGCCTTGATGCGGTGGTAGGCCTGCCGTGCTATCTCGGTGATGTTGCCGCAGCGCCACTCTCTCTTCGGGGTTCCGCGGCCGTACTTCCGGTAGGTTGCGGCGTCGGGGAAACTCTCGGGGTTCTCGGGATAGCGGATGTAGTCGAAGTGTATCCCATCGATGTCATAGTTCTCTGTTATCTCCTGGCAGATGTCGGCAATGTATCCGGCCACGCCCGGCATCCCGGGGTCCAGGTAGTAGGTGTCGGCTTGCCGCCTGAGCCAGCCCGGGTGCGTGTATGCAAGGCTTTTCCTGCCGATGCGCTTGGCCTGTGCTGCCTTGAAGCAGGGCACGGTCACCAGCCAGGCATGTAACTCCATGCCCCTGCGGTGGCACTCTTCCACGGCGAAGGCCAAGGGGTCGTACCCCGGGCTCCGTCCGTACTGTCCCGTGAGCGCCACGTCCCATGGCTCTATGTCACTTGGATAGATGACGGTTCCGCGCACGCGGGTCTGCAGGAACACGGTGTTTATCCTGCATGCCTGCAGCCGGTCAAGTATGTCTGTGAGTTCCCGCTTCTGCCGCTCCGCGCCCTGCGGCGAGCTGGCCTTCGCCTTAGGCCAGTCGAGTCCCCCCAAGGTGGTGAGCCAGACTCCGCGCACTTCCCTCTTGGGGGCGGGAAGCGCGGGTGAAAACAACTCTTGTGCGTATATGGCGGTGCACAGCACGGCGGACAATGCCAGTGCAAATGCTCTTCTGGGCGTAATCATATCCGCAAAGATACTCCAATTTATCGTTTTTTCGTAATTTTGCAGTTCAGTTTAGAAGAAAAAGCATCTCATATGGTTACATTTTGCATTTCCCTGCTCTGCCTTGTGCTCGGATACGTATTTTACGGCGCGGTGGTGGAGAGGGTGTTCGGTGTGGAACCTGACAGGCAGACTCCATGCTACACGAAGGCCGACGGGGTGGACTACATCCCCATGGCCACCTGGAAGGTATTCCTCATCCAGTTCCTCAATATTGCGGGCACGGGTCCAATCTTCGGTGCCATCATGGGCATCCTGTTCGGTCCGGCTGCTTATCTGTGGATTGTCTTCGGCTGCATCTTTGCCGGTGCCACGCACGACTACATGAGCGGGATGATAAGCCTGCGCAAGGGTGGCATCTCCATACCTGAGTTCGTGGGCGACGAACTGGGTCCGGGCGTGCGCCTGCTCATGCGTGCCTGCTCGCTGGTGCTGATGGTGCTGGTGGGAGCCGTGTTCGTGACCACCCCGGCCACCCTGCTCTCCAGCATGACATCCGGGTGGGGAGCATGCGGCACGGTGCTTTTCTGGTCGGTGGTGATATTCCTTTATTACATCATGGCAACCCTTTTGCCCATCAGCACGCTCATCGGCCGCATCTACCCGCTCTTCGGGATGGCCATGCTCATCATGGCGGTTGGCATCGGGGTGGGCATATTCACCCACCAGGGATGGATGCCCGAACTCACCGACTCCCTCACGGGCAATCATCCCAAGGGCCTGCCGGTGTTTCCCATGCTCTGCATAACCATCGCCTGCGGGGCCATAAGCGGTTTCCACGGCACCCAGAGTCCGATGATGGCGCGCTGCATCAAGAGTGAGCGCACAGGCCGGCGGGTGTTCTACGGGGCCATGATAGCCGAGGGGCTGGTGGCTCTCATCTGGGCGGCGGCCTCCATCAAGTTTGCCGGCGGGTACCGGCAGTTGGCCGACATGGGAAACCCTGCCGTGGTGGTGAGCGCCCTCTGCAGCACCTGGATGGGCAAGGTGGGAGCCGTGCTGGCCGTGCTGGGAGTGGTGGCTGCCCCAATCACGAGTGGCGACACCGCGCTGCGCAGTGCCCGCCTGATGGTTGCCGACTTCCTCCACTTCAGCCAGGACAGGCTCTGGAAGCGCCTCGTGCTCAGCCTGCCTGTCTTCATCGTATGTGCGCTGCTGATGGTCATCAACTTCGACGTGCTCTGGCGTTACTTCGCGTGGTTCAATCAGACGCTGGCCTTCATGACCCTCTGGTCTGTGAGCGTGTGGCTGGCCAGGAAGGGAAAGTTCTTCTGGGTCACGCTGCTCCCTGCCATGTTCATGACGGTTGTGTGCACCAGTTACATCCTGGTTGCCCCCGAGGGGTTCACTCTTCCCCTTCCCGTGGGAATCGGCTGCGGGGTTGCCTTCATGTGCCTGCTCACCGCCCTTTTTGCCGCCTGGCACCTGCGCGGCCGCCGCTCGGCAGGAAGAAGTTAAAACATACTAAATTCCCGCTCCGTTGCTTGGCACGACGGGAAATTTCCCCTACCTTCGTCCTTTGTAAACTTTAACGATTGTACAACTAAAAAAAGAACATTACAATGAAGACATCCACTCTGAGAAAAGGTTTCCTCACGCTGCTCATGGCCGTGAGCATCCTGCCTGCTTCGGCACAGTTTGAGAAATATACATCGTACCTGAACACCTCACTCACGGGCATGGGACTCTCCTACAGCAAAGACTCCAAGCTCAAGTTCGGCATCCAGGCCACGGGCGGCTATTTCGTGGAGGACGGATGGATGGTGTACGGCCGTGCGGGCTACGAGCACCAGGGACACCGTGGCGAGATGCAGAACCGCAACGACCTGCACCTCGGAGTGGGCGGCAGGTATTACTTCAACCAGAACGGCATCTTCCTGGGCGTGGGCCTGATGTACCAGCATGCATCCAATGTGACGGCAAGCAAGAGGGAGAGCATCTGGGAAGGCGAGGATGCGCAGGGAAAGCAATGGCTGACGCGCACCGTCTACACCAACTACGGCAGCCGAAACTATGTTCATCTGACTCCAGAGGTAGGCTATTGCTTCTATGTGAACCAGTATCTCAGCATCGAGCCCTCTGTCTATTTCAACCTCTGCCTCAACCGTTTCAGCGAGGGCACCGAGGTAGGTCTGAAGTTGGGCATGGGCTACTACTTCTGAGCAGGCAGGCACCTGCCCTGACGCGGCCGGCCGGATACGGTGGCTGCAACATGGACATAAGCACATGCGGCGGGTCTTCAAGGGCTTCTTCCCGAAGACCTGCCGCCATTATATATAATGTATCCTATAAAGAACATGGAAACTTCAAAGAGAGAGCAGAACTGGATTGACCAGTATGAGCGGCTCAGGGATTACGTGCAGGAGCACCATCACCTGCCCAACAAGCGGAAGGTGGATAACCGCGGGTTGCTCAACTGGTGGAAGTACAACCGCAAGCTCATCCTCCAGGGCAAACTCGACAAAGAGCGCGTGCACCTACTTGACGAACTGGGACAGATGAGGCACCTGCCGAAATCCCCTCAGCCCTATGCCGACATGTTCCCTGAGGACTGAGCGAAAATTCAGTCGTGCGCAAGGATGGCCAGTCTCGTTAATGCACTATGTTGCGCTAGCCTTCGTCCGGGGCTTCATTCGGTCACGTGCCTTTATACTCCTGCGCCTGATGCCAGTTGTGATGCGTATGGGTGAAGATGCGTATGATGGTAAAGGGAGGGAAATCCTTCAGCGGGGATATTTCCGTTGAACTCACCCGCTCCACTTTCATGATGAAATCCCTGTCCAGGCGATACAAATCCTCATCCTTCGTGATGAAGAACTTATTGATCATGAAAACCACAGGTTCCTTAAGGCCGGGGTAGAGGGCTTTCTTCACCTCGTCAAGAGTCACGAGCCGCAGGAGGCATTCCTTGCTGTCGTATTCCAGCACCGTATAGAAATCCCAGCCCCGTATGGATTGCTTGCTCTTGCCGTTTGTCACGAGCGTGTCACGGTTCTTTCCGATGTCCCTTATCGTATACGGCACACCCTTCCCGATGTCAATCTGCCTCTGTTTCATGGAATACGCATCGATACCTATGTCATAGGGGCCGAGGTAGGTGCCATTAAGCGTGTAGCACACCCGGGAGACACTCATAACATACATTATCGTAAGAAACTTTCCGGTTTTTCGACATCTCTTTATGCCAGGTCATCACCGCCATCACCATTTCCACCTCCGGTTCCTCCACCCGTGTTGCCACCAGTACTTCCACCTGTATTACCACCCGTGCTACCGCCGCCTGTATTTCCGCCAGTGTTATCACCCGTGCTGCCGCCGCCGGTGGAGCCTGATGCCGATGGAGATGTCTGATTAAGAGCCTTCCGCTTATATTCGGTGACCAGGAAGTTCACCGAGCCGATGAATGGCTCGAGGGACTCATCCTTGTTGCCGTATGCCTTGGCATTCACCGTCTTTGTCAGCACGCGATAGGCATCATCGGTCTGCTTGCGCGCCGCCTGCATGGCACCAACCTTGGGCTTGGCCATGTTTTCCTTGTCACGCTGCGACATGAGTGCAATCACCTTCTCATTGGCTGCCTTGAGAGCCTTTACCTGCTCCGTGAGGTTCAGTTTCTGCACCTGTTCGGCATACTTCGTCTCCAGGTCGGTGATGAAGTTTGTCAGCAGACCCGTTTCATTGTACCTCTGTGTGCTGGGGTCAATCCTGTAGTCCTTGATATGCTGGTTGAGCACGGCAGCAGCCTTTGCAACTTCCGTCACTACCGAGCCAAGATGCCCTTTCACCACTTTCTTGTAGCTGCTGTAGAGTTTCCCGCGTTCTTTGTCCGCCACGGCAATCTCATCCGTCAGCATGCTCTTCCGTGTGAACTTCAGCATCTCATCCTCAACCTTGAATGCCTCCTTGAGTGCATTGATTTCCTCCGGCACCTTTTCCTTCACTGCATTGTCAGACTCTGCACGCTCCAGGATTTCCTGAATGTAATTGAAGTGCGTTCCGTTTTTCATGCGGTTCAGCGCGATTTTTCTGATTTCGTCCATGTTCTTCAGTCTTTTATTGTTAGTTGATAAAGTTAATTACAGACATCTCATCCTTCTGCGCCTTAAATTTAAGGCTGTTTTCCGAATCATACAAGCATTTGGCGGAAAACTTACAGAATATTCGTTTCTTTTTTTTATTTCCATGCAAATGCCTGTTCCCGGTGCTCCTTCTGTCTTCTCATTTTCTTCATTCAGACAAGCATACGGCATGCAAAGGTACCGAAGCATTTGCGTGAATGCTTTTGCCGTCATGCAAAGGCCGCAAAACTCTTTCTGAACATGTTCTGCCAACGTGCAAAAGCACAAAAGTGTTTTCAGAAGAGTCTTTTCCTGTATGCAAAGGCAACTAGACATTTTTGGAAGATGTCTTGTCGGCATGCAAAAACACAAAAGTGTTTTCGGAGGAGTCTTCTTCTGTATGCAAGGGCAACAAGACATTTTGGGGAAGATATTTTGCCGCCATGCAAAGGACGAAAACGATTGTGGAATCTATTTCCTGATGCCTGCATGTCTTCAATAGAAGCATTCGTCCGTGCATTGTCTGCCGGTGGTTGTTGCATCCCCGTACTGCCGGTTCCGGCTGCGGGAGGAGAGGTGGCCGCTTACCACTCCATGCCGAGTTTCTCCCGCAGGAATCGTGCGGTGTAACTCTCCCCGCACTGCGCCACCTCCTCGGGCGTGCCGCTGCAGAGGAGCTGTCCTCCCCGTGCTCCTCCTTCCGGTCCCAGGTCCATCACATGGTCGGCACACTTGATCACGTCCATGTTGTGCTCGATGATGATGAGCGTGTGGCCGCGCATGATGAGTGCGTTGAAGGCATCCAGCAGGCGGCGTATGTCGTGGAAATGAAGCCCCGTGGTGGGCTCGTCAAAGATGAACACCGTGGGCTCGTGCTTCTCCATGCCCAGGTAGTAGGCCAGTTTCACGCGCTGGTTCTCGCCGCCGGACAGGGTGGATGAGGATTGCCCGAGCTTGATGTAGCCCAGCCCCACGTCCTGCAGGGGTTTCAGCAGCGTGGCGATGCGCGGCTGCCTGTGCTCGGTGAAGAACTCTATGGCCTGGTTGATGGTCATCTCCAGCACGTCGTACACGTTCTTCTGCCCGAAGGTCACCTCCAGAATGTCCTGCTTGAAGCGCTTTCCGTGGCAGCTCTCGCAGGGCAGCACCAGGTCGGCCATGAACTGCATCTCCACCGTCACCGTGCCCTCTCCCTTGCACTCCTCGCAGCGTCCGCCGTCGGTATTGAAACTGAAGCATCCGGCCGTGTATCCCATCTGCTTGGCCAGGGGCTGTGCGGCAAAGAGCTTGCGTATCTCGTCCCAGGCCTTCACGTAAGTCACCGGATTGGAGCGCGAACTCTTGCCTATGGGGTTCTGGTCTACGAACTCCACGGCCTTCACCATCTGCAAGTCTCCTTCCAGGGCGATGTGCTCGCCGGGGCGGTCGGCCACCTCGTCGAGGTGCCGCTTCAGCGCGCAGTAGAGGATGTCACGCACCAGGGTGCTCTTTCCGCTGCCGCTCACGCCTGTCACGCAGGTCATCACGTTGAGCGGGAAGCGTGCGTCGATGCCTTTCAGGTTGTTGGCCCTGGCTCCCCTGACGGTTATCGAGGCCGTCCAGGGTCGGCGGCTCGGCGGAACAGGTATCTGCTCCCGTCCGGTCAGATAGTCCAGCGTGTGGCTCGTGTTTCCTCCGCCATCCTGCGGCAGGGGCATCGCGGGCCCGTTGTACATGATTTCTCCGCCCAGCCTTCCGGCCTCGGGCCCGATGTCGATAATCCAGTCGGCAGCCCGCATGATTTCCTCGTCATGCTCCACCACCACCACCGTGTTACCCAGGTCGCGCAGTTGCTTCAGCACCTTTATCAGCTTGTCGGTGTCGCGGCTGTGCAGGCCGATGCTCGGCTCGTCCAGTATGTAGAGGCTTCCCACCAGGCTGCTTCCCAGCGATGTGGCCAGGTTGATGCGCTGGCTCTCGCCGCCCGAGAGCGTGCCCGAGGGGCGGTTGAGCGTCAGGTATTCCAGCCCCACGTCCATCAGGAACTGCAGCCTCTGGCGCACCTCCGTCAGTATGCGCTGCGCCACGCCCAGTTCCTCGGGTGTGAGCGTCAGGCTGTCCACCCATTCCTTGAGCGTCCCCACCGGCATGTTCACCAGTTCCGTGATGCTCCGTCCGCCCACTTTCACGTAGGACGCTTCGGGCTTCAGGCGCGTCCCGTGACATTTGGGGCAGGTGGTCTTGCCCCTGTACCTGGCCAGCATCACCCTGTTCTGTATCTTGTACTGCCCCTGCCTCAGCATCTCGAAGAAGGCATCAATGCTCACCAGCCCCCACTCCTTCTCCTCAGGATATAGCGCGCGCTTGCCGGCCGGCATGCCTGCGGGGAAGGTTCCGTGCCAGAGCCAGTCCTTCTGCTCCTGTGTCAGTTCATAATAGGGCTTGAATATGGGGAATCCCCTTTCGGAGTTGAAGCGGATGAACCACTCCTTCCATTCGCTCATCTTCTCGCCCCGCCAGCATACCACGGCACCTTCATATACGCTGAGCGAACTGTTGGGGATGACCAGGTGCTCGTCTATCCCGATAATCTTGCCGAAGCCTTCGCACTCGGGGCATGCACCTGCGGGCGAGTTGAACGAGAACATGTTGTCCGACGGCTCCTCAAAGGTAATCCCGTCGGCCTCGAAGCGTGTGCTGAAGGCGTGCGTCTCCCCGTCCGGCAGGAAGCGCAGCATCATTTCTCCCCCGCCCTCGTAGAAGGCCGTCTCGGCTGAGTCGGTCAGTCGGGACAGCGTGTCCTTCTCCCTGCCCACGGCCATGCGGTCCACCACCAGGCAGAGTCCGTCACTGCCAGCCTGCCTGCAGTCGAAGTCCTCAATGCGGCACACCTCCCCCTTGTGTTCCAGCCGGGCAAAGCCGCTCTGCCTGTATATGTCCAGTTGCTGCTCCAGCGTGCGCCCCTCGGGAGTGTGTATCGGGCAGAGCACCATGAACTTCGTGCCGTCGGGATGGCTCGTTGCGCAGCGCACCACGTCCTCGGTGGTGTGCCGCTTCACCTCCTGTCCGCTCACGGGGCTGAAGGTCTTGCCCACCCGTGCGAAGAGCAGCCTCAGGTATTCGTAAATCTCCGTGCTTGTGCCCACGGTGCTCCGCGGGTTGCGCGTGGTCACCTTCTGCTCTATGGCTATTGCGGGAGGAATGCCCTTGATGAAGTCGCATTCCGGCTTGTTCATGCGTCCCAGGAACTGCCGTGCGTACGCGCTCAGGCTCTCCACATACCTGCGCTGGCCCTCGGCATACAGAGTGTCAAACGCCAGCGAGCTTTTCCCGCTGCCGCTCAGTCCGGTCACCACTATCAGTTTCCTGCGCGGTATCTCCAGTGATATGTTTTTCAGATTGTTTACCCTTGCGCCTTTTATCTGTATGCAGTCCTTCATTCGTTGTCTCCTGTGTGATAGTCCTGTTTCCCGTATACGTGGAACATCCTTTCCATCATGTGCCATTTCTCATCGCTGCGCTCGTCCTTGCCGCATTGCTGGAACACGCTCATGAAGGCTTCCCATTCCGCCTGTCTCGGCCCGGCGGCCATTTTCCGCATGGCCTCGTCCCAGTCCAGCTCTTCAGGTCCCTCGCAAATCATCACCAGGCGTGTGCCCAGAATGTATATCTCCATGTCATAGAGCCCGCAGTCACGTATGCCTTGCAGAATCTCCGGCCAAATCTCCTCCCGGCCGTGCCTTTTCCTGTATTCGCTTATCAGACCCGGGTCGTTTCTCAGGTCCATGGTCTGCACCCAGCGCCGCACCTTGCCGGCATGGGGCTTCTGCACGTATCCTTCTTTCATCTCTTTCATCTCTTCATCAGGCTGTATGCCAATATGTATATGTAGCAGAGCAGGGGCACGGTGAAGGCCAGTGCCATGCTGCCCGTATGGTCGGCTATGCTGCCCATGATTACCGGAGCCACGGCACCGCCCACGATGGTCATGATGAGCAACGAGGCAGCCTTCTTGGTATGCCCGTTGCTGGAGCGCAAGGCCAGTGAGAAGATGGTGGGGAACATGATGCTCTCGGCCAGATAGACCGCCAGGAATGCGCCCAGGGCCGTGTTCCCTTCCCCGCGCACCAGCAGCAGCGTGGCTGCAGAGGCCAGTGCCGCGCAGCCCAAAAGCATGTTCGCGGGCTTTATGTATCCCATGATCCAGCTGCCTGCGGCACGTCCGAACACAAAGAGCCCCATGCCGCCGAATCCCAGCCATCGTGATGCCTGGGCGGGCGAAAGGTCTGTGCAGTCGGTCATGTAGTTGATGAAGAAGCTGTTGACTCCTGTCTGTGCCGCCACGTAGAAGAAGAGAGCCGCCATGCCTGCCACGAACGCGGCGTTCCACATGCGCTTCCCCGTTTCTGTTCCGTCACCCGCTTCATTGTCGGCATCCTTCATTTCCGGCAGCTTGCAGCGGCTGAACACCACCATGGTTCCGAGCACCACCACTCCCACAATGGCGTAGGGGATGGCAATGCTCCTGCCGGAGAAGAGCAGCGCTCCTCCTGCCAGTGGTCCTGCAATCCAGCCCACTCCGTTGAGTGACTGTGCTAGGTTGATGCGTCTCTCGGCCGATTCTTCCGGACCCAGCACCGTGGTGTAGGGGTTGGCGCTGGTCTCCAGGCAGGTCAGGCCGCATCCGATGACGAACAGTGAGAACACATAGAATGGGAATGATTCCATCATGGAGCCCGGTATGAACATCAAGGCTCCTGCCCCATAGAGCGCCAGTCCTGTCAGCACGCCCTTTCGGTAGCCCCAGTGGCTGACGATGTGGCCCGCAGGCAGTGCCATCAGGAAGTAGCCGCCATAGACAGCGGCCTGCACGAAGGCTGCCATCGTCTTGGATATGTGCAGGGACTGTTGGAAATGTGGGTTCAGCACCTCCAGGATGCTGTGGGCGAATCCCCATAGGAAAAAGAGTGAGGCAATGAGCATGAACGGCACTGCGTAACTGGTGCCGTTGGCTGTGAATAGCGAGTTGGGCTGCTTCATGGGTTTTTGTCTGTGATGCTTTGCCTGGGCAAGATGTGCGGCGGAATCTGCTCTCCATGCCGTGCCCGGTTTGCGGTTTGCAAAGTAAGTGCTTTTTCCCAATATGGACAACTAACTTCCTCTGAAAAGTCGCATAAGCAACGCATCCCGCCTTCCGGAACCGGAGGGCGGGATGCTGTATGAGGTCATGCACGTTGTCCCGGCATGACGGGCTTTTTGTCAGTCTATGGGGGAGAACTGGTCCTTGCCCACGGAACACATGGGGCACTCGAAATCTTCGGGCAGTTCCTCAAAGGGAGTTCCAGGTGCAATACCCTGCTCAGGCAGACCTTCGGCGGGATCGTACTCCCATCCGCATACATCACAAACGTACTTTTTCATAATGTTGATTCTCCTTGTTTAATAGTGAATACTAAGTGAACTGGTGCAAATGTAGGCAAAAAACACATTCGGCAGTGCTTTCCCTATTGCTTATTTCTGAATAATTAACCATCATTAACAGCATGAAACCATGCTGTGGCAAGGAATAAGCTCGTTTTTCTGTTCAGATGTACCTTTGGTCTTTACGGCAAAGTGCAAATCACATGAAATTCTTACTTTTGCAGAAAAATAAGGTTTGTTGTATGGAAAAACTGGATGTACTCGACTGCTCAAATGTATTTATAGCGAGTTATTTCACTGATGACCGTGGCTGTGCCCATTGCAATCGTGAGCATACACTAATATATATACAGTCCGGTGAACTGGAAATTTCCGAATGGGGCAAGAAGACGGTATTGCATCCCGGAGACTGTGCGTTTATGAGGCGTGACAATCGTATGTGGCTGCAAAAGCGGGTGAAGGAAGGGATGCCCTATCACTCAATAGTGCTGAAATTCTCCCGTGAGTTTCTACGCGAGTTCTACCAAACAGTCAACCGCAGGGAAATCCCGACGGGTGCCAGACGCAACAAGTCCAGTCTGTATGTGCTGCCTGTCAACCGTCCCGACATACGCAGTTTGTTTGAATCAGTCATTCCATATTTCGATGCCGGCATGAAGCCTTCTGATGAGATACTTAAACTCAAAATGACAGAGGGTATATATACTATACTTAATACAGACGTGAATCTGTATGCATCTCTTTTCGACTTCATAGACCCATGGAAAATGGACATCATGGATTTCATGGAGAAGAACTATATGAACGATTTGTCAATGGCGGAAATGGCATATTATACAGGTCGCAGTCTCTCCACATTCAAACGGGATTTCAAACAGTATACTGACCTTACGCCGCAAAGATGGCTTATCCGGCGACGTCTGCAGGCTGCCAATGAACTTATCCGCAAAGGTGGCAAGAAAGTTTCTGAGATATGTTATCACGTGGGGTTCAAGAACCTGTCCCATTTCTCAAAGGTTTATAAAGATACTTTTGGAGTAGCACCAAAATTTTCATAAACCACAGCATCTGCTTCTCGTGAACCTGAGAGCAAAATTAATTGAGCCTCGCAGCAAAGACGCTGCGGGGCTTTTCGCGTAATTTTGCAGCATGGAAAGAATTAAGCATAGGAAACTCAAAAAACAGAATAGTTATGGAAAAAGAAAGGTTTACTCGCCGTAGGGTTCTTAAGGCGCTTGGCATCGCAGGGGCAACACTGGCTGTACAGCCTGTTGTAGGTAAAATGAATGCCGCCAATGATATTGCCATTGGCAAGAAGGTACCACAAACCAAGAAAGAGATTATGAAATACCGTATGCTAGGCACAGGTAAGGCTGCCTTTGACGTGTCGGCTTTGGGCTTCGGAGTGATGGGCATGACCTACAACCGCAGCCAGCATCCCGACAGGGAATCCTGTGTTCGTTTGCTGCATGAGGCTGTAGACCGGGGGGTGACGCTTTTTGATACCGCCATTATATACGGTCCGCTGACCAATGAGATTCTTGCCGGAGAGGCTCTCTCGGAATTTAGGGGACGTATAAGTGTGACGACGAAATTTGGACATGAGGTAATTGACGGCAAAGGTACGGGACGTCAGGATAGTAGCCGAAAGACAGTGCGGAAATACTGCGAGGACTCGTTACGCCGTCTGAAACTAGAGTGCCTACCGTTGTTTTACCAGCACCGTGCAGACCCGAACACTCCTGCAGAGGAAGTGGCGCAGACTATCTGCGAACTGATGAAGGAAGGTAAAGTGCAGCGTTGGGGCATGTGCGAGGTGAGTGCAGAGACCATCCGCAAGGCACATGCCGTATGTCCGCTTACAGCCATACAGAGCGAGTATCATCTCATGCATCGTCTGGTGGAGGAGAACGGCGTGCTCGACACCTGCCGTGAACTCGGTATCGGCTTTGTACCTTACAGCCCGCTGAACCGTGGTTTCCTTGGAGGCTGTATCAATGAGTACACAGAATTTGACCATAATAACGACAACCGCCACACACTTCCGCGTTTCCAACCTGATGCGGTGCGTGCTAACACCCGTATAATAAATGTGTTGCAGCAGTTTGGACGCACGCATGGAATGACCTCATCGCAGGTTGCTCTTGGCTGGTTGCTGCAGAAAGCACCGTGGATTGTCCCCATTCCCGGTACTACGAAACTCTCTCATCTTGAAGAGAATCTCCGCACGCTTGATTTCAACTTGCCCGCCGAAGAGTGGCACAAACTGGAAATGGCTGTTGCTGCCATCCCCGTGACAGGTGAACGTTACAATGCGGAGCAGCAGAGTCAGGTAGGGCTCTAGCATTCTGCAGGCTTGTTTGCCAGAGGTCGGACCCAAAAACAAAATAATATATGAGAAGGATATTGATGATTTCGCTACTGCTGACAGCCTTGCTGTCATGCGGTCAAAAGGAACAGAGAAATGCAAGTCGAAAGAACATGACTGAGATGACAAAGAAGAACATAGGAAGCAAACTTGCTCTCTATCCCATGCCCCTTACTGTGGTAGGGGCAGAAGTGAATGGGAAAGTAAATTGGTTGCTGGTGGCTCATGTGGGCATCGTTGGGCATGACCGCATTCTCGTGAGCATGAGCAACAGGCATTACACGAATTTGGGCATCAGGGAATCAAAGAAACTGTCTGTGAATATGGTTAGCCGTCCCATGCTTTCCAAGGCTGATTATGTGGGGAGCGTAAGCGGTGCCAGTGTTGATAAGTCTCATGTGTTTCCCTTTCATTGGGGAGAGAATGGTACGCCCGTCATAGACGAATCGCCGCTGACGATGGAATGCGACGTTGTGGATATTTATGAAACCGAGGGCTTTGACAACTTCATCTGTTCCATTGCCAATACATATGCAGCCCCTGAAGTGATGGATGCATCCGGGAGGCTTGATTATGCAAGACTGAAACCTGTGCTGTTTGAGTTTCCCACATATTCATACGTGGCTGCTGGCGAGGTTATTGGCAAGGCTTTGAAACTTGAAAAGGAGCCGTCAATGTGTGCAAAACTTCCTATGGAATCTGACGGCATCGTGCGCTTGTCCAAGGTTGAGGTCTATCCGCAGTACCTCAGTGAGTACATGAACTATGCAACCGAGGTGGGTGAAGTCTCATTGCGTACAGAGCCGGGTGTACTTACCATGTATGCTATCTGTGAAAAGGAAACCCCTTGCAGGATAACCATCCTTGAAACATACGTGAGCAAGGCGGCTTATGAGAAGCACATAGCCTCGGCACATTTCCAAAAGTACAAGCAGGGAACGCTGCACATGGTAAAGTCGCTCGAACTGACAGACCAACAGCCTCTCAACCCCGCGAACCAGATAACCAACTTCGTCCAGTAGCGCATTGTTAGGAAGATGCCAGTTGACAGCCCGCAGGATGAATAAGTACTTAATGAAAAAACCAATAATTAAGAAAACATATTTTATGAGAAAGTTGATTCTCTCAATGGTTGCCGTGCTTTTGGCTTTTGCGGCAAATGCAAAGACACTGATTGTCTACTATAGTTACACTAACAATGTGGAGCATATCGTGGCGGAACTCTGCAGCCAGATTGATGCCGATGTGCTGGAGATTGAACCGGCCGAGAAGGGGCTTGACTACGCTGCCAACGGCTATGCCATCGGCAGTGCGCAGATTGCGGCAATCCGCAATAATCCCAATGAGGCCTCCTCTTATCCCCTCATCGACCCTGTGAATGTCAACCTTGCTGACTATGACTGCATCATTATTGGTGCCCCACTGTGGTGGAGCCAGATGGCGGCTCCCTTGCAGACCTACCTCTTTCACCACGGAGCGCAGATGGCAGGAAAGAAGATAGGCCTTGTCATATCAAGTGCAAGCAGCGGAATCAGCGGAGTGGAAGCAGATGCACATCGTTTGATACCAGAAGGCAATTTCCTGACTCCAAGTCTTTGGGTGCGTTCATCTCAGATGTCAAATTGCCGTTCTATGGTGTCAAACTGGCTTGAACAGATTGGCTACGGGATGATAGCGAGCGGTGTGGAGTCTACTGTTCCCGGTATGATGGTAAGTGTAAGTGTGGCTCCAAGCGTCATTCACGTTGAAGGTAAGTTTGATTCATTTGTCCTGTACAGCCTTTCTGGGCATAAGGTACTGGAATCTTCAAAAAATAAGATAAGCACTTCATCGCTTCTCCCTGGGGCATATGTGGCACAGATTAACGTCAATGCACAGTCCGTATTAAAGAAGATAATTGTAATCAAGTAGCAAATCAATGATTGGAAAGAAAGTTTCTTCCTTTTTGCAATGCCCGTTATTGGGATGTTTTTCTGTCTGTGCAATTCAGAGAACGATGGCTCTAATGCTCTAATGCTCTTTGGGCAGTGCATTCCGATGAAATGAAGGCTCTTACGGGATGTTGTGTTCTTGTAATAGGTAAAAAAGATTCCTCATACATTTGCTCGTGGGCTGTGGATTGTATACCTTTGCACCCCAAAAAAGAAGAGCATGTTTCCGCTTTTCCTGTGGAGTGGAGCATTTTTACTGTTTGTTTGTCAGGAATCTAAGGCAAGATGGAGTGCAAAGAAAAGAAAAGTAGGGCAGAGGGTGCCATGCCACCTTCGGTAAGACTGCTTACGGCAGAGGATAAACGCAAGACCTTGATGCGCAGGCTTGACCTCCTGCTCCAGACTGGCTGCCTGCTGATGGAGAGCGGCGCGGACACCACTCGTGTGCTGCGGAACATGCGGCGCGTGGCAGTGTGGCTCGGGTTGGATGAGAATTACCTCCACACGGTCATCAATTATGAAGTGATACAGGTCAATTACAGTGACTCCACCCATTCCTTCACCAAGTTCCGCAGTTGTGTGCACCATGGCATCGACCTCACGGCCATCTCCCTGGTGAGCCGTCTCAGTTGGCGTGCCATCAGCCAGGACTATTCCCTGGATCAGTATGAGCGTGCCCTGGCCCACATACGCAACCGTTCGCGCAACTATACCCCTTGGCAGGTAGCCTTGGGAGGCGGTCTTGCATGTGGTGGCTTCTGCATCCAGTTTGGCTGTGACTGGATGTCCTTCCTGCTTTGCTCCGTGGCGGCCATCCTGGCCTTGCGCCTGCGTCAGGTGTTGGTGGCAGGTGGCGTGAACGCCTGCATTGCCATTGGCTGTGCGGCATTCTCGGGCACCTTGCTTGCCTGGCTGAGCATCTTCACGGGGCTTTCTTCCACGCCGTGGCACCCACTTTTGGCTTGTGCCCTGTTCATTGTGCCCGGCGTTCCGCTCATCAACTTTGTGAGTGACATGCTTGACGGCCATATCGACACCGGTGTCACGCGAGCCCTCCATACGCTCATCATGATTATGGCCATGTCCTTCGGCATAGCCCTGGCCATACGAGTGTGCGGGATAGACAACTTCGTGCGCAATCTGTCGCTCACGCCCCATCATGAATATTGGGAGTATGCACTGGCCGCGGCCATATCTGCTGTTGGTTTCAGCATGATATTCAACGTTCAGCGTCGCCTGCTTCCCGTGGTGGCAGTGGGAGGTATGCTGGCCGTGTGTACGCGCAATTTTGTAAACTTGGGGCCGAGTAGCGGCAATGTGGGACTTGACATGGGACTTGTGATGGGCTCACTGGCTGCTTCAACGCTGGTGAGCGTCATTGCCATACAGGCGCGCCACTGGTTCCACACGCCCCACCAGTGCATTACCATTCCCAGTGTGATACCCATGGTGCCCGGAGTCCTGATGTACCGTGCCCTGTTTGCCTTCATTGATATGCACGGTGTGGTGGGCGAAGTGACCGTGGCCATGAACAATGCCATCCAGGCCTCGCTCGTCATCCTGTGTATCGCACTTGGCGTGGCCATTCCCAACATCTTCGTGCGCAGGCTCAATGAGACTCGCAGGCAGCGCAAGATGCGCGAGGCTCTGATGGAGCGCAGGCGCAAGAGCGGCGGCATGGCAGACCTTTCGGCGTTGCCCTCGGCTTGATTCCTGTGCTTCCAAAGCGTATACGGAATGCCCTGGCATGTGCACGGCAGTGATTTTCCCTACTGCCAGGCTTGTGCCTGTGGCGTAAAAGGGTTAACTTTGCGGAGACATTCAAATTAACACGAAACAAGAATCATGAGAAAAGGAATCCTCCTGTGTGCGCTGGCCATGATGGCTGTCTGTGGCGCACATGCCCAGTTGGCACACAACAAGTATCACGAACCCATCCGCGTGGAGAAGAAGTGGAAGAAGTACAATCCCGGCGAGGTCATCTTCCGTGACGAGAGTCCCAACAGTGTGGGGTCGGACATCTATCACCGCATCATCCTCAATCCCGTGCCCTACATACAGGAAAACGCACGCCGCGTGTTGCAGACACTTTACTGGGGACCCAAGGATCCGAACGTGCCGAAACTTGATCATATATTCTATACTCTGAAGGATTACGAGGGAGTGAGTGAGAAGTATGGGTCAGGTGACCACGTTGGCATACGCTACAGTACCCGCTGGATTGAGCGCAGTTTTGCAGGTCAGGACACCATGCGACTGGACTACGAGACTCGTGGTGTGCTTTATCATGAACTGACACATGCCTATCAGCTCGAACCCAAGAACTGTGGTTCTTATGGCGACGGGGGCGAATTCTGGTGCTTCATTGAAGGCATGGCCGATGCCGTGAGGCTGGCTTGCGGATGCTTTGAGCAGGACTTCCAGAGCAATGACAGGCCAAAGGCCGACACCTGGCGCAAAGGATACCGGGTGGCCGGATACTTCCTGTGGTGGATTCAGCAGAACAAGGACAAGGATTTCCTGCGCAAGTTCAACCGCTCTGCCGCTGAACTGAACACCTGGTCATGGGACGCTGCCATGAAGCACGTGCTTGGCAACAAGCCTGAGAACGGCGTGGAGGCTCTGTGGCAGGAGTATCAGAAGGCCGTGGGCGACATCAAGTGAGCATCCGTTTCCAGGCGTGACAGCCTGGCTGCAGGAAACGGCGGGGGACTGCACTTTGCGACATTATGTCGGAGTGCAGTCCCCGTTGTCTTGTATGTGGAAACGGGATTCCTGCATGGCTGTCCTCGGCCGCATTGGCAGATGGCGTGCGGTACGGTTTTTTGGGGGGGCGGTGTGCTCTACGTATTTAACGGCTCTGTAAGAATTTTTGTGGGGGATAATTTCCCTGCACTGCAGGTAAACTTTTTGGTTATTATATTATTTGAAGCGGATAGTTGAAAACAAAAAAAATCCTAACTGGGAAAAAATAATTTTCCAGTTGGAAAAATTCCCGGTTAGGAAAATGGTTATACGCGTGAGGAAACTTTTTGCGCGCCGTATATTTGTAATGTGAAATATTTTTCTTGTATGCCTTCAAGTTGGATGCCTCTTTTTCCTGCCGCGTCTCAGAGGAGAGCCTTCAGCAGGAAGAATGCCATGGGGACAAACAGGCTGGGCAGGAGGTTCAGCGTCTTGCAGTCCTTGATTTCCAGTATGGACAGTCCTGAGGCGGCAATGAGCGTTCCTCCCACGATGCTCATTTCAGTAAGCAATTCGGGTGGAATGATGTTGCCGCACAGCCTTGCCAGCAGCCAGATTCCGCCTTGCCAGCAGAAGAGCACAGGTGCCGCCAGCACCATGCCTGCCCCGTAGGTGGTGGCCAGCACGGCCGAGGTGACCAGGTCTAGGGTGGCATTGGTGAAGAGGAAGGTGTTGTCGCCCAGCAAGGCCGAGTTGACGGGTCCCAGGATGCTCAGTGTGCCTATGCAGTAGAGCAGCAGACCGGTGGAGAGCCCCTGTGCCAGGCGTGGCCGTTGGTCGGCAGGCTTGCTTCCGCCATGCTTCTGCAGCCTGTCCACCAGTCTTTTGAACCGCCTGTCCAGGTCGAGCATCGTGCCTGTGAGTCCGCCTATGCTCAGGCTCAGGATGAATAATACGGGGTACTGGCTCTTGGGCATGTTCTGGCACACGGCGTTGAATCCCAGCCCCAGGCTTGCCAGTCCCATGGCGGTGAACATCACTTTCTGCCATTCGGGGCGTATGTGTTTCTTGCAGAGCGCACCGATGAGGCTGCCTGCGATGATGGTGCATGTGTTGGCTATTGTTCCGAGCATGACGTGTGGGTGAATGGTGTTGTTGGCTTTTGTCCGTCAGCGTGCAAAGGCACTGGCGATGGGTTGTCCGCGCCATGCCTGCGGGCGTTTTAGGTGGAATATCTCGGCTATGGTGGCCGCCACGTCGAACTGCATCATCACGTCGGTAATCTCGTAGCCTTGCCTGATGCCCTTGCCGCAGATGACGAAGGGAGTCTCCATCTCCAGCAGCGACTTGCCCCCGTGCCCGTGCTCCTTGCCTCCGTGGTCGGCGGTGACGATGAACACCGTGCGGTCAAATGTGCCGGCATCCTTGGTGGCCTGTACTATGCGGCCCACCATGCGGTCTATCTGTGCGATGGATTCGTAATAGGCCGGTGTGTCATGCCCTTCCTTGTGCCCCACGTGGTCTATCTGGTCAAAGCAGATGGCGGCAAATGTGGGCTTCTCTGTCTTGATGTACTCCTCGGCTAGCCGGCACAGATGGTAGGGGTCTTGCTCATAGTCTGCCGCCACCACCACGTGGTCAATGGCCAGTGTGTCCACCAGGTACTTGATGCCGTCCCACTCCATCATGCAGGCTGTCTTGGCTTCGGGGTGCTGCTCGCGCAGTATGGAGTAGATGGTGGGGAAGATGCCGTGGCTGTTGGTGATGGCCGATGGAATCTCAGGCGTGCGTGATCCCCACTGCGTATAGCCGTGCTGTTCGGTGCATGCCCCGTTGAACATGGATGCCCAGTTGATGGCCGAACTGGACTCCAGCACGCTGCGCTTCTTGAGTGTGCATGCTCCGTGGTCAATCATGTGACGGATGTTGGGCATGTTCTGTGCCTTGGGCACGCTGTATGCGCCCCATCCGTCCAGTCCTATGAGAATCACGTGCTTGTTCTTGATTGATTTGCCCTGCATGCCACATGTGGCTGCCAGCAGCAGGGAGAGGGCGAGGAATAAATGTCTCATGTTGCGTGCGGTTGTTGATGACAGGCACAAAGTTAAGGATAAAAACACCTATGTGTGGCTTCCGTTGCTGCCTTTTTGGGCGAGGGGGAGCGAGATGTGGTGCCTGGAGATGGCCTGTTGACGAAAAAACACGTAACTTTGTACCTCATCGGCATGGTGCGCACCGGGGGCGTAATGGCGCATGTCGTAGTTCGGGAAAGATAATCTTACATTTATATATTATGAAAAAGAATCTCAAGACTGCCACCTTGTGTGTGCACGGAGGCTATGAGCCTAAGAATGGTGAACCTATAGAATTGCCCATCATACAGAGCACCACGTTCAAGTATGACTCCTCCGATGACATGGCCATGCTTTTTGACCTGAAGAAGGAGGGTTATTTCTACACCCGCCTGCAGAACCCCACCAACGATGCCGTGGCCAAGAAGATTGCCCAGCTGGAGGGTGGCGTGGGGGCCGTGCTCACCTGCAGTGGACAGGCTGCCAATTTCTATGCCCTGTTCAACATCTGTGTGGCAGGCAGCCACATTGTGGCCAGCAATGAGATATACGGCGGTACGTACAACCTGCTGGGCGTGACCATGAAGAAACTAGGTATCGACTGTACCTTTGTGTCCCCCGATGCCAGTGACGAGGAGATAAAGGCGGCTTTCCGCCCCAACACACGTGCTCTCTTTGGGGAGACCATCAGCAACCCCGGATGTGCCGTGCTCGACATTGAGCGCTTTGCCTCCATAGCCCACAGCATGGGTGTTCCCCTGGTGGTGGACAACACCTTTGCCACTCCGGTCAATTGCCGTCCCTTTGAGTGGGGAGCCGACATTGTGACCCACAGCACCACGAAATACATGGACGGCACGGCCTCACAGGTGGGCGGCGTGGTGGTGGACGGCGGCCGGTTTGACTGGATGGCTCATGCCGACAAGTACCCCGGCCTCTGCACTCCCGATGAGAGTTACCACGGCCTGACCTACGTGAAGGCGTTTGGACAGATGGGCTACTGCACCAAACTGGTGGCGCAGCTCATGCGTGACTTGGGTTCGATACCAGCCCCCATGAACTCTTTCATACTCAACCTGGGGCTTCAGACCCTTCACCTGCGCATGGCGCAGCACTGCCGCAGCGCACAGCAGGTGGCCGAGTTCCTGCAGCAGGACAGCCGCGTGGCCTGGGTGCATTACAGCGGGCTGCCCGGCGACAAGTACCATGCCTTGGCCTGCAAGTATCTGCCCAACGGCTCTTGCGGCGTGATTGCCTTCGGCCTGAAGGGCGACCGTGACACGGCGGTGCGCTTCATGGACTCGCTTGACATGATAAACATTGTGACTCACGTGGCCGACGCACGCACCTGTGTGCTTCATCCCGCCAGCCATACCCACCGCCAGTTGAGCGATGAGCAGTTGCGCGAGGCAGGCGTGGCTCCCGACCTCATCCGTCTCTCGGTGGGCATTGAGGACGTTGACGACATCCTTGACGACCTCCGCCAGGCACTGGACAGGATTTAAGCATCAACCGAGGAATGGAGAACATCATCCAACTGGACAGCATAGAGAAGTACTGTGCCCTGCACGGGCTGCCCATGAGGCATCCGCTGGTGGCGGTGGTGGACATGCACGAGGCCACGCTCACGCCCAACCACATGCGGCTGAACTATGGGCTGTATGCCCTCTTCATCAAGCATGGAAAGGGGTGCGTGATACATTACGGCCGGCAGCCCTATGACTATCAGGAAGGTACCGTGGTGAGTTTCGCCCCCGGGCATACGGTGGACGTGAATATAGTGGATTCCGAAGCCAGCCGGCAGGTGGAAGGGCTACTGTTCCATCCCGACCTTATCCTTGGTACCCCGCTTGCCGACAAGATGGCTGACTATGACTTCCTGCAGTATGCCCAGACGGAGGCTCTGCACATGTCGGCCGAAGAACAGGAGGTGCTGCGCGACTGCATGCTGAAGATACGGCGGGAGATTGACCACCCGGCCGACGGGCACAGCCGGCATCTGATATGCGTGTATATTGAACTCTTCCTTGAGTATTGCCTGCGTTTCTATGATCGGCAATTTGTGACGCGCAGCAGGATGAACAACGGCGTGATAAGGCAGTTTGAGCAGAATCTGAGTGAGTTCTTCCAGCAGGGAACGGCCAGCAAGGAGGGCCTGCCATCGGTAAGGTATTTCGCAGGCAAGGCGTGTCTCTCGCCAAACTATTTCGGTGATTTGGTCAAGAGGGAGACCGGAAAGACTGCCAAGGAGTACATACAGATGAAACTCATTGACGTGTCGAAGCAGAGCCTGCTGGCAACGGACAGCAGCGTGACGCAGATTGCCGACTCGCTGGGCTTTCAGTATCCGCAGCACTTCATACGTCTGTTCAAGAGCCAGGTGGGCTGCACTCCCCGGGAGTTCAGGCAGCGCGTGCGTGCCTGACGGGCAGGACATACATGCAAACAAAGACAGGAGACAATGGAAAAGGATGTGATAAGTATGGCCATACAGGCCATTACCCAGGAGATAGAGAAGACCCCGCAGGACGCAAGGCTGCTCAAGGAGCGGGGCAGGCTGCACATGATGAACGGGCAGAAAGACCTCGCCATGCGTGACTTGATGCAGGCAGCCGCCATAGACCCTCATCTGCTTGATGACATGAATGGCCATTTTCATGCGGAAAAGCAATAAAAAGACATGATTCGTTTGCAGTTTGACAGGAAAGCAGTAACTTTGCCGAGCAATTGAAAGCAAACAGACACATAGGAACATGACACAGAACGGCAAGTTTTATTACGGATTCTATTTTTACTTTTACTTTAGCCAACTGAAGTGAACGGGACTCTGTATGAACATGCCAAGACGTTGAACACAGAACATAAACAGACAGAATAAACAGAAATCCCGCTCAGCAATGACGCGGGATTTCTGTTTGTAATGCCACAGAGAACGGAGAGAAATGAAGAGAGTAGCGATACAGGGCATCGAGGGAAGTTTCCATGACATAGCCGCACACCGCTATTTTGAGGGTGAGGACATAGAACTGCTGTGCTGCGACACCTTTGAGGAGGTGTTCGCCCGCATGAAGTCAGACCCTGAAGTGGTGGCTCTGGTGGCCATAGAGAACACCATAGCCGGCAGCCTGCTGCACAACTATGAACTCCTGAGGGAGCACGGGGTGACGATAGTGGGGGAGCACAAACTGCGCATCAGCCACAGCATCATGTGCCTGCCCGGGGATGACTGGACAGACATAACGGAGGTGAACTCACATCCCGTGGCACTGATGCAGTGCAGGGACTTCCTTGCCAGGCACAGCCACATGAAGGTGGTGGAGGTGGCCGACACGGCCGGGGCAGCCGCCCACATAAGCAGGAGCGGCCTGCACGGGCATGCCGCCATCTGCCACAAGGATGCGGCCGCCATCTATGGCATGAAGGTGCTGGAGACGGGCATTGAGACCAACAAGCACAACTTCACGCGCTTCCTGGTGCTCTCATGCCCGGAGAAGGCCGGACAGATGCGCAGGATACAGGATGCCAACAAGGCCAGCCTGGCCTTCACCCTGCCGCATGAGGAGGGGTCGCTGAGTGCCATACTCTCGGTGCTGTCCTTCTACAAGCTCAACCTGACCAAGATACAGTCCCTGCCTATCATCGGCAAGGAGTGGCAGTACATGTTTTACATTGACCTTTCGTTTGAGAGTGACCACAGGCTGCACCAGGCCATCAACGCCATAAGCCCCCTGGTCAGCGAACTGAAAATATTGGGAGAATATCAAGATGGAAAGCAAAGCATATGAGGTGAGGCCCGCCGACAGGCTGGGCACAGTGAACGAGTATTACTTCAGCCGCAAGGGAAAGGAAGTGGCGCGGCTCAATGCAGAGGGCAAGGACATCATAAGCCTGGCCATAGGGAGTCCCGACATGCCGCCTTCGCGGGAGACCGTGGACGTGCTCTGCGAGCAGGCACGGAGGCCGGATGCCCATGGCTACCAGCCCACGGTGGGCATCCGCGAGTTGCGCGAGGCCATGGCGCGATTCTATGCACGCTGGTATGGGGTGACGCTGGATGCCGACAGGGAGATCCAGCCGCTGATAGGCAGCAAGGAGGGCATCCTGCATGTGACGCTCGCCTTCGTCAATCCCGGCGAGGAGGTGCTCGTGCCCAATCCCGGCTATCCCACTTACACCAGCCTGAGCAACCTGCTGGGCGCAAAGGTGGTGAACTATGACCTCCTGCCCGAGAACGGCTGGCAGCCCGACTTCGATGCCCTGGAGAGCATGGACCTGAGCCGCGTGAGGCTCATGTGGGCCAACTACCCCAACATGCCCACCGGGGCACCCGCCCGAAGGGGAACCTATGAGCGCCTGGTGGATTTCGCCCGCAGGCACGGCATAGTGGTGGTGAATGACAACCCTTACAGCTTCATCCTCAACCAGGGAGAGAAGCTCTCCATCCTGCAGGTGCCCGGTGCCAGGGACTGCTGCATAGAGTTCAACTCCATGTCAAAGAGCCACAACATGCCGGGGTGGCGTGTGGGCATGCTGGCCACGAACGAGCGGTTCGTGTCATGGATACTGAAGGTGAAGAGCAACATCGACTCCGGGACGTTCCGTGCCCTGCAACTGGCTGCGGCACGGGCCTATGACAACACTGATGCCTGGCACCGTGAGGCCAACGTGGCGACGTACAGCGCGCGCAGGGCCATGGCCGAGGCTATCATGGAGATGCTCGGATGCACCTTCGACGCAGGGCAGACCGGCATGTTCCTCTGGGGCAGGATTCCCGATGGGTATGCCGATGCTGAGCAACTGACGGAGCGCGTGCTGCACGAGGCCAGGGTGTTCATCACCCCGGGCTTCATCTTCGGGAGCAACGGAAGGCGCTACGTGCGCATCAGCCTCTGTGCCAAGGACGACAAGTTCCGTGAGGCCGTGAGCCGGGTGCGGGAGGCGTTCGGGCCGAAGTGAGGCACGGCCGCGTGCCGCACACCGAAGGCAGAGAGGAGAGACAGCATAAAGGAAGAATCACAGAAACCGCGGAAGCAGGCCGTGCCGGGAGACGGCATGTGCAGGGTCCCGCACAAACAAAACCAATACATTATGGAACTGGACATACAGCCATTGAACCTGCCGGGGACTGACGACAAGCGCCCCCTGGTGATTGCCGGCCCCTGCAGTGCAGAGACCGAGGAACAGGTCATGACCACGGCCAAGAGCCTGGCCGCTAAAGGCGTCAAACTCTTCAGGGCAGGGATATGGAAGCCCCGTACCAAGCCCGGGGGCTTTGAGGGAAACGGCGAGGCCGCACTCCCCTGGATGCAGCGGGTGAAGGAAGAGACAGGGATGCTGACCGCCACCGAGGTGGCCACCCCCAGGCACGTGGAGGCCGCGCTCAAGGCAGGCATAGACCTGCTGTGGGTGGGGGCGCGCACGACCACCAACCCCTTTGCCATGCAGGAACTGGCCGACAGCCTCAAGGGCGTGGACGTGCCCGTGCTGGTGAAGAACCCCGTGAGCCCCGACCTGGAACTGTGGGTGGGAGCACTGCTGCGCATCAGCGGCGCAGGAATCAAGCGCCTGGGAGCCATTCACCGCGGGTTCAGCAGCACAGACCAGAAGCTCTACCGCAACACCCCGCTCTGGCACATCCCCATCGAACTGCACCGGCGGTTCCCCAGCCTCCCCATCGTCTGCGACCCCAGCCACATAGGCGGACGCCGCGACCTCATAGCCCCGCTCTGCCAGCAGGCCATGGACATGGGCTTCGAGGGGCTCATAGTGGAGAGCCACTGCTCCCCGGATGAGGCATGGAGCGATGCCAGGCAGCAGGTGACCCCGGACGTGCTCGACTTCATCCTCGACCGCCTTGTGGTGCGGGACAACGTGGAGCTCACCGAGTCGCTCGCCAGCCTCAGGAAGCAGATTGACGAGATGGACAACAGCCTCATGGACCTCCTCACCAAGCGCATGCGCGTGAGCAGGGAGATAGCCCAGTACAAGAAGGAGCACAACATGGCCGTGGTGCAGACCTTCCGCTATGCCGAGATACTGGACAAGCGCGGCGCGCAGGGAGCCCTCTGCGGCATGGACCCCGGCTTCGTGCGCAAGGTCTACGAGGCCATCCACGAGGAGAGCGTGAGGCAGCAGATGGAGCTCATCAACAAATAGGCACGGAGATGAGGATTCTGATTCTGGGTGCCGGCAAGATGGGCTCCTTCTTCACCGACGTGCTCTCCTTCGACCACGAGTGTGCCGTGTATGAGGTGGACGCCAGGCGGATGCGCTTCCTCTACCACACGCAGAGGTTCACCACCATGGAGGAGATAGAGGCGTTCCGCCCCGAGCTGGTCATCAACGCCGTCACCCTCAAGTACACGCTCGACGTGTTCGCCCAGGTGATTCCCCGCCTGCCCAAGGACTGCATCGTCAGCGACATAAGCAGCGTGAAGACCGGCTTCCGCGAGTACTACGAGGGCACGGGCCTCCGCTACGTGAGCACCCACCCCATGTTCGGCCCCACCTTCGCCAACCTGGGTGCGCTCTCCAGCGAGAACGCGATAGTCATCAGCGAGGGCGACTACATGGGGCGCATCTTCTTCCTCGACCTCTACCGCCGCCTGGGGCTGCACGTCCACGAGTACACCTTTGAGGAGCACGACGAGGCCATGGCCTACAGCCTCTCCGTCCCCTTCGTGAGCACCTTCGTCTTCAGCGCCGTCATGAAGCACCAGGACGCACCCGGCACCACCTTCAAGCGACACCTGGCCATCGCCCGGGGAGTCCTCTCGGAGGACAACACCCTCCTCAGGGAGATACTCTTCAACCCCCGCACGAAGAGCCACGTGGAGCAGATACGCGCCGAGCTGAAGGAACTCATCGGCATCATCGACGAGCGGGACGAGCAGCGCCTGGACGCCTACCTTGCCCGCATACGGTCGCACATACGATGACCCCCGCGCCGCAGCCCCCCGCTGCCGGCCGCCAACACGAGGCAGCCGCCCCGCACCTCACGTGCAGGGCGGCTGCTTTCCTGTCCCTTATATTGCGTTCGCAGAATTTGTGAATGCAGGAAATATGTCCTAACTTTGCATCAGTAATTCACGAGGTTATGAAAGTAAAGTTCTGCGAAGTCTATCTGCGTGACCTTTATTGTCTTGGGAAGGCGGACAAGAAGCACCGCTTTCAGCCACAGATAGTAAGGAAATACATCCGCGTCATTGACCTGATGGTGGCTGAAGACAATGTTCAGGGGCTGTGGAAGTACAACTCCCTGAATTACGAGAGGCTCGACGGGGACAAGAGCGGACTCTCCTCGGTAAGGGTCAATGACCAGTATAGGATAGAGTTCGAGGAAGAACTCGAGGACGGCCAGAACGTGGCCACGATATGCAACATAAAGGATTTGTCTAACCATTACAAGTGAAACAGATATGAGCGACACCAACCATACTCCCGCAGGGATGACAGCCAACGGGCTGACCCCCGCCTTCCCCACTCACCCGGGGGCAGTGCTGAAGGACGAGATAGAGTGCCGGGGCATCTCCCAGCGCAGGCTGGCCGAGGAGACGGGCATTGCCTATTCCGCCCTCAACGAGATACTGAACGGCCGCCGCCCGCTCACCGAGAAGACGGCCCTCCTGTTTGAGGCGGCGCTCGGAGTCAATGCCGAGCCCCTGCTCAGGATGCAGATGCGCTACAACATCCTTTCCACCCGGAAGGATGCCACCTTCATGGAGCGGCTGGCCAAGGTGAAGAGGGTTGCCGCCGTGCTCTAGGCGTGCATTCCGTGCCCCGTCCCTGCCCTCCGTCCCGGCGGACTCCGCCTGCCTGTCCCCGTGGGGACTGGCTCTCCGCCCCGGTGAATCCCGGCTCGGCAGGCCAACACGAGGCAGCCGCCCCGCACCTCACGTGCAGGGCGGCTGCCTCGTTTCTGTCCCCCTGTCCCCCCCCGCCCTTCATCCTGCCGGTTCGGAGTCCGGTGGCAGGGCAGCGCGGCTGTTCCCCTCCGCTCTCTTCCCTCTTTTCTCCCCGCTGCCCTTGGCCTTGGCGGGCGTGACCCGGCTGTGGTCGATGCGGAGCACCACCTCCCGCGCCGCCTCGCGCATCGCCCTCTTCGGCCTGAAGAGGATGCGGGGCTGCTTCAGGGCATCCTTCACCGTCACCTCCCCGGGGGAGTCCATCCTGCGGGAAGGCACGCTGAGGCTGAGCCTCCCCAGGTCGGCCAGGTCCACGCTCAAGCCCTCCCTGAGCGCGTCGCACACGACGGCGGAGATGCTGATGAGCGCGTTGCTCACGTCGCCCGCCGAGAGCGACGTCTCCCGCACAATGCGGTCCACCAGCGCCTTGTTGCTTAACTTCCCGGTGCCCTTGGGCATGGCATAGTACACCGTCTGCCCCTTGCGCTTTCCCACGTTCTGTGTCTTGGACTTGACTTCAAACTCAATCATTGTCTTCTTTCCTTTATGTTCGTACCTTCCGGCCGGCCTTCCCGGCCTTCCTTCTCATCATATTACACGTAGTATACACGTGTGCTCCCCCATGGGTTGTGACAGGTGTCCCTGGCCGGATGCCATCATGGACATTGGCAGGACATCATCATATAGTACGCGTACTATACAGTAGTAACATACGCGTACTATACAGTGGTAACATACGCGTACTATGCAAAGGTACTCATTTAACATGTCACATGGAATACATTTTGGGGAAAATGTGCTCCATGCAGGCAGATTCCCATCACGTCCCTCTGCTTCATGCTGTTCAATCCATTTTCTTTCCGCAGAAGTGCCCCTTCCTTCTCGGCCACTGCGCTCCTTCCATCCTTCGCCATCTCGGCCCTCCGCTCCCTTTCCCTTCGCCCCTCCGCTTTTCCCTTTCCCGCCATTTCCCTTTTCGTCCTCGCGTCCTTCCGCTCCCTGCCCTTCCTGCTTTCCCCTCTCCAGAGGGGCTTCCTCCGGGGGGTGGCCGGGGCGATGTGTGGGGGCGCGGAAGATTTATCTGCAAATATTTGCGGGGGGAATGGAAAAATGCTTATATTTGTAATCATTATTCGAAATTTGCAGCCGTTGGGGGAGGGCTTGTGAAAGTCGGAATTCATGGCGGCATTCTTCTTGTTGAATGGTTGTTGCCGTGAATCCCCCTTCGTTTCTTCTGCCGGCTCCCGCTGTATCCTGCCATGCCTTCCCGCTGCTTCTTCCCCGCTCCCCCGTTCTCTTTCCTCCCGCACCTTTGCCCTCGTCCACAGTGCCCTTTCACCCTTCGTCCCCGCGTCCTTCCGCTCCCTGCCGTGCCCGCTTTCCCCTCTCCCGAGGGGTTCCCTCCGGGGGGTGGCCGGGGCGATGTGCGGGGGAGGTGAAGATTTATCTGCAAATGCTTGCGGGGGAAATGGCAAAATGTTTATCTTTGCAATGATTTTATGATAGTTAGTTTTTGTTGGGGGAGGGCTTGTGAAAGTCGGAATTCATGGCGGCATTCTTCTTGTTGAATGGTTGTTGCCGTGAATCCCCCTTCGTTTCTTCTGCCGGTTACCGTAGTTTCCTGTCATGGTTTCTCCGCTCTCTCTCATCTCTTTCCCCCGCTCTCTCTCCCCGCGCCCCTTTGCTCCCGTCCGCTGTGCCCTTCCATCCTTCGCCCCTGTGCCCCTTTGCTCCCCGCCATGCCCGCTTTCCCCTCTCCCGGGGGGCTTTTCCTGGGGCTGTGTGGGAGCAATGTGCTGGGAATCGGAATATTTGTGCCCAAATGGTGGGCATGGAAAGGGAAAAAGGCTTATCTTTGCAATACTTTAAATGTTAGTTTTTGTTAAGAGGGGGGAGGGCTTGTGAAAGTCGTATTCCACGGTGGCATTATTCCTATTGTACAGATTCCGCCGCGGATCCCCCCCGTTTTTCTGCCGGTTCCCGCTGCCTGCCGTTGCGATGCGCCGCGGAATCCCGCCGGCTTCCCCCGCTAACCTGGTAATAACCTCAACAATACATCAATGAAGAGAAAACTGGCGCTTGCCGCACTCATCCTTCTCATCGTGCAGTCGCTGACGGCCGATGACTTCGTGACCATCCACTCGCAGGGCCCCGGCACGCTGCGGCTGACCACAGAGGCACTCCTGGCCAACAGGCTGCGTGTCACTGGGCATATAGATGCCCGCGACTTCAGCACCCTCAAGAAGGTGACCATCAACCGTACGCGCGAGCTCGACCTCTCGCAGGCCGTGGTCGATGCCTACGAGGGCAGCGGAGGCAGTTATGAGAGCCTCAGGCCCGACTGGATTGTATCCGGCACGGGGCCGGCTGCCGCAGGGGGCAGCGGCGTGACCCGGGGGGTGACGGCTCCCGGGAGCGGCGACGAGCCTTTCGAGGGCGCCTATCCGGCCAACCGCATCCCCATACACGCCTTCTGCGAGATGCGCGACAATTCGCTCAGCAAGTTCCTTGTAGGCAGTTCCACCCTCTGGCGGCTCATCCTGCCCGCCACCCTCGAGGGGTTCCAGGCTGATGCACTGGCCAAGTGCTCCTCCATCTCCGAACTGGTGCTGCCCGAGGGGAGCCGGTTGCGCGGACAGGAGGACGCCCAGGTGTACAGCGCCGACGGCAAGAGGCTGCTGGCGGTGGCTCCCGGGTACACCGGGGGGCTGGACCTCCCTCCCACGGTGGAGTCGATAGCCGGGAGCGCCCTGTCGGGTGTGCGGCTCACGCACATCGTGGACCACAGCGGGCGGGTGCCGGAATGCGTGAACATGAAGTCCGTCGATGCCGCCTATGTGCTGACCGCCGACCCCGGAGCCTGGCAGGCGGTGCTGCCCAATGCGGACTGCGTGGAGGAGATAAGGGAGATAAGGCTGGAGAACGTGCAGGAAGGCACGCTCATGGAGAGGCTGGGCAACGAGGGCTACGGGTACCGCGACGTGCGCAGCCTCACGGTGCTCTCCGGCACGCTCGGCAGCAGTGACCTGGAGTCGCTCCTGGCTCTGCCCAACCTCCATCACCTCGACCTCTCGCGGGCCAGCACCTCGGCCGAGGCAATCGCACTCTCCGGGAGCAAGCTCACACGGGTTGGCCTGCCGCAGGGCGGGATGCCGGGCTACCGGCTCACCATCTATTCCTCAGGCTACCTGCAGGGTGTCCTCTCCCTGCCGGAAGGGGTCGCCAGCCTCCGCTGCGAAAGCAGGAGGTTCTCAGGGCTGGAGGGGTGCAGCACCCTGGAGGCCATCGGCAAGGATGCCTTCAAGGGCAGCCTGCTGCAGCACGCCGACCTCTCTGCCTGCACCAGGCTCAGGGAGGTGGAGGCATTCGACAACTGCCCACGCCTGGCTGAACTGCTGCTCCCCCACGGCATGACGTCATTCACGGGAGCGATGGGCACCGGGCTTGAATCCATAACCCTCCCGGCAACGCTGACCAAGATAACGGGCTTCAGCGATGCCCCCCTGCGCGAGGTCACCCTGCCCGCGTCGCTCACCTCGCTCAGCGGCTTCTGCCACCTGCCAGCCCTGACCAGGGTGGATGCCTCGGCCTGTACCTCGCTCACCTCGGTCAGCGGCTTCACAGGGTGCCCCCTGCTGGAGGAACTCGACCTCGGCATGTGCCCCGTCACCACCCTCAGCGGCCTGGGAGCGGGCATGCCCTGGCCGGGAGAGGATGCCGACACGGTAAGCAAGCCCTCGGGCGGCCCTGTCTCATCGGGAGGCACCCGCCATCCTGCACCCGACTACTGCGGCCTGCGGAAGGTGCGCCTGCCAGCCACCCTCACCTCGCTCGATGCCTTCAACCACGCCGCGCACCTGCAGGAAATCGACCTCAGCCACTGCACTTCCCTCACACGGCTTTACGGCCTCTACGGCACCACGCAGCTGCACACCCTCCGCCTGCCTGCCGGCATCACCGACGTGAGCGGCTGCTACCTCACCGGCTATCCGCGCCTGCGTGACATCTACATCAGCGCCCTCACTCCTCCCGCCCTGCCCTCCATGCTCAGCCGCGAGGCGCTGGCGCAGGTTGCCGCCCACGTGCCCTCCGGCAAGCGGGGCACTTATGCCATGGCCCAAGGGTGGGGCGACTGCAAGGAGATTGTGGAGGCAGGGTACGTGGTCACCGTGGACGTGCCCAAGGGCGTGCCTGCGTCCATTGCCGGATCCGGCCTGTATCCAGAGGGACGGAGCGTCACACTCACGGCTCCCGTCTGCCCGTGCAACGCGCTCCAGGACTGGGAGCCTCAGGGATGGTACATCGGGGACGCCTATCATCCCGGAGCCTCCGTCACCTTCACCCCCGACACCCACGTGACGGCCACGCCCTCATACACACAGGGCAAGCCCCACCTGGAGCGGGGCGACGTGTGCTTCACCATAGAGTCGCCGGTGGACACAGTCCTTGACATGAGCCTGGCCTATTCCGCTTACTACTCCGACGGGGGCAGTCAGGCTGTCACCTTCTGCAGCGAGCAAGAGGCACTCTATTCCGAGGCCGATGTCTCCTCCGTATCCTATGATTCCCCCCTGCGGATCCATGCAGGCACCAACCGCTTCGCCCTCAAGGGAAGCCGTCTCGAGTTCTCGCTGCATGGCGATGCCTCCGACCGCTTCGTGCTCCGGGACTTTGCCGTGCACGACCCCGAGGCACTGCGGGAACTGAGCCTGTACGGCATCAAGACGGAAGGCACGCTCCCCCTGGGCGACTGCCCCGCCCTGGTGGGACTCTACCTGTCCGGCACCCGCCTCACATCGCTTGACTTGCCCCGGTGCCCCAGCCTGGAGTACCTCAGCCTCTGGGCCAACCAACTCACGGCTCTTGACCTGAGTCACTGCCCGGCATTGTGGTCGGTCGACCTCTCGTCCAACCGGCTCACGTCCCTCGACCTGAGCCACAGCCCGGAATTGCGCCACGTGAATGTGAGCTACAACAGCCTGGAGTCGCTCTCCCTAGGCAACTGTAGCCATCTGGGGCGGCTGTACGCACAGGACAACCGCCTCGCCTCGCTGGACTTGACACCGGCTGCTGGCCTGGCCGAACTGATAGTGTGGGGCAACCAGCTCACGGAACTCGACCTGTCGCAGTGTGCCGCCCTGGAGTATGCCAGTTATTCCGGCAACAACCTTTGCTCCATCACCATGCCCCACGACCACGTGCGGATAGACAATCCCGGCAACAACCCGGTGGCCTTCTCGCAGTTCACCCCGGGGCTTTATGACCTGTATGTGGAGGGAAACAGCATCACGGAGCAGTTGACAATCCAGATGAAGGCCGATGAGGAGTCGCTCTGCAAGACCGGCACGTGGGACTTCACTGCCGAACTGACGGCCAATGCCGAGGCAGGCAGCACGGAGTTCCTGTTCACCAGGAATGGCCGCGAATATGTGCCGAAGCGCGAGGGCAACACCTTCCGCTTCGAACCCGGTGCCCGTTATAACATGTGGCTCACCAACCCCCACTATCCGCTGCTGGAGTTCTACGCCTATTTTGAAGTTCCCGAGGTGCTGGGCGTGGGAGGCCTGACTGGGCAGGGCATCACGTACCAGTGGGAGGGCGGCAACCGCCTCCTCGTCAAGGGGCTCTGTCACGGTGACGAGGTGATCCTCCATGGCACCGACGGCACTCTCCTGTACAGCGGTACGGCAGAGGCTTCCACGCTTTCCTTGGACATTGCCGCACCAGGCCGCCTCTTCGTGCTGAAGGTGGTACACGCCGGCCGCCCCTGCGGCATCAAGGTAGCCAGGCCCTGATTCCTTCGCTCTCCGCCCTTGCGCCCATTGGCTCTCCACTCCTGTGAGCATTGGCTCTCCACTCTTGACACAAGCGAGCCACCCTGCAGATGGTCTGCGGGGTGGCTCGCTCTTTCCTTCCGGCTCTTCGGCGCGGCGGCTTCCGGCTCTTCGCTGTGGCGGCCTACTGCCGTGCGGCGCGCTTCGGGGCGGGTTTCATGGGGATGAGCAGCGTGCAGATGCTGCCGGCCGGCTGCCGCCAGGTGGGCTGCCCGGAACGGGTGGCGGTGAGGAAGGACCTGCCTGCGGGGGCGAGGTCGAGGGTGGGGGTGGTGAGGTAGGCCCTGGCCTTCTTCAGCCTGGCCCGCCTGCAGATGTCGCCGCTGATGTCCAGCGAGAGGGCGGCATCCTGATCCCCGCGGTTGACGCAGACGGCCACCAGCGTGTCGCCGCCGGGACTCACGGCTGCCAGCAACTGCCGGCTGTCGCTCTCCAGGATGGTGTACCCCTGGGGGATGAAGCGGCTGAAGTGCTGGCGCACGTAATAGTTCTTCACCTTGTGGAAGCGTTGCGTTCCGCCGTAGAAGTCGCCCCGGACCATACACCATTGGTCGTTGTTGTCCTCCATGTATTGCCAGTCCAGCCATGCGCTGGGGCGGAGCAGGCGCATATCCTGTATGAGGCGCTCGGCCAGGGACAGGTTGCCGTCCAGCCCTTTGCCCCCGGCTCCCGTCTCGCTCATCCAGAGGGGGATGCCGTGCCTGGCGCAGAGCTCGGAGAGCTGCCGGCGTGCGGTGTCGCTGGCCTCGTAGGTGTGGGTGTTCCACTGGCCTACGAGGGGGAGCACGCCTGCCTCCTCATAGGCATGGAAGCCCTTCACTGAGGTGGCCACGCTGGTCTCGTCGGCGGCCGAGATGACGGTACTGAGGCCGGATGCCCGGAGTATGGGTGCCAGGATGCGCAGGAAGCGAATCTGCGAGGCGAAGTCGAAGTGGCATCCCTCCTGGCTCCCCCCGGCATACCAGTAGTTTGTCATCGGTTCGTTGAAGGGGTCGAGGGTCTTGAACTCGATGCCGTAGCGCTCCTTGTAGTGTCGGCACACGTCCACCAGGTAGTGGGCGAACTCCTCCTGGCACTCGGGCCTGAGGTTGTCCTTCCAGGCATCCGCGTGCCCTCCGCAGCATCCGCTCACGGTCATATAGTAGGGGGCGGAGTTGCTGAAGGCTTCAAAGATGGCGTCAGGCCTCTTCTGCCTTATCTTCAGCATGATGCGTCTCTGGGCGGAGTCCCTTTCCCAGTGCCATTGGCCTGAGGTGGAGTCCTTGAAGCCCTCCATCTCGGCCCTGAGCCCCTTTCCCCCGGCCATGTGGTGGGGCGTGCAGTTGCGGTTGAGCGGGTCTTCCCCTCCGCCTATGTTGTATCGGAAGATTCGGAAGTTGAGTCCCTCGGGGCTCGTGAGCCAGTCGACGAGGCTGTCCACCCGGCTCTCTTCCCATTTGCCGCACACGTTGGCCCACCAGCAGAGTGAGACTCCCCAGCCATCGAAGGGCCGGGATGCCACTGCATAGGGCCTGACGCTGACCTTCACGGTGTCCCTCGCCGCGCTTGCCGCGGGAGGGAGAGGGGCTTCCCTGCCCCATGCCGATGGGGAGAGGATGGGGGAGAGGCAGATGAGCGTGGCCGCAAGGGCGGCACGCAGGCTCGGGATGTGCCCGTGGGCGGGCATGGGGGGTATGGTGGTCATGTTGTCCTGTGTGTTTGGGTGTGGGTGATGGGTGTTGGCGGGTCTCGTGACGGGATGCCTGCGGGTCTGCGGGTCAGTCCAGGTATTCAATCTGCATGTCGTAGGTCCACTGGTCGAAGTAGAGGTTTCCGCCCCGCCACTCTACTTCGCCTCGCTGGAAGTCCACCGTCTCGCTCCTGGGGTACTTCTTCTTGGGGGAGAGGGGCATCCCATAGTCGGAGTTGACCACCATGCGCCAGGAGTCGATGCCTCCCAGGAAGAAGTACCTCTCCCGCTCGGAGCGTGCGTAGGCGGGGATGCCGAACGACTGGTCGACGGGTACCCACCCCTGGCCTTCGAAGTAGACCTCAGCCCAGTCGTGCAGGTTCTCTGCCCCGGGGTGCATCTCGAAGCCGCTTTGGAAGTGGGCGGGGATGCCTGCCAGCCGGCACAGGGTGATGAAGAGGAGGGACACCTGCCCGCAGTCCCCGTGCCCGTTCCTGAGGACATACATGGGTATGCAGGGTATGGTGGAATACTCGCGTGCCGATGCCCATGGGTAGTGGTCGTTGATGTAGGTGAAGATGCTGCGGGCGCGATCCACGGGGCTCTCCGTTCCTGCCGTCAGGCTGTCGGCCAGTGCCCTCAGTTCGGGCGTGAAGGCTATGTGGGGGAGCCTCTCTGCCGTGAACTTCCGGTAGAGGGCTGACTTCCTGTCGTAAGGGGCAATGGAATCGAGAGGGAACCACTGGCCGTGGCTCGTGTATTCAAACGTCTCGCTGAACACCGTGGGCTCTCCGGCCACGGCCTTCTGCTCCATGTATACCGTGCTGTGGGGGCACTTGGGTGCGGCCATCCGGTGTTCCCGGGGCGAGGTGGAGAGCAGTTCCACGTCGGTCTGCCTGGCTATGTCCCTGCGGGGAAAGGGCAGCCAGCACCTTACCTTTTCGCCGGCGGGCACGGCATCTGCCCGCAGCGTGAGCGTATAGGTGACCCTCATGTGCCTGGCCTGGGCTGTGTGGTTGGGGTTGCCGGGAGCGTCTCTCAGTATCTGCGGCAGGTTCTTCATGTCGGCCAGCTCCATATTGGAGTAGCCTCCCCCGGGATAGGCTCTGTTCCATGCTTCCCTGCATTTGGGGTCAATGCGGAACAGGTTGCGTGCGGCGGAGTGGAAGTACCGTTTCTCCCCGTCTATCTCCATGCACTCCAGCGCGCCCGATGCTTCCCAGCGCTGCATCTTCTCATCGGTAACGGCGGGGATGTATCGGCTGATGTAGTCCACCACCTCCCTGCGGCTTTGCGTGAAGTCGCAGAGCAGCCTGTGGTGGAGGTCCTCCTCCCATTTGTACTTCTGTGCCGTGCCTGTCATTGTCCCGATGAAGGCCAGGAGGGCGAGCCCGTTCCTGGCCAATGTGGATGTATGTCTCATGTCGTGTCCTGTTGTTGCTTGTGTCCTGTGTTGTTTGCCGTGTCCTTCCAGTCTCTTCTCCGCTAAATCTTCTCTATGCCGATGCCGGGCCTGTCGGGCAGCACCAGCTTGCCCTTCTCCACCTGCACCCCCCGGAAGCGGTCGTTGCTTATGAGGAGGTTCCCGTCAAGGTCGGCAAAGTCCACGGCAGGGGAGAGTTGCGCTGCTGCCGAGATTGCGCAGGAGGTCTCCGTCATGCAGCCTACCATGACCTTCATTCCCAAGGCACGCGCGGTGGAGACCATCTTCCATGCCTCCCTCATGCCCGTGCATTTCATGAGCTTGATGTTTATGCCGGTGAATGCCCCCATGACGCCGCGCACGTCAGCCAGTCTCTGTATGCTCTCGTCTGCAAAGATCGGCAGGGGGGACTGCTGGCTTACCCATGCGATGTCATCCAGTTGCGTCTTGGGCATGGGCTGTTCCACCATCACCACTCCCTGCTCCTTCAGCCAGAGCACCATGTCCAGTGCCTGCCGCCTGTCCTTCCAGCCCTGGTTGGCATCCACTGCAATAGGGAGGGCGGTGACGGCACGGATGGCCTGTATCATCTCCCTGTCGTTGTCCCTGCCCAGCTTCACCTTGAGTATGTTGAACTTCCGGGCAGACTCCCGGGTCTTCTGCTGCATGACCTCGGGCGTGTCGATGCCTATGGTGAAGGTGGTGGAGGGAGCCTTTTCGGGGGAGAGTCCCCATATGCGGTGCCAGGCTTGTCCCATCATGCGTCCTACCAGGTCGTGCAGGGCAATGTCGATGGCCGCCTTCCCTGCCGCGTTCCCCTTGTCCAGCCTGTCGATGGCATCGAGTATGTCCTCCATCCGGAAGGGGTCGTCAAACTGCCGCAGCACCGCAGATGCCCGCCCCAGGAAGTCCAGCACACTGGCTGTCGTGCCCAGTTCGGACGAGAGGTATGGCGGCATGCTGGCTTCCCCATAGCCGGTGTATCCGTCATAGTCGAGGCGGACCTGTATGTCGGGAGTCGTGCTGCGTGAGTATGAGGCCACGGTGAACACGTGGCGCAACTGCAGTTCGTAGGGCTCATAGGTGAGTTCCATCCTCTTCTTCCCTTTCACCTTTCGGTTGACAGAGAAGAGGGGGATTGGCTTTGCGGCCAGTGCAGCCGTTGCCAGTGCGCTGCTGATGAGGAATGTCCTTCGCGTTGTCATGATGTGGAATGTCTTTAGGGGGTGGATGGGGCGGGGCTGTCTTGCCGCCCATGTATGCAGCAAGGGGTTTTACCGGTGTTCCCTGCCTATTGGTATAGCGGTATCCTGTCTGTTGTCCGCAGTTTCTCTTCCCTGTTGATGTAGGGAAGGACACGTGCGGCAAAGAGCAGACGGTTCAGTTCGTATTCATCAAAATTGCTGTCCGACGGGTTGAAGCTGGCAGTATGCACGCAGCCCAGCGAGTGTATGAACCTCTTGTTTCCCAAGTAAAACCCTACGTGGACAACCCTTCCGGGTGTACCGTCGGGATTCTTCGACCCAAAGAACAGGAGATCCCCGGTCTGGAGATTGGAGAAGTCCCCGTCTATGTCTATGCGCTGCCCGGTCTGTGCCTGCTGCGATGCATTGCGGGGGATGATGATGTCATGCAGGTACAGCACGGTGCGTACAAACCCACTGCAGTCAACTCCCTTGGGTGATGTCCCGCCCCACATGTATGGGATTCCCATGAGGGTGTGTGCCGTATGCATTATGGACTCCGCATCCTTGGCTGTCTCTTTCCTCCATTTGCTGAGTATCATGGCATCCTTCCTGGCAATGAATCCCTTGCGGCCATCGGGGAACTCCACTTGATAGAAGCCCTTTCTCTTTCCCGTGAGCCGCAGCCTGCATCCCCCGACAGCGTCACTTACGGTCTGTGCATGGCGGGAGGGTCGTTCGTAAATCCATGTTGCAAGGGAGATGACAACCACTTGTTCTGCCTGGTTCCAACAGGAGAGTTCCTCGCGGGTGACTCTCTTCAGCGTGGAGGTCAGCGTCCAGTGTATATAGTCATCCGGAGTCTTAATCTGTGTCCATTCGTCGTGCCGGCTCAGAATCTCCACCGGCATCCCCATGATGGCCTGCGACTCTTGACCTGCGTTGTAGTTGGGTTCTGCCCGAGTGTTGCACACAGAGACGTTCACGATGCCGTATCTGTCCTGTTGTTCTTGTGCCGGCAGAGTGCAGGAAAGCATGAGGAGCAGGCAGGAGGCCAGCAATACTCTGCTACGGAATAATAAAGATGTCATGGCCGGACGGTCTGTTTGTCAGTATATAATAATGAGGGGAGGGAACCTGAAAACATGTTCCTTCCCCTCTCCCTATTGTTACCTAATGGCAACATCAATCATTCTCGGGGCGAAGCTTGCGCACGGTTACGCCGGCCTGCCACATTTCGCTCTCGCGCATAGCCTTCAACTCCTCGTTGAGTTTCTCACGATAGTCAGGCTTGGAGTTGCTGTCAATGGAAATCTGAGCCTCGTTGCCAGTCTTCACGGAGTAGTAAAGCCATTCCATTACAGGCTTGATGGCATCGTGGAAGCGTGGTGCCCAGTCTAGTGCGCCGCGCTGTGCCGTGGTGGAGCAGTTTGCATACATCCAGTCCATTCCCTTTTCTCCGAAGAGGGGGCCAAGGCTCTGTGTCAACTCCTCAACGGTTTCATTGAAAGCCTCTGAAGGAGTATGGCCATTCTCGCGAAGCACCTCGTACTGAGCCAGCAGCAAGCCTTGGATGGCACCCATCAGTGAGCCGCGCTCACCGGTCAGGTCACTGGTTGCCTCACGCTGGAAGGTTGTCTTGAACATGTATCCTGCGCCGATGCCAATGCCGAAGGCCAGTGTCTTCTCCTCTGCATGGCCGGATGCATCCTGGTAAACAGCGTATGAGCAGTTCAGGCCGCGGCCTTCCAGGAACATCGTACGCAGTGATGTGCCGGACCCTTTGGGGGCAACCATGATAACGTCAACATCCTTGGGAGGTACCACGCCGGTGCGGTCGCTCCAGTTGATGGCAAATCCATGAGAGTAATAAAGAGTCTTGCCTGCGGAAAGATATGGCTTGATGGTAGGCCATGCCTGAATCTGTCCTGCGTCAGAGAGCAGCATGCAGATGATAGTGCCCTTCTCGGCAGCCTCTTCCAGTGAGAACAGGGTCTTGCCCGGCACCCATCCGTCAGCCACGGCCTTGTCATACGTCTTGCCCTGACGCTGGCCCACAATCACGTTGAAGCCATTGTCGCGCAGGTTGCATGCCTGACCAGGACCTTGTATACCGTAGCCCAGAACTGCGATAGTCTCGTTCTTGAGCACCTCACGTGCCTTTTCCAAGGAGAATTCCTCGCGTGTCATTACCTCTTCGATAACGCCACCAAAATTCATTTTTGCCATCGTTCTAAATACTTTTAGCTTTATTGTATGTTCTTTCTTTGCTTTTTTTGTTTGTAGAATCTGCTTCAAGATGAGGCATGCACCATCGTTGCATGCCCTTTGCTATTCCGCCTGCAAAGTTACGAATTATAATCTAAACGTGTACTATTGGAAACAGATTTTTGCTTGGCACACTGCTTCGCTTTCATTTTTGCGTACTTCCACTTCTGTTTCGTTCCCGGTGCTCCCCTGTTGCACGTAGAATCCCAGCCTGTCGCCCATGTATGCTTCTGCCTTGTATGCGATTTCCAGTCTCTTGAGTTGGCTGTTCTCGAAACGCTCCCTTGGCATGAGGTCAAGAATGTGCTCTATGTACTTGATACTGTTGATGTGTCCGTTGATGTCGGTGTCGCTGTAGAAAGTATCTATGGAGCGTGCCAGTGCGGGATTCTTGAACCGGAAGCGTCCGTGACCTTCAATGGGACATGTGTTCTCTTCTTCTGCCACCACGTAGTTCAAGATGTCACCGTCATAGAGTTCCAGCAGGTTGCAGGGCTTGCGGCTGTTTATGTCTATCATTGCCCATATGCTGCGCGCATATCCATACGGTGTTCCGTCTGGGTGCAGGATGGCGAAGTTTCGGCTTGTGAACAGTTTCATCACGCTTTCCACCCATGTCTTTATGCGTATGGTCTCGTATTGCTTGGGCATCTCGACCATTTCGATGCAGAGACGTGACAATACCCATGTGTGCTGTGTTTCATTGAGTGCACCTATGCCCCAGCCCCTTTTCTGTGAGTGTTTGCCGGCAGCATTCAGGAGATGGTTGCCCAGTACGCCGGGGAAGATATGTCCTGTGAAATCCACATGGAATGGTTCCACCAACACGTCATAGGTGTCTATCTTGGGGAGCCTTTCATTGCTCATTGTTCCCTTCCCCTTTCTTCCAGGTATCTGTCCAGTGTCTCCACTAGACTTTTGGTGACTGCGATGCGCCCTGAGCGTACGAATTGCAGTACGACCTCCAATTGATTGAGTTTCCTGTAGAGTTTCAGTATCTCTTCTGTGTCCCCTTTCTTTTCTACGATGGTATAGGTGGGATTCACCTCTACGATGCGTGCCCCGTGTTGACGTATAATCTGCCCCACGGTTGCGTTCTCCAGCACTTTGGGAGTGCAGAGTTTCAGCAGGCAGGCTTCCAGAATGAATACTTCCTGGTCTGTAAAGTAGTTGGCTTGGAGCACATCAATCTTTTTCTCTATCTGCTTGGTGAGCATGATGGCCATTTCCTCTGTGCAGTAGCAGGTGATTGTGTATTTGTGTACACCGGGCGTACTGCTTGCGCACACGTTCAGGCTCTCGATGTTCACTTGCCGGCGGGTGAATACTGCCGTTATCTGATTGAGTATGCCTGCGAAGTTCTCGCTGTAGATAATCATTGTATACAGCGTCTGCCCGTCGTGGCATCCTGAATTCTCGCATTTTCCGCAGGTATTGCAGTCGCCACATTCTGCTGCTCCTATGTTCTTGCTTGTCTCCATGTCTGTCTTCTAGCTGTTCGTCAGCCTGTGTTACTTAATGTCCAACTTCATCTCATCCACGCATGCTCCGGGAGGAGTCATAGGCAGGACGTTATCTTCTTCCTTGACGGCGCATTGCAGCAGGAATGGCCCGTCAGTCTCCAGCATTTCCTGTATGGCCTCGGCCAGGTCTGCACGTTCTATGACCGTGCGTGAAGGTATGCCATATGCCGTGGCTATCTGCTCGTAGTCGGGGTTCAGCATCGGCGTGAAGGAGTAGCGCTTTTGGAAGAACATGTATTGCCATTGGCGTACGTTGCCCAGGAAGTTGTTGTTGAGCAGTATGATCTTCACCGGTGACTTCTGCTCCATGATGGTTCCCAGTTCCTGGATGGTCATCTGCAGTCCTCCGTCTCCGCAGAACATGCACACGGTGCGCTCCGGTGCCCCGAATGTCGCGCCTATGGCTGCGGGCAGTCCGAAGCCCATGGTGCCGCAGCCACCGCTTGTCACCACGCTGCGTCCTTCGCTGAACTGGAAGTACCTGCAGGCAAACATCTGGTTCTGGCCGACATCGGTCACCAGCACGGCCTTGTGCCGGGTGGCTTCGCTTACCGCCCTCACCACCTCGCCCATCAGCAAAGGTCCCTCGGTGGGGTGTATGGCCGGTTCTATTACTTTGTAGTCTTCCTTGTCTTCGTATGGCTTGAAGCCGTCCACCCAGGCCTGATGCCGTGCCGGTTCCAGCAGTTCGGTGACTCTTTTGAGCGTCTGCTTGCAGTCGCCCACAATGGCCACGTCTGCTTTCACGTTCTTGTCTATCTCGCTTGGGTCGATGTCGAAATGTATGACGCGTGCCTGCTTGGCATACGTGTCCAGGTTGCCGGTCACGCGGTCGTCAAAGCGCATGCCGATGGCTATCAGCAGGTCGCATTGGTTGGTCATGACGTTTGGCCCCAGGTTGCCGTGCATTCCCAGCATACCCTTGTTCAGCGGGTGGTCGGATGGCAGTGCGCTCAGTCCCAGCATGGTGCAGCCGGCAGGTATCTGTGCTTTCTCCAGGAATTCCTTCAGTTCGTCCCTGGCCTCGCCCAGTTCCACTCCCTGTCCCACCAGGGCAAGCGGTTTCACGCTGTTGTTGATGAGCCTGGCGGCTTCCCTGATGCTCTCCTCCGAGGGTATGTGCACGGGCTTGTAGGAGCGTATGAAGTCCACGTGTGTGGGCTCGTAGTCCACCATGCCTGTCTGCGCGTTCTTCGTGAAGTCCAGTACCACAGGTCCCGGCCGTCCGCTGCGTGCAATGTAGAAGGCGCGGCTCACTGCCCATGCAATGTCTTCGGCTTTCCTTATCTGGAACGCCCACTTGGTGATGGGTTGCGTCACGCCTATGACATCCACCTCCTGGAAGGCATCGGTGCCCAACATGGCAGCACCCACCTGGCCGCAGATGACCACCATGGGGGTGGAGTCAATCATGGCATCGGCCACTCCCGTGATGGTGTTCATGGCTCCCGGGCCGCTGGTCACGATGGCACATCCCACCTTCCCGGACACGCGGGCATAGCCTTGTGCCGCATGTACTGCGCCCTGTTCGTGGCGTACCAAAATGTGGTGCAACGTTTCCTTGTGGTCGTACAGTGCATCGTAGGTGGGCATTATAGCGCCTCCGGGATAGCCGAACAGCACCTCCACTCCCTCATGCTCCAGGGAGCGCATCATGGCTTCGGCTCCTGTTATCTTCTCTGCCATATCTTGTATGATTGCCTTGTTGTCTGTATATAATATATAATGTGTAGGACGTTCAGAGTCCCTTGCCTTGTGCTCAGTCGATGACTCTCACTCCGCCCTTGTCCGCGCTTGATACGCTTTGTGCATAGGCTCTCAGTGCCCGGCTTACCTCACGCTTGCGCGTCATGGGGCGCTGTGCGCGTGCTGCGAGTTCCTCGTCGCTCAGGCGTACGTTGATGCTGCGTGAGGGGATGTCGATCTCGATGATGTCCCCATCCGTTATCTTGCCGATGTTCCCGCCGCTTGCTGCCTCGGGGGAGATGTGCCCGATGCTCAGTCCGCTGGTGCCTCCGCTGAAGCGCCCGTCGGTGATGAGCGCGCATTCCTTGCCCATGTGCATGCTCTTGATGTAACTGGTGGGGTAGAGCATCTCCTGCATGCCGGGGCCACCCTTGGGCCCCTCGTGGGTAATCACGACCACGTCTCCTTTCTTCACCTTGCCGCCGAGTATTCCCTCGCAGGCATCTTCCTGTGAGTCGAACACCACGGCAGGCCCCTCGAAATGCCAGATGCTCTCGTCCACGCCGGCGGTCTTCACCACGCAGCCGTCCTGTGCGATGTTCCCGAAGAGGATGGCCATGCCGCCGTCTTTCGTGTAGGCGTGCTCGATGTCGCGTATACATCCCTTTTCCCGGTCGGTGTCTAGGGTGGGGTATACGTTGTCCTGTGCGCCCAGCCTGTTGCAGAACTTGCCTCCGGGCGCACTGGTGTAGATGCGCCGTGCCTCGCTGTCGACCTGTGGCTTGGTGATGCTGTATTTCTCTATGTCCTCGGTCAGCGTGGCACCGTTCACGCGCTTCACGCTGGTGTCCAGCAGCCCGCCCTTGGCCAGTTCGCCCAGCAGGTTCAGTGTCCCGCCGGCTCTGTTGTATTCCTGTATGGAGTATTTCTGCGAGTTGGGTGAGAGCTTGCACAGGAAGGGTGTGCGCCGGCTCAGTGCGTCGATGTCCTTCATGCTGAAGTCCACTTCTCCCTCCTGTGCCACGGCCAGCAGGTGCAGCACGGTGTTGGTGCTCGCTCCCATGGCTATGTCGAGGGTCATGGCGTTCAGGAAGGCCTGCCTGGTGGCGATGGAGCGGGGCAGCACGCTCTCGTCTCCGTCTTCATAGTAGGCGAAGGCGTTCTTGACTATCTGCCGTGCCGCGTCCTGCATCAGGCGCACGCGGTTGGCGTGCGTGGCCAGTATGGAGCCGTTCCCGGGCAGGGAGAGACCGATGGCCTCGGTAAGGTTGTTCATGGAGTTGGCGGTGAACATGCCGCTGCAGCATCCGCATCCCGGGCAGGCGCGGTCTTCCACCTCGGCCAGCTCCTCGTCGCTCACGGTCTTGTCTGCTCCCTTTATCATTGCGGTGATCAGGTCCAGGTTCTCGTTCTTGAACTGCCCGGCCTCCATGGGGCCTCCGCTCACGAACACGGCGGGGATGTTCAGCCTCATGGCGGCCATCAGCATTCCGGGCGTTATCTTGTCGCAGTTGGAGATGCATATCATGGCGTCTGCCTTGTGGGCGTTCACCATGTATTCCACGCTGTCGGCGATGATGTCCCGGCTCGGCAGGCTGTAGAGCATGCCGTCATGTCCCATGGCTATGCCGTCGTCGATGGCAATGGTGTTGAACTCCGCGGCGTAGCAGCCCAGCCTTTCAATCTCCTGCTTGACTATCTGCCCTGCCTCGTGCAGGTGGGTGTGTCCCGGCACGAACTGCGTGAATGAGTTGACGATGGCGATGATGGGCTTGCCGAACTGTTCGCGTTTCATCCCGTTGGCAACCCACAGCGCGCGGGCACCTGCCATGCGCCTCCCTTGGGTGCATACGGCACTTCTGAGCATGTGTTTCATATCCTGATGCTTCTTATGTGGTCTGTTCCTGAATACTGTGTTTCCGCTTCTGCCACGCAGGCCGGCACCCGGCTTGCGTAAAGATAGAAGGAGTTGCAAAATTACTGTAAAAATGACACACGGCCAAGCCATTGCGCTTTCAATTTGCTTCCCGGCGCGCTTTCTGGTGACTGCGCGGAAGATAAGTTGGGCCGGCAGGGGAGAAGTGTTGGGGATTATTCGTATATTTGCGGCCGTTATGAGAAAAATCATGTTTGTCTGGCTCCTGCTGGCAGCAGCGGTGGCCATGGCGGGAAACCCCAAGCGGGAATTCCGCGGAGCCTGGATTCAGAGTGTGAACGGGCAGTTTCAGGGAATGGGTCGGGAGCGCATGCAGCAAGTGCTGAGCAGCCAGCTGGACGACCTTCAGCGCGACGGCATCAACGCCATCTTCTTCCAGGTGCGATGCGAGGGCGATGCCCTCTATCCCAGCGAGCTGGAGCCGTGGAGCCGCTACCTCACCGGGCAGCAGGGGCTTGCCCCCAATCCCTACTGGGACCCGCTCCAGTGGATGATAGACCAGTGCCATGCCCGGCAGATGGAACTCCATGCCTGGATAAACCCCTACCGCGCCAAGACGAAGGGCACCACGGCCATGGCCAACACGCATGAGTATTTCCGCCATCCTGACCGCTTCTTCGACTATGACGGCCTGCTCCTCTTCGACCCGGGCTGCCCCGAGAACCGTGACTTCATCTGCCAGGTGGCCTGCGACATCGTGCGCCGCTATGACGTGGACGGCATACACATGGACGACTACTTCTACCCCTATCCCGCGGCGGGCGTGGCCATCCCCGACGATGCCTCCTATGCCCGCTACGGCGCAGGCATGGACAGGGCCGACTGGCGGCGCCGGAACGTCAACCTCTTTGTCATGCAGATGTGCCATGAGATACGCAAGGTGAAGCCCTGGGTGAAGTTCGGCGTGTCGCCCTTCGGCATATACCGCAACCAGCGCACCGACCCCGACGGGAGTGCCACCACCGGCCTGCAGAACTACGACGACCTCTATGCCGACGTGCTGGAGTGGGTGCGCCAGGGATGGGTGGACTACAACCTGCCCCAGCTCTACTGGGAGGTGGGCAACCGTGCCGCCGACTATGAGACGCTCATCCGCTGGTGGAGCGCCCACGCAGGCAACCGCCCCCTCTACGTGGGGCAGTCGGTGGAGCGCACCGTGGCGCATGCCGACCCCCGCAACCCCCAGCAGCACCAGATGCAGCTGAAGTATGACCTGCAGCGCTCCCTGCCCGGAATCCATGGCAGCTGCCAGTGGTATGCGGCCGCCGTGTGCCGGAACCCGCAGGGCTACCAGGACATGCTGCGCCAGGTGTACCACAGCACCCCCGCCCTGCAGCCCTCCATGCCCTGGATTGACGCCAAGCGCCCCCGCAAGCCCCGGCGCGTCACCGTGCTCTGGACCGAGGACGGCCCCGTGCTCTTCTGGAAGGCCCCGAGGGCGCGCAAGGAGATGAGCAAGGCGCGCCAGTATGTGGTCTACCGCTTCCTGCGCGGCGAGAAGGTGGACCTGGAGGACCCCTCGCACATCCTGTGCATCACCGGCCAGACTTTCCTCCCGCTGGCCTACGAGGGCGGCTCCACCGACTACGTGTACGTGGTCACCGCGCTCGACCGCCTGCAGAACGAGTCGAAGGCGGTGAAGAAGAATGTGAGGCTCTGAGGCACGTCCCTTCCCTCCCCGAGTCATGGTGCACGCTCATGCGGCAAAAAGCCGCATGAGCGTGCACTCTTTTTATATGTTCCCATCCGGCCTTTTGCCGCTCCAGTATGTGCCATTTTGCTACTCCCGCATGTAGCATGATGCTACTCCCGCATGTAGCATGATGCTACTC
>JAHZGX010000029.1 GCA_019420585.1 Prevotellaceae bacterium
CGGCTGGAGCGGCTGAAAAATGGGGAAAACCTCCGCCCAGTTGACGAGCCAATTCGGGCTCTCATGTATGAGGAGTATGTCAAGAAATCCCAGAAGATAAAGGAATGGATTTGGAGCCAAAACTACGGGGAATAGATTAAAGAGAAGAATCAGAGGTTTCTATTCATTACATAAAAAAGATGGACATTAAGGAGCGAATCTTGAACGTATTGAGAGACGAGTTTGAGCCATTAGGGTATCGGTATCTCAAGTCAAAAAGTAAGTTCAAACGTAAGGTAGGTAAGGATATCATCGTGAGTCTGTATTACAACGCCAGTTGCAGTTACCGAGGCTATACAACTATTACCTTTTATGCCCGTGGAACTTACCTGGACCTCAAAAAGGAACTGCAGAACCAATGCTTCATTGACGTTGAGTATTGGTATTTCGGCTTTTGCAACAGACTCCAGTGGCTTATGCCAGAAGGTAGGCCTTACTCATCATGGGATTTTGTGTTCCGCAATGACGATACCGAGGAAGCAGTCAATCAGAAACTGGAAGAAATGGCATGGTGTGTGAGGACATATCTGATTCCTTTTCTGGAAAGGCTATCACACAGAAGCAGTGCTTTGGAAGAGGCAATTGAACGGGATCGCTGGTTCTTAATAACGGACAAATTTCTTGTTCCCATCATGTTTTGTGTATGGAAGCATGACAAAAAGGCTGCGCTGGACTATCTGGAGAAGAGAGGACAAAGATTACTCAGTCTGGTCAAGCCTGGTCAGTGGGAACGTTTGGAGCGGATGAAGAACGGTGAAACGTTTACGCAGGACGACACGCCGCTCAATGCCATGGTATATGAGGAATATATCGAAGGAGCCCAGAAAATCCGCGAATGGATAGAGAGCCGGGAGTATGGAGGATTTAACGACATTTGTTAGATGTCTCTTTCGGGGTGCCTGGCTGTGTGGGCAGACAGACAATGTTGCCCGGCACAAGTCACTTTTCTCCTGCCTGCCATCCGCCAATGAGCGGAAATGACTATATTTGCATGTCGAAAGACGATTTTCCGGGCTTTACAGGCCTATAAACTAACGTAACCAAGATATGAGAAAACTCTGGATTATGGCGGCCTTGCTGCCGCAGATGGCTCTGGCGCAGGTGTTCACGTCCGTGTCCATGGAACGCGTGAAGGGTGCGGAAGCCGGCGATGTGCGCATGGCGGGCATCAGTCGCGACGGGCGTTACGCGCTGGTCACCTCGATGGCCAACCGTGGGCTGGTGCGCGTGTCGCTTGATGACGGGCAGCGCCTGACGCTGAGTGATGCCGAGGGCGCGGGCTTTGCGCCCGTGATATCCGATGACGGGCAGACGGTGATGCACAGCCTTGACTTCTTCGGCGATGACCATCTCCGGCGCACGGCGGTGGAGGTGGTGGACGTGCCGGAGGGCACATCGGCGCGCATCGTGGAGCCGGCCCGTGAACTCACTGCCTTCCGGCTGAACGGAAGCATGGCCGAGGTGCTGGCCGACGGACAGGCCGTGCGCCGACGTGCGAGTGCAAGGAAGCGGGATGGCGACAACCGTCCCACGGTGACCTGTAATGACCTCAGGCTGCAGGTGACACGTGACGGCCGCACGGTGACTCTCACGCCCAATGGCGATGACGAGGACACCAACTACATCTGGGCAAGCCTTTCGCCCGATGGCACGCGCATCCTGTATCACGTGTCAGGTGAGGGAACCTATGTGTGCGGCCTTGATGGCAAGGATGTGCAGTACGTGGCCTTTGACTGCCTGGCTCCCCAGTGGTACGACGACAATACCATCGTGGGCATGAAGGAGCGGGACGATGACCTTGTCATAGTCTCCAGCGCCATTGTGGCCTACACGCTCGACGGCGCGCGGCAGCAACTCACCCCCGATGATGACGTGCTCCTCTTCCCCTTCTGCTCTTCCCGGGCGGGACGAATCGTGTGTGCACGCGGCAACGGGGAAATGGTAATACTGAACGTGAGCAAATGACGGAGGACGGACATGAGTAAGACGAAAGGAGAAATGCTGATGAAGAAGATACTGCTGGCAGCAGCGCTCTGCCTGCCTGCCGTGGCCATGGCGGTCACGAAGCCCAGAATATACCTCAATCCGGGGCACGGGGGATGGAGCCCCAATGACCGTCCCCTGCCCACCATACCTTATCCCATGCTGGAGAGTACGGGCAGGCCGGACACATGCGGCTTCTATGAGAGCAACACCAACCTGTGGAAAACGGAAGAGATGGGGCGCATACTTCAGGCCACGGGCGAGTACACCGTAAGGTACAGCCGCAGGGTCAACGGCCCTTATCCATGGGTGGAGGGTGCAAGCGATGAGGCACGCTATGACCGCGTGCTCTCAGTCATAGCGGCCGAAGTGGACAACTACCGTGCCGACTACTTCATCAGCGTGCACAGCAACGCTGCCAGTGATGGTGCGCTGGCCAACTATCCCCTGTTTCTCTACCGGGGAACGGATGCCGAGGAGGCAGTGAAAAACAGCAAGGACATGTGCAGCAAGATGTGGCCCTTCCATGTTGAAGCCATGAAGGCAGACTTTGAGTACATGAGTGCATACACGAGCAGCAAGAACATACGCGGCGACCGGGACTTCTACAACTACACGTGGACCAACAACAAGGGCTACAGCGGCTACCTGGGCGTGCTCATGCACGGATGCCCGGGTTACCTGGTGGAGGGGTATTTCCACACTTACCAACCCTCAAGGCACCGCGCACTCAACCCAGACTGGTGCCGCATGGAAGGACGGAGGTATGCCCGGGGCATCATCAGCTACTTCGGCACCACACCCGACTCGCTGGGCTGCATCATGGGCGCAGTGAGGAGCAAGACGGAGAAGAGTGACAACCTGGACTACTATGCTTATGCTTCGGACACGCAGGATGCTTACTTGCCGCTCAACGGAGCCACGGTGCGCCTGAAGGACAGCAATGGCAACGTGCTGAAGGTATATGAGGTGGATGAGAAGTACAATGGTATCTTTGTGTTCACCGACCTTGAACCGGGCATTTATTATGTGGACCTCTACTGCCCGGGCTACCGCACGCAGCAAACCCGCACGATATATACGCGCTATCAGGTGAAGGCCAACAGCACCACGTATAAAGTGCATTCCATGACGGTGGGCACCTCCACGCCGCTTACCCCAATCCCTGACGCCATTGAAAGCGTGGCTCAGGATGACCCGCGGAATGCCGGCGACAAGGCCACGGTGCGGCTGTATGACACGGCAGGCCAACTGGTGCTCACCACCACGCGTGCCGCACTGGAGTCGTGCCGGTTGCCTTCGGGCGTGTATGTGATGGAGAGTGCGGGGCGCAGCGTGAAGTATTACCGCAGGTGACCTTCACCTCTCCGTGACCACGGAAAAGGCGGATGCGCCACCCCTATGTCTGTCTGGCATGAGGGGTGGCGCATCCGCCTTTCTGTGAGTGAGAGCCTTGCTAGCCTGCGCTTTGCATGGCGGCCAGGGTGAGGCGCACCATGTGGACATCGGTGTGCCCGTCCTTGCGGAGCGATCCATGCAGTTCGCTTGCTCCGCTCTGCTCCAATATCCGCCGTGCGTTCTCCGGGTTTATCCCGCAGCCGGGCAGTATGGTGATACGGCTGCCAGCCTGTTCCACCAGTTGCCGCAGCAGGGTGATGCCCTCGGTCACGCTGGGCGCATGCCCCGAGGTGAGCAGCCTGTGGCATCCCAAGCCTATGACATCCTCCAGTGCCCGGAGCGGGTTGCGGCACTCGTCGAAGGCGCGGTGGAAGGTCACGCTCATGCCTTGGGCCTGCTGTACCAGCCAGCCGCATGCCGTGATGTCTATGTCTCCCTGGGGAGTGAGGGCACCTATGACCACTCCCGAGGCACCCAGTATGCGTGCCATGTGTATGTCCCTCATCATGCACCGTATCTCATCGGATGAATACACGAAGTTGCCTCCGCGCGGACGGATGAGTACGTGCACGCGCACTCCTGCCTCCACGGCATATTCTATCATGCCTGCCGAGGGAGTCACCCCTCCCAGTTCCAGTGCCTGGCACAGTTCCACCCGCTGTGCGCCGCCGTCCACTGCCGCGCGCACGCTTTGGAGGTCGGCACAGCACACCTCCAGTATTCTGCTGCTTGTGTTCTCTCTTTCCATATCAATACCAAAGTTATGAAATTTACAGGAAAAACACTGCGATGTATGCAAAAAAGTGTTTCTTCGGGTAATGTTGAGGCGTGAGGCATTGAAAAAGAGCAAGGTGTATTTGTCGCATGGCAAATAATATGCGTATATTTGCAAGGGGTTAACCCTCGAAAGACACTAAATAACAAGGATGATATGCGTTTCAAACCGTTTTTTCGGAACCTTTCTGTGGTACCGTCTTTAATGTTCCGCCCGAATGCAGGGGGTGGGGACATAGGTGTGAGTGAGGAATCAAGTATCTTGCCACGCTTTTCCTGCATGAGTTCTTCCAGTCGGAGATGCTTCCGGATGCAGGCTGTCGCTGCCGCCCTGTGGGTGTCTTGGGGGCAGTTCCTGTTTGCCCAGGGCGGTGTGTCCTGCCATGTGTATGATTCTTCCACGGGAAATCCCCTGCCTTCTGTCAGGGTGACGGCTGGTAATGGGATGAGTGTCCGGAGCAATGAGGAGGGCGGATTCTCCCTCTCTGCCTCTTCCGGGGATTCGCTGACCCTGTCTTGCCATGGCTTTGAGAGTTTGGTCATAAGGGCGGGCGAGAAGCCGGAGCGCGTGCTGATGGTTCCCTTGCAGGTGGCCGATGGCAATGCCCAAAGTGGCATATTGCCTGCAGAAGAGATTCTCCGCAAGGTGGCGCAGCAGATGCAGGAAGACATGAAGGAGCACAAGAAGGCTTCTGCGGAGTATTTCATCAGGCAGGATAATGAGGTGGAAGGCAACGTGCATCTGATAGAGGGCGTGCTCTCTGCCAGAAGTGCCGTATGTCTTGCCAAGACGAAAATGCTGGCCGGGAACCATTACAGTGCAGTGGAGAACAGCCAACCATTCAAATACTCCAACCTGCATTACACGCTTTCCCTGGGGCCGGTGGCCAGATGGGGCGACCTCTGGAACAACCTCAGCCTTCCGCTGATGAAATCCAAGCCGCATGGCGGGCACTTCCTGTTTGAAACCGACTATCAGCAAGACTGCTCCCTCTTGATTTCCCGTGACGGCCGCCGGAGGCTTTACCGCATCAGCATGTCCCACAATCCCCGAAGACCCTCGCTGCGCTTCGTGCATGGAACGCTGCTGGTGGATGCCGAAACCCTGCGCCCGGTGTGCTTTGACGGGGAGACAGAGGGACTGGAAATGAAACTGCACAGCCACATTGGGTGGCGCAATGTGCCCATGACGGTGCGCATGCACATTGAATATACGTGCAGGAACGGCTTCCTGGAGGTGGAGAGCATGCAGACCTGGTGCCGCTGTGAGGACATCGTGTGCAACACGACAATAGTAAAGACGGTTGATGGAAAGTCCATGGAAAGGGTCTTTCCCAATGACCGCGGAAACATGATGAACCGTCATGTGTATGCCCGGGAGCAGGATGCCGGCGGCTCTGCCATGCCTGTCCTGCGAACTGCAAGGCAGGAATCGCTGGTGCAGGAAGGCGTGAGGGGCAACACGGTAAAGACGTTCACTCGATTCTGAGTCCGCGGGCAAGGGCTGGCCGGGAATAGAGGAGCGTGACAGAACAAAAGGGCGGCATCTGCCAGTGCGGAAGAGTCGTATGATGCCTTCCCCATGTGGCAGATGCCGCCCTTTTGTCGTATGATGGCTGTCCTATTCCTTGAGCGGGTTCCAGCCCTGTGCCTTGAGGTCAAACTCGTTGCCATCGCGGCTGATGAGTTTGTGTCCCTGTCCTTCGGGCGTGATGTAGCCTATGACCTTGATGCCTTCCATTTTGCTCACCACCTCATTGGCGGCCAAAGGTACGGTGAAGAGCAGTTCATAGTCTTCACCGCCGTTGAGGGCGCAGGTGGACACGTTCATGTTCAGTTCCTCGGCCATGGCTGCTGTCTGGTAGTCAAGCGGGATGCGCTCCTCATAGACGCGGCAGCCAACGTGGCTCTGCGTGCAGATGTGCAGCAGTTCGCTGCTCAGCCCGTCACTGATGTCCATCATGCTGGTGGGGCGGATGCCCGCCTGGCGGAGTGACTGTATGATGTCTCCGCGTGCTTCCGGCTTCAACTGCCGTTCCAGCAAGTACTCCCGTCCGCTCACATCGGGCTGGAAATCCTCCAGCCTGCGCAGTTCCTCTTGGTTGCCCGATTTCCTGGCTTCGGCCAGTTGCTGGTTGTATACGGCCCGTTCGCGCTCAAGCAACTGCAGCCCCATGTAGGCGGCACCCAGGTCGCCGCTCACACAAATGAGGTCGGTGTCCTGTGCCCCGTCGCGGTAAACGATGTCCTCGGGCGCGGCCTCACCTATGGCGGTGATGCTGATGGCCAGTCCCGTGTAACTGCTGGTGGTGTCGCCCCCCACTATGTCCACGTGATGCTTGGCGCATGCCTGCCGCATGCCCCGGTAGAGTTCGGCAATGTCCTCCACCTTGAAGCGCCGCCCTATGCCCAGGCTTACGGTAATCTGACGGGGAGTCCCCCCCATGGCATATACGTCGCTCAGGTTGACCATCACGGATTTGTAGCCCAGGCAATAGAGAGGCACGTAAGTGAGGTCAAAGTGCACGCCCTCCATCAGGAGGTCGGTGGTGACCAGCGTGCGCATGCCCTCGGCAGGGGCAATGACGGCGCAGTCGTCACCTACGCCCTTGAGAGACGATTTGTTTTCCAGTTTGATGTTGGAGGTAAGTTCGCGTATGAGGCCGAACTCACCCAGTTCGGATATTTCCATTGGTGTGGCAATAAGTCTTTGGATGGTTGAACTTGGATGCTCAGGAGCGGCGTATCATCTCCTCCATGATGGCGGCCATGCGTGGCTGTGCCTCGTTGGCTGCGCGCTGCACATCCTCATGGGTCACTTTCACAATCTGTCCGTTGACTCCCATGTCGGTAATGACGCTTACGCCGAATACCTCTATGCCACAGTGGCGTGCCACAATGACTTCGGGCACGGTGCTCATGCCCACAGCATCGGCTCCCCAAAGGCCGAACATTCGGTATTCACTGGGGGTCTCATAGGTGGGGCCTTGCGTGGCCAGGTAGACACCATGCTGCACCGTGATGCCCTGCTCGGCGGCTATCGCATCGGCCATCTGCACCAGCCTGTGGCTGTATGCCTCGCTCATGTCGGGAAAGCGGGGGCCTGTGGGCATGTTGGGGCCATGCAGGGGATTCTCGGGCATGTAGTTGATGTGGTCGGTGATAATCATGATGTCGCCGATATGGAAAGCCGGATTGGTGCCTCCGGCAGCATTGCTCACGAAAAGAGTGTGGATGCCCAGTTCATACATGACGCGGATGGGGAACGTGACCTGCTGCATGGAGTAGCCTTCGTAATAGTGGAAGCGACCTTCCATGGCCATCACGTCCTTGCCGCCCAGGCGGCCGAAAATGAGTTGGCCGCTGTGTCCTTCAACCGTGGAAACGGGGAAGTTGGGTATCTCGGAATAAGGGATGCAGAGCACTTTCTCTATATGCTCGGCCAAATGACCGAGTCCGGTGCCCAATATGATGGCAGTGTGCGGTTGGTTGGGCATCTTAGCCTTGAGCCAAGTTGCCGTTTCTTGGATTTTGGCGTACATAGTCTTTTACCTTTTGGTTGAACGTGTTGCTTTTGTTTCTCATGAACTCCACCTCAATGGGGAGCACGTAGATGTTTTCTTTCAGAGATGCTTCCAGGCCGTTCGTGTGGCTCAGGCGGCTGGCATCCTTCTCCGTGGTGATGATGATGCGCGGAGCCGGCAATTGCTCAAATGCTTGCCTGACGAGCATGAGGTCATGCGCGTTGAAGTAATGGTGGTCGGCAAAGGGCATGGGGGTGACATGCTGTGCGTAACGGCGCATGTCCTGTTCCAACTGCAGGGGATTTCCTATGCCGCTGAGCAGCAGTATGTGCATGTCAAGTCCGCGCAGTTCTTCCAGTCGCATCGTGGCCTCGCCGTTGAGTTGGCGGAGCAGCCCGTAACGCACGGTGCTGTAGAAAAGCGACTGGAAGGGTTTCAGGTGCAAGGCCGACTGGATGACGCGGAATCCCATGGGAGTGATGGATGGGGGGCACTTGGTGACCACTACCACATCGGCACGGTCCTTTCCGCCGGCAGCCTCCCTGAGCCGCCCGGCAGGAAGCAGACGGTCATCGGTAATCATGCGGTGATAGTCAACCAGCAGGATGCTGAGTCCTGCGCGCACCCGCCGATACTGGAAGGCATCATCAAGCAGGATGACCTGCAAATCCCTGGTGGCACTGTCGGTGCACAAACGCTCGATTCCCCTGCATCGGTTGCTGTCCACTGCCACATGGATGTCGGGGAATTTCTGCTTCATCTGCCACGGCTCATCACCTATTTTCTGCATGGGTGTATCGGTGGAAGCCAATACGTACCCCCGGCTCCTGCGCTTATATCCTCGGCTTAGGATGGCCACCCGATAATGTGGGCTCAGCAGGCGTACCAGATACTCTATGTGCGGTGTCTTGCCTGTGCCGCCCACGGTGATGTTGCCTACATTGATGATGGGGATATTATAGGCATGGCTCTTCAGCACCCCGTTATTGTACAGGGTATTGCGCAGAGCCGTGCCTATTCCGTAAAGCCAACTGAGTGGCATCAGCCATCGGTTTATCTTTATGTGGTCACCTTCCATCAATGTATCTGTTCGTAAGAGTGAGGGAGCCTGGTTCGCAGGTGCCCGGACGGAGGTGCCGTCCGGGCTGTATGGTTACTTGAAGTCGGGGATGAAGGTCATCCTGGCCTGTATGGGATTCTGGCTCTTGATGTCACGGATGAGGCTGAAGGCGGGGTAGAAGTCGCCTAGTGCGGAACGCATCTGGCTATCCATGTAATCGGCCTTCTTCGTGTTGAGCATGGAAGCATACCAGGGAGAGGGCTCGGGATAACGTCCCACGCTGTATTTCTCTATCTTGGCTGCCTTGGCAGCAGCGGCCACGGCATCGTTCAGGTTGCCAAGGTGGTCCACCAGTCCGATTTTCACGGCCTGCTCACCGGTCCATACGCGTCCCTCTGCAATGGCCTTCACGCTGTCCTGCTGCATGTGGCGTCCCTGTGCCACACGTCCGGTGAAGAGTTCGTAACCCTTGTTGACATATGCCTGCATCAGGCGGCACTCTGCCTCATTGAGGGGACGTCCCATGGCACCAAAGTCGCTCAGGGCGTTGGTCTTCACCACATCCCAGCGCAGTCCCAGTTTCTCTGTCAGCAGTTCCGTGGCATCGGGAATCATGCCGAAGATGCCTATGCTGCCCGTCAGTGTGGTGGGCTCGGCGTAAATCTTCTTGGCACCGCAGCTGATGTAATAGCCGCCGCTGGCTGCCATGGCACCCATGCTCACGATGACGGGCTTCTCCTTGCTGAGCAATTGTATCTCATGCCATATCTGTTCGCTGGCGTAGGCTGAGCCGCCGGGGCTGTTCACACGCAACACCACGGCTTTCACGTCATCGTCTTCCCGCAGGTCCTGCAGGTCTTTGGTCATCTGCTTGGCAGTGATTACGCTGCCTTGGTTGAAGGCGGCGGTCACCTCGTCTTTGATTTCACCGTAAGCGTAGTATACGGCCACCTCATCGGTTACCTTGTCGTTCAGTTCCTCTGACTTGGCCACGTCTGACAGGCTTACGAAGCGCAGGCTCTCGTCCTCATCGGTCTTGGTGCGCTTCTTCAGTTCCTTCTTCACCTCGCTCTGGTAACAGGTCTTGTCCACCAGTCCGCCTTTCACGCTGGCCTGCGGGTCAGAGAGCACGGTCAGGCTGTCGGCCAGGAGGTTCAGTGCCTCCACTGTGGTGCGGCGGCTCTTGGCCACCTCCTTCAGCATGTTTTCCCAGATGCTCTGCTGGAAACTGGCCACTTGCTCGCGGTTGGCATCGTTCATCTGTTCGGCGATGTATGGCTCCACTGCACTCTTGTAAGTGCCCACCTTGAAGACCTGCATCCTTACGCCCACCTTTTTCATGAGCCCGGTCCAGAACATCGGGTTGCTGCTCAGGCCGCTCCATTCAAGCATGCCTATGGGGTTGAGGTACACCTTGTCGGCCACGGAACAGAGATAATAGGCCGAGCGGGAGTAGGTGTCGGCGTATGCCACAATCCACTTGCCGCTCTTCTTGAACTCAAGCAGAGCCTGGCGCAGTTCCTGTGCCTCGGCAGGATAGGCGCTAAATGCACCTCCTTCCATGTAGATGCCTTCTATCTTGTCATTCTTGGCCGCCTTCTTCAATGCCTGCAGAGCCTCGTCCAAGGCAATCTGCTGGGTGGCAGTGCCTCCCAGTGAGGCCAGCGGGTTTTCCGCACCCGCACGCTCCACCATGCTTCCCTGCAGGCTGATGCGCAGTACTGATTTCTTCTCAATGGGCGAAGACATGCCCTCGCTGGCTACCATGCCGGCCACGGATACGATGGTCAGCACTCCCATGATGATGCTTACCAGCACCAGTCCCACTACCGTGGCCATCGTGTACTTGATGAATTCTTTCATTTGTCTTACTGTTTGTTGTTCTTCTTGCAGGTGCGCTTCATGGGCTCCTGCGCTATAATTTGTAATAACTTACGACAAAAGTAGGCGTTTTTTGCAGCATGCACAAGTGTTTCAGATGTTTATTTGACGGGGGGCATTCAAAATGGCGGCTCGGGCGGAGGAAAAGCGCGGGTAGCCTGGCTCCATTACTTTTCTGTGCCATTATCTGGCGCGCAGTGAGAATCAGTCAGTTGTGTCAACAAATAGGGTGGGGTAGGGTGACGCAAGGCTGCCAGGTCGTACCTTCGTGTCGTGTCCTGCAGGCAGGAAGGAACGATTCGCAACCAAGTCACTTGTGAGATGCAACCAAGTCATTTACGGGATGCAACCAAGTCACTTGCTGGTCACAACCAAGTCATTCTCGCCCGCAGTTGATTTGATTCCAATCCGTCAGGCGAGCATTTCAGAATCAGCCTCAATTCGGTACATGTCGGACTTGATGTTCACCCTTGGGAAGTTGGTGATAAACAGAAAAAGACGGCACAGAAAAGACATCAGGACTCTAATGAACGATTTGGGTTGAAAATAATCCCTAACTTTGCACGGACGAACAAAAATTCAACACTCAAAAGATTAGGTTGCATGGTTATGAATCCTCATAAGGGAAGAATGTCAACACTGAAGAAAGCAGCATCGTTGGCCGTGGTTTTTATTTCTGTCTTTGGCTTTGCGGTTGCCCATGGGGCAGAGAAGCCCAAGTACTTGTGGATGTGCGGGGAAGCAAACCTTGTGAAGTTTGCCACGCGTGACAGCATCACGTATTATCTTGAAAAGGCGAAAGACGCAGGCTTCAACAATGTTGTTGCCGATGTTCGCCCCATCGAAGGGAAGGCGCTTTACAAGAGCAATATCGTGCCGATGCTGACAACCATCGACGGAAAGATATTCGTCAACCGCACTTGGGATTACCTGGAATATATGATAGAGGAGGCACACCGCCTTGGCATGAAGGTGACTGCATCTGCGTGTGTCTTCCCGGCAGCATCACCATGGTGGCGCCGTGGCCTGGTGTATGACGACCCGATGTTTGATGGGAAAACGTGCATCGAATACCACGCCGACGGCACGCGGAATGATATCCGCGACAACTCCAAGAAGGTTGCGGCCTTCCTGAATCCGGCACGTGTGGACAACCGCGCATACGCCCTTGCCATTCTCCGGGAAATAGTCCGCAACTATGATATTGACGGCCTTGCTCTTGACTATTGCCGCTATCCCGATGCGGAAAGTGACTTCTCGGAAGACTCACACAAGGCGTTTGAACAGTACCTCGGCAAGAAAGTGAAGAACTTTCCCGATGACATCTTTACTTATAACGCTGACGGTAGCCATAAGCCGGGCAAGTATTATAAGGAATGGTGGGCTTTCCGTGCCGGCATCATAAGCGACTTCGTAGGTGCGGTCCACGACATGATCAAGGCTGAAAAGCCGTCCGTGGAACTCAATTACTGGGCGGCGTCATGGATTCATGCTCTTTACGGCAACGGGCAGAACTGGGCAAGCCCACGGAGCAACTGGGGAGAGGGGATGGCTTTCTTTTCCCCCGAATATATGAAGACCGGCTTTGCGCCGAAACTTGACAACTTCATCGTGGGCACATACTTGGAGCGCGTTTATGGTGCAGAGGACAATGAATCGGTCGAATATGGCCTCAATCGTGCCAATCGCATTGTCGATGGCGACTGTCACGTGATTGGCTCGATTAACTCTCCTAATCACTCAAGCGACCCGGCAGATGCGCACAATCTTTACAATGCGGTGCGCTGCTGCCTTGAAAAGTCGGAAGGAGTGATGGTGTTTGACATCGTGCATGTCATCAACCGCAATCAGTGGAAAGACATCCGCCGCGCCATCAAGGATTACGAAAAGGAGCACAGGCAATAATCCCAAATCGGCCATTAGGGTTCTGATGTCTTTCCTGTGCTGTCTTTTTCTGTTTGCCACCAACTTCTCGAAGGCGTAGCGGGCTACGGTGAGAAGAGGTGGGCAGCAAACAGGGAAAGAGAGTGCGGAAAACACAGAACAGAGTCCTTTGGGACAAGCAAGGGAAACATATCTCGGCCTAATGGCCGATTTGGGATAATCCCCGGCCCGCTACGCCTTCGGGGAGTTGATGGCAAAAACGAAAGCCGGCCACCGGGAAAGGCTGCTCTCCCGATGGCCGGCTTTGATGTGCTGTTGCGTGAGGGGCTTATCTGACCACCTTCTTGCCGTTGACGATGTAGATGCCTCTGCGCTTCATGGAACTTACCTTGCGTCCGGACAGGTCATACACGCCCGAGGTCAGGACTCTGTCGGAGTCACCCTCGATGCCGTTGATGCCGTCGGGGATGTAAGGATGGGAGTGCTCGTCACCCTCGCCCATCATGTTCTGCACCTTCTTGTAGAGCAATGCTGCCTGCGATGCGTTGACCGGTTCGTTGTAGATGCGTGCGATGGCGATGTCCCCCTGGAAGGCCGCACTGGGCTGGTCCTTGCCGTCGGGGTCGCAGCCGATACCCATCCAGTTGGACACCAGGTTGGGCTTCTTGTAACTGCCGGAGGCGTTGTAGTCGATGCCCGTGAGGATGCCGTTCACATAGAGGCAAAGCGTGCTGTTCTCGGCGTTCCACACGCCCACCAGGTGCGTCCATTCGTCCTTCACGGGGTTGCTGCCCGAATAGGCATCCTTGTAGCCTCCGCCGATGTGCGCCTCGAAGTCCCACTGGCGGTTGTAGACCAGCATGCCCAGGCCGCCGGCCTCCTCCATGCCCAGGACTGTGGTCCACTGGCCGGGCACGCGCTCGTCCTCCCAGTAGGGGCGAGCCAGAATCTCCATGGTGAGACCGTCGGAGATGCCGTCGACGAGCGCGTCGGATGCCTCCACGTAGAAGAAGTTGTCGGGTACGCCGCCCCAGGTGTTGGCACCGGCGCAGAGCACGTTGATGCCGAGTTGTCCGCTCTCCACCACCACGGGCGTTCCTCTCTGGCCCACGGTGTTCGCGGTGGCCGATACGTCCTTGGCCGTTCCATCGGCCTCGAAGACGATGTCCATGAGGTCGGCCTCGGGCAGTTCAACGGAATACTTCTCCAGTTCGGCAAACAACTCTGCACCCTTGGCCAGCGCTTCCTCCGTGGAGTATGCGCCTGTCAGCCATTTGTCCCATGCCTCATCTGACAGTTCCTGCAACTCCTTGGCGTAGTCGGGATAGTCATCGATGCGGGTGTTGAAGGTCTCCAGTTCCTTTGCGCACTGGCTGTAGGCCATCCGCCCGGCGTAAATCTGCTTAAAGAGGTCAGAGAACTTCTGCAGCACGGCATACTTCTCTTCTGCCGTTGTAGCCGTCTCCACGGCAGCGACATTGCTCTTCAGCTCATCACGCAATGCCTCTGGGTAGTTGGGGAAGATGGTGTAATTGTTGCCTTGTGAGTCTGCAATATATTTTATAGTGGTGTTGGCGCGTGCAACGGCACACTCCAGAGTCTTGTCTATGGCTTCCTCGGCTTCCTCCATGGAACCTTGGTAGAAGAGTTTCGTGTTGGCAAACATGAGCCAGTCGTTGTTGAGCCCGCTGCCGTCAAGCCTGCTTCCCACGGTGAGTGTGCCGTCGGTGACATTCACCATTATGCGGTTCAGGTACCGGCCTCCGTTCATTGCCACGGCACCGCCCTCACGGCTGTAAGGTATGTACATGCCGTCCACCAAACGGTCGTTGCGGAGATAACAGTTCTCTCCGTCTATCGCATCATCCATGGAGATTGCGTCTTCCATGGGTGACATGACCGGCATTTCCATGTCTCCTGCGAAAATGGAGGCGCAATAGAAACTGCAATAGTTGTCGTCACCAATCATCTGGAAGGCGTTCATGTCAAGTTCATAGAGGCCGTTGGCCAGGCCGGTCAGCGTCTGGTGGCATGTGCCGTTGGGCAGTCCGTAGTACTGTACGGCAGGACTTGGCGTTCTTACATAGTCGCCGGACTTGGAGCCTTCCCATCCTTCGCTACCTTGGCTGAAGTCAGGGTTCTGCAGCAGCATGGTGATGTCTGTACCGGGAGCGGTTCCTGATGCCATGGCCTTGAGCAGCATGTCATTGATGTAGTCTATTTCTTTGCTGATGCCTTCCGTGTCCAGCGAGAAGCTGTTTGTGATGTAGAGCAGGGTGCCGTTGGGGAATTCCTCATTCGGTGCGATATCTTCCTCCAGATAGTCACGCAGAGTGCTGGCATGCTCGTTGACCATGCCCTCCAACTTGCCGAGCGCTTCGTTGGCGCATGCCAGGTAATCCTCGTAAGCCTTGATGTTGGCCTTGATGTCGGCGAAGTCCTTGTCGATGGTCGCGCCCTTCTCGATGAACTCGTCCACGGTGGCGGCCGAGGTTATCTCCGTGGCGTGCTGCAGCAGGATGTCAATCAGGGGCTTGTGCGCCTCTGTGCCGTCGGCCTGCTCCTTGACGTAGTTGGCGTATGCCTGCCGTGCCTTGGCGAGCGATGCCTCATCCGTGATGCACATGTATGTGCCTGTGCCTGTACATACAACAAGGCCGTGGCTTTGGTCGGGCACGGGCATTGGGTCGCACTCCGGTGTCTGGCGCCAGGCTGTGCCCGTCAGGCTGGAGCCGTTGAGGAGCCAGCACAACTCGCCGCTCGCCATCTGCTGTTCTTCGGCCTGCACGGCGCCGTTGTCCACTCCGCCGTAAGGAGTCTTGTAATAACTGTTGATGACTGTCACGTTGCCCGGGTTGCGTGACAGCGTATAGCAGTCGGTCTCGTTCGTGAGGAGTTCTCCCGCCATCAGGCAGTTCTCGATGGTCGTCTTTCCGGCCGACCACCCCACGAGACCTGCGCAGTGGCTGGTGCTCTCGCCCGTGATGCTTCCGCTGAAGAGGCAGTTTCGCAGCGTAAGTCCTGTGCTGTTGCGGGCGATGATTCCGCCGTGTGTACCGTCGCCTTCCACCTGCGAGATGATGTTCACGTCGCATGCCACGTTCTCCACGAGGGTGTTGTTGTAGACATCGGCAGCCACTCCGGCTGCGAACTTGTATTCCGTGGTGACGGTGCCGCTGATGCGCAGGTTCTTCACCGTGGCACCCGTGAGCGTCCTGAAGAGCGCCACGCTGCCGAACTTGTCCTCGAGGTTCAGCGTGACGGTGTGGCCCTGTCCATCGAAGGTGCCGGTGTATGACTTGTCGTTTGACAGAGGCTTCCGTGCCGCCGTGAAGTCGATGTCGGCCTCCAGTTTCGCGTTGAGCGATGTCTTGCCCAGGCGCACGGCGTGGCCGAATGCCTGCAGTTCGTCGGCGTTGGCAATGAGCACGGTGCCGTCCTCGTCGGTGCGCAGCGCCACGTTGCTCTCGTCATGCTCAGCTTCTCCGGTCTTGCGTGCCTCGGCCTCTTGATACACGGCTGCCACCTCTTCGTCTGTGAGCGGCTTGTCGTAGATACGTGCTATGGCAATGTCACCTTGAAAGAGATTCCCGGCTTTGCTTAGTGAGTTCGGCTCGAAGTCCACTCCCACACCCACGAAACGGTTCTCGCCGTTGGGCAGTTCCAGTTCGCCGCCGGCTCCGTCCACGGTGGCCACCAGGTTTCCGTTGGCGTAGAGGCGGGTCTGCGCGGCTTCCTTGTCCCACACGCCGGTGAGGTGAATCCATTCACCTTCCACCACGGGAGCATCATAGATGGCATCCTTGTAGCCGCCGATGACGTTCTCGAAGTCCCAGTGGCCGTTGTAGATGATGATGCCGAAGCCGCCGCCCTGGTAGCAGCCGAAGGCGTTGACCCAGTCGCCGCCCATCTGGCCTCCGCCGAAGTACGGGCGCACCAGGATCTCCATGGTCATGCCGTCGGCGATGGCGGCCAGGAGCGCGTCGTTGTAATCCACGCGCACGTGGTCACGGGAGTCTTTCCCCCAGATTCCCTCCGCCTGGCAAAGCACGTTCATGCCGTAGGCGGGGCTTTTCACGAACTCGGGATAGCCGCTCACGGTCACGGGGTTCTGCATGGGCGACACATCGGTGGCGGTGCCGTCGTCGTTGAACACGATGTCCAGCACGTCCGCCTTGGGGGCTTGTGCCCATGATGCAAGTCCTAATAAGAAGAAGGACAATGCAAAGGATGCTAGTCTTTTCATACCTTTAAGATTTATCAGTGATTGTTCAGTGCTGCTTGATTACCTTTTCCCCGTTGATGACATACAGCCCACGGGGCAGGCGGCCGGTGTTGCTGTCGGCCACGCGTGTGCCATCCATCCTGTAAATCATGTTGCGCTCGCCCTTCCCGGCGGGCATCACTCCGCTTATGGCCGTTTCTTTGGTCACGGTCACACTGCATGTCTTGGAGACGGGCGTGCCGTCGATGCAGATGCAGAAGTCGTACGTTCCTGGCTGGAGCGTCTCCGCCTTCACGGTGCCTGCGGCTTTGTCGAGGCTCAGCATCTCGTGCCATTCGCTTTCTCCTGTGGCCTGGTAGCACAGCGTGCCGAGGAGTTGCCCGTGCAGGCCTTCATAGTGGAACACGGCTTGTTCTGTAGATGCGTATGAAGTACTCTCGCAGCGTAGCGATGCGGGCTTGCCTATGGCGAAGTACTGGCGGGCAAATGGCTCCGTGTATCCGTCAGACGTGAAGTAGGACACGAAGTATATGCCTGCTTCCAGCGGTGCTGTCCAGTTGATGGAGCCGGATGCGTTGAGGACAAGTGTACTCGTGCCTTTATTGTAATAGCGGTATGTAGGGCACTTCTCGTCGGCGGGCTTCTTCACGTTGGCTGAGTATATGCCCACCCAGTCTTTGCTGAAGCAAGGTGCGCCCGCTATGCTGACCCGTATGGCATCGCCAACATTGTAGACATTCTTGCTTGTGCTCATCTTGAAGGCAGCCGGGTCGTAATCGGATGTCATGACGAAGAAGGGTACGCGCGGTGAGCATTCGGTGTAACCGCCGTCCTGGAAGAGCACGGCGTAATATTCTCCGCTGTCCTTCACGTTGAACGTCAGGTTGCCTTCCTTCTCCTTTGTGTACTGGTAAGCGTAAGAGGGGCTGCCCGAGCCGGGGTTCTTGCCTTTGGCGTAGATGCCCAGCCACGCCTCGGTGCCCACGGGGGCATCCTTGTAAGAGATGGTGATGTCTTCACCGGTCTTGTAGAACTGTTTTCCGAGAATCAGGGTAGAGGTGAGGCTCAGGATGGAGCCGTCAATCCAGTCCGTGTAGATAGGCTCGCCCTTCTTGCCGAAGCATTCGCACGGACGTATGGCAAAGCGGTAGGCGAAGTCCTTGGGTAGTTCGCCCGCGCCGTATACGCAAGTCACCTCGCCCTGGTCTTGCGCCTCGCCCAGGCAGCAGTGGGGGGAGAAGACGCGCTTGGTGGCGGTGACGAAGCGCACGTCGAGCCAGTCATATTCCACCTGCACTTCATAATCGAAGGCTCTAACGCCGGTGTCCTTCTTTAAGATGTTGGGGAAGTGCACTGTCACTTGCTGCTGCTCTGTGCCGTAGCGGTCTTGTCCCATGCCTTGCGTGACGGTGGCTTTCGCGCCGGCGGCGAACTGCGGGACGGGTGCCGTGCGCTTGCGGTTCTCGTCGCTGAGCGGATTGCTGAGCGAGATGGGCACAGGCAGAATCCAGTTGTCGCCCAGAAGTTGGTCGTAGACGAATTCCCTGCGCTCGAAGGTCATGCACTGGTCATACACCCTCATGATCATGCCTTGGCGGCCGTCGCCGCATTCCATCTTGGGCATCTGCGTGGGCGGCTTGAGCGAACTGTCGTCCTGATAAGTGTTCTCGCGCGCCGGCATGGGGTAGAGGTAACTCAGCGAGGAGGTGCCTATGCTGGTGAAGCCTTCCTGCCAGAGGTCGCGGTCATCGTTGAGCGGCGAATGTGAATGGCCGGAAAATGCCACGGCGTTAGGGTAGTTGTTGAGAATCCTGGTCACGGTGCCGTCATCTCGTCCCCATGCCCACTTGCCATTGCAGGTGTTCTTCGGATGTGGATGCTGGATATAGAAGAATGGCTTTTCGGTGCCCAGTTCGTTGGCATGCTTCTGCAGGAACTCTTCCAGGCCGGGTATGTTCCCCGTGTGCCAGTGTGCACCGATGAAGTGGTATCCGTTGATGGTCTTCATCCATATGGGGGCATACTCTTCGCCAAAGCATTTCTTCCACGCTTCGGCCGGCCGACGGCCTATTGCCTGTGCCATGGCTTCCTCGGTGCCTATCCATGAGGCTCCTTCCATATCGTGGTTGCCGTAGATGAAGAGTTTCTCTGTGTACTTGCCGTCTTGCCCCTTGTTGTCAGGGAACACTTTGAACCACGCGTCTGCCACCACCTGCAGTTGCGGCTCCAGCCCCTGGTCGGCCATGTCGCCCGCAATGATGACTCCATCCACCTTTATGCTGCGGAAGTATTCCAGCGTGTGGATGAAGGTGCCGGTGGTGTCTGCCCCGCGCAAGTGTATGTCGCTTATGACACCTATTGTTATGTTGGGGTCACCCAATGTGAGCAGACTCTCGGCAAAGGCAGGAGCATCCAGGCATGCGATGCCGGCCAGTGCCGAGGAACGTTGAATAAATTCCCTTCTATTCATGTCTTTTGTTAGTTTAATCGGGATTCGTGAATTTTAGTAATTATATGCAAATCTACAACAAGTAATTGAGAAATATAGCAGTTAGTGCTGAAAAATTGATTTTTCTCCTTTGAATACTTTATGAATGCCTATCCTTTGGTCCCTGCATACTCTCAGAGGAGTGCTGTCTACGAAACTTATACCTGTGCATTTTCCAAGCAATATTGTTCTTGATGAACAGAGTCAAAGGGATGGCAACCTCTCTTCAAGTTCCACGAAGCAGTTGTACGAGACAATCTTGGGGAAGAGATGACGCACTTGCCCTGTATAGATATAATTCATCGAACTCAAATATATTTAAGCCCTCGTAAAACGATGGAAATCACTGAAATTGTGCATTTCCTGCACTAACGAACATCTTTTTCAAATTAAATTTGTATTTTTGCAGATGGATTGGGGCAACCCTCTCCATGACATATTGCTCAATAGCTTCACAATCACCACCGCAAGTAAAAGAGCATATCATCAATATTGGGACTGCACCCATACGGGCGCAGACATCCCATATTTGATGATGGTTTGTGGTGAACCGTGAAGCGTATGGCGAATGTCTGCGCTTTTTTAATAACTAAAAAACTATAGAATATGAAAAGAGTATTATTAGGAACAGTGCTCGTTGCGTTATTTGTATCTTGCGGTAAATCACTGGAAGAAAAGGCAAATGCCTTGATTGAAGATGATATAAAGAAAGTATTATATCATCCGGGAACATACGACCCGGCTGAAACGCAGGTTGATAGCGCATTCACACCTTTTGATGATCCTGTTTTTTATGAAAAAACATTGCAATTGTATAAATTAGGAATTTCTATTGATGCATATGACAGAATGATGAAAAATGCGAAATCTTCAATGTCTATTTGGAGCGGGCCATACCAATCCGCTTTTGGTAGAAACGAATATCAAGAAGCCAAAGATAAATATGACGAGAACGCACAGAATAAGAAGAGTGTGGAGATAAAAGCAAAGAAACTTGCCGATGAACTGAAAAGCATGCTTGATAAAGAACAGCAATTTATAGGTTTTAAGGCTCGGCATCGTTATCGTGCCAATAATAATGCAGGGCAAACCGTTTTCGGAGAAATGAAGTATCTATTTGATAAGGATTTAAGCAAGATTGTGGCATCATACGATATGGATGGTTACGAGTATAAAGCCGTGCAAAATGCTTATGGCCAAATGCTTGGTGAAGATGCCCAGATAGAGAGTGGGGTTTTTGATGATGGCGACTTGTGAAATGAAATTACAGTAATATATTGTCAACAAAAGATTAAATTATGAAAAAGATATTTATTTTATTTTTGTGCATGATGTCATTTGTATTGACAAATGCACAGACTTCCACTTCTTCCAACACGAAAACAACAGTTGCCTCGCCAGATAGCAACGTAAATTTCCGCTTGTATCAAACGAACAATCGCTGGACGTTCTTGAAATTAGATACGCGAACAGGAATAATAGTGCATGTACAATACGATACAAAGGATAATGCTATGCAATATAAGTTGAATAGCATACCATTGGCAACAGGCGAAGATGCAAAGCCTGGCCGCTTTTTTCTTTATCCGACAGAAAACACTTTCAATTTTATTCTTCTTGACCAAATAGATGGCAGGGTTTGGCAGGTTCAGTGGAACATAGACAGTGACAAACGCGGTATTTGGCCGATATATTGAAAAACGCCTATGCCACAGCCTAAACAAAAGCCTTATTTGACATACGCACTTGATGCGGATGGTAAGTTGATACACGTTGATAGTGTATCAACAGGTTTGTCATGTAACTGCTTTTGTCCACATTGCAAAAGTGAATTGGTTGCCAAAAATGGAGGAAACCGTAAGACACATCATTTTGCCCACGCTAATGGGAGTGATTGCGTCGGAGCAATAGAGTCGGTTCTTCATAAAATGGCTAAGGATATTTTGCAAGAACACAAACTTATAATGTTGCCTTCTATTCAACGAGACGGAACAGGAAGACAAACTGTATTCTGTAATGTTGAGACAGAAGTATTTGACAAAGAATTGTCCTTGCGTCCCGATTGCATTGGATATACAGAGAACGACCGGTTTATATGGGTTGAGTTCAAACGTACACACGAAGTGGATGTCAAAAAGGCTGGGAAAATTATTTCCGCGAAAGTTGATTGCGTAGAAATAGACTTAAATTCATGTGAACTTGACCCGATAAAAGTAAGGAGTTTTATTGAACGCAGCAGTGAAGAGCGGAAATGGATTTACAACCATGAGAATCCACAGACACTTCAAGTTTACGAGAAGAACAGTCATAATCAATATCACGACTTTGATGATGGTTATGATTTTAGCCAAAGAATACCACGCCATATTGCTATTGATGAGCAAAATACAATTGTTAACTTATATAATCCTGACGAGATTGATACCAACAAGCATACTTATTTTTGCATAGCCTGTGGCAAAGAAGTGTTTATAGATGTAGATGACTGGGGGGATTATTCATTTTCACATTTGGATGAGAACGCACCATGCGAAGATGACTTTTATCTACATGAAGCTGCGAAGAAAGTGCTTTGTGGGAGATTCAACACCCGGCAAAAGTTCGATGTATATATACCCCAACGGCACTTATGCGAAAAGGGGAATAATTGTTCGCTTTTTAATGAAAGTTGCTGCTCCACGGCAATCCCTATGCCCTATGACTTGAAAGCGTACGGATATGAATCATGTGAGATTGAATATAAATTCCCTAATGAGCAGTTTTCTTATGATGCCGTTTTAAAGCGGGGTGATGATTTGAAAACGGCAATAGTGATAGTCATTGATGCGGACACATGCCACATAGAACCTGAAAATCTAAAAAACAGGGCTATAGAAGTGGCAGTAAGATGTGAGAGCGATATTTTCAGACTCTATGGGGAACCTTTGTGCGGAGAAGGTTTCAGATTTTTTAATTTTGAGCATAAAAATTTGAAGATTACATCATGGGAGAAGATTAACCGTGAAGTATTGAAATTCACATTATTTTCCAGTGGTAAGTATTATTTGGGAATAGAAAGCTGCATGAGTGCAAAGAAAAGAAGTGCAATTTATGAGATGGTTATATCCAAAGATACAGGAAACCATAAAGCTATGAGACAATATGCGGTATTGCACTGTTACAACAATCAGAAAGTATTGTGCCTTTGTGAAATCTGTTACTTTTTAAAGAACACGAATGGTTTCTACAATCACGAGCCAATATGTACAAGATATAAAACAAAAGGGACCCCAAGAAATCCATTTGAAACAATGCCCATTAAATGTCCTTATTTTAGTTTGGACAGAAATCTTGTCATCACTTTACAAAAAGAGTGTCAAAGTTTGGAGTTTATTGAAAAGGAACTCCTCGTATAGGAAATCGCACATTGATATCCCATCGTCTTTGGCAGGGTGAAAAGTTTGTTTGCATATTTTGTGGTCTTTCTCGAAAGCGTAGGTATCGGTGTCGGTCATGACTATTGGCAGAAACCGCCAATGCCGGCCTCGGCTCTAAGAATGAGCGCATGGTCAAGCAGAACGGAATATCATTAAGAGTATTTTAGAGTGGATATTGGCGAAAAGCGTGAATAATCACAAAAAAGTACATTTAATCGAATGTTTTGGGATAAAGTTTATTATCGTTGCAGACGAAAAACGTTACCTTGTAACAAAAAATTCTGTTATGTGATCATAAGGAATAAGGAGAGACAGATACCTGAAACAGGTTATTAGCAAGAGGAAAAACGGTATGATTAAAATTGTGACGGGCATCCGCCGTTGTGGTAAGTCATATCTGTTAAATGTGCTTTTCCGTCAGCACCTGCTCGATGAAGGCATGCAAGAACGTGACATCATCATGTTGGCACTTGATGAAGACACAAGCATACGATATCGTAATGGAAAACTTCCGTAGCCTCACATTTGTTTTCATAAAACGTGCTACACGTTGCACCCTACAGCCCAGAAACATTGATAAACACAGGAATTATGCAAGATGCAACGTAGGCAAAAACGTCGCACCTTACGTTGCACCCGCACTTCTGGCAAAGCAAAAAAACATAAAAATATTCTGTTTTTTTGCTTTGCACTTGCTTATTAGTAACTTTGCAACAAAAATAAAGAAAGGCTGCATGCCCATGAACACCAACATGATTGAGAAAATACGCCAGTACCTTTCCACACAACCTGTGAAGAAAGCATGGCTGTTTGGCTCTTTCTCTCGCGGGGAAGAGAGTGAGAGCAGCGATGTGGATATTCTCGTGGAGTTCGATAGGACAGGTAAGCCTGTCACCTTGCTCACTTATGCACGAATATGGAGGGAGTTGCGGGAACAACTGGGACGTGAAGTGGACTTGGTGGAGGAAGGCACTTTAAAGCCTTACGCCGCACAATCAGTTAACCATGACAAGTTTCTGATATATGAGAGAAAGAATTAAAGTACATTAAATCGAATGTTTTAGGATAAAGTTTATTGCCCTTGTAGACGAAAAGTGTTACATTGTAACAGAAAAAGTCTGTTATATGCTCATTCGACTTTGTGGATGTCCTTTTAGAACTGAAGAATCCAAAGAGCGTGGCGAGGAAACCCGAATCAATCAGATGGAATGAACACGGAGTTCCCCAGTTAATCTGTGCCACGTTTTTTTGTGGCTGTCTTTCTTCGTGAAATGCTATACTGCCATTTGGTATTATCGAGATAGCGCAACTCATGGACATTTGCCACCGTCATGTCGTAACTGCGGATAACACTGCTTATGCCACGACTGCATGGAGTTTGTACCCGTGATAATCCCCAATCGACCATCAGAACCCTAATGGCCGATTGGGGTTTATTACAATTTCTCCTTTCCCTTTTATATAATAAATAATGTGTATGTTATAAAATTGTGCATTTTCTCGA
>JAHZGX010000003.1 GCA_019420585.1 Prevotellaceae bacterium
TTACGGGAGACTCTCTCCCTCCCAGGCCAGGGCATCCCCTGCCTCCCCTGCCGTGCCACCTCATCTCCTTTCCAGGCAAGCCACAATGGCCTTTGCGGCTGCCTTTTGATCTCGTTGGACTCACGTTAAATTATGTGATGATTTCCTTTACTTCGTTTGAGAGGATTTAGACAGTTGAAAACAAAAAAATGTCCAGTAGGAAAAACAATTGGAACGTTGATATACGCGACACACATGAGTGAAGAAGTTGTGCCTTTTTGGTGCTGTAATTTGTAAGTGGAGGCGTGGTTCGCTGCCAAAGGTCAGGTGTAGTATTCGTGCTTGGCGGCTGCCAGTGTGTTGAGCATGAGCATGCAGATGGTCATGGGACCCACACCGCCCGGTACGGGAGAGATGAAAGAGCACATGGGAGCCACGTGCTCGAAATCCACGTCACCGGAAAGGCGGAACCCGCTCTTGCGCGACGGATCAGGCACACGGGTGGTGCCCACGTCTATCACGGCGGCTCCCGGCTTTACCATGTCGGCGGTAAGGAATCCCGGGCGCCCGATGGCGGCAATGATGATGTCGGCCTGGAGGCATTCTTCCTTGAGGTTGGCCGAGTGACTGTGGCAAACGGTCACGGTGCTGTCACCGTAGGACTTCTGCATCATGAGTTGTGCCATGGGCTTGCCTACGATGTTGCTGCGCCCTAGGATGACGCACTTGCGCCCCTGGGTGGGTACGTGATAGCGGCGGAGCAGTTCCAATATGCCGCGTGGTGTGGCGCTGATGAAGGCCGGTAGTCCGATGGCCATGCGCCCCACGTTGACCGGGTGGAAGCCATCCACGTCTTTCCTGTAGTCAATCGCTTCGATGACCTTTTGCTCGCTGATGTGGTTGGGGAGCGGAAGTTGCACAATGAATCCGTCCACTTCCGGGTCGCGGTTCAGGCTGTCAATCTCGGCCAGGAGTTGTTCCTCGGTGATGTCATCCTCAAACCTCTTGAGTGTGCTTTGAAATCCACATGCCTCGCATGCCAGTACCTTGTTCTTTACGTATGTTTCGCTGCCTCCATCGTGCCCCACCAGTATGGCGGCCAGATGCGGCCTGCGCATTCCTTGTGCCAGGCGGCTTTCTACCTCCTGCCGTATTTCCGCCTTGATGGCGGCTGCTGTGGCTTTCCCGTCAATCAGTTCCATGTGTGTCCTCCTGTGTTCTGTGTCGTGTTCCGTGGTGCTCTCACATTCCCGGCATGCGTCCCTTCATCATCTGTGCCATCTGCGCCATCTTGCTGTTGTTGGTCACCAGTTTCATCATCTTGCGCGTCTGGTCAAACTGCTTGATGAGCCTGTTCACTTCTTGTATGCTGGTTCCCGATCCCTTGGCAATGCGGTTGCGCCGGCTGGTGTTGAGCAGTTCGGGCTTGGTGCGTTCGGCCGGTGTCATGCTCTGGATGATGGCTTCAATGCCCTTGAAGGCGTTGTCATCAATGTCCACATCCTTGAGCGCCTTGCCCACGCCCGGTATCATGCTGGCCAGGTCCTTCAGATTTCCCATCCGCTTAATCTGCTGTATCTGGTTGTAGAAGTCGTTGAAGTCGAACTGGTTCTTCTGTATCTTCTTCTGCAGACGCTTGGCTTCCTCCTCGTCAAACTGCTCTTGGGCGCGCTCCACGAGTGATACGATGTCGCCCATACCCAGTATGCGGTCGGCCATTCTGCTGGGATGGAAAGGGTCGATGGCTTCCATCTTCTCGCCCGTACCCACGAACTTGATGGGCTTGTCCACTACGGAACGTATGCTCAAAGCCGCTCCGCCACGCGTGTCACCGTCGAGTTTCGTGAGCACCACGCCGGTGTAGTCGAGCCGGTCATTGAACTCCTTGGCTGCTGTCACCGCGTCCTGGCCGGTCATGGCATCCACCACGAAGAGAATCTCGCCCGGCTGTGTGGCATCCTTGATTTGCTTGATTTGCTGCATGAGTTCCTCATCAATGGCCTGTCGACCTGCGGTATCGATGATGAGCACGTCATTGCCCTTGGCCTTGGCTTCCTGTATGGCGTTGAGTGCAACGGGTACGGGATCCTTGGCCTCCGGTTCTATATGCACGGGCACGCCTATTTGCTCACCCAGCACGCGCAACTGCTCCATGGCGGCAGGGCGGAAGGTGTCACAAGCGGCGAGCAGAGGCTTCATCTGGCGTTTCTCCTGCAGCATCTTTGCCAACTTGGCACTCATGGTGGTCTTGCCCGCTCCGTTGAGGCCGGCCATGAGTATGATGGCCGGGTGCCCCTTGATGTTCATGTCGGTGGTCTCGCCTCCCATGAGCAGGGCCAGTTCATCGTGCACGATCTTGACCATCAGTTGTTGTGGCTTGACGGCAGTGAGTACGTTCTGTCCCAGTGCTTTCTGCTTCACGGTGTCGGTGAATGCCTTGGCCACCTTGTAGTTCACGTCAGCATCGAGCAGTGCCCTGCGTACGTCCTTGAGCGTCTCTGCCACGTTGATTTCGGTGATTTTGCCTTCACCTTTCAGTATCTTGAACGACCTCTCGAGCCGCTCGCTCAGATTCTCAAACATATCTGTCCTTGTTCTATTGTTTCGTTGTTCTTTTGGCGTGTCTTCTCGCTTCTCTTCCTTGCCTTACAGGCCGAGCAGGCGTGTGACCAGGGGCATGACCTCCCTGCTGAGCACGCGGTCATTCAGGTAATGGTCGCCGTCAAAGAGCCGCATCTGTGCTGCGCCGTAATGCTTGTGGAAGTCCGCTTGGCAGTTCACGGTCTTGTCTTGCGTGCCGAAGAGTCCCCACACCAGTTGCTTCTCCTGCTCGTCAATGCCTAGGAAACTGTTTTTCTCCACCTGCTTGAATTCCTGCACCATGTTCTTGTCCACCTTGAAGTCCTTGGCACCGTCTGCCCGCTTGTTGCGGAATTCCATCTTGCCCATCCCCCGGAAAGTCAACAGGCGCGCCATGTGGAACGATGGATTGACTAGGATGCGCGGCGTGCCGTGCAATTGCTCCGCGTACATGGCTCCCATACTGGTGCCCACGATGAGGTCGGGATGCTGGCTGGCCACGGTGCTCTGTAGCATTTCTTGTGCCTCCAAGGGGCTTGTAGGCACATCGGGACTGAGTACCTGCACGCCATGCGGGTAGAGCATGTTGCGCATGACAATGGCTGTCCCGCTGCTCCCGGCAGAGGCGAATCCGTGGATATAGAGTACTTTCAGCATGATGGCAGCGTATTTTTTTCGTGCTTGCAAAGGTACGCTTTTTCCCCATTTTGCCCAAGGAAAGTGCCGTGCAGTGTGGCGCGTTGCCATGTGAAGGTGTGCCCGGAGGATAAAGTTTAAGTATTGTTAACATTTGTGTGCGTGATAATTTCTTACCTTTGCGGGCGAAACAAATGCGCGCATGTGCGCTATACTATTATATAATATATATGGCAAACGGAAACAGTGAAATGGGCAGGAAGCCCATCATGGTGGAGTCCATACTGGACTTGAACGCCAATAACGTGTGGGACTTGAGTGATAGTCAGATTGGCGACCTTTGGGAGCGTGACCGCAAGGAGGAGGATTTCTCGGGCAGCGAGGACAAGTTGCTCAATGTTATCAGGCTTGCCTTTGACGTGGTGCATTACAATGCCAATGACCCACGAGACGTAAAGAAGTATGAGAGCGGCGGTTGGGTGAAGATATCGCACTGCAATCCTGCACGCGGTGTGGTGGCTATACGCAGGAAGGCCATCAGCCGCATATCCGATCTCAGTTACGAGAATATCCGTCACATATCCGCTTCCGTGCTTCTGGAATTGCTGGAGCGCAATTTCGGCGGTGGCTGGGAGTCACTTTCGCTGCAGGTTCGTGATGTGATAGAAAGCGGTTTCGATATCAGTACCACCCAGTTGCCCACCAGCCGCATCCATGCTCCCAACGGCACGTTGGCCAAGAAGGTGGCGCAGGGATATGACGTGCTGGAGATACCGCGCGGCACATGGACAGAAGCCATATTTGCCAAGAAGAAGGAAGCCATGGTTAAGATTCGCTTTGAGGTGCCCGAAGCGCGCTATGACGAGGACGGTACCCCCCTGTCTGCTGATGAGGCTCTGAGTGAAAGTGCGGCCGACGAGCAGGATGACCGTAGCGATGATACATTCTATAGCAGTTACGCTGCTGAGGCTGAGGCAAATCCTGAGGAGGACGAGGCCGATGGCGAGGGAGTGGAGATAGAGTGAAGAAAAACTAATGACAAACAACGGTTAGTCCCCGGGGGGAAGTCCTCGGGGACTAATCATAAGCCCCGTTCTTCCGGTTTGCCTCTGCCTTTTCATTTTTCCGCATGAGGCATATGGCACAGGTTGCACCCTTATGCAGGAGGAAGGCCAAAGGGTGGGGCATAACACGATAAGACTATGAGTGGAACCGGACTGGCCATTTTGGCGGTTGCCTATTTCCTGCTGCTGCTGGTGGTGGGGCGGCTTGTGGGCGGCAAGGGAGACAATGATGCTTTTTTCAGAGCCGGGCGGCAATCGCCCTGGTGGGCTGTGGCGTATGGCATGATAGGGGCAAGCATCAGTGGTGTCACTTTTGTGAGTGTGCCGGGCATGGTGGGAACCACGCAGTTTACATACCTGCAGACCTGCATGGGATTCTTTTTAGGGTATGTGTTCGTGGCTTGTTTCCTGCTGCCCGTATATTACCGCATGAACCTTACCAGCATCTATACTTATCTTGACCGCAGGCTTGGGCTGTCGAGTTATCTTACGGGTGCGTCTTTCTTCTTCTTGAGTAAATTGGCCGGGGCTAGCATTCGCCTGTATCTCGTATGCACCATACTCCAGCGGTTTATTTTCGATGCCTTGGGCGTGAACTTCATCACCACGGCCGCGGTGGTGCTCCTGCTCATCTGGCTCTATACGATGTACAGCGGCATCAAGACCATCGTGTGGACCGACTGTCTGCAGACCACCGTGCTGCTGGTCTCTTTGGTGCTTATCATCACGCAGGCTTGCCGGGGGATGGACATGTCGCTGGGTGAGGCGTGCAGCCGAGTGTGGGCTGATCCCATGAGCCGCATCTTTGACTTCGGAGACCCTCGTGGCCGGCAGTATTTTTGGAAGCAGTTCCTCAGCGGCATCTTCATCCCCATTGTGATGACCGGCCTTGACCAGGACATGATGCAGAAGAACCTCACCTGCAAGTCGCTCAGGCAAAGCCAACTGAACATGTGCCTGAACGGGCTCTTCTATGTGCCTGTGAACCTGCTCTTCCTCATGCTGGGAGGCATTCTGTATCTCATGTGTGACCAAATGGGGGTGACGGTGTCCGTGGTGGGCGATGAACTATTGCCTACGCTCTGTTCCAGTGGCTTGCTTGGCCGTGCAGCCATGGCCTGCTTCACCGTGGGCATCGTGGCGGCTGCGTTCAGCAGTGCCGATTCAGCCCTCACGAGTCTTACCACCTGCTTCTGTGTCGACCTGACTCGCAAGCCCGACAGTGTGTGGTTTAGGCGCGTTGCCCACTTCGGCATCGGCTGTTGCCTGTTGCTGGTCATCTTGGTGGTGCGTGCCGTGGGCAGTAGCAGCGTGATAGATGCAGTATACACCGTGTGCGGCTATACTTACGGGCCACTGCTTGGGCTGTTTGCTTTCGGTATGCTCACGCGCCGTATGCCGCAGAGCCGTTTCGTGCCGTATGCCTGCGTGGTGTCGCCTTTGGCTTGCTTCGCTCTGGACCAGTTGGTTCGAACCTACACCTCTTACCGCTTTGGTTATGAACTTCTGATGGTCAACGGCCTGCTTGTCTTTGTCCTTTTATTGCTGTCTTCTGCGAAATTCCGCGCAAACGATGCTGGTGGCAATGGCCACGTTCAGACTATCGGTGGTAGGGTGGTTAGGCGGCCATGAGGGGATGAGCAGCCTGTGGGTGACCAGTTCGCGCACCTTGGGAGAAATGCCGTTTCCTTCGTTCCCCATGATGATGAGCCCATGGTTGCCCAGTGTCTGTTTGTAGATGTCCTGTCCGTCAAGCAGGGTTCCCCAGGTGGGTGCGCCTGCGAGTCGGATGTACTCGGCTAGGTCAGTATAGTGTACCCGCACGCGTGATAGGGCTCCCATGGTGGCCTGTACAGCCTTTGGGTTGTACACATCGGCTGTGTCGTGCGAACAGATGATGTCCCCAATGCCGAACCAGTCGGCAATGCGCACGATGGTGCCTATGTTCCCCGGATCCTGCACGCCATCGAGAGCCAGGCACAGGCTCTTCTGTGGCAGGCGGGCATCCAGTTGGTGCTGTGGCAGTGGAAACAGGGCAAGTACCTGTTGTGGTGCACGCAGCAGGCTGGCTTGCCGCAACTCTTCCTCATTGACTTCATCAACGGGACATTCCCGGGACACTATCCCGCTGCAGGCAGCCAACCATTCCGGGGTGGCTGCTAGGTAGGCTGGAGCCAGGGAGCGCAGCATCTCGTTGACCAAACGTGGCCCCTCGGCCACAAACAGCCCCTCGCGCACTCTGTGTTTGCGCATCTCCAGGGCATGAATCAGTTTTATGCGGGACTTGCTTATCATCCTTACCTTATATATTTATGCTGTTCTGCGTGGGCAAAGGTAGGGCTTTTTGTGCTGACGCGCAACTACCCATTGCACTTTCGCGACCGGGTTCTGCTGGGGCGGTTCGGGCATGTGTTTGCCCGGTTATTTCCCTGGCCGATATGGGACATCTAACAAGTGTCATAAACGCAGAGCGCTTCATTGGCCATCGCACTGCATTGCCTTCTGCGAGAGGGCTGCCTCCGTTGTATATCTGCCCTTGAGGGCTTTTTCCCGTGAGGTGTGAAAAGACTTGTCCATTTGTTTTGCATTCCGCCTGCCTTGCACTACCTTTGCAGCAATGAAATCTCTGCGCTGGCTCCATAAGTCCTTGTCCTGTGCGGTGGCGGCTTTCATGGCTGCTTCCTGCAGCGTGAACCGTTTCATCCCCGAAGGGTCTTATCTGCTGGAACGTGTCAGCATCTCGGCCGATACCGTGGCGTTGAACACTCAGCCCTTGCAGGGATTCGTGCGCCAGCGTCCCAACAGCCGATGGTTTTCAGCCCTGCCCATCCCCCTGTCGGTATACTGCCTCTCGGGCACCGACAGCACGCGCCGCTTCAATCGCTTCCTGCGCAGGCTGGGCGAGGCACCGGTCATCTACGACTCCACCATGAGCCGCCGCACCAGTACCAACATGGAACAGGCCGTGCGGAGCATGGGCTACCTGAATGCCCGGGTGGTGCGTGACGAGCGTGTGCGGCGCAACCGCCTGCGCCTGCGCTACGAGGTGCATCTGGGCGACAAGTACAGAGTGCGCAACCTCAGTGTGGACATCTTGGACTCTGCTTTGGAGCACTGCCTGGCCGAGGAGAAGGCTTTGCCCAGATTGCATGAGGGCATGGATTTTGACTTGAATGTACTTGATGAGGAGCGTGGACGCATCTCCTCGGTACTCTCCAACAACGGTTATTACCGCTTCAACAAGGATTTCATACGTTACGAAGCCGACACTACCGTAGGTCACCATCAGGTGGACTTGCGCATGATGGTGCTTCCCTACCGGGTGGCAGCAGGCCATGATACCGTGCCGCACAGCCGCTACAGACTGAACCGGGTGGAATTCCAGGTGGACACTACCCGTACAGGACGGCCTTTCCTGCGCCACAAGGCTTTGCTCGAGGCTTCGAGGCTGGAGCCAGGCAACTTGTACCGGGAGGCGGACGTGCAGGAGACCTATGCCCGCATGATACGTTTGGGAGCCGTGCTCAGCACCAATGTGCACTTGCAGCCCAGTGCATCGGACAGCACTGGGCTTGATGCCGTGGTGCAGGTGGCACGCGGCAAGCGCAATTCCTTTGGTGTGGAGGTAGAGGGCACCAATTCGGCGGGTGACTTTGGCGCGGCTCTCTCCACTTCCTATCAGAACCGCAACGTGTTCCGTGGAAGCGAGACTTTCAGCGTGAAGTTGCGCGGTGCTTTCGAGGCCATCAAGGGGCTGAGCGGATATCAGGACCAGAATTATATAGAGTACAGTGCCGAGACGGGACTTTCCTTTCCCGGCTTTCGCGCCCCCTTTGTCTCTCGCGCTTTCCGCCAGCAGGTGGTGGCCACCAGCGAGGTGAGCCTGATGTATGACTCCCAGGACCGCCCCGAGTTTCACCGGCGAGTGGTCACCGCAGCATGGAAATACCGCTGGTCCCGGCCTGGAAAGAGGCTTCAGCACAGGGTTGACCTGCTGGATCTCAACTATGTGTTCATGCCCTGGATAAGCAGCACATTCCGCAAACTCTATCTTGACGACCCAGAGAACCGCAACGCCATTCTGCGTTATAATTATGAGAATCTCTTTATCATGAAGTGGGGCTACAGCATGACTTACAACTCACGCTCCATCAGGGATGGCCGTACGAACTACGGAACCAACGGGTACATCATACGCATGGGCGTGGAATCCTCCGGCAACTTGCTCTACGGACTGTCCAAGGCGGGTCTTTCGCCCATCAATTCCATGGGGCAGTACACGCTTTTCAATATTGCTTATGCGCAGTATGTGAAGGCGGACTTCGACTATTCCAAGAGTTTCTATTTTGATAAGCGCAACTCTCTGGCACTGCATTTCGGGGTGGGCGTGGCTTTTCCTTACGGAAACTCCACTATCCTGCCTTATGAAAAGAGGTATTTCAGCGGTGGTGCCAACAGCGTGCGTGGCTGGAGCGTGCGTGGACTGGGACCCGGTTCGTTCCGTGGGAATGACGGGCGCATTGACTTCATTAACCAGACGGGTGACCTCAAACTGGACATGAATGCCGAGTATCGTGCCCGGCTCTTCTGGAAATTGGATGGTGCGCTGTTCGTTGATGCGGGCAACATATGGACGCTGCGTGACTATGCCGACCAGCCTGGCGGCCAGTTCCGAGTGGACTCTTTCTGGCGGCAGATAGCTGTGGCTTACGGCTTGGGTGTGCGTCTCAACTTTGAGTATTTCATCCTGCGCCTCGATGGTGGCATGAAGGCCGTGCATCCGGCCTATACAGACAGCCGTCGGCATTTCCCCATCGCGCATCCCAACTTCGGGCGTGACTTCAGTCTGCATTTTGCCGTAGGGCTTCCCTTCTAGGCCTGAGGGCGGCACAAAAGGCCGGCCTATGCTTGTGCGTCTGCCATTGTTTCCGTAACTTTGTGCTGAAAATAACAACTCAATGATTAAGTTTATGTCATTGGGTTCGGGGAGCAGCGGAAACAGCTACTACCTGCAAGCAGGCAACACCCGCCTGCTGATAGACGCAGGAATCAGCCCCCGAACCATGAAAAAGCATCTGAGAGGTGCGGGTGTAAACCTCGAGGATATAGATGCTGTCTTTGTGACGCATGACCACGCAGACCACATCAAGGCTGTTGGCTACTTGGCCAATGACCTTGACAAACCTGTGTATGCCACGGAACTCGTGCATCAGGGCATCAACCGGAATTTCTGCGTGAGCAGCAAACTCACGCCCAAGCACGCGCGTGTGATACAGAAGGAAGTGGCGGTGCAGGTGGGGGACTTTGTGGTCACAGCCTTTGACGTACCCCATGACAGCACAGACTGTGTGGGTTACAGGCTGGAGGCCGACAGCATTGTCTTCTGCTTGCTTACCGATGTGGGACACGTGACATCCACGCTGGAGGGACAGGTGGCACTGGCTGACTACATCGTGCTGGAGTCCAACCATGATGAGAACATGCTCGTGATGGGCAATTATCCTGCCTATCTGAAGGGACGCATAAGGGGTGACAAGGGTCATCTGAGTAACGGTGACTCGGCTCGGCTGCTGGCTGAGCATGCTACGCCACGCCTCAAGCATGTGTGGCTGTGCCATCTGAGCGAGGAGAACAACCACCCTGAACTGGCTAGGAAAACCATGGAGACAGTGTGCCGCAGTTACGGAATTGTTCCGGGAAAAGACTTCGCCATGGATATCCTGAAGCGCAAGATGCCCTCAGAAATGTACGAATTGACCCCGTAGAATCAAAAAAACTCATGCAGGGCTTGCCCGTATTCGAAAAAGTCCGTACCTTTGCAATCGCAAAAACAAAAGGTATGCGTCCTTAGCTCAGTTGGTAGAGCAATTGACTCTTAATCAATGGGTCCAGGGTTCGAGCCCCTGAGGGCGTACCAAGGAAATGAAATCCGAATGTTTTTGTATGCGTCCTTAGCTCAGTTGGTAGAGCAATTGACTCTTAATCAATGGGTCCAGGG
>JAHZGX010000030.1 GCA_019420585.1 Prevotellaceae bacterium
TAATTATTAAGCACGGTTTGAAAGTAGTATCTAATAAAGTTTTCAAGAAACGGGTATTTTACCCGTCACACCCTACGCAGGCACGCTTCCAGACAGGCAACAGCCCTCCTGTTCCGAAGCGGCCTTGCCTCCTTCCTCAAGTGACTTGTTTCCAATTGCAAGTGACTTAGTTTCAACCCTCAAATGACTTGGTTACCACCTTTAAGTGACTTGGTAAATGCAACAAGACAACCTACCGGGCAGCATGGCCAGCAAGCGTGACCCGGCCATGCCCTGCTTCCCCCGGCATGAAGGGAGCACATTGCGGATCCCAATCTCAGGCACAACAGGTGCGAAATGTTAATATATGCTAATAAATCAGCCTTAATTCCATCTAATTCCATTTAATTCGAGACTGCCCCTCCACCGCCGCCGTACCTTTGCACCGTGTCCAAAAGCCCGTCGGCACGTTGCCGCCACGGCCTGTCCGGGAGGCCAAGGGGACGAGAGAGAGGGCAGACATGAAGTACAACCATCAACAACAGTCAAGCACAATGATTCAGTATCAGCTAAAGCAGGACAAGAATCGAAAGATGCCGCAAGCATGCGTCAAGTGGTATGCCACTCCCGTGGAGCGCCGGATTGTGGACAAGGAATACGTATCACACGAAGAGCAATGCCGGACAGCCCGAAGCAGTCCCAAGCATCACATAAAGCATAAGGGCAACAACGAGGGGCTGTGCCTATTCCATTATGACACAACCCCAAGTCGAAATTGGGTATTTCGGAGAAAAGCGCGAATATGCAAAGGAGGGTGACACACCTTCTCCCTTACATCTGCCTGTAGTTTCGAGCCAGGCCGCCCTCGCTGGTCTCCTTGTAAAGACTCGGAAGGTCATGACCGGTGGTCTTCATGACCTCTATCACGCGGTCGAAACTCACACGGTGAGTGCCATCGGAGAACATAGCAAAGGAATTGGCATCCATGGCACGGGCGGCTGCATAGGCATTGCGTTCGATGCAGGGAATCTGTACCAGGCCGCCCACAGGGTCACAGGTAAGCCCCAAGTGGTGCTCCAGCCCCATCTCGGCAGCATACTCTATCTGTGCAGGAGAACCTCCGAACAACTGGCTTGCAGCCGCGGCCGCCATGGCACAGGCCACTCCCACTTCACCCTGGCATCCCACCTCCGCCCCGCTGATGCTGGCGTTGTGCTTCACTATATTGCCAAAGAGACCGGCAGTGGCAAGTGCACGCAAGATGCGTATCTCGGGTATCTGACGGCTTTTCCATATATGATAGAGCACACCGGGAAGCACACCGCAACTGCCACAGGTGGGGGCTGTAACTATAAGACCTCCGCTGGCGTTCTCCTCTATCACAGCCAGGGCATAAGCAAAGATGAGGCCACGGCTGCGCATACTAGGCTGGTACCCTTCGGCCTTGGTGTAGTAACTGGCCGCCTTGCGACGGAGGTTCAGCCCCCCCGGGATGGCCTCCTCATGCTCCAGTCCGCGCTCCACCGCCTCTTTCATCACCTGCCACACACGCGCCAGGTAATCCCACATATCCGGCCCCTCACAATCATTCACATACTCCCAGAAAGTCTTGCCAGTCTGCTGAGTCCAATGCAGGATGTCCGTGGCATGGTTCATCTGGTAGATATGCGGATACTCCATAGTCTGCACTCCTTCCTCGGCAAGTGAGCCTCCGCCCACGCTGAATACCGTCCAGGAATCATACTCCTTGCCTTCGACATCCACGGCACAGAACGTCATCCCGTTGGGATGGAAAGGCAGAAAGACATGTGCTTTCCAAGTGAACGTAGTACGCTCCTCACCCAACACGGTGCAGATGGCCCAGTCTGTGCGGTGGCCACGCCCTGTGGCCGCGAGACTCCCGTAAAGCGTGACGTGAAAGGCAACGGCCTCGGGGTGCCGCTGAAGATAGATTTCAGCCGCATGGCGAGGCCCCATGGTGTGACTGCTACTGGGGCCATGCCCTATTTTATACAGTTCGCGCAATGTTATCATATTCTCCTCCTTCTGCAGTGCAACGGGATGCGATGCGTCGTGCAAGCCTCCGCTTGCCTTTCGTCTCACGCCACGCCGTTCACGGTCTACCTTGAAAAAATAAACCCCGACGGCATGAGATACCTCGGGGAACAATCTGTCTTATTTTATTAAAGTAGCGGGAAAGGGACTTGAACCCTTGACCTTCGGATTATGAATCCGACGCTCTAACCAGCTGAGCTATCCCGCCATCTGTCTTGTGCGGTGCAAAGGTAGAGCAATTTTGCGGATGCACAAAACTTTTCACGCACTTTTTGTCCCTTCCTCAGCCGTCTAGATTTGTTTTTCATCCAGCCAACACAAAAAATGCCGGAGTGCTTCCTCCACCGCACGGGCAGTGTTTCTCCCGCGCCCCTCATCACCTGACAGGCATGCAGAATGTACCTCGGAAAAACTCCCCCAGGCTATCCATATGGTTCCCGCGGGAATCATCCCGTTTCCTCCACCCGCATACCCGGTGGAAGCAAGGGCACAATGGGTATGGAAAAGAGTGCATGCACCCCTGACCATCTGTTCTGCCACAGGCCTGCTCACCACATCATAAGTCTGTATGTCTGCCTCGCGCACACCCAGGAAGCGCACTTTCACCTCATCCTGATAAGCCACCAGGCTGCCCTGGAAATAGTTGGATGCCCCACTCACGGAAGTCAGAGCCGCCGCCATGCCGCCTCCCGTACAACTCTCCGCCGTGCTGAGTGTAAGTCCGCGCTCCAGCATGCGCTCCTGTATAGTCTGACACAACCGGCCAAGGGCTTCACTGCCCCTGTACGAGAAGTCTTCCTTCATGTTCTTGGGGAATATATTCGTTTATAAATGAAGCCACTCTGCTTGCGTATTCATCCGGATGGTCAGCATATGAGCGGGCATGCTTACTGCCTTTCGCAATCCATATCCTCTTGGGCTCCGGCTTGACACGGAACAGTTCGGAGACCATGCGGGTGGGCACAAAAGTGTCCTTCTCGCCATGAATGAAAAACATGGGCAAACGACAACGGATTACCTGAGACACGCAATCAGCCTCCTGAAAACTCCAACCATAACGGTGCCGGCAAAGCAGTGACGTGGTGCACATGAGCAGGGATGAGGACAAGTTGAAACGTTCGTACAACTCACTGGAAAACTCATCCCATACGCTCGTATAACCGCAATCGTCCACAAAGGCACATACATAAGGTGGAAGACATTCACCCGATGCCATCATCACCGTGGCTCCGCCCATCGAGATACCGTGCAGCACCATGCGCGTGTCTCCTCCAAAAAGAGAGTCTGCCACTGCAGACCACTGCAACACGTCAAGCCTGTCAAGCCAACCCATGTTGACATGGTCGCCCCGGCTCAGCCCGTGACCATACAGGTCGGGCATGAGAACATTCATTCCCAGCAGCCGATGATAGATGAAAGCAATGTGCAACATGTCAAGCGAGCAACACCCATAACCATGCACCAGCAGGGCAGTACGCTCTGTGGGACACACGGCAGGGAGATACACGGCATGAAGCATGGAGTCACTCACGGTGCTCCTCATGTTTATGTCATGCAGACCGGCATGGTCACACAGGCTGTCCAGCCACTCCCTTTGCCAGGGATACTCGTCCGACTTCCTCTTCAATATGCCTTCAACATCGTATGCATCACGCTCAGGGCAGAGCGAATAGCCGAGCATGTAATCGCTCACCACCCACAAGCCCACGACAAACAGGGACAATGCGGACAACAACAGGAAAGCAACAATGCGATATTTCCTCTTCATGCCTTAATGCCTTATCTAAAAAAGAAAACTCACGAATCCATCGGGAAAAGAAGACATAGGACAACTGCCGTGTGCGCCATGGCTCCGAGGAGCACAAACACATGCCATATAGCATGGTAACGCGGATGAGAATCATGTGCGAAGAACCAAGTGCCGGTGGTATAGAACAGTCCCTCGGCCAGCAACAGCAGTTCCACGACAGTACTGATGCGCCTCATCACCTGCGGTGCAACCAGCAGCACACTCCAACCCATAATCAAATATACGGCAAGAGAAAGGCGTGGATAACGGCCGAGAGCCCGTATCTTGAACACAGCACCAGCTACCACAAGCATCCACTGGAACGCAAAGAGTGACCAGCCTATCCAGCCCCCCACCACTCCGATGAGTAGAGGAGAATAACTACAGGCAATCATCAGATAGATGCTTATGTGGTCGCAGCGACGCAGCACCTCCTTGGCTCTTCCCTGCGGCAACCAGTGATAAATAGTGCTGGAGAGAAACATAAGGAACATACCCACGATGAAAAGGATAACTCCAAGAGCCATCTGCCAGCCTTCTTGCACCGCGGGCCATGCCATCCAAATGCAAGAGAGCGCAAACAACACCCCAATGAGGTGTGTCCAAGTGTTTCCCCGCTCAGCCATTGGCAATCATAGAGCGTATTTCCTCAGCCTGCTCACCATAGTCCTTCCCTGCCGAAGGCGGCACAGGCGGCAGGTACCGAACGCTTATGCGGCAGGACCCAACATGAGCCTGACCACGGGGCATGGCCTCAAAAGCACCGCTGATGCGCACTGGCACCACAGGCACGCCCAGTTCCTGACTCAGGATAGCAAAGGTCTTCTTGAACGCTCCCACCTTTCCGCAATGTGTACGTGAACCTTCCGGGAAAATGACCACATTCTTACCCTGCTTCAGCACCTCGGCCATCTTTAGGATGGAATCCTTAAGGTTGGCACGTTCCATCAATATAATATTATGATGGCGCGCTATATACCGTCGCATGGCAGAACGGAAGTGATCCTCCTTGGCATAAAAATAACACTGCCCCACAGTATGCCACGGCAGTCCCGTCAGCACGAGGAGCCCATCAAGGTAACTCTGATGATTGGCAGCCAGAATGAAAGGCCCCTGTTGGGGAATGTTCTCTGTGCCCGTTATGGCAAGGTGGTTATGAGCCTTGAAGAACAATCTAGCCATGCAAATATGGAATGGATAACGTGCCGAGGCAGTGGGCAATTTCAGATGTTCCGACGACTGGGCCAAAAGCGTGTGCCAGTCTATCTGCTCCACCTCCATACGCGTCTTGCCGTCCACAACCAGTTCGGCCAAGGCCGTCACATTGGGCAAACAGGCCATTTCATCGGCATTTATCTTCATTCCGAAGGTATGCTCAATGAAGTCCTGCAGTCCGACTTTATCCAAAGAGTCAAATGCAAGGTCAGTCTCAAGATGGTCAGTAGGACGTACAGGAAGGTGTTTCTCAGCCTGTATGTACTCCTTGAGAATCTGGTATTCAGGGTAAGTGGGCTCCACCACCTGACCTGCAGGAATCTCGGATTCATGCTTCCCGGCATCCAAGATGGCTTTCAACTTGAAACGCTGCAACTTCTCCATTCTGGTGCGGGGAAGATCACCGTGATACACAAACAGCCCCAGCACCTTCTTGTAATTGGCGGCAGCAGCATTGTAAGGCTCCAGCACCTGTTGCTTAAGCAGTTGCTCCTGCTCCAGATCCGTCTTTCCAAAAGCCCAGTTCTCCTGTGGCACAATGATGGCACGCAACATATCTCCATCCTGAACGACAGCGGCCTCGCGTACCATGTCGGCATACTTCTCCAACTTAAATTCTATCTCATCCGGCTGCACGTTCTTTCCGTTGCTCAGCACGATAAGTTCCTTCTTTCTGCCGGTAATATACACTCTTCCCTTCTCATCCATGCAAGCCAGGTCACCTGTGTGTATAAACCCATCAGCATCTATCACCTTAGCGGTTTCATCGGGCTTTCCCCAATACCCTTGCATCAAATTCGGTCCCTTGGCCCAGAGTTCCCCATCCACAAATTTACACTCTACCGAAGGCAAGGGACGCCCGACACATCCCGGTATAATGTCATTGGGACGAGTGAAGGTGATAATAGGGGCGGTCTCGGTCATGCCATACCCCTCCAGCACATCCAGCCCCAGAGTATGGAGGCCACGGCCTATCTCAATGTCAAGGGCGGCTCCTCCGCTTACCAGATAATCGATGTGCCCGCCCATCTTCTTCCTTATGCTTCCGAACACCAGACGTGAAAGCGTGCGGCAGTTGGCCTTCTCGCACATTCGGAACAGCATACGAGCAACAGGATTAGCATCAATCTTCTTCTTTATGCCACTGTAAATACTGATCCACAAGCGAGGAACACCTATTACTATGCTCACTTGTCCCCGGCACAGAGTGTCCATGACATCCTTGCCCGAAAGACTCGGACAGATGGCTATGCCCCCTCCGCACACTAGCGGAGCAATGAGACTACCCTGCAGGGGAAGCACATGATGCAACGGCAAAAGTACCATCGTGCGCCTGTCCTTGCTGTAGATGGGTACTTCATCAGACACTCCCCTTATGTTGGCCAACAAGTTGGCAAAGGAAAGCATCACTCCTTTGGGTGACCCTGTCGTGCCCGACGTATATATAATGAGAGCCGTGTCTGCATCGTTGTAGCGTATGTCTGCAGGTTCCAGACCTGACTCATCAGCCAGTTCATAGTCCTCAATAAGCAGGACTTTCGGGTTCAGTCCAGCCTTGCCAATGGCCTGCTGCAAGGTATCCAGACGCTTACGCGTGGTCCACACACTGGCCGGCTGACAGTCTTGCAACACATAAGCCACCTCGTCCACAGTGGACGTGGCATCCACAGGGACAGCAATCCCCTGATTCTGCCATACGGAAAAAAAGGCATAAGCCCACCCCTCACGATTCTTGCTGAAGATAACTGTCCTGGCTCCCGCTTCATGCGGCGTGTGCTGCGCAAACAGGGTGATGCGTCTGAGCAGTTCGGTATAACTTACCCTGCGCTCTCCGGCAATGATGGCCGTCTTGTGAAAATCCCTAATCATCGTCATTGGTTTGTACTTTTATATGTGTCCGCCAGCCACCGGGGACGAACCCCGATGGCTGGCGGAGCAATGTGCCTGTCAGCAATGTCTTACTGCGCTTCCTGGCCGTCCGCAGTTTCATCCAGCGCAGCGTCATCCACCTCATCGATGGGAGCGTAATACTCTATGCCACACTGGCGCAGCAGCCTCTTGTCCACGCCCAAGTCAGTCTTCTTGGGCATCCACCTGGGCACGCTGTATCCACCAAGGTCTTCCTTCTTGAAGGACTCTGCGGCCCCGGGATACACCAGACGGAAATCAATGGTTTTCTGTATGGCGCGCTTGTTGGGAATCTCCAGTTTTCCATCCACGCTGCCATTGCCCCAGGGATTGCGCATGGTCCACAAATACCTGTCAGGCGAACTGGTATACATCAGCGTGAACGCATGGCCCGTAACAGTCTCAAGCGTGCCACACACAAGGCCACCTTTATTAAATCCGCCCACGCCCACCATGCCGTTCTCCATAGCCCAAGTCAGCACCTTCTGCATTTCTGCGGGATAGAGCGTTTCCGGCGTAATGGCAAAACTATTTCCGCAACCGGTGAATGGAGGCGCAGCATGTTCGGTGCCGATACCTTCGATACCGTTGCAGCCGAAGCGTGTCTCCCATTTCATGAGTGCCTTTTCCAACACAGTGGCCCAAGTCACAGCATTGTTTTTACCCGTGCATTGTGCCAGGCTACCAGAACTGTTGCACAAAAACTTATTGTCCACCACCACGGTAATGGGGTTGCCCTGCGGGTCATACATCTTCACAGAGAAATTATTGCCTTGCTGAGTGATAATATCCTGTATGAAGGCAGGATACATGTAGGCAAACGAAGCCAGCACGGCACACATGCAACAGTTACCTATGGCATGCTGGTTGACATCGGCCGGAGTGGGCTGCGTATAGGGGTAAAGTTTCACCGTCTTGGTTGTCCACCGGTTGTAATCACCCACCGTGAAAGAAGGCTGATTGGCAGCATTTTCCAACCAAGCCTTATCCTCGTCTGTAGCAGCGGGGAAGTTCTCGAAATGCTTGCCCATGGGAGTCTTGGAGGAGTTGGACAGGCCACTCTTGTACTTCGTTATTATCTGATTCACATCGGTCAGTTCGGCACGATTGGGAAAACTCTCCACTGATGATGCCTCCCGTGCCTCGGTGGACGACTTATAGAAGTGCCTCCAGATGGTCCCCTGCTTGAGAACCAGCAAATCACTCTCGTTGGCAGCAATGACATAGGTGGCTTTCGTACCCGTGCTGCGTGACACGGCCGTGAAGGATCTCTTGTCCTCGGCATAAGTCAAGTCATAGATTTCCTCCCCAGTGCTCTTCTGCCACTTGAGCACAGTGCCGCTGAAGGTCAGTTTTTCCGAGCCGTCATAGTGCACGGTATTGCCACCCATCACACGGTAACCCAAGTACCAATAGCCATCCAACTGCCCGGGCTCACCCTGCGGCATGACCTCCATGTACTGGATTTGGGACACATCATAGGATACCACGCTGTTGTCTGTGAGCGTGATGTCCAGCCGCTGTGCCACTGCGCCCGTTCCGCACACCAAAGCAAGCAGTGCCTGCAAGAAGATTCGTTTCATTTTCATAGGTCTTTGAATTATATCTGTTTTGACATTTCATACTATCCATGACAAAGTTAACACTTTTTTCGCTCACGCCGAGCAAACCTGCTTATGAAAAGCAGTAACTTTGCACAAACAAACGAAATACGCATGGAGAAAATCACATACAGGAACGCCACTCAAGAGGATGCGGCCTTCGTGGCAATGGCAGTTGCCGAGGCTGTAGGGAATACACTCATGGAGCGTATGGAAGCAGGAAAACTGACCGCGAAAGACAAAAAACTGCTGGCACAGATAGAAACTGCGTGCAGACGCATCGACACGCTCTACAGCTGGCGCCACGCACACCTAGCCATCACCACCGAAGGCATACCTGTGGGGGCACTGGTAGCCTACAGGGGTGAGGGGTATTTGGAACGCCGAGCCCGCACATTCTCCTTGCTGAGCAACCTCATCACGTTTGACACGGAGACCATGGATGCCGAGACAAAGGATGGAGAATACTATCTGGACAGCCTCGCCGTGCTTCCACAATGGAGAGGAATGGGCATTGCCCGTCACCTGCTGAAGCATGCACAGCAAGAGGCACACCGATACGGCCGCCCCGCCATACTGGCCTGTGCACCGGAAAACCTGGGAGCCAAACGGCTCTACGAGTCTCTGGGGTTCAAGGAAGAAGGACGGATGTACATCTTCGGCGAGGATTATTTGCGCATGGTGTCACCATCAGGCACCTCCTCATAGTCCACATACTCACCCCGGTGACTTGCACGATGCTCATAGACAGCACGGCGGATACCACGCAGCAATTCGGTGACTCCGTAATAAATGCACCCTATGCCCAACAGGAAAAAAGGCACGGAGGCCGTCCGCATGGGATTGGCCAAAACAAACACACCCAGCACCACAAGTGCCAGAGACATAACCACCATCCACCAGCGCACAGGCACCACACCCCTGGCTCCCAGTTGGGAAGCCAGTTGCTGCACGCCGCCAAGCAGGAACAGCACGGCCAACACATACATCAAAGCACGTATGAACACCCCAGGCACAAGGATAAGCATCATACCTAGCAGGGCACTGCCCGCACCCACTACAGGGAAGAAAGGGCGTATAGGACCTGCTGCCGACGGGAACCAGAAACTTATGACAGGCACCAAACCTGCCAACAGAAAGACACCTCCGATGATTTGAACCATTAGGGTAATGTATGCCTGAGGGTCAGCAATCAGTAATGCTCCCGCCAAGACAGCACACACAGACTTCACAATCAATAATACGTATCTATACATGGCTATTTGATTTATTGGATACAAAGTTAATGATTTCACGCCAAGAAAAGCCTTCCACTGCGCAAAATCATTCATTCCACTGGCACACATTGTACATTCTGGACAATTTTCGATTCGCATGGAACAAGACAAAGCACACAAGAAAGTCCCAGAGAATGCCTTGTGTCATACTGCTCAGCACCCTCCGGGACGGATTCACATATAATTGAAAAAGTTAAGGTTGTTCATTCCAATCACCGCTCAACGGCACAGTGCGCCGATGAATGCACCCACTGCAGCGGCACCCACTGCGCCTGCCACCACCTTGCCTGCAGGGCTGAGATGACCGTGGAAATGAGCCACAGGATGGCTGAAATAGAACTCGGGCTCATAATAAACATCGTACCAGTACCAGTCACGACCGCGCAGATAGCCCCAGCGGCCGTCGACATAACGCACACGTCCGTGCCAGCCGGGCACATAGCCACAGGCATCCAGGCGAGGTCCACCATGGTGAGGCATGTGGTGACGAGGAGGCTCGGGACGATGGTGAGGCATCATGTCCGGCCGCCCCATATGCCCATGGCGACCATCCCGCATACCCGGCTCACCCATGTGGTAGCCTCTGCGGGGAACATCGCGCAACGCCATCCCACTCCGGCCAGCAGGCCGTCCGTCCCGCACATCGTGCCTGCGCCCCTGTGCAAAAGCGCTTCCGAATGCCAATGACACCATCATCAACACTGCCATGAAAAATACGTTGCGTTTCATAATACTGTTTCTTTAGTAAAGTGAATAACTCTTGCTTATCTCTCTTGTTGACATTGCAAAGTTACGGCAGCGCACATGCACACGAAACTGATTTGTCCTAAAGGGTGGGCGGATTTTCCCTATCGTTTCAGGGAAATTCCACCCACCCTCTCCCTCAAAGCGGCATGCCTGTACCACGCTCCTAACAAACTTAAAAACAAAGATTGCTACGTCGAAAAGGAGTAATGGCGGGACACAGCAAGGGCAAGAAAAAGAGGGCGTGTCGAAAATGCGCATTTTGACATGCCCTCCTTAACTTTGCACATGCAGCAGTACTGTGACCCGTGAAGGCGGATGGATTTTGCCTTTCAGGGCAACGCATATTGTCAGGCAAAGACATTCTCAGCCTGTAAGAATCAGGGCAGGTCATTTGTGGATGGGAAAGAATTGCTTGCAGAAGCCAGTCTGGATGGAGTGTCATGCCTTAAACGGTTTCTTTGATGTTTTCTTGACATATTCGCCCTTTTCTGCTTTTCGCCGAAATACCCTATTTCAACTTTCCAATTGGGAAAAAATTTTTTCCTAGTTGGATTTTTATTTTTTTCCAGTTGGCGCGTTTTCGTGAAACCTTTTCAAAAATCAAGAAAAACACTCTTGCAAGGAAAAGTATGCCGTATTGGAGACACGGATTTCCTTGCTTCTCCGGGACAACACGTATTACTTGACCAAGACTGTATATTGCAGGGGCAGGGAATACGTGTTGCACGAAGGGCGATGCTAGAATCTCAAGCATCACACAAAACATCGGAACAACAACGAGGGGCTGTGCCTATTTCATTATGACACAGCCCCCATTATGATGCGCCTTGCAGGCAATTTTTCCTGCCCTACAGACCCAGTGTACGGAATATCGTATCGGTGGCTCCCGCGTTTGAAGCCACATACTTGTGGGCAATGGCACCGCGCACCTCACGCAGATTATCGTCTTCAAGCAAACGATCCAGCACGGCATTGAAAAGCGTGCTGCCCGTAATCTCGAAACATCCGCCCATGCGCAACAGGTCCTGAGCCTCGCGGAAACCCTTGTTGTTGGGGCCTATGAGCACAGGCACGCCGTGCACGGCAGCCTCAGGCACATTGTGTATGCCGGCTCCGAACCCGCCTCCCACGTAGGCTACATGCCCGTAGCGGTATATGCTGCTCAGCAGTCCGTAACAATTCACAATCAGGCAGTCTGCCTGATCCACAGTACCAATCTGGGCATCAGTATAACACACACTGGGGCGCCTGAGTTTCTCCCCTATCTGGCGCAACCTGTCATCACTGATTACGTGGGGTGCCAGAATGAGTTTCAGACGGGAATTCCTGTTAAAGTAAGGCAGAATGAACGACTCATCGGGCTGCCAACTGCTGCCCACCACCAGCACCTTGTCGGCATTGGAGACAAACTTCTCCACCAAAGGCAGTGCCTTGGCACGGCGGCTAATGTCAAGCACACGATCAAAGCGAGTGTCGCCCACGATGGTAACATTGTCCTTGATACCCTTGGAGGCGAGGAGCCGAGCCGACTCCTCATCCTGCACGAAGAAGTGGGTTATCATCTTCAGCACTCGCACATAGCCTGCTCCATACCAACGGAAGAACACCTTGTTGGAACGGAATATACTGCTCACACTATATACGGGAATGCCATGCTTGTAACAGGCATGTATGATATTGTACCAGAACTCGTACTTGATGAAGAATGCCATCTCTGGCTTTATCAAGCGCAGGAAACTGGCCACATTGCCCGGAGTATCCATAGGCAAATAGCACACAATGTCGGCACCCTCATAATTCTTGCGCACCTCATAGCCCGAAGGACTGAAGAAGGTAAGCAGAATCTGATACTCGGGATGCTCGCGACGAAAGCGTTCTATGAGGGAACGTCCTTGCTCAAACTCACCCAGTGAGGCAGCATGGAACCACACGTAGCGCTTGCTCTTGTCCACCTTCTTGCGCAGCGTGATGAAAGTCTTAAACCTGCCCTTGATCATGGCACGTGCCTTGCGGTGGAAGGGGGACACCAGCACGATGCCCAGCATGTACAGATAAATGGCCAACGAATACATGTCAGCCCAGAGTGTCAATAGCGTAGTTCATACGTGCAAGTGTTTCTTCCTTACCCAAGAATGCAGCCAATTCGTACATGTCCGGACCCTGTCCTGCTCCCACCAAGCAAATACGCCATGCATTCCAGGGACGCACGCCTGTTGATTCTGCCCAAGGATCAACAATCTTCCTCAGTCCATCTGCACTGAAGTCATCTGCCTGTGACAGCACACCAGCCAGTTGCCTCATCTCCTGAGCCGTGCCCTCCTTCCAGTTCTTGCGGATGAACTTGTCATCGGCATCGAAGGTCGTGGGAGCCACAAAGAAGAAACTGGTAAGAGGCCACAGGTCACTCACGAAACTGACATTGCGCTTATGCTTGTTACCCTGTGCATCGGTATACTCTATCACCTTGATTTTCATCATGCGCACCACATCCTCCTCCTTCTCAGGAGTGGAGGCTATGCCTTGTCCGCGAAGCAGCGCGTCAAAGCCGGGAACCCATGCAGCATCAGGTTGGCGCAGCAAATACTGGTGATTGAACCAAGCAGCCTTAACATAGTCAAACTTAGCACCGTTCTTGGAACACTTGCTCAAGTCAAACAGGGAAGTCATCTCCTCAAGGGACATAATCTCCTGGTCATTACCAGGATTCCAGCCAAGAAGAGCCAAGAAATTGACCACGGCCTGTGGCAGATAACCCTGCTCACGGTATCCGCTGCTCACCTCACCGCTCTTGGGATCATGCCACTCCAGAGGAAACACGGGGAAGCCCAATTTGTCACCATCCCTCTTACTCAGTTTGCCATTGCCCACAGGCTTGAGCAGCAGAGGCAAGTGAGCGAATTCAGGCATGGTGTCCTGCCAACCAAAAGCCTCATAGAGAAGAACGTGAAGCGGTGCACTGGGCAGCCACTCCTCTCCACGGATAACATGCGTGACCTCCATCAGGTGGTCATCCACGATGTTGGCCAGATGATAAGTGGGCAGATCATCGGCACTCTTATAAAGCACCTTGTCATCCAAGATGCTGCTGTTGATGCGTACATCGCCGCGTATGATATCATGGACAACCACGTCACGCCCCGGCTCAATAAGGAAGCGCACCACATACTGGTGTCCCGACTCCATCAGCGCACGGGTTTCCTCGGCAGTAAGCGTAAGTGAGTTGCGCATTTGCATGCGTGTACCGGCATCATACTGGAAATTCTCCACAGCAGCACGCTTGGCGTCAAGTTCCTCGGGAGTGTCAAAAGCAATGTAAGCCTTGCCGTTGTCAAGCAACTGATGCACGTAACTGCGATAGACGTCACGACGTTCACTTTGGCGATAAGGGCCATGTTCGCCACCGATACCCACACCCTCATCAAAAGTGATGCCCAGCCATTGGAAAGCCTCCTGTATGTATTCCTCGGCTCCGGGCACAAATCGTGTGGAGTCTGTGTCTTCTATTCTGAAAATAAGGTCACCGCCATGCTGGCGTGCGAAAAGGTAATTGTAAAGGGCAGTCCGCACTCCTCCTATATGCAGCGGACCCGTAGGACTGGGGGCAAAACGCACCCTCACTTTTCTGTCAGACATATCTTCGTGTCGCTTGTTTTGCGCAAAATTACCACATTTTTTCTAATTGACTGAGGTTTTTTTGTATTTTTGCACAATGCAAGCAAGGGGCAGGAACGCCCCAGAAACAAGGTATAAAGAACGATGAGCAGATTCAATCACAGACGACATCTGGCACCCAAGGAGATTCTTCTGAGAGTGGTTGCCATATTAGCCTCGATAGTCATCCTGGCCAGTGCCATGCCGAAAAACACGGTCAATGAACTGACCTACAAAAAAGGCGAACCATGGGACGACAGCCCTCTCATAGCCACAGACAGTTTTCCGGTGTTCAAACCCGAAATGGTTCTGGAGCGCGAGCGGGACAGCCTGCACCGTTTTTATGAACCGTACTTCCAGCAAGACCCGGCAGTCAGAGACAGCCAGGCCGCCGCATTCAACAGCGACTTCAGACAGTTGCCAAAGAATGCTGTGCCCCACTATTACCTGGCACACCTGCAGAAGAAACTGGCCGAGGTGTACCAACGGGGAGTCATGGAAACCGAAGACCACGATCGCCTGCAGCAGGAAGGAACGGCCACCATACGTGTGTTTTGGCAGAATGAAGCAAGCGCGCGTGCCTTCAAGCAGGTATTTACAGAGAAAACGGCCTACGAGTACATGATGGCGGAGGAAGACAGCACAGCCTTCAGTTATAAGGCTTTGGCACGCTGCGACCTGGCTCGCTACATACACCCAAATCTAACATATGATATTACAAAATCACAGCAACAACGACAGGAAGTGGACAACATGCTGGTGCCCTACATGGGGCAAGTGCAGGTGGGGCAGAAGATAGTGGATCGCGGACAGATTGTGGATGACTACACCTTCTGCGTCTTAAAGTCTCTGGAACGACACCAAAAGGAAAGAGAGAAGAGCACAGCCGAGCGCGTAACACTTACCATCGGACAGATTTTATACGCGACACTGATGGTACTGATGCTCTTTGGCTATTTCCAGCAGTTCCGCAGCGATTATCTTGACAGCATGCGTACAGTGGCACTCGTGGCTTCACTGAGCCTAGTGTTCCCGCTCGCCACCTATGGAATGGTGGAACATTCACTGATGAGCGTGTACGTGATACCCTACTGCATACTGCCCATCTTCATACGCATATTCATGGACTCGCGTACAGCATTCATTACCCACGTCATCACGTTGCTCATCTGTGCGGAGGCTCTCAAGCATCCATTCGAATTCATGGTCACAGAGACACTGGCTGGACTGGTGGCCATCTACAGCCTAAGGCAACTCAGCCAGCGCTCCGACCTCCTGAGAGCGGCCATCGCCGTGACTGCAGTGTCATTGCTGTCATACCTGTGCATAGATGTCATGCACGGCAATCTGTCAAGCACGGACGGACTTGACAAGTGGACTTACATCTACCTGACCATTGCAGGCATACTGTCCATGATTTCATACCTGCTGCTCATACCCGTTGAGCGCATCTTCGGATTCACGTCCAACGTGACACTTGTAGAACTGTCCAACATCAACAGTACCGTCTTGCGGAGGCTTTCAGAAGAAGCCCCCGGCACCTTCCAGCACAGCATGCAGGTGGCCAACCTGGCTACCGAAGTGGCCAACAACCTGATGGCCAAAAGCCAACTGGTGCGTACGGGAGCCTTGTACCACGACATTGGGAAACTGAGAAACCCAGTGTTTTTCACCGAGAACCAGTCGGGCGTAAACCCTCATGAGGGGATGGCACTGGAAAAGAGCGCACAAATAATCATACGCCACGTGGCCGATGGAATGAGACTGGCCGACAAATACAAACTGCCCAAGGCCGTGAAGGACTTCATTGCCACGCACCACGGCACAAGCATGGCCAAGTACTTCTACATTTCCTACAAGAACAAATATCCCGACCGCGAGCCTGACCCAAGCCTCTTCACCTACCCCGGTCCCAATCCCAGTACGTTGGAACAGGCCATACTAATGATGGCCGATGCCGTGGAAGCTGCATCACGCAGCCTACCGCAGTACACTGAGGAAAGCGTGAGTGCGCTGGTGGAGAAAATCATTGACGGCCAAGTAAAGGATGGGTACTTCAAGATGTGCCCCATCACGTTCCGCGAGATTGAGATTGCCAAGGATGTGTTCAAATCAAAACTGAAGACCATCTACCACACCCGAGTGCAATACCCCGATGAGCAACAAAAGCCCGAAGAGCCGATGCAGGAAGCATAGGGCATTTATTCATTCACATAGCAAAAGAAAGGAGACTTTATGAACAACAAGTATTCAGGTACTCAAACCGAGAAGAATCTGCAGGCCGCATTCGCCGGCGAGTCACAGGCACGCAACAAGTACACCTATTTTGCATCAAAGGCCAAGAAGGAGGGCTACGAGCAGATTGCCGCCCTTTTCCTCAGAACTGCCGACAACGAAAAAGAACATGCCAAGATGTGGTTTAAGGAACTGGAGGGCATTAGTGACACCTTACAGAACTTACAGGATGCCGCCGAGGGTGAAAACTATGAATGGACCGACATGTACAAAGGCTTCGCAGAGACTGCTGACCAAGAAGGTTTCACCGAACTGGCCGAGAAGTTCCGCATGGTGGCAGCCATAGAGAAACAGCACGAGGAGCGCTACCGCGCCCTACTTAACAACGTGAAGACCGCCCAAGTATTTGAGAGAAGTGAGGTGAAGGTATGGGAATGCCGCAACTGCGGGCACATCGTGGTGGGTACAAAGGCTCCCGAAATGTGCCCCGTATGCGCACACCCAAAGGCTTACTTTGAATTACACATGGACAACTTCTGATAGCAAGACGGACAGAGTATCGGCTCTACCCTGCCCCTAAAATCACAAAAGGCACCATGCCGTTTCCTAGCATGGTGCCTTTTGTGTTTTTGCAAAAAGAGAGATGGGGAAAAGAAATTTCAGTCCACATCATAATACACCTGCGCGCTTTTATACTGAGGCAGGGCAAGCAAGTACTTCTGAATCTGCCTCAGGCAATCACGCGCCCGACTTATAGAAGCCGAGAGTTCTATCTTGACCAACACTTTACGGATATACATCATTTGGACACGGGCGATAGGCGGGGTATCAGGACCCAGCACGCGGTCACCGAAGGTGCGTCTGGCCAGTTGTGCCATGTCCCTGCTCAAGGCATCCAGCACACGCTCATCGCGGTGCTTTATATACACGCTCACCAGCCGGCAACAGGGAGGATAAGAGAAAAGTTCGCGCTCCTCCATCTGCGCCTTGTACATGCCCACATAGTCATGCCCTACCACCTGCTGCACCACAGGCGAGTTGACATCCTTGGTCTGCAGGACAACAATTCCCTGCACGCCTTTTCTACCGGCACGGCCAGCCACCTGCTCCATCAATTGGAAGGCACGTTCATGGCTGCGGAAATCAGGCTGACTGAGCATGCCATCAGCATCCAGGATACCCACCACGCTCACACGCTCGAAATCCAGTCCCTTGGTTACCATCTGCGTACCCACAAGCACATCTGTCTTTCCCTGCTGGAAATCCTGAAGTATCTGCTCATAGGCCATGCGGCTGCGCGTGGTATCAAGATCCATGCGTGCCACACGGGCCTCAGGCAAGATATTCCGTAGTTGGTCTTCAATGCGCTCCGTACCATATCCCACATTGCGTATCTCCTTGCTCTCACAATTGGGACACTGCAAGGGCACCGGATAGGGAGTACCGCAGTAATGGCATACCATCCGATGTAAACGCTGGTGATAAGTAAGACTCACATCACATTTCTCACACCTAGGAGTCCATCCGCATACATGGCACTCCACTACGGGCGAATAACCGCGGCGGTTCTGGAAAAGTATCACTTGCCGTCTGTGCCGCAGAGCCTCACGCATGAGGTCGACAAGCCGGGGAGAAAAGGGACCATACATCAGCCGCTTGCGCCGCAACTCCTTCACATCCACCACTTGTATGGCAGGCAACCGTACATCCCTGTAACGCGTGCTCAAGGTAACCAGCCCATACTTCCCCGTGAGGGCGTTCCTATAGGTTTCCAGACTAGGGGTAGCCGTTCCCAAAAGAGTTTTAGCACCCATCTGTGCCGCAAGTACCAGCACGGCATTGCGGGCATGATAACGTGGCGCGGGATCCTGCTGTTTGAAACTTGTCTCGTGCTCCTCGTCCACGATGACAAGTCCAAGGTTGTGAAAAGGCAGGAAGATACTACTCCTAACCCCGACAATGATGTCATAAGGTTTGTCGGAAAGCATCTTCCGGTAGACCTCCACACGCTCTGCATCGGGATAACGGGAATGATAGACACCCAAGCGGTCACCAAAGACGCGCTTCAGGCGCTCGGTCAACTGGGTGGTGAGAACAATTTCCGGCAGCATGTACAGCACCTGGCGGCCACGTCCCAGTTCCTTTTGTATCAAGTGGATGTACACTTCTGTCTTGCCGCTTCCGGTAACTCCATGCAGCAGGCAGACATCTTTCTGCGCCCAAATATCTTCAATCTGCTGCATGGCCAACTGCTGTGCTTGACTCAGTGGATGCATAATCAGTTCGGTGGGCAGAAAACTTTCGGAAAGCCTGCCCACAGGTTTCTGCCATATCTCCAGTACACCCTTCTTTCTGAGCGTATTGAGCGTAGAGGGACTATAAAGATTCTCCTGCAGGAGTTCATCACGGGTCACATCCTTCAGCAAACTATAATTCTGCAGTACCTGAGCCGCACCCGTAGATGAGAGGTGCATATATCGTTCAATCAAGTCACGCTGCTTGCTCTTCTGTGGAAGTGAAAAGAAAAATCCACGCAACGCAGCCTCATCGAAATATTCCTGTGTGATACGTACGCAGGGCAACGTGCGTGGCTTATAGGTACGGCGCACCTCCTCCTTCACCCGCACCGCCCTCTTGTCAAGCATGCGATTCACAATGCCGAGTATGGAAGTTATCCCCGTCTGCTTCTGCAAGGCAGACAAAGTCTGCACAGGTTCTTGCTCCAGAAGATCATAAACACGCTTTTCCGTGGGAGTGAGAGTATCCACGTCCGTGAAATCATCAACATACATCACGCTGCTCTCGCTCTCAAGTTTCAAACCAGAGGGCAACGCAGCCTTGTACACGTCACCCAGCGTGCACAAGTAATAATCAGCTATCCACCGCCACAGACGCAATTGGGCAGGCAGCACAAGTGGACCATCACCATTGAGTTCCAGCACTTCCTTGGTGACATAATCGGGCTTGTCATCATGCAGGCGTGCTATCACGGCACTATACATCTTACGGTTGCCCAAAGGGACTATCACGCAACCACCCACACAGGCCTGCGTCTGCATGGTTTCAGGCAAGGCATAAGTAAAAGTCTCGCCTACAGGAAGCGGAAGTATCACATCAGCATACTTGGCCATTAAGGAGAGATATTCAGAAAAGACAAGTAAGACTCACCTGGCAGGAGTTTTTCTTAACATCGAAATCACGGATGGACTGGCTCAGACTACTCTTCCAACATTCATCATCAATGCCAAAGTTATAAGTGAAGCCCACAAGCAAATGGCGGAAAAACTCCACCCCCACTCCGACATTCCAACTGAGCGTGCCTGGGTCAAGACGCAAATCCATGTCGTCATTGAGATGAATATGGTGACCACGGGACAGATAACGCCTCCACTGGGGACCGGTGGACAAAAAGATACCCAACGGTTTACCTATACGGAAAGTATAGCGCAGACTAACTGGGACAACCAAATAAGACAGCCTGTTCCCATGGAGTGTGCCCGTCTCATTTTCCTCAAAGTCCATGCGCCTCTGATTATAGAGCAACGATGCTTCCAGAGCCAGATGGGCACGGGGAAACTGTAGGCTGGCCTGTGGGCCGATGAACCATCCCGAATGATTGTCGACCTCGAAGAAGTCGGATTTAAGTGCCATTCGCCGAGTGTCCCACCCTGCCTGCACCCCCCACATGACACGCCTGGCCATGACCGGAGAGAACAGGAGCAACACAAGAACCGACAGGAACAACCGGCACTTCATAATACAAGGTCAACGACGTTGACGACGTGCACTCACACGAGGAGCAGCATTCTCACTTTTTTGCTTCGGCTCCTTAGTACTTTCGGCAGTACGCCGACGACTGCTTCCTGCCGTCACTGCGGTCTCAGTCCTACGGTTTTCACGCTTCACTTTCCCAGGCTTAACTGCCACAGCAGGAACACTGTCGGTGGAATCAGTGCGGTGTCCCCACACCACTTCCTCAAAGTCGGTCAGTTGCTTCTCTATCTTCTTCTGCTCCTTGCTCATGGCACTGTCGGTCGGACAATAGTTGGCCAACACGCGCCCCTGCAGATTGTTGGTCTTATAGATTTTGCCCTCATAACGATTCAAGGTGAAGTAATCATCAGCCGTCATGTTGGATACGTTGTTCAAGTTACTGGACATCACCGGTAAACGTGACAGCCATGGAGCCACATCGCTATATTTCACCCAAAATAGAGGATAAGGCGTGGCTTCGGACGAAAACTCATCTGCGCCACGCATAAGAATGGGGCACAAGGCCGTAACCTGCGTGCTGAACGAGCCTGTGCGTTGATCCAGATAGACACTTTCTTTCAGATAATAGCGGGTTGCCTCGGCACTGGGCACATCACTGTCAGCCACCTGTAACTTGCCGTCCTTCTCCTCATAATAGATGCCATAACGATCAAGCAAATCCTTGACTGCCAACTTATCTTTCTCATCAAACGACTCATTTCCATCAAGTTTGTAGGTATAGGCAGGCACCCTGCCTGTCAATATCAGACGAAAAAGATAAGTGAAGAGATTGACCTGCTTTCCTTGAGGTTCCACAGGATAATAGAGCGTTGCGTTCTTGTCCTTGGTGAGGTCAAGTTGACGATATATGTCGCGCTTCCACACAACGTCCTCGGGCATGCCGGCCGAAGTGGGAAACTGCATGGACGCACGGTCTGTGCCTTTCTTCTGAGCCGATGCATTCTGATTCGCACCGGCCGCCGTTGTCACACGCCTCTTGGCAGGCTGTGCACTCAAGACAACGGCCAAAACTGCGAAGGAGAAGAAAAGGAATATACGCTTCATGTTACACATTATATATATAGTTACTTGATGATGACTTCCATTGCTCCATTCAAGGTACGTTCTATGCCATCCGGTCCTGTTGCATGGATGTTGGTAATATAAAACCGCTTGTTGCGTGCCAGACCACGCATCTGTCCCTTCTGCTGCTCAGAGAAGTTTGCTCCCTGACTCTTATAGGGAACAGCATTGCCCATGGCATCATAGAACACCGTCTCAAAACTTTGCACACGGAAGGCAATATTCAACAATCCATCATCGATGGCTGCTCCCAAACCGGGAGTGTTCATAAGCACTTGCTTACTGAGTGAACCTCCACGAAAATGATTCTCAGCCCCACTGGCATCCGAATAGGCAATAAAGGCCGTGGGATCGGGCAACTTGCGCACGCGGAAATTGAACTTGCCCATCTCCTGCACGCGTCCTTCATTCTCTGCACTTACAGTAATGACAGCCTGGCCACCCACCTCCGTAGGCTTGGCAATATACTTTCCATCTCCCTTGGAGATGAGGTTTCCGCCAGCCATGCTTACACGCAACTTGCTGGTGGGAACGCCCGGCACACTCACGCTCATAGGGTTGTCATATCCTGCATATAGCACATTCATGATGTCAGCACTGACCGTAGCACTGGGTGCCACCACCGTATACTTCTGCTGAAACTCACGCCGCACGGTCTCACCAGATCCATTAAGCATCTCAATATACCCGTTGAGAGTGAAGTCACCTGTACGGCTGCACACCGTCTCATAGCGACCATTATCCCCGGCTATACGCTGACCGCCCACATAGATGGCCGGCCGACGAGTGGTGTCAACGGCTGCCATGATGATTTGTGCACTAAAACATCCACCCTGAACAACGGTCTGCGAAGAAGGAATAACGTATGCGTTCAATTGATTAACACGAATGTCCTTCACATCCACATTGTCTATCAGGTCATGAAGCACCTCTCCTTCGGCATAACGCACATCATTCTGCAGTTTGGTGAGCAAGGTCACGGATGCAGCCGTGGGCATATTCTCAAACATATACTCCTGCCAGTTCTTGCCCAAAGTGGTGACCTTGACAGGCACCTCTGTTGACAGACTGGCACTGATGACCTGCCGCTGTTGCTTGTCGGTCACCATCCTTATCACCTGGTCACGATAGCGGTTGATTGCATTGTAGAGTTCCTTGCCACGTCCCTTACCCGGTGCAAGCATAACCTGTGTGCTGGCCTCCAGGTCCTCTCGGTTCTTTATGTTATTCACGTCACCGTCCTTACCATCGCTCTTCTTCACGATGGCCACCTTGAGTTCCTGTGCCAGATTGTAGAGCGAGTCACTCATGCCGCGCACATGCTGTGCCTTCTGATACCACAGCCTCACCTTCTCAGGATTAGCCTTCATCTGCTGCTCGAAGGTCTTATAAATGCCTTCGTTCACCTGACTGGCACTTTGCGTGGACTGGCTCAGTCCGTCCGACACCAAAGAGAAGCCATTGAGTACGTCGCTTGACACGTTGAGTGCCAACATGGCCATGAGCACCACGTACATCAAGTTAATCATCTTCTGGCGGGGTGACACCCTTTTTTTCTTTATTGGCATATTGCTTGAGCCTTGTTTTCTATCTTACTTATATAATTATGAATGCCCGTCATGCCTCGCCGGAAGCCGAAGCAGAGGACTGTGCTGGCGTCATGTTCACTGTCAGAGCCTTTATCATGCGGCCGTACACATTGTTCAGTTCTTCAATCTGCTGAGCCATGCGACGGGTTTGCTCGTCAATCTGCTCTATGGTGCTCACCTGCTTGCTGATATTGCGCAACTGAAGTTCGTATACAGTGGCAATGCCTGTAAGCGTGCGGTTGAGGTTCTCCATCTCTTCGCTGTCGGTACTCATACGGGCAGCCTGAGCCTTCACTCTACCGAGCACTTCAGTAAGTTCCTTGAGTTCCATAGCGTAGTTCTGAACGGCCTCTTCCACCTCAGAAGGGTCTGTGGAACGTGCCAAAGCAGGATCCACAGAAGGTGTACCGCCATTCTGAAGTTGATCAAGAGCAGCCTGAGCTGCGGCAGCAGCCTGTCCGGCAGCCGCAAGATTGGCTGCAGCAGCACTCAACCCAGTGGCACTGGAGAGCGCATCGGAATCAGCAGAAGTGACCTGATGTGCTCCTGCCATCACAGGCTGGACTACAGGAGAACCAATGACAATCGTTCCAGACTGCTGCCCGTCATTGTCAATGGTCTGCTGCGAGCCTCCCTGTATCACAACCGTCTGACCGCCGGCAACGGTGCTCCTTTGCGAAACATTGCTGTCCTCCTCAGACGGAATCTTGTCATAAGGCTTGTCAAAACCCGAAATGAAGAACACAAACACCTCGGTGCCCATGCCCACGAAAAGCATGACATCAGCTCCTTCTATATGGGTCAGTTTGAACAGAGTACCCAATATGACCACTGCCGCACCCCAACTGTATGCGTAGTTCATGAAGACCTGACCCGCAGGAGAGTCCATCCACTTTTGTATTTTGGCTATGATATTCATCTCTATATTGTACTTTATCCTTGGTTTCTATTCTGTTATCATGTTTCCTTAAAGGTTCTACCAAAAGCCTCGGTCTCACTTACGCCGTGCCGATGCTGTAGGTCTCTTGCTTCCACCCCTCATCTTCGTGCTGCCGCTCTTGTCGTTCACCATGGTGCGCACACAGCGGAACCCAATGTAACAGCGCGGTTGATTTTGATATTCATACGAACGCCAGGCTGAGCGTATCATGCTTTCGGGATCCTTCCAAGAACCTCCTCGCACACTTTTCTTCTTCAGCCGATAGGGGTCTTCCTTGGCCGCGTTGTACTTCAGTTCTGGATTCATGTCACTCATGCTTTCCACTCCAGCCTCGGTGTAGACAGTACTCGTCCACTCTGCCACATTTCCAGCCATGTCATAAAGGCCGTTACTATTGGGACTATAAATACCACACTTCGAAGTTATCAGGCTTCCGTCCTTGGTGTAGTTGCCACGGTCAGGCTTGAAGTTGGCGTAATAACATCCGCTCTCACTCTTCACCTCCAGGCTCTTCCAAGGATAAGGGTTACCCTCCTTGCCGCGTGCCGCATACTCCCACTCTATCTCACTGGGCAGACGGAATCGCTGCAACTGTTTAGCATATCCTCCCAGTCCCCTCATCAAGAAATCCGTGCGCCAAGCGCAGAAGGCATTTGCCTGCTCCCAGGACACGCCCACCACCGGATAATCATCATAAGCAGGATTACTGAAATAAAGTTTCATGTAACGCTCATTGTCAGCGTTCCGGAAATCATTGACCCAACATGTCGTGTCAGGATAGATATTCACGATGTAGGTGTTGAGGAAATCCCACGGCCCCGACAAGGGGCGTGTGATGGTCTGCCGAACAATTTTCCCATCATCGTCAATCCAAGCGGTGTCCTTGCTTATCGTCACTTCACTCATGTCCACAGCATGGTCAGTGTTGAGGTCACGCTCCTCCGGATTGAGTCGGTATTTGCGCTGAGCAGCAGCAGCATAGTCATATATCTCGTAACGGTAATTCAACTGGGCGGCATCCAGCATCTTGGTTCCATCAATGGGATGCGTCACATACACGCTCTCTATGGCGCGCTGTTCATCCTCATTGGCCTTTTTCCAGGGAATGGCTTTGCTCCAGTTGAGATGTGGAGTCACAGGATTTCCTTCCTTGTCCTCCTCTATCTTGTAACTTTCGTCACCGCCGTATGCAGGATCGGCCAGGCGTTCGCGGATAATGCTGTCCCTAACCCAGTTGACAAACTGCCGGTACTTGGCGTTGCTCACCTCCTGCTCGTCCATCCAGAAGCCGTCCACACTGATGTCCCTCACAGGGAATTCTGTGCCCCACAGAGAATCATTCTCTTCGATACCTACCCGCAGTGAGCCTTTGTGGACAGCCACCATGCCATAAGGGGTTGGCTCAGAATAAGCCGACCCTCTCACACCTGTAAGTTCACCACCAGTGGCATTGGCATTGGAACTGCTTCCCATACATGCCCCCAAGGTGAGGCCTGACAGGGCAAGTGCAAGTGTCATTAGCAGACTCTTTGTCTTCATATCCTATGTTTTCTCGCTGTATGTTTTCTTTATTTATATTATGCGGCGGTGCCATCACAGCAGACGCACGCTCTTGTGCAGGTTCTTCCCCTTCTTGAAAAGGTTGAGGTCAGTCTGGTAGCCGAGCATTACCTCGTGTGTGCCGTTCAGGGCACCTATGCCTCCCGTGTACATCTCGTAACTATAGCCAATATTGATGCCGTGGAAGTCAATTCCCAGCATCACGCCTACGCTGTAGGTAGGACTGTACATCACGCCCGCGTACATCTTGTTCTTGGCTCCATCATACATCAGCCTTGCACTGATGTCGGCTCGCCACTCCGTGAGGTCTGTCCTCAGCAGTGCGTCCGTGGCCAACGCATACTGCGGATGGTGGAAACGCAATTTATATCCACCCATGGCATAGAGCGTGGGATCTACTTTGAGTTCATGACTCTTGTCGTCACCCAGCCGGATGGTAGGTCCCAGCAAATGCGTTGCACTCACTCCCGCATACCACACCTGCTTATAGGTGTATCGCAGTCCTGCGTCCAAGTCAAACGCAGTGCCATTGACCTGGCTTGTGGCAAAGGCAGGGTCACTGCTATCCTCAACGTCAACCTTTGAACCGTCGAAACCCTCGGTAAGAATCACAGGCCGGATACCAGCACTCAGTCGTCCCTTACCCAATTTCTGGTGATAGGCATACTGCAGATATATCTTCTTGGTGGTAAAGAGCCCGGCCTTGTCATTCATGAAGCCCAATCCGGCTCCGTGGCTTGGGCCGAAAAACCACAGGGGAAGGTCGGCTGTCAGAGCCATGGTAGCAGGTGCACCGGAGAACCCGGCCATCTGCTGGCTGTACACCCCATGCACGTCCAACTTGCCATAAACGCCTGCCGCCGCAGGGTTATACCAGGACGGAAGCGCCCATGAATTGGTGAACGCCACGTCAAACTGTGCCCTTGCTTGCAGAGCCACCAGCAGCATACCTATCCACAGCAATCTTTTCATCCTATTGTTAATAACGCCCAAAACATTCATATTATTGTATACAACAGAACCAAATTGCAACCAAAGAACCACACATTCCCCAAAAAGGAAAACGGAAACTTCCAGACACGAACCAAGAGGCTTTCGGAAAGGAATAGAGTCACAGCCCCTCACCTTCTATCGACAAACAAAGAAAAGCAGAAATCATCCGTCAACAATCGCACAAAAATGGGCTCACCCGATAAATCTAAGGGGGCAAGCGTATAAGTCAGCGATTCTGAAAAGGAAGAACTTTTTTCCAGAGCCACCTCTTCGACTTGCCCTAAAGAGTCGCCCCCTGTTCCGAAGCGGTTTTGCTCCCTCGCAAGTGACTTGTTTTCGCTCGCAAATGACTTGGTTGCTACCCTTGAATGACTTGATAAATTTGCACTGCATACAAAAAGCCCGTTGATACGTCGTTGCCACGGCCTGTCCGGGAGGCCAAGAGAACGAGAGAGGGCAGACATGAAGATAACCATCAACACCAATCAAGCACAATGATTCAACATCAGTTGAAGCAGAATAAGAACCGGAAAGTAGAATTTCATCGGCGAATTAAAGAAGCATCCCCCTAGATTTATCCGATGAGCCCAAAAATGAGAAGTTTCCACGAAACACTTCTCAAATTTAGGCAAAAATGAGAAGTTTCCACGAAACACTTCTCAAATTTAGGCAAAAATGAGAAGTTTCCACGAAACACTTCTCAAATTTAGGCAAAAATGAGAAGT
>JAHZGX010000031.1 GCA_019420585.1 Prevotellaceae bacterium
GGGCAAAGAAGATACTCGGCTATTCCGATGCCGGCAACTTCGACTTCGACAATCTGCCGCCCGCTCTCGAATGGATGTTGAATCAATATGAAAACGAAATAAATGCAATCCACACTTCCACACAGTGTGTAATCGCAGAAAATACAATATCCGATACAAAAGCACCTATAAAACCGCTCCTTACCACAAAATGGGGGCAAGGTGTACCATACAACAAAAACTGTCCGCAACTTGAAGGGCAGACTACTCCCACTGGATGCGTGGCTACTGCCATTGCCCAAATTATGAATTATCATCAATGGCCCGACAAAGGGGAAGGCTCATATTCCTATGACTGGTTAAACGAGCAGACGCTTTCATGCAATTTTGAGACCGTTTCATTCGATTGGGATAAATATTTGGACAGCTATGACGATATTACAGATCCATCATTTTCAGACAATATTGCCCAATTTATGTCTGTATGTGGAATAGGCTTACGCACACATTATACTTTAGATGTAGGAAGCGCTTCATATATAGTATATGCCAAACGTTGTCTTGTGGAAAATTTCAAATATGATGCGAGTGCTCAGATTTTATGGAAAAACCACTATTATCCTAAGGAATGGGAAAATATTCTATATAAGCAACTTGAATTTAATCAACCCGTTTTTATAACCGGTGGAAACCATGCTTTCGTTTGCGACGGATATGATTCAACTGGTTTTTTCCATTTCAACTGGGGATGGGACGGTGCAATGGATGGCTATTTTCAGTTTACAGCCCTTTCGCCTAATGGAGAAGAATTTCACACAGATTTATTAGCATTGATAAATATAAAGAAAAGAGAGGGTGAGATAAAACCTCTTACCTGTGACATTATATGCAAAGGAGAATTTGTTTATGGAGATTCGTATTATGATGATATTTTAAAATTGGATAACTGCCACAATTATTCAGTACATCCCTTTATAGGAAAGTTTGGATTTGAAGTAGAAGAATCAGATACTGGGGAAAAAGTATTTTTTGAAGGCAATGATATGTATATAGAAGCTGCTGAGTCCCAACCTCCTTACATCCTTATCACCGGGCGTGAACAAAGTTTGTTTTCCACAAGTATTGAAGGTCTGGCAGACGGGAAATATTATGTGTATCCCGCTTATTGCACATCGGGAAACTCCGTACAACGAATTCGTTGTGTTGCCGGAGGGCAAAATCGTGTATGTCTTGAAGTTTCTAATAATGGAGAGAATTACATCTATACAAATCCCGGGGCTGATGCTAAATCCAACCTCGAAGTACTACGATTGGAACTGATTGACGAATTTGGCAACCCCATTAACAAATTATATGCACATGAGCCACCAGTTTGTGTCTCATACAGCATAAAGAATAATTCCGATATTCCTGCGCCAAATATAAAACTTATAATATGTGACGAAAACGGAAATGAAGAATTTGAAAGTAAAATCTATTCTATTATTGAGCCTAATAATGAAGCAAATAATACGTTTTCGTTTTTTGGCAATTTAAAACCTGGAAAACACAAGTTTAGTTTGAAAGACAATAGTAACCAAATCATTTATACTGCTCCAGAATGGTTTGAAACGGTCAGGAGGGATTATGATATGGAAGTGATAGATTTTTCGTATGAAGGTGATGATGAGTCTTTTGCGAAATTCAAACTTTCGATCAAAAATAATTCAGACGAAAGTTCTGTACCATTTTTGCATATCAACTATAATCGGAATTTCGGAGAAGAAATCAGAGAAGAGATACAGCATTGGGGACAAGAGGCCAAAAGCATAACCACCGGTTATATCACAATAGAAAAAGGTTTTCTTCAGGGTAATATTGAGATAAATATTTTTGATCCGTACGGCAACCGATTAAATAAAGAACCCTTGTTTTTTACGTTCCCTACTTATGTGATTAGTATTTCATTTTTATATTGGGGGGCAGAAGTAGTACCAGGAGAAAACTACCGTCTTATTCCGATAATATACCCCGAAAAAGCAGACAACAAAGAACTTCTATGGTCATGTTCTGACGAAAACATAGCAACAGTAGACAAGGATGGGGTTGTTACAGGGGTTTCTCCCGGTGAGGCCACCATCACGGCCACAGCCACAGATGGCTCGGGAGTGAGTGCCAGTTGCAAAGTGACTGTTCGCAAACCTGCAAAAGGCGATTCCAACGCGAACGGCACTGTGAATATTGCCGATGCCGTCAACACGGCCAATTATGCCGTGGGCATTGAAGTTGAGAACTTCTGCTTCGAGGCGGCGGATGTCAATGAGGACAACCGAATCACTCTCTCCGATGCTTCGGGAACCGTGACCATACTGCTGGAATCGCCCGTTGAGGAGGCTGTGCCAGCAATGTTCAAGGTATCGGACAAGTCTGTTGCCGATGTCCGTGACGGGCTTGTCATAGACGACTATGTGGCCATGGCTGACAGGAGCAGTTCCGTATTCGTCTCGCTCGACAACACGACCGACTATGTGGCCTTGCAGGCCGACGTGACTGTCCCGGAAGGGATGACCCTCAATACGGTCAAACCGGGCAAGCGCATCGGTGCGGGACATTCTCTCATGACGAGACGCGTGGACGAGCGGACAATGCGAATAGCCTTGTTCAATCCGAACAACGTCCCGTTTGCCAACAATGACGAGCCAATCCTGGAACTCGTCGTGAAAGGTGACAACGCACATTCCGGCGACATCGAGATAAGGAACATCATTGCTTCCGATGCCAAAGCCGGCGAATACAGACTCCAGTCGACGGGAGGCCACTGCCTGGGCACGACAGCCATCGGTGCAGGCAAGGGTGACGGCATAGGGATAGGCACGGGCGGAAAAGCCATTCACATCCACAATGCCCAAGGGCAGGAAATTGCAATCTACTCGGTGGACGGCAGGATGGTGTCACGGTTCACTGCGACATCGGAACATGAAAGCCGCAGGGTGGATGCCGGCCTTTACATCGTTGCGGTGGGAAACGAGACTTTTACCTTGATTGTTAAATAAACAAAGTGCAACCACATGAAACGGACTATCCTATTCCTTGCGCTCATCCTGTCCCTTGCATGTACAGGGGCATTGTCTGCAACGGCAGCCAACCGGTTCTACGCCAAGCCGATGGACATCAAACCGGGAGAGACCCGGACTGTCGAGTTTGTCCTGGACAACGAACAGCAGTATTTCGGTTTCCAGGCCGACATATCTCTGCCCCATGGATTGGAAGTATTGATGGACGGCAACAGGCCGGACATGGAACTTTCGCAGCGTGCCGGCCAGAGTTTCACGGTGGTGGGCAACACGCTGGCTGACGGTACGGTGCGCGTGGGCACGTTCTCCACCAGCCATGTGGCCTTCAGTGGGGACGGCGGGGTGCTGGCCCGCATGAAGGTAAGGGCCTCCGCCGATTTCCAGGGAGGAAGGCTGTCATTGGGCAACGTGCTTTTCATCAGTGCCGATGACAGGGATGTGGCATTGCCCGACTGCTCGAGTGCGGTTGGGGAGTACAGGGTTGACTTTGCACACGTCCCGGATTTCAGCATTGCCGTTGGGCAGACCGTAACGGTGGCGCTGTTCCTTGACAATGACACGGAATTCACGGCATTTCAGGCAGACCTGTGCCTTCCGGAAGGCCTGACGGCAAATGGGGGCTCGTTCAGGATGACGGGCCGCGCATCGGGTGACCATGTGCTATCAGTTGAGGACATTGGCGGGGGCTGCATCCGTGTGGCATGCCGGTCAACGTCAAACAGCCCGTTTGCAGGAGGCGGGGGCCAACTGGTTGAGTTCGATGTCACGGCAAGCGAGGGGGTGGCCGAGAACTGTATTATGGAATTGAAGAACCAGATGTGCTCCACGGTGGATGGCAAGGAGTATTACTTGCCAAATTCTGCCACGAATGTCACGACAGGACTTGCCCGGGTTTCCGAAATCACTCTTGACTATGGCGCAATAGACCTGTTTGCAGGCGGGACTCTCGCGCTACATCCAACGATAGTTCCAAGTTACGCATACATGCAGGATTTGGAATGGGGCAGCAACGCTCCTGAAGTCGCGACCGTTTCACCTGCTGGAGTCATTACGGCAGTCGCTCCCGGCGAAGCCATCATCACGGCAAGCGCCACTGATGGCTCAGGAGTGAGCGCGGCATGCCGCGTGATTGTCAACCCCGTCCTGGTTGAGTCAATGGCACTCAGCCAGGAGAATTGGGACTGCAAGGTAGGTGAGAGCCTCACACTTTCCACCACGATTTTCCCAGATAACGCCACAAATAAGACTATCGAATGGACTACGAGCGATGCTGCGGTTGCTACCGTTGACGGCAATGGAAACGTGAGCACGCATGCGGTAGGTGAGGCTATCATCACGGCCACTGCCACAGATGGCTCGGGAGTGAGCGCTACCTGCCACGTGACAGTCAACCCCGTGTTGGTTGAGTCAATGACACTCAGCCAGGAGATTTGGGACTGCAAGGTAGGAGAGAGCCTCACGCTCTCTGCCACGGTTCTTCCTGACAACGCCACGGACAAGAGCGTCATATGGACATCCAACAATGAGGACATTGCTACCGTTGACGACAATGGCAACGTGAGTACGCATGCGGTTGGAGAGGCAACCATCACGGCCACTGCCACCGATGGCTCGGGAGTGAGCGCCATTTGCCATGTGACAGTCAGCCCCGTGTTGATTGAGTCACTGACACTCAGCCCTGACAATTGGAGTGGAACAGAAGGTGAGACCTTCCAAATCACAGCCGCGGTGATGCCCGATAATGCCACAAATAAGACTATTGAATGGACTACGAGCGATGCTGCGGTTGCTACCGTTGACAGTGCCGGGGTGGTGTCGGTGCTGAAAGCAGGCTCATGCGTGATAACGGCATCAACCGTTGATGGCTCGAACCTGACAGCCGAATGCATCATAACCGGCGCATCGGGGATAGACAGCATGTTTGCCGACGGCGTGAAGGTTGACGTCTACAATGCCAACGGCGTGCTGCTGAAACGCGGATGTGGCAATACGGAATTGAAATCGCTTGCACCGGGAGTTTACATTGTCCGCGACAAGAACAAAGCCAAGACGATAATGGTCTATTAGGTCCCTACATAGCAACAACCGGGTCACTTCATGGCATTGAACATCCATGCAGGACAACGTGCCCACGACTTCCCAACCGGGAACGTGGGCACGTTCCATGAATGGGCGATTATTCTTCAAAGCACAGGAACCATACTCCTTACTATATTGTTGGTAATGACCAGCATATTGCCTGATGCCGCTTCATTGCAACCCGATTGCAGTGCTTACGTCCTAACTTTGCGCATGCAAACAAGAAAAGGAGCATCGCAATGGCACCGAACATACACCCCCATCACAACAACCGTGAGGAAAACTCGCATAAAGACTGCTGCCACGGCAAGCACGGACATGCCGCAGAGAGCGGGCATCACCACCATCATCATCACCACGCACACGGAGGAGAATCCGAAGGTGGACTGCGCAGGAGCCTGTTCCTGACGGGCATCGCCGTAGTACTCTTGGCCGGAGCCATGTGGCTGGACGGACATGCCGGTCTGCCCGACTGGCAGATGCTCCTCATATACCTGGTGCCTTATCTGATGGTGGGCAGCGGCACTTTGCGGGAGGCCGCCGAAGGTATCCTGCACGGCAGGATCTTCAACGAAGACTTCCTCATGGCCATAGCCACACTGGGTGCCTTGGGTATAGGGTTCCTGCCCGGAGCAGAGACGGAGTTTGCCGAGGCTGTCTTCGTGATGCTCTTCTTCCAGGTGGGAGAACTCTTTGAGCACTATGCCGAGGGGCAGAGCCGACAGAGCATCAGTCACCTGATGGACATCAGGCCGGAGATGGCTCGGGTGGAACGCGGTGGAACAACCGTGGAAGTCACGCCCCAAGAAGTGAACGTGGGAGAAACGATACAGGTAAAGCCCGGCGAGAAGATTCCTTTGGACGGCATTGTGCTGGAGGGAAGTTCCTCGCTTGACACCGCGGCACTCACCGGGGAGAGCCTCCCCAGGGACACCGGCATAGGTGACAGCGTATCCTCAGGATGTATCAACCTCAATGGCCTGCTTCGCATAAAGGCCACACACACATTCGACGAAAGCACCGTGAGCAAAATCATCAGTCTGGTGGAAAGCGCCGACCGGAACAAATCGCACAGCGAGGCATTCATCAGCCGCTTTGCACGGGTATACACCCCCATCGTGGTGCTCTCTGCCCTGACCTTGGCCGTCATTCCCCCGCTGGTGGCGGGAGCACCCTTCATGGAGACCTTCCCCACATGGCTTTACAGGGCTTTGGTCTTTCTGGTGGTATCCTGCCCTTGTGCCCTGGTCATCAGCATACCTCTCACTTTCTTCGGAGGCATTGGCGGAGCATCGCGCTCTGGTATCCTCATCAAAGGAAGCCGTTTCTTCGACACCCTGGCTCATGTGCGCAGTGTGGTTTTCGATAAGACCGGTACACTCACCGAAGGAAAGTTCTCCGTGGTGGCCATACACCCTGACAAGATCAGCCAGAAGCAACTGCTCCATCTGGCAGCACACGTGGAGCACTTCAGCACGCACCCCATAGCCGCCGCCCTGAGGGAAGCCTTCCCTCAGGAAGCCACAGATGGCTGTCACACAAGCCAGGTGAGCGAGATGCCCGGCAAGGGCATAAAGGCCATGGTGGAAGGCCGGGAGGTGTGCGTGGGCAATGAAAAGATGATGGAGGAAATAGGGGTGGAATGGCATCCGTGCCACCACACCGGCACCATCATCCATGTGGCTGTGGACGGACTATACGCAGGCCATGTGGTCATAAGCGACAGCATAAAGGCAGGAAGTGCAGATGCCATCAGGCAATTGGGCGAACTGGGCGTGAGGCAAACGGTCATGCTCACGGGTGACAGGCGCGAGGTGGCCGCTGAGGTGGCCGACAAACTCGGAATCAGTGAGTATCATGCCGAACTGATGCCTGCCGGCAAGGTGGAGTATATGGAGCAATTGCTCAGAGCCATGAAGAAGGACGAGAAACTAGCCTTTGCAGGTGACGGCATCAATGATGCTCCCGTACTGAAACGTGCCGATGTGGGCATTGCCATGGGAGCAATGGGGAGCGAGGCGGCCATAGAGGCGGCCGACGTGGTCATCATGGACGACAACCCCGAAAAGGTGGCTACGGCCATCCGGTTGGCTCGCCGTACCATAGGCATCGCCCATCAGAACATCATTTTTGCCATAGGAGTCAAGGCGGGCATTCTACTCCTGGCTGCCTTGGGATGGGGAAGCATGGGGCTGGCCGTATTTGGCGATGTGGGAGTTACGGTGATAGCCGTACTGAATGCAACGCGAGCCCTGCGCAAATGCTGAAGAAGAGAAAGCATAACCATCAACAGGAAGCCGAAGGACACTAAGGAGTCCAATGACGGATGTTGCGCATCAGTCCCTCATACTTGGCGCGCTTGACAGCGGAATGGCGGAAAAGTTCACGGAAACGCTCGGCAGTCAACGTACGCCAGTCCTCCTCACTCATGTCAAGTAGGGAAGGCGACGGCTGGAAGACAGAATCTGTTGTGGGACGTGCCTCCCGGAATTCCGGACAGGCACGCATGCAGCGGTCACATCCATAGAAAGAACGCGTCAGGTGCATTCCCGAGGGCAAATCACCCCGATGCTCAATTGTCCAGTAATTAAGACAAAGGCGCGCATCCAGCCCCTGCGGAGTGAGTGCCGGACAGAAGTCTTTCCATCCTGCAGAGAGGGAGGAAGCAGGCTGCAAGGGGCTGTCATACCTGTCAACGGTTTCCTCAAGGAACAGTTCACCGAGAAACACAGTAGGGCCATATCCCGGTACGGAGATGAGTCCATTCCTGCAAAAAGCACCCACCCCACTGCGCCAAGCCCAGTAACGTTCCATCACAGGAGCGGTGTCCACAAAACAGCGTCCGTGTCCGCCTAACCTTTCCATCAGCAGGCGCATGCGCTGCTTGAGCACCTCATGATAGTCCTCACCCTGTGCATAAAGGCAAATGGCTGGCTGACGGGCAGCCGGCATATAGTTAATGGCCAGGCTGACAATGGTACACACGCCTGGATGAAGCAACAAGGGGTTAAGCCTCATCTCCACATTGCGCGTCATGTAATCCATACCGGCAAAGTACCCCAACTCCACACAACGAAGGTAAGAATCTGCAAAAAGCGCGTCCACCGGCGCAGCCTTCACCACCCCGCAAGCAACAAAGCCCAGGCTTGATGCCTGGGCTTTGATCTCATCATTAGTCAAACACTTTGAACTCATACCCTTGTTTAATGAGCCACTGAAGAGCCTCGGGAAGCGCATGCTTCAATTTGTCTATGCTCTTGAGCGAGTCATGGAACGTGATGATACTGCCGGGACGGGTGTAACGCTTCACGTTCTCCAGCACGTCCTCTGCCGTCAGCCTCCGACTGTAATCACGTGTGACCACATCCCACATCACCACCTTGTAGCCACAATGGCGGAGCACCCGGTACTGCATCACCTTCATCCATCCGTGCGGTGGACGGAACAGATTGGTCTTGAGAATCCGGTCGGCTTTCAACACATTGGCCAAATACAGCCAACTCCACCAGCGGAACCCACCTATATGATTGTAGGTATGGTTGCCTATGCGGTGTCCTCTCGCCCTGACCTCGGCCAGCAGGTGAGGATATTTGTGTGCATTGTCACCTACCATGAAGAAGGTGGCCTTGGCTCCGTACCTTTCAAGCGTGTCAAGAATAAACGGTGTAGCCTCCGGGATGGGGCCGTCATCAAAAGTAAGATAGACGGCCCTTTCCCGTTTGTCCATCCGCCACAGGGCATGTGGGTATATCCATCGCAGGAATACCGCAGGCTGCTCTATGATCATTCCTCAGCAGGCAATGGTTCCCCAAAGGCGGCTCCCGGCATCACAGGCATCATACCCTCCTTCATGCCAGGAGTCAGTCCTGCCGCCCCATAGAGGCGGGTCTGGAGTATCTTGTTATAAGAGTCCAGACGTTGCATCATCTTGGCTGCCTGGGGGCTGGATGCGGTCTGCAGCACCTCGGTGGCGCGGTGCAACTGGTAAAGGTAATACATGCACTCCTGTTCCTGACGCAGCAACATGTCATCGGGCATGGCCAGATACCAGTCTACATACTCACCGGCGTTGACGGCCACAGGCAGGGCAATGGCAGCAGCCTGCTTCTTGTCACCCAACTGATTCCACACACGTGCCAAATCAAGTGAACCTCCGGCGAAAGAATGGGGCAACGTGTAAGAGGGCAAAGCCTCCTCGGCACGCTTCACCAACTTATGTGCTTTGTCTTTCTTGCCCTCTGCCATCAACTGTGTGGCCAGTTGGGCAAACAGGCGGCGATGTGTATAGCACATGCGTGAAACCGTCTCATCAAGATAGAAATTGGGATTGTCCAAGCCTCCGAAACGGAATCTGTTCATCAGGTTGTCATACATCTTGTCTGTATCCACGGTCTTTCCGCTCTCCTTGGTGTTGAACGGAGTGATGCGGTCAGCCAATCCCTCGCGCACAAAATAGTTACCCAGATTACCGTAATTGTCCTTTCCTACGGTAATGGCCACGTAGAGCGGACGTTCCCAGTTGCACTGTGCCAGCATCTCATACATCATCATCTCACTCTTGTACACGGCTCTCTTGCCCTTCAGACTGATGTGCATCACATCGGGAATGCTGTCACCGGCCATCATCATACCGCTACGGCGTACTGCATCCTTGTCAATGGTGACTACGATGGAGTCCGTAGGTATGATGCGCAGGTCGGGGTTAGGATTGAGCACCCAGTGGTCTATGATATTCTTCAGTTCATAAGGATTATCGCCCACCATTTGCTTGAGTGTTTCAGGGTCATCCTTATAGTAATCCATCACTTGCTCCAAGGTTCCGGGCCGCACACTCGTTCCCTCGCGTGTTCCTGCCACATACTCCAGGCGTGACCAGTGGATAGGCACTGCAGGGCTGTCATAGGCCGGACGCTTCATCTGGTCTATGTACCAGTCGGTCTGCAAGTACGAGAGATTGCACACACGTGCATCCGTACGTACACCCTCGGTCTCCTGGCAGTACCAGAGAGGGAAGGTGTCATTGTCTCCATTGGTGAAAATGATGGGGGCATGGTTCTGATCAAGCGAGTTGAGGTAGTTCATGCCAAAGTCACGGCAGGTATAGCGTCCGCTACGGTCGTGGTCGTCCCATGTCTGGCCGGCCATCTGTATGGGCACCAACAGGCACAGGCAACTCAGTATGGCACATGCAACGTCATGCTTGAGCACACGACGGAGCCATTCGGCAACGGCCGCCACTCCCATTCCAACCCAGATGGCAAAGGCATAGAACGAGCCGGCATAAGCATAGTCACGCTCACGAGGCTGCATGGGAGTCTGATTCAGATAGACCACTATGGCCAATCCTGTCATGAAGAACAGGAAGAACACAATACCGAACTGCTTCTCGCCCATGCGGCTGTTCTTCTCGTCGTTGCGGAAGAGTTGCCATAACAGACCCATCAGACCCAGTATGAGGGGCAGGCAATAGAACACATTGTGTCCCTTGTTCTCGCGCAGTTCTGAAGGCAATTTGCTTTGGTCACCCAGACGCAAGTTGTCCAAGAAGGGAATGCCCGTAATCCAGTTGCCATGTTCCCACTCTCCGTTGCCCTGCAGGTCATTCTGCCTGCCCGCGAAGTTCCACATGAAATAACGCCAGTACATGAAATTGACCTGGTAACTGAGGAAGAAGCGCAGGTTCTCAAGCATGGTGGGAGTCTTTACCTGTATCATTTCACCACAGCGCTCATAGGTTTTCGTGGTGCCCTTCACACCGCCCATCCAACTCTCGTAAGCCTTGGCGTGAGCCTCACTATACATTCGGGGGAAGAACATATTCTGCTGATACACGTATGACACATCGTGGCGCTGTATCTCGTAGCGATCCGGTTCGTCGGCACTGGCTTTCTCCTTGCGCTGATACACAGGCGCACCTTGCTTGCTCACAGGCACACAATACTGTCCCTCCACTCTCAATTGCACCTGGCTGGTATAGGCCTGCCCGTAGAACAAGGGGCGGTCACCATACTGCTCGCGACCCAGATAAGTACCTAGGGTAAAGATGTCCTCAGGTGAATTCTGGTCCATTGGCGTATTGGCTGAACTGCGTATCACAATTACAGCATACGAACTGTAGCCAATCATAATCATCAGCATGCAGAGCAGACTAGTGTTCATCAGACGTGCCGTCAGCACCCTGGCCAGTTTGGTACCAAAGCGCAGGCACAGATAAACCAACACGATGGCTGCGATGCCGATAAACACACTCATCCAGCCATGACCGTAGAAAGGAATGCCCAGCATACTCACACTCAGCAGGAAGGATATGTTCATGCGCTCACGGCTCTTCTGCGATGTGGTCTCATACAAAGCCCACAATACCACGGCCACAAGCAGGAAAATATAGACTATCAAACCTGTGTTGAACGGGCAATTAAGATGGTTGACAAACAACAGTTCCATCCATCCGCCCACCTTCACAATACCAGGCACTATGCCATAAAGCACAGCCGCTACCAGTGCGAAACTGCCCAGCAGAGCCAGCGTGGCACCCTTCATTGTGGCCGCTTGGCACTTCTTGTAATAGAACACGAGCACCAGAGCAGGCAGACAAAGCAGGTTGAGCAGGTGCACACCGATGCTCAGTCCTGTCAGATAGGCTATCAAGATGAGCCAGCGGTCGGAATGCGCCTCGTCGGCATGTGTCTCCCACTTAAGCATCAGCCAGAACACCACTGCAGTGAAGAGGCTGCTGTAAGCATACACCTCTCCCTCCACGGCACTGAACCAAAAAGTGTCGGAGAAGGTGTACACGAGTGCGCCAGTCATGGCACTTGCCTCCACCGTGATGGCCTGTGCAAGCGTACGCACCTGCCCATGCCCCACCAGTTTGCGCACCAGGTGGCTGATGCTCCAGAAGAGGAACATGATGCAGGCCGCACTGAAGAGCGCGCTCATGATGTTGACCATCTTCGCCACCAGCGAAGGGTCATTCACAAACTGAGTGAAGAGGTTGGCGGTAAGCATGAAGAAAGGTGCCCCTGGGGGATGACCGACCTCCAACTTGTAACCTGTGGTGATAAATTCCGGGCAATCCCAGAAACTGGCGGTGGGTTCTATGGTGCTGCAATATGTGAAAGCAGCAATGGCAAAAGCCACCCACCCCATTACGGTATCCACCGTTTTGAAATTCTTCATAATATGTAATATTATTGCACTATTACTTATGTTGCGTGGCAAAGTTACAACTTTTTGCTCCGATGGCAGAGGCTCGCGCTGCCGAATTGCCTCTAAGGACTCTTTTTAGATAGCCAGGTAGGTGACAGCCAATGTCCCCAGCCACGCAACCAGTGACACGAGCAGAACCGCCTGACCCACACGCCCACCTGTCATAGCCCAGTAATGCGCCAGCAGCGGGCTCACAGACACAGCCGTCATGGCAAGCACCTCTGTACGCATATCGGGCAAAAGCAAGAAGGCAACGTGGAGAAAAACCGTCACACAGACGTACACATAGAGCATCATGCGCGTACGTATCTTATCCTCGTACCTCTTCCTCATGTAATGTATGATGCCCACCAAACTGAAAAACAGGAGCAGGCACCACACCGGCAACAGCCGTATACCCGGCATCAAAGACATGCCATCCCATGGAATTGTCCTCTTCCAAAGTGCCACCACATAGTCAGCCACACGCATCACATCGCCAGCACATGCCTCCCACATAATCCAGCACCAGTAAGGAGTAACTATGCCTACCACACCGGCCCAGAGTCCTTTCCATGAGAAGGCACGCATGAGAAAGGCAAGGCAAAGATAGAAAAGCAGTCCCAATGCGAGCATGAGTGGCGCAAACAAACTGCCCATACCCAGGAAGAGGAAACTATGATACACCAGTGTCACCGAACTGCGATTCTGATAGCAACAAAGCAGGAGCCCCAAGGCAGCAGCCAGGCAGAAGGCACACACTGATGGTGCACCCATCCCATACAGGAAAGGCATGGCGGAAGCAAGAAGCAACCACAGGCTCTCGGAAAGTCTAGTACGTATCCGCACTATCTGCAGCCCCACGTTGGTCTCCATCATCACGGCGGCCGTGGCTAGGCAGAACAGGGCAGAGACTGCGGCCGAACCACTGCCTGCCAGCCCCTCAAACCAGCGTACAGCGAGAAACGCCAGCACACTGAACGGGAGCGTCAGACGGCTCTCAGCCAACCTGTTCTGCCACCAACGGTGTCCTGTCATAAGTCTGCCCCGATGTCTCTGCGGAAATATTTCTTATCAAACTGTATCTTTCCGGCCTCGGTGAAACTCTTCTCCAAAGCCTCCTGACAATCCTTACCATAACTGCTCACCGCCATGACACGTCCGCCGTTAGTCACCACCTGGCCGTCCCGAAGGGCTGTTCCGGCATGGAAGACCACGCTTCCCTGCACGTCCTCAATGCCCGTAATGGGATAGCCTTTCTCATAATGACCAGGATAGCCACCGCTCACCAGCATCACGCATACCGCAGCACGCGAATCGTGCTCCACCTTTCTGGAAGAGAGTGTCTGTGTGGCCACTCCCTGAAAGAGATCCACGATGTCCGACTTGAGCCTCAGCATCACCGTCTCCGTCTCTGGGTCACCCATACGCACATTGTACTCAATGACCATTGGATCACCCTTCACGTTGATGAGCCCGAAGAAGATAAATCCCTTGTAGTCAATTCCTTCCTCGGATAGTCCTTGCACCGTTGGGCGGATAATGCGGTCTTCCACCTTACCCATCCACTCTGCATCGGCAAACGGGACGGGACTTACACTGCCCATTCCACCAGTGTTCAGTCCGGTGTCGCCTTCACCTATACGTTTGTAGTCCTTTGCCTCGGGCAGGATAACATAGTCCTTGCCATCGGTCAGCACGAACACGCTGCACTCAATGCCACTCAGAAACTCCTCAATGACCACGCGGCTGCTGGCGTTGCCGAACATTCCGCCCAGCATCTCGCGCAACTCCTTCTTGGCCTCCTCCAAGGTGGGCAGGATGAGTACACCCTTTCCTGCACACAGTCCATCGGCCTTCAGCACGTAAGGAGGCTGCAAGGTCTCCAAGAACTTCAATCCTTCCTCCAGGCTGTTGCCGTCAAACGTGGCATAGGCAGCCGTGGGGATGCCGTGACGCTGCATGAATCCCTTAGCAAAGTCTTTGCTTCCCTCAAGCACGGCTCCCTGCCTGCTGGGGCCTATCACCGGGATGGCACTTAAGTTCCCGTCAGCCTTGAAATAGTCATATATGCCCTTCACCAGCGGGTCTTCAGGTCCCACCACCACCATGCCAACATGGTTCTGGAGGCAAAATGCCCCTATGGCCTCGAAATCATCGGCCGCTAGAGGTACATTGGTGCCCACGTTTGCCGTGCCCGCATTGCCGGGTGCAATGTAGAGTTGTCCGCACTGCTTGCTCTGAGCAATCTTCCAAGCCAAGGCATGCTCACGCCCTCCGCTTCCCAATAAAAGTATGTTCATACTATATATAATGTGTAGGTCTACTTCAAATAATCTTCAAAATACTGTGTAATGCGCTCATGCAGATGCACGCTCTTGTGTCCCGCCATGTTGTGTCCCTGTCCCGGATACGCAAAAAAGTCAGGCTGTGTGCCGGCCTCGGCACAGGCATCCAAGAACTGGAGTGCATGCTGCGGCACCACGGTAGGGTCATTCATGCCGATGATTATCTGCAGTTTGCCCTTCAGGTTGGCCGCCTTGTTTATCAGACTCGTCTGGGCATAACCCTCGGGATTGCTCTCCGGGGTGTCCATGTAACGCTCACCGTACATCACTTCATACCACTTCCAGTCAATGACAGGGCCTCCGGCTACGCCCACCTTGAACACGTCGGGGTAATTGGTCATGAGCGATACGGTCATAAAGCCGCCAAAACTCCACCCATGCACGCCTAGACGGTTGGTATCAACGTAAGGAAGCGACTGCAAATAGCGCACTCCACACATCTGGTCCTTCATCTCCTCCTGTCCCAGGTGGCGGAAGGTGACCTGTTCGAAGTCGCGTCCGCGGTTCTCGCTTCCACGGTTGTCGAGGATGAACACGATATAGCCCTTCTGAGCCATGTAGGTCTCCCATGAACGGGAACCCCAATGCCATGATGCCTCCACATTGTGGGCATGAGGGCCTCCATACACATACACCACCGTGGGATACTTCTTTGCAGGATCAAAATCAGCAGGCTTCACCATGCGCCAGTACAGGTCGGTGGTTCCATCGGCAGCCTTCACTGTACCCTGCTCGAATATGGGCTGGTACCAACCCTCCCATGGGTCGGGTGCCATGCCCAGCATCACACGCTTACCGGTCTTGGTGTCGGTCACAGCGCAGCAGCGTGGCACATCGGGCTCCTGCCATGTATCCAGCACATAACGTCCGCTACATGAGAGCCTGGCCTGATGCACGCCCTTGCCGTTGTCGAGCAGCGTGCGCTTGCCGCTCTTGATGTCCAGCCGGTAAATGTTCTTCTGCAGGTCACCTGCTTCCTTGCTGGTGATGATGGCACTGTGGGTAGCCGGACAGAAGCCCACCAGTTCGGTCACCACCCATGAGCCACGGGTAAGTTGGCCAAGTTCCTTGCCGTTGACATCCATCAAGTACAGATGGGTATACCCGTCACGCCAACTCCAATAGATGAAGCGGCTGCTGTCCCAAGGCAGGAAGGTGATGGGGTGCAGTGGCTCCACATACTTGTCTGAAGTCTCGGTATAGAGCGTGCGCAATTTCTTGCCCGTGAGGACATCATAAGCATCAAGCGTACAGCGGTTCTGATCTCTGTTGAGTTCATACAGGTACAGTGTCTTACCGTCGGGAGCCCATGCTATGTTGGTGAAATATCGGTCTGTAGGGTCACCCGTGGCCAGGTATACGGTGCTGCGTGACTGCAAGTCATAGATGCCCACCTGCACCTGATGCGATGTCATGCCTGCCATGGGATACTTGTCAGGCTCCACCTGAGCCTCCCTAGTGAAAGTATTGACCTGCGGATAATCAGTCACCATGCTTTGGTCCATGCGGTAAAAGGCCAGCCTCTGACCGTCCTTGCTCCAGAATGTTCCCTTGGTGATGCCGAACTCGTCGCGGTGTACACTGCGCCCATACACTATCTCGCGTGAGCCGTCGTCCGATATCTTGACTTCCTCTCCGTCAGCATAACGCACCCACAGGTTCCAGTCTTTCAGGAAGGCATCGGCACGTGAGGTGCTGTTCCACTCCAGCGAGCCCTCGGCACTTTGGCTCCATGTCACCTTCCAGTCGGTGAAATCCACCAGTGCACGCTGGCGGTCAGCCAAAGTGAGCACAAGTGTTTCGCTGGCATAGGGCATGCCTATACGCTGAATACGGTGGTTGGCATCACCCTCGATCCATCCGTAGGCCGAGTAGATGCCCTGACCGGTCACATTTCCTCCCTTGAGTGGCTTTCCCGTAGCGGGATTCAACATACTGTAGTCCTGGCTGTTGGTATCCATCAGGCGGTCACCCCACCAGATGTAACGATAATACTGGGGCACGTATTTCCTGTAGTTGTGTCCGCCGAAGTTCAGTTCCTCCAGTGTGAAGAGTTTCTGCGCCATGCCGCCTGTGACTGTCAAGGTTGCCAAGGCAACCGCCATACATATTTTTTTAATCCTCATCATGGTCATATCCTTTGTGAGCGTTTCTGTCCCATCCGCCCCTGTTCTCTTTACGACCGAAAGATTTGCGGCGGTCATCGCCTCCCCGGTTGAATCCATCGTGCCGGCGGCGGTCAGCCTGGCCGTAAGGCCGGGGCTTACGGTCAGCCCTATCACCGTCACCATCACGGCGGAAACCATGTGAAGGACGGCGATCATCACGGTCATACGGACGTGGCCTTCGGTCAAACCCGCCATTACGGTCGTCACGGTGGAAGCCACGAGCGGGGCGACGATCATCACGGTCACGGAAACGGCGGTCACCCTCACGATGCTCATCGCGCCCGTAAGGCCTGCGCTCGGGACGCCGCATGCGCTCCTCGGGGTTGTCTTCCAGGCGGTCATGGAAATCACGGTGTTGCTTGAAGCGCCGCTTCTCGGCCATCAGCCTGCGTTCGTCATCACTCTTGATGTCGCCACCCTGTGCCCTCAGTGCATTGAACTTACCGCTGAATATTTGATATTTACGAAGTTCACACTCCAGCGATCCGTTAAACAGCGGTGTACGCAGCGAGGGTTTCAACCCTATCTGGTCAAAACATTCCTCGCGGTAACTGAGCACCCAGGCATCATTGTCAGTGAACTGATGCTTGAGCCTCTCGCCCAAAACCTTGTACAGTCCCAGCAGGTCTGGGGCGGAAATGCGCTCTCCGTAGGGCGGGTTGGTCACCATAATACATCTCTGCTCCGGCTGAGTGAAGTCCTTGATGTCCTGCTGCTGCAATGTGACATACTTCGAGAGGCCGGCCGCACGCACGTTCTCAACGGCCACGCTAACGGCATTATGGTTGATGTCATAACCATAAATGTGATGTTCAAAAGGCTTCTCGGCTGAATCATCATCATAAATGCGGTCAAAGAGTTCCTGGTCAAAGTCGGGCCACTTCTCGAAGGCATACTCACGGCGGTACACACCCGGGGAGATGCCGCGGGCTATCATGGCCGCCTCAATGAGGAACGTGCCACTACCGCACATGGGATCCACCAGGTCACACTCGCCCCTCCATCCGGTCTGCAGGATGATGCCTGCGGCCAGCACCTCGTTGATAGGTGCTTCCACGGTGGCCTGCCTCCAGCCACGTTTGTGCAGACTCTCGCCCGAGGAGTCCAGCGAGAGGGTGCAGTCATACTCCGCCACGTGGATATGGAGTTGCATGTCGGGATTGGTAATGCGTATGTTGGGGCGCTCGCCTGTCTTCTCCCTGAACTGATCCACGATGGCATCCTTCACCTTGTAAGCCACAAACTTGCTGTGGCGGAACTCGTTGCTGTAGACCACGCTGTCCACTGCAAAGGTGGTGTCCACGCTCAGGTATTGTGTCCAATCAATCTGCTTCACCGCCTCATACACCTCATCGGCCGTCTTGGCACGGAAGTGCTTGATGGGCTTAAGCACGCGCACCGCGGTGCGCAGCGAGAAGTTGGCCCTGTAGAGCATCTCCTTGTCTCCGGTAAACGACACCATACGCCGTCCCTGCTCAATGTTGTTTGCGCCCAGGGCGGTCAACTCTTCGGCCAACACCCCTTCCAGTCCCTGGAAGGTCTTGGCTATCATTTCAAATTCCATGATTCCTCTTAAAATATTTCTGAAAGTGTGTTTAGCGTTTCTTCTCGCCCGTGTGTGTCACAGGTTTCCGTAGTCCTCTGGCCTCACAATGCACTCCTTGGTTCCATTCTTCCTGCGCTTGGCCTGTACTATGCGATCGCCCGGCTTGGTACTCTCGGTCACCCACAGGTTGCCACCAATGATAGTTCCTGCGGCTATGGTAATGCGTCCCAGCACGGTGGCGTTGCTGTACACTATGACGTTGTCCTCCAGTATGGGATGGCGGGGAATGCCCTTGATGGGGTTGCCGTTCTCGTCCAGAGGGAAACTCTTTGCGCCAAGCGTCACTCCTTGATAGAGTTTCACACTGTTGCCTATGATGCATGTGGCACCTATCACCACGCCCGTGCCATGGTCAATGGTGAAGTGATGGCCTATGGTGGCTGCGGGATGTATGTCAATGCCCGTCTCGCTGTGTGCCATCTCGGTAATGATACGCGGTATGAGGGGAACCCCCAGCAGGAGCAGTTCATGCGCCACACGGTAATTGGTGAGGGCGCGTATCACAGGATAACAACTGATTATTTCGCCATAGGTTTCAGCAGCAGGATCACCGTTGTAAGCCGCTTCCACATCAGTAGCAAGCAGGGCACGCAAGGCAGGAAGGCGCTGTATGAAGTCAACAGCCAGTTGCCCGGCACGCTCACGCCGGCGACACACCTGTGCCTCGTGATGCAAGGAAGAATCACCCTCTTCCTGCTCCGTGTCATCAGCAGAACAGGAGCACAAGCCTGCCATAATCTGCTCGGTGAGCAACGTATGCAGCCGTTCCATGCTCACCCCCAGGTGATAAGTCTGCATGCGCGCGCTTATGGCAGGCTGTCCGAAATAGCCGGGAAAGAATACCGAACGGCAGAGATCCACGACCTCGGCCAGTGCCTTCTGGCAAGGAAGGGGGTCACCATCACGGTGCTCAAGGGAAAGTCCGTGCAGCGGGCAGTTCTCGCTCAGTTCGGAAATAGTCTGCTGAAGCAGGGTGTTCAGTCTTGTAGGGCTCATCGCTGCTGTATAATGTCAAAGGAATACGTATTCTGCATGCAAAAGTACTAAAACACTTCCTCTTACACAAGATTTTTGCAAAAAAACGGGAAGAGGACACCTGCAAGGCATGCTCCGCGCCGTCTGAGGGGGGCATGCCGGCACACCACACAGGGCACACAGGACTGCCCGGACAGGGGATACTAGCAAATGTAAAAACGCAAGGTACTGCGTTGGCACATGAAGAGTACTGCGTTGGCACATGAAGAGCACTGCGTTGGCACATGAAGAGCACTGCAGTGCATGGTTTACGCCTCTGTGACACGCCTGTGACGCAAGTGTCGGGAGAGTGCCAGAAACAGCCTGCGCCACCACCCCGTGCGGCGGGTCTCACGACGGAAACTGGGTAGCCCCACAAACACGGGCATAACAAACACCAGGGCTATCAAGGAGAAGAGCAAGCCGCCCGAAGAACCCACGGCAAACGAGAACCAGAAGGGTTCCTCACTGCCATCAATGAGGAAGGGTACCAGACCAAGCACGGTGGAGAGCACCGTGAGGAACACTGCCGTAACCTTGTGGCTGTAGGCTCTCACGTAGCACTTCGCAGGACTGGCCTTGGGACAAGCCATGCGTTGGCTGCGGTACTCACATACGACATATATACCGGCGTTGACCGTAAGTCCGCACAGGAGTACCATGGAGGCAAAGCCGCCCACCCCGAACTCCACGCCAGTAAAGACATAGGTGAGGAACGTACCTATGAACGACACGGGTATCAAGGAAATGATGGCCAAGGGCAAGCGCAGCGACTCAAGCAGGATGGCGCACACAAAAAAGATGATGACCACCACCAAGCCCAGCAGCCAGTACTGCGTGCCGTGGTCCTCATAGAATCCATACGAGGCATTCCTGCACCGAAAACCCAAGGGAATACTGCCGTTGAACTCTTCAATGATTCCACGCAGGTAATTGGCCGTGTATGTGTAACTTCCTATCACGTTAAAGCCCACGTGCAGCACATATTCCTGGTTCTGACGGGGAATGCAGTTCTTGGCCTCACGCTTCCCGATAGTCATGTAATCGGAGAGACGGATATCCGTTCCGCCTACATTCAAGAAGGAATTGTCAAGCCGCCACAGATCGAAGCGATCCTGCCATGACGAGTGCAGATAAATGTCGGAGGAGAAGGTGGCACCGCGGTAGCGGTCGACGTCCCGGCCGGCCAGCACCTCGCGCAGGGTGGCATGAGCCGCCTTCAAGTCAAAGCCGTAGAGAGCCATCCGCTCCTTATCATAGCGCATGTAAAGTTCATCCTCCATATTCATTTGCCCGGGAATCTCAATGGCGATGTCGGCCACGCGGGGATTCTGCCGCAGTCGGTCGCAGATGTCCTCGGCCAGGCGATTGAGCCTATCATAGTTATACCCCACCACCTCAATGTGGCTGGTGCGGTACTGCAGGCTGAGGGAATTGCTGAATCCGCGCTGACTTACACCACTGGTACTCCAGTCGGCACCGCCAATGGCTATGACGCGCCCCACTACTTTGTTCTCCAACACGTAAGGGAAAGCCGTCTGCAGAGCCTCGTCCGTGAAGTCAACGGTGATGGAGGCACTCCCTCCATTTATCCTGGTTTCAAACCGCTTTATCTCGGGGAAGGTGGCCAGGAAGTTCTCCAGCGGGATGACCTTCTCGTTGAGCTGCGCTGCCGTGCCTCCCATGGGCATCTGTGCCCGGATGAGCAACTGCATCTTGCGCTCCGAATTGCGGCCGTAGGTGTTGGACGACAGGGAACCGGCAAAGAGACGCAGGGTGCCTCCGCACAAAGACGAGAGCGTACGTTTGCATCTGCCCTGGAAATAATCGCTGCCCAAAGTGCTGTTGTAAGCCTTCTCGTACCACCGCTCCACAACAGGCTCACTGCCCGTTCGGTTTCCGGCTTTCCCTCCCAATTTGCCGGGCAGACTGTCAAAGGGGATACCGAAGGCAAGTACCACAAGCAGCACATAAAGCCAACGGAACCTTTGCATGCGCCCCACGTAACGTAGATAAAAGCGGTTCCAGAGGCTTGCCATACGTCTGTTGCGCACCCGTCCACGCTGCCGGCTGTGATAGTCTACGCGTTCAATGAGCGCAGGGACAAAGAGCCAGGCCGTGAGCAAGGCCACCGACAAGTTGATGATGATAATCCAAGCAAAGTCATAGAGGTTCTGTTGCAGGAAATCGGGAAGCCACAGGACTATGATCAAAGAACCTATGGTGGTGAGCAAGGCAGCCAATATGGCCAAAAATGCCTTGCGGTTACGATAATAACTGTAATGGTCCACCATCACCACGGAGGCATCGATGACCATGCCGAGCGACACGGTGATTCCGGCCAGCGAGTAGATATGCAGACGTATGTCGAACAGGCAATAGGCAATGACAGCCATCAAAATGTTGGCAGCCAACGTGACCACCATGACCAACAGATAACGCCAGTTCCACCGCACCAGCCACACAAAAGCAAGCAGGATAAACAAGGAGAGAAGTGAACGCCACACCAACCGATGCAGTTCGCTCTCCTTCTGCTCGGCCGAATCATAGGCTTTCGTAAGGTACACCCCCTGGCGGAGCGTGGACTCCATCTGCTCCACCTTCTTCCTCACGATGCCTGAGAGGGCTATCTTATTGGCATCGGCATCCACGAATATGTTCAGATAAATGGTGTTCAGACCATTTACCCGGTAATATCCGCCGGGCTCACGATCCTTGTACTCATAGGTGGCCAGGTCATTGAGGTAGACAGTCTTGCCATCGACCACACCTATGGGCATCTGCTCCAGCGGCTTGACGAACTCTTCGGTGGCCAGATACACGGTACGGCGTTCGGCATCGCCGGGCTGCTGGTACTCGCCCACCACGTCGGCCCTGCCCAGGAAGGAACGTATGCCATTCTCCACATCATTGACCGTGAGCCTGTAACTGGCCAGCACAAAGGGGTCATAAGTGATGACGATATATTTGCTCTTGCCGCCGGTCACCTCAACACGCCGTATTTCCTCAACACGCTCAAGTTCCGGCTTCACGTGCCTTTCAATGTATTCCTTCAGTTGCTCGTCAGTCAAGTTGGAGTTCACCTGATAACACAGCAGCAGTTTAAGAGTTTCTTTGCGCCTGCTCTCGTTGACTACCTCTCCGCCCGAAAGTTCCGGGTAAGTGACCCCTTCAGGCAGTTGCCTGTAAGTCTGCCGCAGCAGTGAGGCTATCTCGAATTTCGTGGCCGACACCTCGGCAGAGGGTTTGAGGGCAATCTTCACCCGGCCGCTCCCGAAGTAAGATTCCGATGTCACGCTGCCAACACCACCGACACCGGCCACCAACCCCTCAATCCGTGAGGTCACATTCTGCTCCACCACCTTGGCAGAAGCTCCCGGCCAGGAATACCACACCTCCAGGGTCTTCCCCTGCCGGGGACGTGGCTGGTCGGCCACGTCGACCCGCGGAATAAGGCCGGCACCCACCACCATAAGGATGGCCAGCGTGAGCAGGAGGGTAAGATTGGATACTTTCATTTCCTGTGGCGATAGTATATCACGTAATAAAGCATCGGCACAAAGAACAGGCTCACCAAAGTGCCCATAATCATGCCCACCACCAGAGCCAGTGACATGGGGTACTGAATGGCGGCACCCATGCTGCCTTTGCCGAGAAACGGGAGCAAGGCAAGGATGGTGGTGAGGGAAGTCATCACAATGGGACGCAGACGGCGGTGCCCGGCATCCATGATGGCACGCACCAGGCCATCGGCATCCTTGGTCTTCAAATGGGGACTGCGATTGATTGTGTCAATCTTCAGAATAGAGTCATTGATGACAATTCCACTCATGACCACAATGCCGGTCATGGACATCAGGTTGAGGGTCTCGCCTGTCAGCCAAAGGGCAAGCAACACGAAAAAGACATCAATCACCATTTCAAGCAGAATGATGAAAGGCTGCACCAGGCTCTCGAACTGTGCCGCCAAAATAAAATAGAGCAGAGCCAGAGCAACAGCAAGAACCACCGCCAACTCGCCCACCAGTTTGCGTCCACTGAAATAGCCTCCCGAGTAACTGGCCGAGAAACGGCTTCCGAGGGTGTGGACATAAGCATCGACAAACTCAATTACACGCTCCACCTCTCGGTCGCCGGCATTCAATGCCACCGAGTAATAAGCCCCTCCATTGCCGGCCTGCAGCCGCTTATAATCCTCACCCTTTGACTCACTCACGAGGTAGGACACTGGCACGGAAGTGCCTTCGGAGTTGGTCACGGTGGCGTCCATGATGCTTACCGGCGTGTCCCCGGCAGCACTGACAAGTACAGGCACCGAACGCGAGCCCTCATTGATGTTTACCACGGCATTGCGGTTGGCCAGGCTCCTAAGCCTATAATACAAGGCAGAATAACTCACCTTGTAGAGTGCCATCTGTTCCATGTCGGCCATATACCTGAGATTGGTCTCGGTGACCACAGGCTGCAGGTCAAGATTGGGGAAGTGAGCCAGCAGCGTGTCTACAAACATGCGGGATTCATCGGGACGGGGACGCGCCCCATCGCGATCCTGCAGGTGTATCTCCAGGTCGGCCTCATCGGTGGAGAACATCAGGTCATACAGGTTGCCGGCGGCACTGAACTCGGCGGATGCCTGGGGATAATGCTTCTGCAGGAAGGCATAGACATCCCGCCTGGCCTTGTCAAGCGTGGACGCATCAGGCGACTTCAGGTACAGGACGGCCTCGGAGGCTGTGATATCTTTGGTGTGAGCCAACATGAACTCCTGCGCACCAATCATACAGGTGGATGTCTGTACATCATCGCCCAAAGACTTCATCAGCAAGGACACGCGCCGGTCATTCTCTTCGGCAGAGATGTTGCTGTTCCAATTGACCGTCAGTAAGGCATCGTCCTGAGCCACCTCGGGCATACGCTCCTTGCCAATATGCAATGCCAAAACCACCGCCAACGGAATACAGGCAGCAAAAAGTACCAAGCAGAGACGTGCATGTCGCAGTGTCCAGTTCATGGCACACTCATAAAGGTGCACTCCCCTGGAAGAACGGGATGCCGGAGACACCAAGCCCTGAGCGGCACGCCGACGATAGAGCAGCACGTAATACACGGGCACCACCACCGTGGCGACAAGCAACGACGCAAACAAAGTCGTGGTGACCGCCATGGCCTGGTCATAAAACAGGGCACCGGCTGTGCCGCTCAGGAATATCAGCGGCAGGAACACAGAACAGGTGGTGAGCACAGAGGAAAGCATGGGAGTGAACACCTCACGCGTTCGGAGTGCCACCCGGTCCCACAATGCAAGCGATTCCGAAGAGGTTCCATGCGTGCCCGAAGAATCGGTGATGTTGTCCACCACAATAATGGCATTGTCGACCATCATACCCACACCCAGTATCAGACCGGACAGAGAGATGACATTCATGGAGATGCCAAGCAGATAAAAGCAAAGGATGGTGATTATGAGTGACAGGGGAATGCTCATGACCACAAGCAACGAAAGCCGCCACCGCCTCATGAACACCAGCAGCACCAGGCAAGCCATCAAGGCCCCCATGGTCAGGTTATCCTTCAGGTTCTCCATGGTATAATGCAGCAAGGAAGTCTGGTCACGCGTGAGGTCAAAACTGATGTCGGGATATTCCTGCCTCAAGTCATCCAGCAGTTCCTGCATACCCTGCTGCAAGTCCTCCATACGGGCATCGGTCTGCTTGATGACAGCCATGGTCACGCCCAGCCGACCGTCATGCCTCACCAAGCCGTTGCGACTGGCAGGCCGCTCCGTCAGGCTGCAGATATCCTTCAACTGGAGCAAGCGTCCTTCATGATTGATATAGATGTCCGCAATGTCCTGCAGGGTGAGCAACTGCGAGTCGAAGTGTATGTTGTAACGGAAAATCCCGTTGACCACGCTCAGAGCCTCCAGCGTGACATCATTGCGCTTGATGGCCTCCTCAATGTTGCTCACGTCCATACCCATCGCACGCAGTTTCTCATAGTCGGGCACGCACTCTATCTCCGTGCCCACCGTACCGCTCACATCCACCATGGCCGTTTGGGGGAGTTGCTCAATGCGCTTCACCACCACGTTCCTCGCAAACTTGGACATCTGGGCAAAGCGTGCGGGATTGTTCGGTGTCATATCAAGGAAGAAGGCCGGAATATCCATGGCACTCGCCTTCATCACCTTGGGACGTTCCATGTCCCGAGGCATCTGGTTCATGGCACGGTCGACTTTCTCGTTGACCTCAATGAAGAGAAGGTTGACGTTGCTGCCCGCATCAAAGGTCATCTTCACGCTTCCCGCATCCATCCTGGCCTCGGAGCGTATGTCGGTAAGACCGGCCACTTGCATCAGACGGCCACGGAGCGGAGCCACCACGGAACGTTCAATCTCCTGGGCAGAATAGCCCGGCATGCTCACCTGCACGGTTATCTGCGGAATGTCAATGTCGGGCATCAGGGAAACCGGTATGCGGTGCAAGGCCAGCACACCCATTACCGCCAAGGCGATAATGCACATGGTCACCGCTACGGGACGGCAGAGGATAGTCTTGTTCATATCGATATTATTGTCGGGCACCCGTCCTTACCACCGTACCGTCGGCCAGATTCTGGTTGCCGGAAGTGATGATGACATCTCCCTCATGTATGGTGGTCTCCTTGCGCCGGCATCCCGTGATGGCATAGGAGCCGATGTTGGAGTGAGCCACGTCCACGTATGTCCACACAGCCCTGTCATCCTGCAGGAGGAAGACCACATAATATCCATCACGCTCCACCACGGCATCCTTGGGCACTACGAACATGTCCTGCATCTTCTCCTCCACGGTCACGCGTACGTTCATGCCATCGACCAGCGTATCACCCACGCGTGCCAACCGGGCTTTTACCTTTACCAGTCCCTTCTCATCAACCAGGGGATTGATTTCCGTCACCTGTCCCTCATAGGAAAGGCTGTCCTGCACAAACGGACTTACACTCACCTTCTGCCCGATGCGGGCATGGGGCAACTCTGCTTCAAGGATGCGGAACTCCACCTCAAACCCGGCGTCGTCAATCAGCGTGCATACCTTCTCGTTGCGTTGATACCTTTTGGCAGACAAGTTGGCAATGCGTCCGCTGAAAGGGGCATACAGGTCGCATTCCTCCAAGGCTATCCTGGCTGTCTGCACCTGATATTTTGCGGAATAATAGCCGGACATCACCTCGGCACGCTTCATCACCTCGGCCGGCACCTTCTGCCAGTCCTCATACCCCAAGCCCAGGAGTTTGTCAGTCAGTTCCACTCTGGCACGCTCCTGTTCATGCTCGGCTTTCTCCAGTTCGCGTCGCTTCTCACTCTTGTCCAAAGTGGCAATCAGGGCACCCTTGCTCACTCGTTGCCCTTCCTTCACCATCACATCCGCAATCACTCCCTGGCCTGTGAAGTTGATCTCACTCTTGGCCTTGGCGGCCAGTTTGCCGTTGCACACAATCTGTTTGTTGAACTCCGTCTGGTGCAGTACCATCGTATCCACAAAGGCCTCTACGCCCTGCTGCTGGTGCATCTCCATGTCCTTCGGGGCATCCTCACCTTTCTTTCCGGAATTACAGGCAGCCAACAGCACCAAGGCGGCAGGCAGCAGGAGACATCCGTTCATCTTTATCACACTCATCACCTTATTTTTTCATTTATGATATTGTCTATGTCCACCGTCACATCCCTGTTATTTGTCCAATCAAAGAGAGTGGACTTCTGCAATCCGAAATAGTCAGTCCAGAAAGTCCGCAACTGGTAAATGTACTGCGACCTGGCCGAGGTCATCTCGTTCTGAGCCGTGTTGAGGTCGGTCACGGTAACTGTACCCGCCTCGTAACGCTTGCGCATGATGTCATACCGTTCCTCGGCAATCTCCTGCGCACGCTGGGCATCCCGACACTGGGCAGGCTGTGCATTGAACTGCATCACCCTCTTGCGCAACTCCTGCACATAGTCCTGATGAGCCTGCTCCTGCTGGGTCTTCACCACCTCCATCTGTGCCTGAGCCATGCGCACGCGCCCTTTGCCCAATCCCCAGTCAAAGATGGGCAGCCGCAGGGTGAGCCCCACCACCTCATTGTCCCGCAAGTGGCTGTAGGCACCCAGGAAGTCCCTGTCACTCTGCATAAACCCTAACTCTCCGCTCAGTGTCACCTGCAGTCCACGGCTGGCCTTGGCCTGCGCCAGACTCCTGCTGGCATTGAGCATCTTAAGCCGCTGTTCACGCGTATGGGAAGAATTGTTGATAGCCTTCTGCAGCACCTCGTCCACGCCCACCACCAAGTCGGGCACGTTACCCGGAGGCAGCAGACTGGCATTCTCATAGTCCGTGACACGCAAATACGAAAAGAGGTTGTACATGGCATCATCCAAAACGATACGCCCATTGTTGACCGACACCCTGGCATTCAGCAGCGAGAGTTCCATCTGCAGCACCTCGCTCTTGGTGGTCGTGCCCAGTTCCAGACGTTTCTGCGCCAAGGCATAAAGTCGCTCACGCTCGGCCTGCGTAGCCTGGTTCTGGCGGAAATCCGACTGAGCGGAGAGTACGTTGAAGAAGAGCGTGGTCACTCTCAGGGCCACGTCCTGCATGGCGCACAGATAAGTCTTCTGCGCAATCTCATACTCCAGAGGAGCAGTCTTCTTGTCCCACTTCAGGCTGTTGAACGAACGCAGGGGCTGAGTGTAACTGATGCGCAGGGGCTGGGAATTGTAAGTGTGCTCCTTGTAAGAGAACTGGTCAAGCCGATAGAGATATGACTGCAAGGAGACCGTACCACCCGTGGCGGCTATCTGCTGGTCCACCGAGAGGGTAAGGCTGTTGCTCAACGTATTGTTGGTCACATAGGCCAGGCGCCCGTCTTCATAGTTGCGCGCCTCCACCAGCGAGCGGTTGAAATTCATCAGCCCCCCGCTCAGATTGACCGAAGGCAGCAGTTCTGCCTTGAAAGAACGATACGTCCAGTAACTGGCCAGGAAGGAGAACCTGGCCACCTTGGCATCCAGAGAATTTTCCTGCGCTATCAGAATGGCATCATGCAGGGAGAGTTGGCGGGCATTTGCTTCTGTGGACAAGACTGTGCCCACCAGCCATATTCCCGCGGAAACCATCCCGTGCAAAGTTGTTCTTATCCTCATTTCATTGGTTTCATTAGGTTATGAAACATTCTGCTCCACCGGAATTTCCGGAAAGGCTTTCCGTCACTATCCCAGGAGAACACGACAAACATGGCCCTGCCTATGACACGGTGGCCGGGCACAAGACCAAAGGAGCGGCTGTCGGTGGAGTTGTCCCGATTGTCACCCAACACATAATAATAAGTCTCACCCGCGTCATACACCACACGGTCAATGCGCTTTATCAGCGTTTCCCCGCCATCGTCCTGCATCTGAAACAGGATGATGTCACCCGGCCTATAAGCCCTGAGGAACCGGGAACTCCTGTGCAGCCCCCAGTCCCTTTGGGCATCCCGCTCCCTGAGCAGCTTTATCCAGGTGAATATGTTCACGATGGGAATGTCGGCAAAACGGCGCGGAAGCAGAGTGCCTCCGCTCAACTTATCCACCAGGAAGACTTCCGTAGGCCGGATTGTGGGCATCATGCTGGGAGTGTCCACCAGATAAAACTCTGCCACGAACATGCGCGCCAGCACGATGGCCAGCACGCACAGGAATACCTTTCCTGTACTTCCCACGCAGCCCGCCAGCGTACGCCTGTTTATCCTTGACTTCCCACTCATTGCATGAAAACCCTCCGGCGGCTCCACCTTGTCAAAATCTGTCCTGGCAGACAACTCCATCACTTGCAATTCTTACCACACGTGCATGTGGTTGCATTCTCTGTGTCACAAGGATTGGCAGGACCGTTCTGCATACATACCTGATAACTGTTCTTGCGTTTCCCCATCTTGCGACACTTTATTGGATAGGACCAACGCAGGTTGACGGGTTCCTCATCTGCGATGGTACCGGCCGATGTGACAGCACTGGCCTGAGAATGACTCACTGCACCTGCATCAGAATGCGTGAAGTTCAGCACGACAAGACCTGCAACAGCAAGGCCTGCCAAGAAAATCCTACTTTTCTTCATAATACTCATAGTTTTGGGTTAAACATCTGTTTTCTGTTTACAACACAATATCGGCAAGAGCAAGGGAAGCAGCGACATAGCCAGCAGCACCGTGTTCTTGTAGAATGATTCTGCGGGAGTCAGATGAACCACCTCACCGAAGCAGCCGCAGGACTCTATCTGCCCGTACCTGTCGGTATAGTTCAGAAAGGTGATATATGTGAAATAGGCCATCACCACGGGGAAGAGCCATCTGGTATAATCCCGCAGTGCGGGGATGAATGCAGACAACCCCAGCAGCAACTCAAACGTGCAGACAAGCACGGCAAGCAACATTCCATGACCCTGCAAGATTCCGTAACCGAGATACTCACAGAACTGATCCACCGTCAGCGCAAATGTGCGGATGCCTATCCATTTGAACACGCTGGAGAAAATGAAGACCGTTCCGAGCAACCATCCCGAAACTCTTGCAAGACGCTCACACGCTGTGCCTCTGCCCATGCCTTTCCTTTCTGCTTTCATCTTATCCATTGTACTTCAGTCTTATTTCTCCGGAGTAATTGCTCTTCTGACTTCTTCTGTCATATCCCTCTTGGTCGGGTCACCCACCAGCAGCACCTTGCCATCCTTGTCCATCAGGAAGGAATGAAGGACACGCAAGGAATCCACCAGCGGGTTCTTCTCTGGGAACACGCCGGCCGTATCCACATACATGCAAGGTCGGTACTGCACATAGTAAAGCACCTGCCGTATGAGACTTACCGTGGACGTGTCTCCCGGTACAATAAGGCACAGACGGCAGGAGTCACTGATCTCGCCCAGTTGTTCATCGGATATCTGCCACACGGAAAGGTGGGTGGCCAGGCAAGACGAGCAAGTGACGGAATCGGTATAGCACACATAGGTATATGGAGTATGCTCGCGCCACAGTGAATCTCCGCTCACAAACGCCATGCGGTCAAAAGAAACGTCCACCGTGGAGGAGAGGAACTTGTCATAGAGCAAGTCCTTCTCCTCGTTGTTCCTGCCGCATGAGAGGAGGCAGGCCAAGCCCATCAAGGCCGGGATTACCGTACTTGGGAATTTCATGCTGCACGTTTATTTGTTAATCAGGAAGTAGACGCCCGGATTGTTTCCCCGGTTGCAGTCCTTATTCCTCACCAGTTCATCCTTGATATCCTCGCTGCCGACCAATGTGGCCATCATGCCGGGCATACTATACATAATGGGATACCGACAGATGTCCAGCCGGGAGTCAATCTTGTTGCTGGTGGGATAAGCAAAGGACTTGCCAGTCTTCCTGTCCAGCACCGACTCGTGTTCCTCGTCGTCGTCATAGAACCCGATCCAGGTATATCGCTCGTTCTCCGTGCACATGTATATACAGCACCTGTGGGTGGCTTCCATCTCCAGCATGTTGTCTTTGGTCACCTGCTTGCGGTCTACACCCTTGCTTCCGAAATCCACTTTGTAACGTATGCTCAGTGAGTCATTCTCGTCCAGTGTGTAGACGGTGTCGTCCATATATCTGAAGAAAGCGATGGTGCCGTCCAGCATCTTCTGCAACGGGAACCAGAAGATTACGACGGGTTCACCCTTCCTGTTCACCAGGTACTCATGCGTCACATGCATGTCCTTGTCCGTCACAATGAGGTTTCCGCGTCCTTCGTCATAGCATACAAAGTAGTACTTGCCATCCTTGCATTCCATCTTGTCGGCGTTGAAACTCAGGCTTTTCTTACTGATGAAATTTCCTTGGTAATCATACGTCAGTATATCCTGCCTTGCTGTCATGAGGGACACAGTGCCCCTCTGAGAGTCCACCGAGAAGTCGTTGATGTCCACATACTCGCCGGGGTCGTTGCCAGTCCGGCCTATGCTGTTGATGAACTTGCCCGTGTTCGCATTGAACACAAAGATGCGCATCGCAAGCCTGTTGTCCATAATGAAGAGCAGAGAATCTGCCATGGCCAATTTCTCAATAGTACCTATCCTAGACTGTTCCGTCTCCTCCAGCCCGAGGATATAGCGGTCACTGAACAGGGACTGGATGTCAAACGTGTCTTTCATGTTGGACTCCGTACACTCCCAGTTCACATTGACAGGCATCTGGCCTTCTTTCTGTCCGCAAGACACCAGTACGGACAGCAGCCCAATCTGCATGCATAACAATAGATTCTTTGCCTTCATAATAACAATCTTTTGAATTTTTTATCTCATACTATTAAAGAATAGGTCATGCCCTATGGCAGTTCACTTCTTCTGATCCACAATGCGTCCCCTCATGGTCAGCACAAGTGGTGAAGAAGGAAAGTTTCCATACACTTCCACCTCACGAATAAAGGCTCCCGTATCCACTTCCTCGGGATGAAGAATAGCGCGTACAGGAAAATACTTGCCGCTCTTGGCTGTCATGGACTTGTCGTATTTCATCTCCATGCAGTCACATGAAGGCTTGATGCTGTCTATGCGCAACTCTGCATTTCCTGTATTCTGCAGCAGCCACTCAGCCGCAGACAACATATTGGAGTTCTTATCCACAATACCCACATTTGCCTCTGTCACCCCTCCTATGATTTCCACATTAGTCTGGCTGTCAGTCTTTCTGTCACATCCGCTCATCGCACACAGCAAAAAAGCGATTAGCATCATTGTTCTTACTTTCATTGTATATATTTATAGTTTAATTTATGTCATTTCCCATTTAGAATTTCACCAGGTGCTCCAACATCAGCACAGGGTTGTCATCGAGTTGAACGTTCATCAAAAGACGTTTCTCCTCAGCCGTCATGGTGTGTACGGAAGGTAAATCCATACGAATATCCGTCAGAATGGTACCTGGATTCAGAACCCTTATGAGGGTAGAATCATCATACACGCCATTGAGGCCATTCATAGACATAAAGTCGCCGAAACGCGTCATCCCCACCGGCATACCCATAAATTTCTGATGTCCTGTTTTTCTACTGCATATAATGTTGGCAACACTATTGTCTGTGTTGGGCATGTCTATGTGGAGGACAACATAGTTCGATGTCACAAAGAAGTTATAGGCATGCGTCAAATTCTGATTACGTTTACAATAGAGTCTATCCGTCATATTCGCCAGTTCTTCACATGAAAACCGTGGAGAGCCGTCGGCAGTCATAACGAGCAAGGGGAACTTGCATGTGCTGTTTATTTCCCACAGCGTGTCACAGACCAAATCATTGAAATAGGCTTTGTCCCTGTACTGCTGCATAATTCCTTCATAATTGAACCCATCCCTTATCTTTTCTGACACCGGGAAATCAACCCTCACAGGTGCCTGTTGCCTGTCAGTGAACACTAGCCTTGACAAATCTAGGATGTCAGAACCTGTATTATAAGCAGTTCCCGTCATACACAATATCCCGTCTCCTATAAAAGCCATGTCTGTATAGAGGAAATACAACGGTGTCACCTTCTGAAGTTTACCTTCCAAGTCATAACTGAGCAGTCTCCTGCCTGTCAAGTCCAGCATCACCACATATCGGTTCTCGCTGTCATAGGCTATGTTCCAGGCATCCAGGTGTTCGTTGCCGGCATGTCCCTTGTTGCCCAACTTGCAACGGAACCTTCCGTCTTCCTCAAAGAGAAACACGTTGGCATTGTCCCTGTCCAAGATGCAATAACAACCGGGGCACTTGATTATCTTGGTTATTTGCCCTATCAGACACTCCTCCTTTGTTTCCAAAGGAACGAATGTATAAGATGAAAACACCGTATCCAGGCAGGTCTCGGTCATCTCCTGAGGCAAATCCACATGCAGGCATGCCTCATTCTCCACCGTTTCAAATGGTTTTACGCTGTCCGCAGTAATGACTATGTGCTGCGGACATTCCTCATCGAAGGAATTATCGGTGAGGGGATGCAGGTCATTCCTGCGCCCCTTCTCCGCACAGCCGGCCATCAAGACTGCTGCCAGCAAGGGTACAAATACTTTTTGTATCTTCATCCTATTTGTTGATTAAGAAGTAGATACCCGGATTGCTTCCCCGGTTGCAATCCTTGTTCCTCACCAGTTCATCCTTGATGTTCTCTCCATCAAGTATCATTGCCATGCTTCCCCGATAACCGTATTCCACCGTCAGGTCATAATTGCCCAATACGGAATCAACCATGTGATCTAAAGGGAAAGTGAGAATCTTGCCCGTTGACTTGTCCAATATCGACTCATGGGCATCATCATGGTCGTAAAACATAATCCAAGCATATTTGTCATTCTCCGTATAGTATACCAGGTCGCATCGACTAACCTTCACCGTCTCGCCCCAATTTTCTTTGGTCAACTTACTATAATCCAGTCTGTCACTTCCGAAATCTATCTGGCAATGGACGGACAGTTCGTTGTTTTCGTCCACGGTATAGATATTGTCATCCAAAAAACGGGAAAAGACGATGGTGCCGTCTGAGAGTTTCTGCAGCGGATGTGTCTGTATCACCACAGGCACGTCGGGTTTGTTCACAAAGTAACTGGCCAGTTCGTGCATATCGCCGTCCGTGATAATCAGGTTCCCGCGGCCATAGTCATAACAGCAGAAATAATACTTGCCATCCTTGCACTCTATTTTGTCGGCATAGAAACTCAGTTCCTTCTGGTACTTGAACTTGCCTGCATAGTCATACACGCACACTCTCTTACGCCCGCACAGCAATGATACCGTGCCTGCCTGCAAGTCCACCGAGAAGTCGTTGATGTCCACATATTCGCCCGGGCCTTTCCCTGTACGGCCTATGCTGTTGATGTACTTCCCCGTATTCTTGTTGAAAACAAATGCCCGCATGGCAAGTCTGTTATCTAGGACAAAAATCAGGGAGTCACTCATCACCACCTTTGCAACAGACCCAATCCTGAACTGTTCCGTCTCCTCCAGGGCAAGGATATAGCGGTCGCTGAACAGGGACTGGATGTCAAATGTACTCTTCATGTCGGACTCCGCACAATCCCAAGTCTTGCTGATGGGAATCTGGCCTTCTTTCTGTCCGCAAGACACCAGCACGAACAGCAGCACAACCTGCATGCATAACAATAGATTCTTTGCCTTCATAATAACAGTCTTTGTTTTTGGTTTCTTTATCATCATCTGTTTGCTTTTGAAAGAGGGAACGCACACAGATTCCTTCATGGGAACGGAACCTGCTGCCTACATGCTGACATGAGCAGGATACGAAAACCCGAAAAACAGACAGGGGAAAGCGGATCTCCCTTGCCACTTGATCTCAGCAAACGGATTTCATGCACCCTGACACTTGGCCGCCTATGACAAAATACCCCCATGCGGAATCGGGCTCTTGGCACTCGGCAAAGAACATGGTGCAAATAAAGATGGAAAAACGCGGTGCATCATTTATCAGTCCTGTTTTTTGAGGTTTCTTGATTGATTCCCCAGTGTAAAATTAGCACTTTTGCAATACATACCCAAACATTTCTTATATTTTTTGTCTCAATTTTATAACTCCAGTTGTTTCACCACATAGGTGCTGCCATCATAGACCAGGACATGCAGACGGCCTCCACTTATGGCATACCTGATGCCCTTGGGGTAATTGTATTTATAAGAAGAGACCAGATTGCCTTCCTTATTTATTTTGTACAAATTCAGGAATCTGCCATCTGAAGACATTTGTCCGTCCTGCCCCATTCCAAAACTCCCCGTCTCGGTAATCAGCCACAAGAAATCGCCATCGGCATACAACCCCGAGCACGTGCTGTTGGGCAACAAATAATCCAAGGCCTCCTTAGGAGGACGAGCATCGAGAGACTTCGTTACAGGATTTACCACAAAGTCCTTATCCTCGTATGTCCATGCTTCTCCAGAACCAACCGTGCATACCGTCATCTCTGACGGGCGAACGTACATAGTCCGGCCATCAAAGCAAGCCAGCCCTCCGCTGATGCTATTAAAGAGCAAAGCCTTGTCTTCGACCGTATAACATCCCTCACGGCGCATCTTACCATTGTGGTTCAAAGGTGCGGCACAGACTGCCTGGTCACTGCCCCCAGTCAACTGAAAGTACGCCGTGTCACCGTTCAATACTGCCATTCGGCACACACCACAGTTTGGTCCCTGATACTTATCAATGAAATTCAAGTCCATGTCATATTTATACAGATTCAGCGACATGGCACACCAGGCATAGATGTACTGCCCGTCGGAGTACAATTTGCCTATCTGGATATACTCCTTATTCCCATGTCCTTGGTTACTAACCTTACGAATAACTGTGCCTGTGCTGTCGGTCTCATATATGGATGCACCGTCAGTCAGGACATAGGACGAGGAGCCGATGGGCACAATATCTGCTATCTGGGAGTAAAGCAAGGTGTCCACCTGCAGGACAACCGACCGGCCAAACGTCATCTCGCCACACTCCTCTTTCTCTGCGACAATCTTTTTGCCACATGCCAGAAGTATAACACACATGAACAACGGGCACAACTGGCTCGCAACCCTTATCACATTCTTCATCTTTTTATATATTTAACATGCATACCTGTATGATGGGATTATTTTTCTTTGACATGTCCTCCACTAATTCACGCTCCCCAGGGACAAGGCTGAAATCTGACGAGGTCAGCGAGTCAACATAGGTTTGGGCTGCGTCCGAGCCATAAGCCTGGGACACAAAGGTATAGAAGAATGCCTTCTTCTCCATTACCACATCCTTCAGGCTGGTGTTCTCTGGCACAAGGCGAAGGAAAGAGGCTCTATTCTCAAAGCAGACGGACTCTAGTGGGAAATACAGTTTGTCATCCTTGGCATACGCAAGATTGTTGCTCCCGACCATGCCGTACAGGTCATTGAGCATCTCGTATGAGAGGCTCACGACCTTACCATCATCCTTCCTCACGAAACAAAGCAAAGGGTTTCTGTCCTTCACAAGGTTCAGCAGATAATATTTCTCCGTCTCATACACGCTGCTGATTTCCACCAAATCGGTGCGCTCCCTGTATTTCTTATAGAACTGCGAGAAGTCGCCACACAGCCATTCACTGGGGATGGCGCGATCTGAGAGGTCGAACGTGGCTATCGGCTCCAGAGAATCGGGACGAGCCTCAAAAAGCGTATAGGAATAAGGGGGCAAGCACAGGCACCGGCCCTGCTGATAGCAGAATACGTGTTCTGCCGATGGCCGGAAACTTGCCTTTTCGGCTCCGAATTCTCCAAATTCCTTTTCTATCAGTCCTTCACGCGTGATTACCTTGTAATTCGTCCCCTTCTCGTCTCCGTTGATGGTTTCGTCATTATTCATGTAACATATAAGATGCCGGGCATCCAGCACACCGATAGCCCCCACGCCCCAAGGCAGTTGTACCGTTGAGAGCCAATCGCCTTCCACGCTGTACGACATGACCGACCGCTTAGCGCCATCATAAACCAGCACGGCATTGGCGAAAGGGTCATACTTCACATCCTCGGGAAACACATATTCTTTTCCGCCAGGGCCTCGAAAACCCACATTGTTCAAGAACCGTCCATCGGAAGCAAAGTGGAACACCGCACCCGCAGGAAAATCAAAGACAATGAAGTCACCGTCATTTGTCATCTCCAACTTCGATGCGGTACCCACTATCGAGTTGTGTGTCTCTTCCAGTGCCACATAACGCACCTCGCGGAATAGGTTCGAGTACTTGTCCACATAAAACGGTTTGTCTATCTCCAACGGGATGGCATCGCCATTCGCTCCTAAGTCACCACCTCGCCGGCAAGCACAGGCAAGGCCAAGCAGCGACATGGCTGCACCGACAAGCACATAATGCAATCTTACTCTCATAATACTTCCATTCACAGCAAAATTATGCCGTTTGAATATTCCCTCCAAATGTTTTATGTTTCATCTTGTCTCACTTCCAAGAGATTTCCCGTCCGTGAGACAAGATGAAATAAAACTTCATGTGCTTCCCCGCCAAGAATTTACAAAGCGCAGGATAAAAGTATCTACAGCATTCATGGGAATTCATATTGGATGATTTCGACACAATTTTCCGTGGTACCCTTCAGCCCATAAGCAAATGCGTCCTCAGAAAGGACAATCGCATAAGCATACTTTCCCCGCTGTACATTTGCTCTGAAAAATATCCCCCCAATACTCCCCAAACGCCCACTTATGCTTTCGCATGTCCGCAAGTCATACAGGTTGTTGCGTATGCTTTTCCCATCTGACTCCACATACGAACTAAGTATATGGGAACGCGTCACAAAGTAGCCCTCCATATACATTCCCTGTGAACGTATCATATTGGCGTTCGCAGTGTCTTCCCCAACTCTTTCATGGGTGCCACAACGAAATTTTCCCGCCGCAGCCAAATCACCATCCTCCCATCTGTACAAGACATCCGAATAAATGGCTTTGACATAGAGTTTCCCGTCTCCTCCTATTTGAAGAGGGGTCTCGTCAGGAATCACCCTGGGGCAGACGTTTGAAAGTTTTCTTGAATAGACCACGATTCCTTCATTGTTGAGAAAATAAAAATTCTGCCCATCGTCTATAGACAAACAAGCAAAACCATCATCAGTCTTCCTCAACATGCTGAACGAACACTCAGTGTTCAGTACATGATGCAAGCGCAGTTCATGCGTCAACACGAAAATGCGCCCTTTCATACTGTCATACACATACACGTATTCCCCATCTGCAGACAAGCAAACTGGTGAAATCATCTCATTATTCGCATTGCCTAAAGAAATATTTGACCGTATGGCTTGTTTCCGCTCCAAATCCAAGCAGAATATCTGCATGAAACTATCTATAAGGAAACATTTCCGTCCAAAGACATCCATGCTCCAAATTGAAGCAATCGGCATGCTCAACGGGATTTCTGTCACTGTTGCCTTCATGCTGTCCAACCACTCCGACTTAATCTTCTCGTCAGATGACTCCACTTTGATTTGCCAGCAATAATCTTGTATTTCTTTATGACCACAACTTGACAAGAAGAACACAGATATAGCAAAAAATAAAATAATCAAACATGTTCTCATCCTAACATTTACAACAATCCAACATTTTGACATAACCATAAAACTTTAGTCACAATTCATTGCACAATGTTAAGCCATGGCTATGACACTTGTATGACCTACCTGCAGATGATATGACGCACCTTCCTTCGCAAGAATCTGACCTTGTAAGAGTACTATCCGGAGCCAACCGAGGAGGATAATAATGGTAATTGTTATAACGAAACACAAGAGAACCACTTGAACTCATATCCGTATCCGAGCCACTTCCAGAACTGGCCAAACTGTTTTTCGTGAAATTCTGCTCCGACTGCGTGAAATTCAACACGGCAAGACCTGCAACAGCAAGACAGGCAAGCATCATTTTTGTTCTTTTCATAAATTATTCACCTATTGTTACACTTCCATTATCATTCACTCTGCATCATGTCTTTTTTACCTATTTTTCAGACAAGAATACATATTTTTCGCAATTACTCTCTTACACGGAATTTCACAAACATGGGCTGTGGCGCTTCTTCTGCCTGGTACGCCTTCACCCAGTCCTTCATAAACGAGTCGGAAGACACCA
>JAHZGX010000032.1 GCA_019420585.1 Prevotellaceae bacterium
TACGATATGGTTCACCGACAAAGACGAACTTGGCGAAACTAAAATAGTACGCCTGTCTTCTTTGGGGCTGCATAAGAATCTTTCTCCATACAATGCTTACAAGCAGGGAAAATTGGTAAAGTTGCCGTTCTTGGGCAGTCAGTATATCAACCTAAACGACTAATGATTAAATAAAGGTGAACTTCTGAAACTCATGCCTGGAGAAGTTAAAATCAATCCATTTAACAGTTAAAACATTAGACAATGAATGACTTTGAAGAATATATAAGACAAGGTGAGCCTCAGAAAAGAGAAAAGGGTTATGCTTGGCAGACAGCTATAGGCTTGCAGGCAGTTGATGATTTGAAACCGTCTGAATATCTAATACAAACGGCACGTCAGCATATCGAAGGTGATATAACTATCGAAGAAGCCAAGCAGCTTATTGACAGTTACTATCAGTCAAAGACCGTCAGAGCCGACATAGAAGATAGAACGGAAGAAGCCGATAAGGTTTCGGCTCGTATCGCCGAGATATTATCAGAGAATACATTCACATTCTCCCCCGTAGAGTATATCACCATCCATCGTCGCCTTTTTCAGGGTATCTATAAATTTGCAGGTAAGATTAGAGACTACAATATCACCAAAAAGGAATGGGTACTGAAAGGCGAAACCGTTCTGTATGCCAGTGCTGGCAGCATACGCGAAACTCTTGACTATGATTTCATGCAGGAAAAGAATTTCAGCTATAAGGATTTAAACATCAACGAGGCAATCACACATATTGCAAATTTTATATCCGGAATCTGGCAGATTCACGCTTTCGGTGAGGGAAATACCCGCACAACGGCAGTATTTACAATCAAATACCTGCGTACGTTTGGTTTTGATATCAGCAACGAAGCGTTTGCCAATCATTCCTGGTATTTCCGTAATGCCTTGGTTCGTGCCAACTACAACAATTTGGGCAAAGGCATTTACGCCACCACCGAATATATTGAGGCATTCTTTAGGAATCTCATCCTTTCCGAGCACAACGAGCTAAAGAACCGGACAATGCTTGTCCAAGAATCTTCTGCACAGGGTGCTCAAAGTGCAAACGTGTCAAGCGAAGTTGCCCCAAAGTGCAATATTTGCACTTTGAATTGCACTTTGGAAGAAATCGCTGTATTGAACTTCTTACGAGAACAGCCTAAAGCCACACAGAAAGAAATTGCTGCGCATATTGGCAAATCCGAGAGAACCGTCAAAACCATTACCGTAAATTTGACCGAAAAAGGCATCATTGAGCGTAAAAACGGCAAAAGAAACGGCTTTTGGAAGATTAAAAACGAGTCAATAATCTCTCTTAAAAAATATTAAACAATTTCATGATTTGAAATATTCCTTCAAAAGGAGTTGGTTTCTCAGATTTTATTTGTATCTTAGCCATGTTATTCGGAATTTTTGCCTGTCTTTTAATGCAGCACAAAGATAAGTGAATTTTCTGACATGATAAAATCCTGAGTGTTTTGGTGCTCAAGAGATTATAAATAATGTAAACTATAGTGTTGCGGAATTTAAAGTTACATAATATGATACCAATACTAGAATATATTACTCAAGTTCATCATCGTAGTCAAAAAATTGATTATGTAAAACGTACTCCGTATATGGACTTGGTTGAAGATTTTATGTTCGATATGAAATCTAACAATCTTGTTTTCAACTCTGAAGAAGAAGTTTTAGAACATCTTGGCAGTGTTATTCATGAAGATATAGTATATCAAGCATTTTGTGACTTTAAAAGGAATTATAGAGCTTGGTTTCGTAGACATAATAAATGACATACGGTTACATTCAGGCGTTTTACGGACTATAATCTGGCCAAATTAGTAAAACAGTGAAATCCCTCTTTCTTCTCTGGCCTCGCTGAATGATGTTTTTGAAGATGTGTGTGTGGGGGGGGAATTGTATACAAATTATAGATAACAACTAAATAATATACAATTAATATCTGTTGCGCTAAGAGATTTGGTTAGGCGTGTGGGGCATTCACGGAAAATTCCCCTGCTCCAAAACTTATCGTAAATCTTGTGGAAAATAAATTATTAAGTATTGGTGTAACTATTCTCTAACAAGGCTCTGAGCCGATAACTTTCTATCTGGTTTCTGCAACTATGTCGGAGAGGTCTGAAACAGCTAATAGTCTTAACAACTTGAATAGTTAATAGTTTACCTCTTCAACAGATCGATTCTTCCTTCAGACAACGAAGGTAAGAATTTAGCCAGACCTATCAAAAATTTTAGGGAGATTTATTTAACGAGTACTCACCAATCTCTTTGACGCCGCAAAGTTAGAGAATAGTTACTGTGAGACTTGCCCTCGTTTATTTTACATTGGTTTTATCATTGATTCTATGAAAGAGATTTCTTCTTCTGAAAGACCGTATTTAGCATAAAGTTGAGTATCTATTTCGGGAATGCTCTTGCTCCAGTCAATGTCACTAATGGGTGTGAAGTCTTGCATTGGTACATTTGTCCACGTATTTTGGGGATTGTGCTGCGTTGCTTTTAATGTACCTAACATGCATCTAGCAAATTTTGACTTGACGTATTTCAAACACGCAGATGCCTCTTGAGCAGAAGCAAATCTGCCGATGCTTAGGAAGGTATCCGTGTGTCCGATTACCGGTGTGCCGATTACCGGTGTGCCGATTACCGGTGTGCTGAGCACCTCGCCTATAGCACCAGTTCCGTTTGCTTCGGGGACAAATACATTATAATGGTCTAAATAGTTACAATATTGAAGATATTCCGCTTTAATCCAACGTATTTCTCGCTTACTATTGATTCGTCCCATAATTTTAACACTTTTTCCGTTGCACTCTGATTCAGATTTCAGGAAGATTTCAGGAAGATTTTCAAAGGCATTAGAAGTAATTTTGGTAGCAGTCCCTTTACCTTGAACTATCCTAATTTTTGGAAACCTCTCCAAAGCGATATTAGAAAACCTATAAATTCCTTGGGGTGACACCAATTCTGCAAACTCTCCCGATACAAACGAAAAATGGTGAGTTACTTTGTTTAGAATTGTTGTTAGTTCGGGGAATTCAGAGAAAAATTCTATTGCCCCAAATTCTTTGTTTGCATTTCTGAAACCTATCGCGACTCCTCCCTTTATATCAACCGAGGGAAATATTTCACTTGATTTTTGGAAATAGTCAACTACTTTGAAATGAGTGTCGGAAAGCATCTGTTCCATCCATTCCATCGGTGTTTGACCGGCCTTGAATAAATAGCGACCGGGAGTAATTAATGTTACAATAGGAGATAGATTAAATGCTGCGTTGTAGAATAGATGGTAGATGGGGGCTTTACGGGTGCTTTCGCCTTCTTCCTGATACGGTGGATTCCCCACTATCGCATTGATTTTCATATTCTTTATTCCTGTTCTTTCTGTGATGAATTTATTTACCTGCTTGATGAAATGCTCAGGTTTGTTTTTGATTTGGTTGATTAAGTCCTCAAAGTAGCGGGTGTTTACCTTCGCTTTACGAAAGCCGATGAGGGTGCGTTTGGTAATGCTCTTTGCCATCGGAGTTTTACAGATGACAAAGATGTTTTCCGCTACTACCTTGTCCCATATCTTCTGTTCATCCTCTATGCTTGACACTGAAAACAGGGAGTTCTTGCCCCTTGTACGGTAAATGCTGTATGCCATATATAAAGGGTATAATCCGGATTTGGAATTGATTTCAAGAATCCGGGAATCTGGGGCAAAGACATTGGATGTCACTTCGTCCCGATCAATGAAACGAGGCTCGGATAAAGTGGTTTCATAACCCTTTTCAAAGAAGTTATATCCTCCCAAACAATCGCCAAGGTGCATGTTCACCACACGCCAAGGCGTAAGCACCGTTTCCTTGTCGGGATTGCGGAATGTGCTGAATATATCCGTTATACGCTCGATGCGTTCTTCCACGCTCAGTTTGTCCGCAGCGCGAGCCATGGCACGGATACGCTTGCCTGCTGCACAGAATATCTCCGGGTCATAGTATTTCTTGATGCTGTTGAACTTCTGCTTGGTCACGCCCTTGGGCATGAACTCTTCCCACGATTGCGGGTCGATGAGCGAAGCGAAGTTGTCAATCGTTATCTCCTGCTCTTCGTCTTGTAGTTGACTATCGCCGACTTCCTCCTCGCCAGGCAGAGAGCAAGAACTCTTTCTCTCTGCCCTTGCTTCGTTCGTCAGTTCTGCCCCATAAATCAACAATGGCATACGGATGGAGATACCCCGAAGAATGGAGATTGCAGCCTCGCGGTTCTCCTTTTTCTTTTTCAGTTCTGCAAGTCGTTGTTTCTCTTCCTCTGTCAAAGGTTGTTTGTCCCTGCCTCTCTTCTTGGATTTCTTTTCAAGGTCTTCAAGTTCCTCGTATTGCTCATCGGTCAGTCCTTGGTTGTTGATGTCCACCTGATTGGTCTTTGGCATTGCCTTGGTCTGGCCGATAATCTTTTTCAGGTCGTCAAACTCCTGCAATTCCAAGTCGTTGAGCTTCATCAACTCATCATTATACAGGCTCCTGTCCTCAAAACCGTTGCGGACAACCCTTTCCACATAAACACGTTTAAGCTGCTCCAACATCTTGGGTACATCGAACTGGCTCATCTTGGAGCCTTCGATGGAGATAATCGGACAGAAGTTCAGGAACTCACCCATAATCTTGCGGTCGTTCCCACTGGTCTTTCCTGCCTTAGAGGAAATCTTCGCTGTCTCGGCAATAACTTTCAGTGTCCTGTCGGGAGCAAAGTCAAACACATAACACTGTTCCTTGACGCGTCCGTTGATGGTGGCAGGCGTCTGTACACGGAAGATGGTCTGCATATAACTTGATGCAGCGGTATTATAAGAGCCGGACAACATGAATACGCCCGTCCACGCCTTGACACTGACACCCGTGGTCAATCGTCCGCAAGACAAGGTAATGGTACGGGTGGCATCAGGGTCTTTGCCGATGGCTTCTTCCACCGCAGCAAGAGCATCCTTGCTCTCTTCGTCCTCGTCACCGTCTCCTGCCACATTCACCACCTTGAAATGCTGGAATACAGGATGTGATTGTAGTAAAGCACTCATGGCACGAGCCTCCTTCACACCAGGCAACATCCATAGCGTATGACGGAAGATGTTGCGGTATTCCTCGTTGGCAAACGGATAGCAACTGTCTTTGTCCTCTTCGGCCAAAAGGTTCAAGAAAGCGCTGACATCCTTTTCATGGATAAAGTTTCCTCCTTCATTGACCCGGAAAAACTCGCGGAAGTTGAAAGCCACATCTTCATCCACAAACTCATGGAGCAACCGTCCGAGGTCGTAGGTATAGATGTTCATCGTGGGCAGGGAGGCGTATGGATTCGGATCACCGAAATGAGTCAAATCCCATGAAGCCTTTGCACGTTGCTCCATCACATAATCCCAGGTGTAAATCTCATCCTCCTTGAAGTCATCCAACAGGTTGAACGGAGTACCGGAAAGGCGCAGTATCTTGGTATTTGTTTTTGTCAGTTCCTGCATGACCGCCCTGCCGAGTTCCGTCTGTGTCCCTTCGTGCGCCTCGTCTACGATGATGCAATCCCAAGCGGTGGCAAACACTTCATTGTTCTTGTCAAAATTGCCGCCCACAAGTTCAGAACCACGCAAGTCCTGCATGGAAGCGAAATACACATATTGGCATTTGCCCTGTTTTGCTCTCGCTTCAAGTGAGGCATGGCTGTCACCGTTGTTCTTTGAACCGTATGCAAAACCGGGACTGTCATAGAATATCTTGCCGAAATCCTCGAACCAGCCGCTATCCACCACAGGGCGATGAGTAAGAATCAAAGTGCGGCTGAAATCCATGTCCTTCACCACCTGCAATGCCGACAATGTCTTTCCGAAACGCATCTTGGCATTCCAAAGCATCTGATTGCCTTTCCTGAATTGCTTCTTGGTCTTTTCAATGGCTTCTCGCTGTTCCGGGCGGAATACAACCGGTGTTTTGTCGTGTGAGACCTCGGCCGAAGACAACGATTCACGCCCTTCCTTTACGGCCGTTATTGCCCGCTTAACGGTTTCAAGGTCGGTGATGAACCACTCGTTGGCTTTGTTCTCGGTATCAAAAACCTTTTTCCTGATGCCGGAACGCTCCAGAACATTATGCACTTCCTTGTCGTTGAAAGAGCACAAGCCCTTTTTGCTGTTGTATATGGTAAGTTCCGTATATAAGAGGTCGTATGCGATACCAGCCGTCTGTGTATATTGGTTGATGCGTTTCTTCGCGGACTCGTTGAGAGCCTTGCTGTTCGGAGCAAGACCGAAGACATTGTCATTGTCACAAGTGGCCTCGCCCACTTTCAGACATCCCCGATGTGCTGCATCATTGATGCGGAACACATATATCAGTTTTAATTTTAGTGAAGATGTGAATTTCATGCTGCACTATTTTTAACTTTGTTAAGAATCACTCTCATCTCGGCATGGCTGGAACAAGTTCCGCTCTACTCTCGACTTAACCGTTTATTTTATGAGGTCAATAAATCGGATTCGTCTTCCCAACTTGCCCGTTTTAGGATCTTTGGCCCGCCAGTCCTTGATTTGGCAATAGATACCATTATGCCTGCGGATGTCATCTTTCTGACAGCCTTCGCATTGACTGACATCTTCCCTTGTCCCGAACAACTCAACGACAACGGTTCGGCGTTCACCGCAGCTGTTCGGCACGACACCTTTAAGCCCGTCCATCTGCCAGACGTTCCACGAAATGATGTAGGCGATGTGATTGATGGATTTCAGCAAGGGCCGCCTGCCGAATTTTTGTTGATAGTATTCGATAAAGGAGACAAGCATGGATTCACGGGCAATCAGCAAATTGTCTCCTTGCCATTCGTATGCGTAAATGCTCTTATACGCTTCCTGCGCCCATTCCAGCCATTCACCGGAAGTTTCCGTGTTTTCACCAACTACCCGCAACTTGCGGTCAAGCAATCCGATACGTTTCTCTATCGGAATAGCCTCTCCGCTTGTGGTATCATACCGGCTTATAATATAAGGGGCTTCCCCGCAGGTTATCTCCAGCCGGTTGTCACGTACATAATCTTTCCAAGTCTTACCTTCCGGGAATTGAATTTTCTCTGAGTTGGGTCTCCACCGATGACAACCCTGTTCGTCGGTGTACTCCGTATTGAACACATCCTTTCTTCCAAACCATGCTTCATCGATCAGGTTGTTCTGCGCATTGCATATCCATGACGGAGTGAACACCTCTGCCATTTCTCGCGAACGTGCGGTTTGGGTATCACGACTTTTGAGAATACGCGGCATGATGACATGCCCGTTATCTCCGGTAATAAGACAGGGAAGAATTGGCGAATCATATTGATACCCTTCGCCCAGATATTCATAATCGGAAGTAGCCCAAAAGATATTGCGCTGAATATCCTCCTTGCTCGTTGTATGGTCTTTGAGCAAGATATTCAACAGTTCGGGCGAAAGCCGAAAGATACAATCTTCCAATATATCAACTTCAACAGACATCTTAGTCGGGTTTATGAGTATCTCTTGATAAGAGAGAGATAAACCTCAAAATGGACTGCAAATCAGTTGTTTCTATTCTTATAAATATCTTTTTGCTTAATATTTGCATGCTTTTGGAATCTAGAGAGTCTTTTCGTGTCTAAAAATTCCTTTGTATTGATTCTTTTATGTAACTTTACATTCTAACTTTCATCTCTTATCAAGAGATTTGGAGATTCTTGGATGAAATATAGCCTCAGAATCAGATGATTCTGAGGCTATGTTTATTATTGTGAGGGAATGGGTGTTGAGGTGTTCCTATTTCAGACTTTTCAGAATGATTGCGTTGGCGTGGTCAACGGCAGAGGTGTCAAGGCTGGCGAGGTAGATTTGTGTGGTTGTTTCTGAATCATGTCCCATTCCTTCGCTGATTACTGACAGGGGGATGCCTTTGGCTTTTGCGGCGGATGCCCAACTATGACGTGCTACATACATGGTCAGACGGAAATTGAGATTGAGTATTTGGGAAATCTGCTTGAGATAGCGGTTTATGTTGTAGCCTACATTGCGGTATGCGCGCCACTCGTTGATGCCTGTTGTCTTAATGATGGGCAGCAGATAGTTCGATTGGTTTTTCGGGTATTTGTTTAGGATAGACTGCATGTCGCTCGTCCACTCAATGGTTAACTGCTGTCCGGTCTTACGGCGGCGATAGGTGATGTAGCCGTTTTCCATATCTGACTTTTTCAGATAAGTCATGTCAATGAAACTCATGCCACGGAGATAGAAACTCATCATGAACATATCACGGGCAAAGTCCAATGCAGGATTAAGTGATAAGTCCAGTTCTTTGATTTTCCTGATTATATCCAAGGGCAAGGCTCTTTTGACGGTCTTGTCAACGCCCGTGTAGACATGACGGAATGGTCTGCGGTTCTCAATGGCATCTTCTTCCACGGCACGGTTATAGACTGCGCGGAGAATGCGGGTGTAAAAGGAGATGGTATTGAATGTAATCCCTCTGCCGCGATGCCATGCTTCAAAGTCCTCCATTACTTCGGAGTTGAGGTTGTCGAGCATTATGTCTTCGTCTTTTCGGAACTTCTTGAAACTGTTAAGGGTGGTTTTATAGGTTTCGGCAGTCCTGACCTTGCCATTTTGCTTTAACTTGGCAATGATGCCTTCCATGAAGTTGAAGAGAGAGTATTCATGTGAGTAGCGGTTGAACTCGCCAATTACATCATCGGTGGTGTAGGGGACTCCCCGGGCATCCAGTTTTCGGCTGATTCTGGACAGGCGTTCCATGTCCCATCTGATACGTTCGCGAACAGAGAGGATAAAGGATTTGCGTTTGCTTCTGTGAGATGTTGTCACCATTGAACGTTTTTCATCCCATTCAGAAGGGAGCACATGATAGCCGGTCAACAATTGGCGTGTCTTGCGCTCATGGATAACTTGATAATAGATGGTGCCTTCACGGTCTGTGACAGTTGAGAGGCGGAATTTTACTTTTGCGAATGCCATATACATGATTGGTTTAATATTTCCACTAATATTAAAGAATAAAAGGAGAACACAGCGAATGTCAATGAGAATATATCTATGTGATTAAGGGGGAGATTTGGGATAAAGTACTTTTGCAAGTCAATTATTGTATAATGTCGTTTCTAACTTTGAAATGTGCGTTTCGTGGTTGGAAATAATGGTTTCTCGGTTTGAAATGATGGTTTCAAATTTGGAAACGAATGACTCTTGGCGTATCTTTGTATGTGGAATCGTGTTCCGGAGGATGTGCTTATGGATACCTGAGGAGGGCGATACGTGGATGTTCACTAAAACTATAAAGTTTATGGCAAGGTATATCAAGCAGGAGATGGCTGACCTGAGAGGTGACGGGAAGCAGCGGAACTATTACAGAATGAAGGTGGAACGGAACATTGGGACCAAAGAACTGATACGGCACATGACGCATCCCGGTTCGGGGCTCAGCCGTGCCATGGTTGTCCATGTGATGGAGGCGCTTGCTGAGCAGTTGGCTATGGATTTGGCTGAAGGTTACTCGGTGTCTGTGGACGGGATTGGGACGTTTACGGCCACGGTGGGAGTGGAGGACAAGTCCCCAAGGGCAGATGGGGACGGCGAGGCGAAGCGGAATGCGCGCAGCCTGACTGTGACGGGAGTGAACTGTCGCGCCGACAAGCAATTGGTCAAGGAGGTGGCTCTGCGCTGCAAGTTGAAGAAGTGGGGTGAGAGCAGGATAAGGCGTTCGGCCTACAGCAAGGAGCAACGCCTGGGGCTTGCCGTGGCATATCTTGCCGATTTGGCGCACCCGGTGATGAGGCTTGATGATTATGTACGTCTCACGGGAGTGTCGCGCTCCACTGCTTCAAGGGAATTGAAGGAGTTCACCCGAGGGGCAGATTCTCCGATAGGTTGCATCGGGCGTGGCTCGGCCTTGGCGTTTGTGAGGAAAGACAATGCGGCTGTGGAGGGGTAGGTTTCTTGTTCCCATTGTCCTTTAGGTTCTTTCGCGTCTTGGGGACATGCCGTTCTTTCTCCATGTACATGTATATATAGTGAGGGCGCGCCATGATTTGGCGCGCCCTCACTTGCTTCTGTCTGTGGTGCCGGTGCCTCTTTAACTGAGGCTGCGCACAGTCTCTTCCAGGGCAGCAATCTTGCTCTCGGCATCAGAGAGTTTCTTGCGTTCCAGATCCACCACCTGTGCAGGGGCGTTCTGTACGAAACGCTCGTTCTGCAGTTTCTTCTGTATGCCGGCCATGAATCCCTGCAGGCGTTTGATTTCCGCCTCGGCCTTCTTGATTTCCGCTTCTGCGTCTATCAGGTTGCCCAGGGGTACTGCGTACTCGTCTGTCCCGATGAGGAAGGTCTGTGAGCCCTCGCTCTTCTGTGCCACGAAGTTTACAGTCTCCAGTGCTGCCATTTTCTTTATTATCTGGCAGAGAGCCTCGTCATGTGCGTTTGACTGCCCTGCTCCGTCCGGTTCAACCACTTCCAGGGTCATCTGCTCGCGTGGTGCGATGTTCTTGCTCTGGCGTATGGCGCGCACGCCGCTGATAATCTGCTTGGCCTGTTCCATGCTTGCCAGCAAGGCGGCATCGGCCTCGGTGGGAGCGTCCAGCGTGAGAACTGATGTCATGATGCTCTCTCCCTCGGCGCGGTCGGCAATGTGCTGGTAGATTTCCTCGGTGATGAAAGGCATGAAGGGGTGTATTACCTTCATCAGGTCTTCGAATATCCGGAGTGTTACCTGCAGGGTCTTCCGGTCGATGGGAGCCTGGTATGCGGGCTTCACCATCTCCAGGTACCAGCCCGAGAACTCGTCAGTGAAGAGTTTGAAGGCCGTCATCAGAGCCTCGTTGAGACGGTACTTGGAATAGAGGTCGTTGATTTCTGCCACCTCGGCACGCATCTTGGCCTGCATCCACTCAATGGCTCGTGTGCTTGCCTGGGGCTGCTCCGTGTCACTCACTTCCCATCCCTGTACCAGGCGGAAGGCGTTCCATATCTTGTTGCAGAAGTTTGCACCCTGCTTGCAAAGGTCTTCCTTGAAAAGGATGTCGTTGCCTGCAGGTGCCGCCAGAAGCATGCCCATGCGCACCCCATCTGCGCCGTACTTGTCAATCAACCCTATTGGGTCGGGGCTGTTGCCCAGGGATTTCGACATCTTCCTGCCCAGTTCGTCGCGCACGATACCTGTGAAGTATACGCTGCGGAAAGGCACGTCATGCAGATACTCCTCGCCTGCCATGATCATGCGAGCCACCCAGAAGAATATGATGTCCGGGCCGGTCACCAGCACGGAGGTGGGATAATAATAGCCGATTTCCTCGTTGCCGGGATTCGTGATGCCCTTGAATAGGGAGATGGGCCAAAGCCAGGAGGAGAACCATGTGTCGAGCGCGTCCTCGTCGTGGCGCAGGTCTTCAGGCTTCAGGTCGGGCATGTTGAACTGCCTGCGTGCCTTCTCCAGTGCCTCCTCGGCGGTCATGGCCACCACGAAGCGCTCTTCCTCCCCCTCGGGAGTGGGCACAAAGTAGGCCGGTATGCGGTGTCCCCACCACAGTTGGCGGCTGATGCACCAGTCCTGTATGTTCTCCAGCCAGTTGCGGTACGTGCTGACGTACTTGGTGGGGTAGAATTTGATTTTTCCTTCAAGTACGGGCGGCAGGGCAATGTCGGCAAAGTGCTTCATGGAGAGGAACCATTGCTTGCATAGGCGAGGCTCCACAGCCGTGTCCTGGTTGCGCTCGCTATAGCCTACCTTGTTCTCATAGTCCTCAATGCGTTCCATCAGTCCGGCTTCCTGCAGGTCGATGGCAATCTGCCTGCGCACGTCCATGCGGTCCATGCCCACATACATGCCTGCGGCCTCTGATATGGTGCCGTCGGGATTGAAGATGTCGATGGTCTCCAGATTATGCGTCTTGCCCAGTTGGTAGTCATTCACGTCATGCGCCGGGGTGACCTTCAGACAGCCCGTTCCAAACTCAATGTCCACGTAGCGGTCCTCTATGACGGGAATCACCCTGCCTACCAGAGGCACCACCACCTTGTGCCCGCGCAGCCACTGGTTTTTTACATCCTTGGGGTTGATGCACATGGCTGTGTCGCCCATGATGGTCTCGGGACGCGTGGTGGCCACCACTGCATAGTACCGTCCATCGGCATCCCGGTGCAGCACCTCGCCCTCCTGTCCTGTGGGGCACACGGGATGCGTGTCCTGGTCGGCTACATAGTAGCGCAGGTGGAACAGATGACTCTTCTCATCGCGGTAGATGACCTCCTCCGTGCTGAGCACGGTCTGAGCCTTGGGATCCCAGTTAACCATGCGCAGTCCGCGGTAAATCAGTCCCTTGTCATACAGGTCACAGAAGACGCGCAGCACGCTTTCGCTGCGTTCCTCATCCATGGTGAATGAGGTGCGATCCCAGTCGCAACTGGCTCCCAGGCGGCGTAACTGCTTCAGGATGATGCCACCGTGCTCATGTGTCCAGTCCCATGCGTGCTTGAGGAACTCGTCTCTGGTGAGGTCGCGCTTCTTGATGCCCTGTTCTGCCAGGCGGTTCACTACCTTGGCCTCAGTGGCTATGCTGGCGTGGTCAGTGCCGGGCACCCAGCAGGCATTCTTGCCTTCAAGGCGTGCCTTGCGCACGAGTATGTCCTGTATGGTGTTGTTGAGCATGTGTCCCATGTGCAGTACGCCGGTCACGTTTGGCGGCGGTATCACCACGGTGTACGGGTCGCGTCCGTCGGGCTTGCTGCTGAAAAGTTTGCGGCTCACCCAGTATTCGTACCATTTGCCCTCAATCTCCGAGGGAGAGTACTTCGATGCTAATTCCATGTCTGTGATATGTTTTGTTCGTTTGTTCCGAGTTGCAAAGGTACGAAATTCCGCTGTAACTCGTGGAAAAAGTCTTAATTTTGCAGGGCGGAGCGCAGCATGTGCCTCAGGCAGGAGTGCTGCAGGTTCCGTGCATGTCAGATATTAAGGGATTGAAATCTTAAAGTAAAATGGGAATACATACGAGAGAAGAGCAGATGGCAGCTTTCGGGCGCCTGCTGGATGTGCTGGATAACTTGCGCGAGAAGTGCCCCTGGGACCGCAAGCAGACTAACGAGAGCCTGCGTCCCAACACCATTGAGGAGACCTACGAATTGTGTGACGCGCTGATGAAGGACGACACGCTGAACATTGAAAAGGAACTGGGTGACGTGCTGCTCCATGTTTGCTTCTATGCGAAAATCGGCAGCGAGAAAGGACAGTTCGACATTGCCGATGTGTGCAACAAACTCTGTGACAAACTCATCTTCCGCCATCCTCATGTCTATGGGGACACTGTGGCCAAGACGGCAGGTGAGGTGGTGAAGACCTGGGAACAGATGAAGCAGCGCGAGAAGGACGGAAACCGCACGGTGCTGGCCGGCGTGCCCGATGCTTTGCCTTCGCTCATCAAGGCCTACAGGATTCAGGACAAGGCGCGTGGAGTGGGTTTCGACTGGGAGAAACGCGAGGATGTGTGGCAGAAAGTGCGCGAAGAGATGGGTGAACTGGAGCAGGAACTGCAGCGGGAGGACAGCCGTGAACGGCAGGCCGAGGAATACGGAGACTTCCTTTTCAGTCTGATAAATGCCGGCCGTCTGTACCATATCAATCCCGACAATGCGCTGGAACGCACTAACCAGAAGTTCATCCGGCGCTTCACCTATGTGGAGCAGCGTGCCAAGGAGATGGGGCTGGAGATGCGTGACATGACGCTTGCACAGATGGATGAACTCTGGGACGAGGCCAAGCGCAAGGAACGCAGAGAATAGGCCGGGGCAGCATGAGGTGGCATGCGGGTGTGTTCTTGCCGGCGCCGGACTTCCCTTTTTTGTACAAATAACGCCTGGCCACAATAGTGGTCAGGCGTGAGTGGGGTGGGGGTAGCCTGTCTGCCTGCCCCTGCATTGTTACTTGCCGGCTTTGTCTTTTCGCTTGAAGTCGCCGAGCATGCGGCGGTGGAACTTGTCCTCGGCCTTCATGGCCAAGTATACCTTGCGGGCGGGAATGGCCTTGCACATCTTCTTGTAATACTGCTCTTCCAATTCCGCCTTCTTCACTTCCAGGCTCTTTATCTTCTGTACGGCAGACAGGAACTCCTTGTCATCGGCATCATTGGCCGGGCTGTTGCGCTTGAGGCGGAATATCTCTTCCTGCTGTTGCCTCTGTTCTTCCTTCATCTTGTGAAACAGCGGGAAGAAGGCCTTTGACTCACTGCCCGTCAGTCCTGCCTCCCTGCTGATGAACCTTTCCAGGTGCATGCGGAATTCCTTGGGGTTGAACTTCGGTCTGTGCGACTGGGCGTATGCTCCTGCTAGGATTGCCAGCATCATGAGCATGATGCAGGAGGCTCTTCTGAGCCATTTGTTTCTCTCTTGTGTGTCCATGTTCATTTTGCTTCGGTCAGGTAATAGGCTATCTCCGCATTGTCTATCATTGAATAGTCCAGTGCATCGTCAATGTATTTGTCGTGTGCCAGTTCGGCTTGCCGCTCATTCCGCATGCCCATGCCCAGGAGTGTGAATCCCGCTGTGGCTACGCATCCGGCCATCACTGCGGCCACAGTCCAGCGCGTTGCCAACCTCCTGCGTTGCCGTGCCTTGACTTGCTGCATCACTTTTCCGGGAAACTCGTTGAAGTATCCCTCGGGTGCGCAGTAAGGGTTGGCTGCGTTGGTGAGTTGCCTGAACATCATCTCCTCATCGGTGTGTTGTCTCATGTTATTTCCTCCTTTGTCTGTTGGATAAACTTCTGCAGTCATGGTTTAATCGTCTTGCTGGAAAAAGGCTGTGACTTTTTTCACGGCCAAGTGGTAACTGGCTTTCAGCGCGCCCACGCTTGTGCCGGTCATCTGACTCATCTCCTCGTAAGGCATCTCCTTGAAGTAACGCAGCATGAATACGCTTCGCTGCTTTTCCGGCAACTGGTCAATAGCCTGGCGGAGCATCCTTTCCGTGGCATCGCTGTCCATATATGAGTCACCCTCCATGCGGTTTAGTGCCTCTGGGGTGTCGCTTTGGGTGTTGATGCTACGTGCCTTCCTGCTGTAGAATGATATGGCTTCGTTGCGTGCAATGCTGTAGAGCCAGGTGCTTACTTGCGCTTCTCCTCGGAAACTGTCCAAGGCATTCCATGCCTTCATGAAGGTGTTCTGGAGTGCATCGTCCGTGTCGGCGTGTGATTTCAGTATGCTTCGTATGACAGTATAGAGCGTTTCCTGATACTGGCGTATCAGTTGAGTGAAAGCCTGCTCACGGGTGCGTGGGTCTTTCAGCCTGCTTATGAGAAGTGTCTCGTCTGTCATTCTTGGGATTGGACGCTCTGAAGGCGGGCGGGTTTAATGGGGTAAGGTGAAAAAAATGTGGCAACTGGCGTATGCGGAATGCGTGCATGCAAATGTACGCCGAGCCTGATGCCGTAAGTTGTGAATGCGTTTCCTCTGTGGGGAAACGAGGGTGGGGTTGAATGGTTGTCCGTGTGTTTGTTGGGTTGCCTTGTGTCGTGCAGCCTTGGATGTCAGTAAGGGAAGTGTGGCGGAAAAAGAAAACGAGAATCACGAAAGGAGGCATGTTCCGGTCATCAGTCGGACATTGATGAGGCAGAGAATCACCGTATGTATATCTTGCGCACTAGTTTTCCCACTTTCAGCAGATAACACCCTTTGGGTATGTTGAGCGTGACGGTCTTCTCTGTCCCATCAATGCGTGCAGTGGCCACCTCCACGCCTGTGAGATTGAAAACCTTCATCACTTCGCCCGAGGCACCGCTTACGCGCACCGCATTCCCGTTCACCGTGATGGTGATGCCCGATGTGGTCATCTCCACACTCTCATGCTCACTCTGTGCCATTGTGCAGATGGGGCAGAGCGTGAGAATTAGAGGTAATGCCAAAAGGATGATTTTCTTCACTTTTCTCTTTGTTTCTATAGCAAAGTTAAGGTTTTTGGGGGTCGCTTCCAAACTTTTTGCGGGAAAAGTTGTACAGCAAGGCAATATTTTCGTGAGCAGATACGTTTATAACGTCATCTTGCTCTCCTTTTTGCTGCAAGATTGTTGAGGCCTATTGATTGAGGAGATGATTCCGGCGTACTGCGGGGTAAGTGTTTTCTCCTTATATATATAACGCGCGCGTGCGAAGACGGGCGTGCCTGATTGCAAATCTGTGGCGTGCCTTCTTTATGGCGGGGGCAATGGTCGGCAGTTCCGTTCCCTTCACACCTCCAATGTCAGTCTTTCTTTGGCCAGGCGGGTTGAGGGGAACACTTCCTGAGCCTCCTGCAGCAAGGCATCTTCATCTTGGATGCGTGCGCTGAAGTGCCCTATGACCAGTCTGTCAGCCTGGGCGTCTTTAGCCAGTTGCGCAGCCTGTCGTGCGGTGCTGTGGCAGGTTTGCCGTGCACGCAGTTCAAGTTCGTTGGGATAAGTGGCTTCATGGTACAGCAGGTTCACACCTTGCAGCAGAGGAGCCAGCCCCGGTAAGTAACAGGTGTCGGAGCAATAGGCGTAGGAGCGTGATGGTGAGGCGGGCGTGGTGAGCCGTTCGTGGGGAATCACTGTGCCGTCTGGCATTGTCCAGGATGCTCCGGCTTTGATGTTGTTTATCTGTGACAGGGGAATGTTCAGTGCGTCAATCATCTCACGGCGTATGTGGGGGAGTCCTGGTTTTTCCTTGAAGAGGTAGCCGCAGCAGGGTATGCGGTGTTTCAGAGGTAGGCTCCAGACGCTCAGCGACCTCTCTTCGTGGATGAGGGCGTGCTTTGTGGGATCTACGGGACAGAATTTCACTTGAAAATCAATGTTTTCACAGTAAGTGCCAAGGATACAGTCTAGGAATCCTTCAATCTGCTTGGGGCCATGTATATACAGGCTGGCGGTGCGCCCGAGCAGTGCCATGGTGCTGATGAGCCCAGGCAGGCCGAAGACATGGTCACCGTGGTTGTGGCTTATGAAGATGTGCCCCACACGTGCTATGGCTAGCCCCATGCGCAGCATCTGCACCTGAGTGCCTTCGCCGCAATCTATCATGAAGTATTTCGACCTGAAGTCCACGATCTGTGCCGTAGGCATATGCTTTGGGGTAGGCTTGGCTGAACCGCATCCCAGAATGTTTACCTTGAATGTTTCCATTGCTGTGTCTTTGTATCTTTCGCTGTTTCCTTTGGTGTTTGCCTGTGCGTATCATGCCTTGAAATGAAGAACGGGGATGGACAATGTGTCCGTCCCCGTTCCGTTATTTCCTGCCTCCACAGGGGAGGTCATAGGCTTGATTTATTTGTCGGCCTGCATCTTTGCTTTCAGGTCAGCCAGTGCGCTCAGGTCACCCAGCGTGGTGCTTGCTGCCTGATTCTGGATTGTGGGAGTCTCCTCCTTGCGTCCGTTGCTCTGGCGCTTTGCCTTCTTGGCCTCACGTGCCTCAGCGCGCTGTGCGTCCTCAAACGTGCGGCTGTGGCTCAGGATGATGCGCTTGCTGTCCTTGTTGAACTCAATCACCTTGAAGGACAACTTCTCGTTGAGTTGTGCCTGTGTGCCATCCTCCTTCACCAGATGCTTGGGAGTGGCAAAGCCTTCCACGCCGTACTCCAACTGGATAACTGCTCCCTTGTCCATCATCTCTACGATGGTGCCCTCGTGAATGGAGTCCTGCTTGAACACGGTCTCGAATACATCCCAGGGGTTTTCCTCAAGTTGCTTGTGACCCAGTGAGAGGCGACGGTTTGCCTTGTCGATTTCCAGAACCACCACTTCGATGGGCGCGCCAATCTGAGTGAACTCGCTGGGGTGCTTCACCTTCTTTGTCCAACTCAGGTCACTGATGTGGATCAGGCCGTCAACGCCTTCCTCAATCTCAGCAAACACGCCGAAGTTGGTGAAGTTGCGCACCTTGGCCATGTGGCGGCTGCCCACGGGATACTTCTGCTCGATGTTCTCCCAGGGATCTTCCTTGAGTTGCTTGATGCCGAGAGACATCTTGCGCTCCTCGCGGTCGAGGGTCAGGATGACAGCCTCTACCTCATCGCCAACCTTCATGAAGTCCTGTGCGCTGCGCAGGTGCTGGCTCCAAGACATCTCGCTCACGTGAATCAGGCCTTCCACGCCGGCTGCTATCTCAATGAATGCACCGTAATCGGCCATCACGACAACCTTACCCTTCACGTGGTCGCCCACCTTCAGGTTGGGGTCAAGAGCATCCCAGGGATGAGGAGTCAGTTGCTTCAGACCCAGTGCAATGCGCTTCTTCTCGTTGTCAAAGTCGAGGATAACCACGTTGATTTTCTGGTCGAGTTCCACCACTTCCTTGGGATCGCTCACGCGTCCCCAACTCAGGTCGGTGATGTGAATCAGTCCGTCAACACCGCCGAGGTCAACGAATACGCCGTAAGAGGTGATGTTCTTCACCGTGCCTTCCAGTACCTGACCCTTCTCAAGCTTGCTGATGATTTCCTTCTTCTGCTGTTCCAGTTCAGCCTCGATGAGTGCCTTGTGGCTCACAACCACATTCTTGTACTCCTGGTTAATCTTGATGACCTTGAACTCCATGGTCTTGCCCACGAAGATGTCATAGTCACGGATAGGCTTCACGTCAATCTGTGAACCGGGCAGGAATGCCTCAATGCCGAATACGTCCACAATCATGCCACCCTTTGTGCGGCACTTCACGAAGCCCTTGATGATTTCCTCGCTCTCCAGAGCCTGGTTCACGCGATCCCAAGAGCGGCTTGCACGTGCCTTCTTGTGGGAGAGGATGAGTTGGCCTTTCTTGTCCTCCTGATTTTCGATGTATACCTCCACGGTATCACCCACTTTCAGGTCGGGGTTGTAGCGGAATTCGCTGGCAGGTATGATACCATCACTCTTGAAGCCGATGTTCACTACCACCTCTCGCTTGTTCATTGCGATGACGGTGCCATCCACTACGTCATGGTCACTTACCTTGTTCAGAGAGCCGGAGTAGGCCTCTTCCTGTGCCTCGCGGCTGTCTGATGTTGTTTTGCCACCGTTCTCGAAGGCTTCCCAGTCGAAGTCTTCAGCGGGGACAATGTTTTTGTAATCTGTCATACAGATACAGATAGATTAAATGATTAGTAAAATGTGAATTAACTCGCGTGCAAAGGTAGTCCTTTTTGAGAAGTCGACCAAGCGTTTTCTTCAAAGAATGATGGAGTTACGTGATATTTCCGTGCCAGGACTGCCTTGACAGGTATAAAAAGACGATGCGGGTACGCTAAAACAGCGTGCCCGCATCGTTGGTGCAGTGAAGTAGGGACAATCGGATTCGAACCGATGACCTCTGCAATGTGACTGCAGCGCTCTAAACCAGCTGGGCTATGCCCCTGTCCTGCTTCTTTTGCGTTGCAAAGGTAGTGCCTTTTTCCGGTTTGCACAACAGATTCGGTGAAAAACTTTCGTATGTCCTCCGTTTTCCACTCGTTCTGCTTGTCTTGTCCGGTTGTTCCGGTGGAGCGGTGAGCCGCCGGTGTACTCAATAGGCCTGCCTGTGAACGCCGGCCACGGCACGGCCGCTGGGGTCGTTCATCTGTTTCCAGGCGGCATCCCACTCAAGGGCGATGGATGTGGAGCAGGCCACGCTGGCTTCTTGGTTGACGCTCAGGGCCGCGCTTTTGCTGGGGAAGTGTTCCTCGAAGATGCTGCGGTAAAAATATTCTTCCTTGCACAGAGGTGTATGGATGGGGAACCGCTCTGCGGCGTGTGCCATCTGCTCATCGCTTACCTGTTCGGAGGTAATTTTCTTGAGCGTGTCTATCCAACTGTAGCCCACGCCGTCTGAGAACTGCTCCTTTTGCCGCCATGCTATTTCCTCTGGAAGCATGTCGGAGAATGCCTGGCGCAGAATGCTTTTTTCCATCACCTCTCCGGGGCACATCTTGGCTTCTGGGTTGAGGCTCATGGCGATGTCCAGGAAGTTGCGGTCCAGGAAAGGCACGCGTCCCTCCACGCCCCAAGCCGAGAGCGATTTGTTGGCTCGCAGGCAGTCATACCAGTGCAACTTGCCCAACTTGCGCACGGTTTCCTCGTGGAACGCCTTGGCTGAAGGGGCTTTGTGGAAATAGAGATAGCCTCCGAATATCTCATCGGCACCCTCACCCGAGAGCACCATCTTGATACCCATGCTCTTGATGACGCGTGCCAGCAGATACATGGGGGTAGAGGCGCGCACGGTGGTTACATCGTAGGTCTCTGTGAAATATATGACATCCCTGATGGCATCCAGTCCCTCCTGTATGGTGTAATTGATTTCGTGGTGCACGGTGCCTATGTGGTCGGCCACCTTGCGCGCCTTCTCCAGGTCGGGAGCTCCCTTGATTCCCACGGCAAAGGAGTGCAGGCGGGGCCACCAGGCTCCGGTCTGGCCACCGTCCTCCACGCGCTTGGCGGCATATTTCTGCGCTATGGCACTGATGATGCTGCTGTCCAGGCCTCCGCTCAGCAGCACTCCGTAAGGCACGTCGCTCATCATCTGCTGCTTTACTGCCTCCTGCAAACCCACACGCAGGCTGTCGATGTTGGCTCCGTTGCCTTTCACGGCATCGTATTCCATCCAGTCACGGGTGTACCAGCGGTGCATCACGCCCTCGCGGCTGTACAGGTAGTGGCCGGGCAGGAAAGGCTCATACTCATCGCAGAATCCCTCCAGTGCTTTCAGTTCGCTGGCCACGTAGGTCTTTCCATCGGCATCATGGCCAATGTAGAGAGGGATGATGCCAATGGGGTCGCGTGCTATGAGGTACTCGTTGCGTTCCTCATCGTAAAGGGCAAAGGCGAAGATGCCGCTCAGTTGTTCCAGGAAGTGGATGCCGTGGGCGCGATAGAGAGCCAGGATGACCTCACAGTCGCTGCCTGTCTGATATTCGTAGCCGGCTGAGGTGGCCTGGCGTATGGTTTGGTGGTTGTAAATCTCTCCGTTGACGGCCAGCACTTGCTTGCCGTCGGGACTGTAGAGGGGCTGCTTCCCGCTCTGCGGATCCACGATGCTCAGACGCTCATGGCACAGGATGGCATGGCTGCCGCAGTAGATGCCGCTCCAGTCGGGGCCGCGGTGGCGAATCTTCTGACTCATGCGCAGGGCTTTCTTGCGCAACTCGGGTGACTGTTCTCTTATGTCAAATATACCTACTATTCCACACATTGTTGACACTATTTGTTGGTTATTGTGATGCAAAGTTACAAAAAGTAAAACATACTTGAAAGATATATTGCAAAATGTTTTGCTTGGTGTTGGTTTTGGTTGCAAAGTGTCTTCCGTATTTCCTCCTTGGTGCATTCTTAGTTCATCGGCATGTTTGTAGGTATCTTGTTGTGGAACATACATTATATATATAAGGAAACCTCTCTGACTTCTGCAAATAGGGTAGAAGTGTGATGCGGAAGTGTGCTGATTGGGAAAATGGATGCCCCCCCACTGCGTAAAAGTTGTTAATTTGGACAGAAATTAGGGAAAAGCGGAACGGCTTCTTACGTGAAAACTACGTACTTTTGCAACATGGAAAGACAACAAACAAGAGTGGAACTATGAGAAAGATCAATTGCATCGGGATTCTGACCAGTGGAGGTGATGCTCCCGGAATGAATGCGGCCATACGTGCGGTGACCCGTGCGGCTATAGCCAACGGCTTCAGAGTGATGGCTATCTACCGTGGGTATGAAGGGCTCATCAACGATGAGATACAGGAGTTCACCACCGAAAACGTGAGTAACATCATACAGCGTGGCGGCACTATACTCAAGACTGCCCGCAGCCGTGAGTTTGAGACACCGGAGGGCCGCCAGCGTGCTTACGAGAACATGGAGAAGCGCGGTATCGATGCTCTGGTGGTGATAGGCGGAAACGGTTCGCTTACGGGCGCACGCATCTTTGCCGAGGAGTTTGATGTGCCGTGTATCGGACTGCCTGGCACCATTGACAATGACCTCAACGGAACTGACAGCACCATAGGATATGACACCACGCTCAATACTATCATGGAGTGTGTGGACAAGATACGAGACACTGCCACCAGTCATGAGCGCATCTTCTTTGTGGAGGTGATGGGCCGCGATGCAGGCTTCCTGGCTCAGAACAGTGCCATTGCAGCGGGTGCCGAGGCGGCCATCATTCCCGAGGACAGCACCGGAGCCGACCAGTTGGAGCATTTCATAGGGCGCGGCATACGTAAGAGCAAGTCTAGCAGCATCGTCCTTGTGAGTGAGAGTCCCAAGTGTGGTGCCATGTACTATGCGGAGCGTGTGCGCAAGGAGTATCCTGAATATGACGTGCGTGTGTCCATACTTGGGCATCTTCAGCGTGGAGGAAGTCCCAGTGCAGGCGACCGTGTGCTGGCCAGCCGCTTGGGTGTGGGAGCCGTGAGAGCCATTTTGGAGGGTCAGCGCAACGTGATGGTGGGCATCAAGAACGACGAGGTGGTGTATGTGCCATTCTCCAACGCCATCAAGAGTGACAAGCCGGTAAAGAAGGAACTCATTGATGTGCTGGCCTTGTTGAGCATCTGACGTACCTTTGTTGGCTTTTCATTGCCGCGTTCCCCAAAGATTGATGTCTGGAGGGAGCGGAAGCATAATAATAGAAAAGGCGGCAGCCCTTTCCCTGTGTTTGGGGGAGGGCTGCCGTCGTATGGGGAGGTGTCCTGCTCTACTTGATGACCACCATTGTCCAGTAGGTAAGCGAGGGCAGTGTGAAGGTGAGTGTGCCGTCCTGCTGCTGGAAGTCCAACTCATTCATGGCGCCGCCCAACTGGTCGGGACTGGCCACGTATACATGCTCTACCGGGCGATTGAAGGTCATGCTCAGGGGTATGTCGGATATCATGGACGGGGTGCGCATGGTTCCGTCCATGTCCCGCCAACTGAGGCTGTTGGCCGCAGTGAAGTTCAGCAGGTGCAGCACGGTGCAGTCCTCTTTCTCACGGGCTATGGAAGTTACGCTGCCCAGTTGGGGTGCCCATCCGTTGATGCTGGTCTTGCCAGAGGTGTCAACGGGCACGAGCGAGGCATCGGTACGGATTGTGCCGCCATCGCGCAGTAGGTTCTGATAAGCAGTCAGGAAGTCGTAATACCACACAATGCGGGTCTTGAGCGCGGTGCTCATGCTGAGTGACGAGTTGGGGAAGTATTCTCGGCAGAGCATGTGGTCGCCTCCAAGTTCCAAATGGCTGCCTCCCAGGGCAAACATGACCGCATCGGCCATCAGCACGCCTGCCGTGTTGAACTGTGTGTCGGAGAGGTTGTAGTTCATGTAAGCGGCGAAGACGGTGTTTACCGAGTCGCCTGCATATTTCCTGTTGTTCTCCAAGATGGTGAGCAGGTCGGCATAGTTTTTCTCGGAGTCCCACAGTTCGTTGTAGAGGAAATCAACTTTCTTTGTGCTTGCTATCTCCTTGGCTGCATAACTGCTCACGGCATTCATGACCAGTCTTTTCTGCGGGAACTTGGCTTTTACGCTTCTAATGAATTTTGCAAAGCCGGCCGGGATGTCCACCTGAGTGCCGCTGCTGCTGTAGAGCGTGCCTCTGTATCCCAGTTGGTCTATATGGAACCCATCGAAGTCCAGGTGGTCATACACCTCGGCAATGCGTTTGTTCATGTAGAGAGTCCAGGATGAAAGTCCTGGGTTTACCAGATAGATGTCGCTTTTCCATGAGGATGGCAGTTGGTGTCTGTCACGTGTGGTGTGTGCCTGGTTGGTGTAGAGGAAACTGGAGAGGTACACCCCATCGTCCACTGCATCGGAAAGCGCACCGTAGCACAAGTTGTAGAACATGCTCTTCATGCCCCTTTGGTGCTGTGCCTTGATATAATTCTCCACGCTGCTTGTATGCACGGTGCGGTTGGCGATGTCGGTATAGGTGGCCAGGGGAGTACCTTCCTTGGTGCCTCCCCACGGCCAATGGTGCTTGTAATGCCAGTCCTGGAACTGCACGCCGTTGATATGGCAGCGGTTCAGCCAGTCCATTTCGGCCGCCACCGTGGCCGAGTCCTTGCTGCTTCCGAAATCGGCCACGAACCCATAGCGGGGAAATCTCTTCCAGTCTGAACTCACATCCACTGCAATGGTGCCTCGCACTGTTTCCCTGCCTGCATTCTTTTGGAATACCTGAACCAGGTAGCCTTGGAAGTCTTTCTGTGGCGTTTCCCATGTCCACTCGGTGCCCTTCAGTGCCTCTTCGTGCAGCACTTCTCCCAGGTGCATGTAACGTACGTAGGCATTGATAATACGGCTGCCCTTGTACTTGAACCGCACGGTGGCTCCGGGATGGTAGCATGCCGAATCTGTGCTGAGTTCCAATGTGAGGTTGGCTGTCTGCGTGCGTGGCGTGTCGTATAGCGGAATGTCTTCGTATGCAATGCTCTCTACTTCGTTCCTGGACAATTTTACGGTGGTCCCGTCAGTCTTGTGTATCTTTATGTCTTGTGCTAAAAGTCCTGTACATGAAAGCAGTAATGCTGCCGTCATGCATGCTTTGCGTCTTGTGCCTTGCAGTGTCATGTTTGTGGTCTTGTTTGTTTTTGGGTGTTGTGAGGAGCGCCTCCCCTTGGGTTAGGTACGCCTTCCTGTCTTGTTTGATGCAAAGTTAGCAAAAAAAGCAATACGCAAGTCCGCATGACTGGAAAACGTGACCTTTTTGCATGCTGCGGCTTGCCTTGTTCCTGTAATTGCGTGTGTAAAAATAGGGGATGCTTTTCTGTGGATAAAAAAAAGAATCAATATCATCACTGACCTTGATTCTCAAACCTTAAAAATCTAATACCATGAAAAACACTTTTTGCGTGCGGTGCGTACGGGACTCGAACCCGTGACCCCATGCGTGACAGGCATGTATTC